>JADLCY010000011.1 GCA_020846935.1 Gemmatimonadaceae bacterium
ATGTGCTTGTAGCGGGCCATGGCGCCTCTGCTCGACGGGGGACGGACCACCCTCTAGCTTCTACCACTCGCCCTGCAAAGTCTCTGCCGCTCGCTAGCCGCCGCCGGGTTTTTCTACAGCTTCGTTATACGGTCGGTATGAAGACCGCCGTCTCCCTCCCGGATCGGTGGCCCATAGCCGTACGACCGCGGTCGAGCACCATGCCCGCCAAGCGGGTACCGGGTCGCTCATCGCCATCCTCCCTCGGCTGCCGGGGCGCTCGATCACGGCGTACGGCTGGCGCGACACCTTGCCAGGTGGCACGTGGGAGATCATTGGCGATGGATCACCCGCGATGGCGATGACCCAGCATAACGAGATCCGGTGGCGACGCTGGCGGCTGACGACGGCCGTGGACGGGATCTTCGGCGTCAGGTATCCTAACGAGGATCAGTACCGCATGGACCGCCTGGGCCTCTCGGACGACGCCGACGGAGGTCTTTCGCGCGCGGCGTCGGTCCAGGCGCAGGCGCCGGTGTACGTGCAAGATGCCGCTTACCTCCGGCTGCGCGAAGTTGCGGTGTCCCTGCCGTTGCGTCGCTCGCCGGGAGGCCCCGAGGTGCACGCCGAGGTCGCGATCCGGAACGCGCTCACCTGGTCACGGTTCGACAACCTTGATCCGACGTCACGACGGTTGGTGACGGCGACTTCGGCGCGCTTCGGCCCGGCCGCGGATGTCCCGATCATGCGCGCCCTCAGCGTCGCGCTGTCGTACGGCTTCAACCCATGAGCTGCGCCTGTGGCGGTGCGCAGGACGAGACACGCGTCGCTCGGTTTGTCCCCTTCCCTCGACGATGCGTTCGCCCGCGCGACGCGTAGACAGCATGAGCCGTACCGGGACTCGTGGGCGGAGAGTTAAGCTATTGACGGCAGCCGTTCGAAGTCGATGAGACTGTGTTGCTGAGTGAGGAATGCCTCCGCGTGAGATTGTAGAAGCGTTCGATGCAGTCGAAGGTGTCCGGCGACCGCCTAACGCGTCGGCTGGCGTGACAAAGCCGCTCGCGCTGTGCAGTCGCTGGTGATTGTAATACGTCACGAACGCCGCCACGAGGACCCTTGCCGCCTCCACCGATGGCGGGCGATGCGGCCGAATCGTGGTGACCCTGAGCGTCTGGCGCCAACGCTCGATCCTCCCATTCGACTGCGGGTAGTACGGCGACGTCCGTACGTGCGTCATGCTGCGGGTGCGAATCAGCTCTTTGAAGTCGCGAGCGACGGAGGGGGGACCGTTGTCGGAGATGATGCGGGGATGCGCCGGGGGGTACAGCTCGCGGGCGCGCTGAATCACGATCTCGACCTCTGGCGTCGTCATCTGCGCGGAGTTCCCGGTGCAGGAGGTATCGGCTGGCGCCGTCCAGGAGCGAGCAGAGGTGGTGGAACGTCCCGGCGGCGTCGACGTAGCTGACGTCGGTGTGCCAGTGGTCGTACGGCAGCGTCGGCTGCTCGAAGCCGTCGCCTTTCCGCGAGGGCGGCGCCACCGGACCGTCGTGGCAATGGCGCGGAGTCGTGAGAATCCCAGGGGTGACGACCCGTTTGTGCGTCAAGGTGTCCTGCTGCCAACCTGTGGGCGCGGGTGCCGGCGTCACTCTCCGCGGAGGTCACGACAATGAAGAAAGGCGGCTTGGCTGTTCTCGCACTCGGCGTCCTCCTGGCTGCCCCGGCCGGACCGTCCGAAGCCCAGGGGATCCGGGGATTGATCAGGAAGAAAGCGGAAGAGGCGGTGAAGGGTCCGGAGGCCGCAAAGGCGGAGGAGATGCCGGGAGCGCTCAAGAACCCGGACGTGATCCCGATCAACACGGCGACGATGGAGTACGTCAAGCGTGGCCTGAACGTCGAAATCTCCGAGCGCGCGGCCCTCACGAAGTTTCTCTCGGGGATCAAGACACAGGAGGAGTACCAGACGTGCAGCAGCGGCGTGGCCATGACGCCGGAGGGCCAGAAGGTCGCCATGCGCATCGGCGACCTCCCGGAAAACGCGACCCAGGCGCAGATGCAGGCCGCGATCGCGAAGATGAACGAAGAAATAAGCGCCCTCGTGCTCAAGGCGTGCGGTGAGGATCCACGCAAGTACGCGGGCAACTGGCGCGGGCAGCGCCTGCGTGAAATCGAGGAGAAGGCCGCCGCCGCGGCCGGCCCGGACACGGGCGACGACGTCGAGCCCGTCGCGCCGCAGACCGCTTCCGAAGCGGATGGTGAGGCGCTGCAGATGGGGCCATTCCTGGCGCCGGCGCCTGCAGCGGCTGGAATGACGCCGCGGCAGTATGCCATCTACAAGGAACGCCTGGCCGCCTTCTGCACGGCCATCAAGAGCGGGTGGAAGCCCGCCTCCACGCCGATCGTGAAGATGCCCGGCTCGGGCAGCGCTGTGTGGTACTTCACGCAGGATGAAGTGCAGGACATGCTGAAGAAGTGCGAGGAGATGATGGCGTTGATTGCGCAGGTCACGTGATCGGGAGCGCCGTCCTCGCACTGGCGGTGCCCGGGCTGCTGTGGCAACCCGTGCGCCCCGGCGTGTGGGAGCGCGAGATGCCGATGGCGCCTCGTGGTCCGCTGGCCGAGGTGCGGGTGGTTGCCCTCCGCTTCGACCCGGCGCAGGTGCGCTTCTCCCTGCAGGACGTCACGCGGGACTACGGCCTTCGCGGGGCGTGGAACGTGGACAGCATGCCCGGTTCGGCGACCGCCGCGTTCAACGCGGGCCAGTTCATCGGGGGATCCCCCTGGGGCTGGCTGGTGCGCGACGGTGTCGAAGCGCAGGCGCCCGGGACGGGTTCCCTCGGCATGGCGTTCGTCGTGGACGCGGCGGGCAGGTCCGCCCTCGTGATGCCCGGCGAGCTGGCCGGCGTACGCCCGCGGGCGCACGTGGCCTTCCAGTCCTACCCCGCCCTGCTGGTGGACGGCAAGCTGCCGTGGGAACTGCGGGCTGCGGGGCGCGGCGTGAACCTCACGCACCGCGACTCCCGGCTCGCGATCGGCATCATGGCCGACGGGTCGGTAATCGTGGCCCTCACGCGCTTTGACGGCCTGGGCAAGGCGGCGGAGACGCTGCCCTGGGGCCCGACGGCCACCGAGATGGCAGCGTTCATGAAGTCGTTAGGCTGTGTGCGTGCCATGCTCCTCGACGGCGGCATCTCCAGCCAGATGGCCGTGCGACGCGCCGACGGCACGCTCGGGCGCTGGAGCAACTGGCGCAACGTGCCGCTGGCGCTCATCGTCTCGCCGCGTGACACCCACGCGAGCCGATAACCCTGGCGCGCCACGGGGAGCGGGCAGCACGACGACCTCGTCGAGCCGTACTCCAGTGCGCCGTGGACACCGCGACGCGGGCAACCGCGCCCGGTACGAGTAGTCCCGCTGGAGCTGCGCGAGGACGTCGTCCGTAGCGGCGCGAGATCAGATGGAGAACCGGCCGGCGCCCCGCTGATCGATCGGGATGTGGCCGCTCTCGTCGATAAGGAGCCGCCTGGGCGCGTCAGAACCTTGAGGCGCTCGTCGCATCTGTCCCGGCGCGCCTCATCGCAGAACCTGCCCTTTGCCCTACCGGCCCGATGCCGCTACTTGACGAACACCATCTGCCTGACGGTCAGACGGCGCTCCGCCACGGCACGGAGGATGTCGGTGGCGGAGAGGATTCCGACGAACCCGCTCGCGTCCGTAACGATCGCGCGCTGCACTCCGGCCTCCAGCAAACGTTGCGCCGCGTACGACACTTCGGTGTCGGCAGGAAGGGTGCAGACGGTTTTCGACATGGCTTCGCCGACGGTGTGGCTGTCGAGGAATCCCATCGCGCGGCCTTCGGCGGCGACGCGCTCAACCACATCCTCGCGCCCGGTCCACAGGTCAGTGAAGTACCTCGAAGACCACTCGTCGCCCTCACTCCACTCTTCCACCGGATCCGCTTCGTCCTCCCGGGTTTCATCGCCAACCACGGACTCGAACTCCAGGAGGTCGGGTGCCGAGAGAACACCGACAACGCGACCCGCGTCCACGACTGGCGCTCCCTGGATCCGACACGTGACGAGGGTATCGACCGCCTGACGGAGCGTCTGGTTTGGCGCAAGGGTCACCACATTGGGCGTCATGATCTCCTTGACTCGCAGCATGGGGCCTCCGGCGTGGGTTCACCGGGAGAATACCGCGTACCCCGGCGACCGGGAGTCAGCAGTCGACGACGCCTCTGTGAGGGAACGGCCGACGCCTAACGCCGTCGCGGGTCGGTGATATGGCATCTGGCGCACATGGCCATTGCCTTGCGCCCCAGTCGATTGGCGTCGAAGTCCCGACCGTGCGGATTGACCCCCCACCCCGTGGTGGCGTGGCAGCGCAAGCAGGTGGCCTGGGTATGACACGTGGTACAGGTCGCCAGTTCGAGGCGCGCCGCACGGCCGTGCTGAAGCAACCACTGCGGCTGCGCGTTGTGGTAGGTGGCAGCGTCGCGACCCTCCGCCTGGAGTCCCGAGGCCTGGTGACAGGCGCGACAGAAGACCTCGGTGTTGTGGCACGAGGCACACTCGCGGTCGCGCGCATAGGTGGACGCTGCATGCCCGGCGGCGTAGTTCGGCGGGTGAAAGGCGCGCCGCGATTCCCCGGCGTGACAATCCGAGCAGAAGCGCTGGGCGTGACATCCGGCGCACGACGTGAGCCCCGACGATGCGGCACCACGGTGCGACTCCACGAAGTTCACGGGATGTGGGCGGACCAGGCGCGGCGTGGTGTCAGCACTCCGGCGGACGTCGGTCGCGCGCGGGAGCCATCGTCCTCGGCCGTCCACCGGAGCGCGTCTCAGCTGAACCCCTCGCGGCGACGACGTGGGCTCCGGAAGAGCGCGCAGGACGGCGCGCGCCCCCAACCCCGTGTGGCAGGTCGTGCAACTCGAGCGCGCATGACAATTGGCGCAGGTGGCGGCACCGGCGATCGCGGCGGGTCCATGCCCGCGAATGAAATCCTCGCGACGGTGGCTATCCGGCGTTGGCCACACGGGCGCGCGGGCACGCACGAGTTGCGCCACCCGTGCGTCG
Organism: Gemmatimonadaceae bacterium; assembly: GCA_020846935.1. Lineage (NCBI taxonomy): Bacteria > Pseudomonadati > Gemmatimonadota > Gemmatimonadia > Gemmatimonadales > Gemmatimonadaceae > Gemmatimonadaceae bacterium. The sequence continues at coordinate 5,055 of JADLCY010000011.1, forward strand.
GACCCGAGAGTGGCCGCGACCGCCAGTGTGGCCACGTTGAGGTGGCAGCGCGCGCAGCTCTCGCGCGCGTGACACGTGGCGCACGTCGCGGCCGCGAGCGGCGAACCCGGTGCATGCTGGGAAACAAACATGCGCGCCTCGTGTGTGGTCGGCTTCGGCAGGGCGCCGACGTCGAGGCCGCGTGCCGCCGTCAGGGGAACGTGGCACGCCTGACACCGATTCGCCGGGTCGAGGTGAGCGGGCGCCCGGTGGGCGTGGCAGCCCAGGCAGGTCGTGGCCCGGGCCGCCGTCACGTCCATGAATCCCCGGCCGGTGGTGCCGGCGTGACATGTCGTACAGACCCGCGCCGCGCTATCCCCAACCACAAAGTGCCGCTGGTGTGAGAATGCGAGCAGCCCCTGGGGTGCCGGGCGCGTCGGCGCCCGCCACTCCACGCGACGGACATCAGCGCCGTTGTGGCAGGCCACACAGGTGGTGGGGTTCGGAAAAAGGGCGGCCGCCGTATTCCCCGTGACATCAGCGTGGCACCCTTCACAGGTGGGAAAGAGACGCGCGTGCGCCGCATGAGGAAAGTCGCCCGGTGCCCTGAGCCGAACGATGCCGGTTTTCGCGACCGTGCGTGACGCGATCCCCGCAACGGATGGCACTGCCTGGGCGGAAAGTCCGAGCGGATGAACGACACGGCAGGTCAGGAGCCCCGCGAACAGAGTCGCCGTCGCGCGGAGCGCCGTCCGCAGCCACCGCTGCCTAACGCGCCGGCCCCTCATCGGTCCCGCCCCGGGTCCGCGCCCACCGCCCACTCCAGTCGGACGGAGGCTCGACGCTGCGACCAGTCCGGTCCCACCGCATCGTTGGTCAGTCGATGCCGGTATTGCCCGGCCTCCACCCGCAGGCGCAGGTCGGGGCGGAGCGCCATCGAGGCGTGTGCAAAGCCGCCGAGTACGCGCCCCGTCCCGACGCGGTACTCGTAGATCGTCTGTCGTGCGCTGAACGATGCGCCAAAGTCCGCCTCACGGGTGGGGCGCCAGAGGAAGCCGGCCAAGCCGTCGGTCTGCGAGGCACCAACACCCACGTCCGCACCATACGAGGCCACCACAGACCAGGCCTCGCCCGGTTGCCAACTCCCGTCCATCGCGAGGCGCCACCCATCGGTGCGCAGCGGCACCGACTGCAGCCCCGTCCCGGGGTCGCTGTACCGTCGCCGCGCACTCGATGCACTCACACTGCGACCTCCGTCGGCACTCGTCCAGGTTCCGGTCACGCGCACCTCGTCGAAGCCAACCGGTGCGAAGGCACCCCAAATGGTCCACAGCTCGAAGAACGGTCGATGACGTCGCACTTCGGCCGAGAGGTCGAGCCCGCGGGTGATGCGTCGCGCGGCACGGATGCGTGCCTCATTCGCGATCCCGCTCGCCAGGTCGTACGCGAGGGCTGCGTCCATCCGTGCTCCCAGCCACCGCGTCGACCCATCGAGCGCGACACGGTCGGCGTACACCCCCGACCGATCGTCGGCGATGATGCGCAGGTAGGCCGCCGTCAGTGCCTGTACACCGCTCGTTGACCGCCACCTGCCCCTCCCCCCCACCAGCCATGCGCCATTGTCGGGCGGCAGGTCATCCACCTGTCCGATCTCTTCGGCGGTGTAGGCTTCGTTGATCCCCTGCACCAGGGCGCGTCCGCCGAGCACTTCACCGTCGAACGCGCCCCCGCGAATCAGGAGGGATCCGCCATCGTAGCTGTATGCCCCCAGCCCTCCCAGCGTCCACTGCCTTCCGAGGCGGAGGCGCCCCCGCGTTCGATCCACTTCCACGTACGCATCGAGCAGGTCGAATGGATCCGCCATTCGCGGCCATGAGGGATCGCCCTCCCCGAGGGGCGTGCGCGCTCGACCGTGCGCGTGAACCGAGATCCCTTCCCCCATGCCCCACCCAGCGACCGAGATATCGTGCAACACGGGTTGCAACAGGACTCGCGTCGCGGCGGCGAGGAAGGCGCAATACGCGACGCCGTCCGGGCAGCTGACGATGGTACCATCGGGTCCCCGACGGATCCCGTTGCTTTCCGTCGTCAGCGAGCGCGCGACGGAGTCGCGACGAAAGGGGCGCAGGTCGATCCCCTGCCACCACGACGACCCCGTGATCCGCACGCCCTGCGCTCCGGCGTTCGTGGCGAGGAGGGCCATCCACGTGACGAGATGTGGCCAACGCATCACTCCGTTCCCCCCGGCCAGGTCACGAGGTGGCACGTACCACAGTCAGCTCCGGGCTTATGGTCTCTCTGCTTCGCATGGCAGGCGAGACACACCTGGCGGCTCGGTGGCAACGTTGCGGTGCCGGCCCTCTCGTGACACGATCCGCAGGTCACATGCGTGGAGCGCGTATGGACAGCATTCGCGTCCGCGTGACAGGTGCCGCAGACGGCGTTTGCGCGGTGATGGTCGGTGTGGCACGACGCACAGCTCACCGTTACGGCCTTCGTCACGCCGCCGTCGTGGCACGAACCGCAGGGTACGGCATCGTGCCTGCCGTGCGACATGGGCAAGTCGCGCTGAACGGGCGTCGCGCGTCGGGTCACACGGATGGGCGTTGGCACGAAGGCCGTCGCCGATAGCTCCGACGGCGTATGACAGGTTGCGCAGGTTCCCGCGCGCGCGTCCGCCGCGTGATGACATGACTGGCACCCGGCAGGTGCGGTGATGGTCACGGTCCCATGCGCTCGCGCCGTACTGTGGCACGAGGTGCAGGCGACCTTCCGGTGCCTGGCATGGTCGAATGTCGTGTCGCGCGCTGGAAGTCGATCCAGCGGCTGCATCGACGCCTGCGAGGCGTCCGAGTCCACATCGCGAGGCCCGGACCTGCGAGGCACGACGTGCCCCATCGACGGGAGCGAACGCTCCATACCTCCGGAAGGAGCCGGTGAGGCTGCGCGCCGTCGGAGCGGGATGGGTCCGCGACGATAGATGTCGCGGTGGCAATCAATGCACCTTGTGCCCTGCACCTTCCAGCTGTGCGGCTTGTGGCATGCCCCACACTGGTCGAGCGTGTGTGCACCAAGACCCCGGTGAAAGGCCGTGAGGGTATCGGCCGACGCGTGACACCCAGCGGTGGCGCACGACGTGAACGCCTTGCCCGCCGTTGACTGATCGTGCGGGTTGTGGCAGGTACCGCAGGTCGCCTGGTGTGGATCCTTGTCGAGGTCTCGTTCGGCAAGCTTGGCGCGCATCTCATGGCACGAGAAGCACTCCGGGCGAGCCGGCACCAGCGCCTGACGCGTGGAATCGATCGGGATCTTCTCGTTGACGGATCGGCCAAAGTCGTGGCAGGTCACGCAATGCAGCCCGCTCTGGCCGGCCATCGCACCGAGGCGCACCTCCGTGTCCTCGTGACACCCTGACGACTGGCACGAGACGTCGGTGGCCCTGAAGGCGTGAACGTCCCGGGCGTGGCAATCGATGCACATCAGGTCGTTCAGGACCGACGAGTCGCTCCTGAAGTGCACCGCATGTCCGGCGGTTGCGATGACGCGCTTCCAACTGGAGTCTGCCTGGCTCTGCTCGTGACACTCGGCGCAGATCCGGTTGGGGACCGGGGCGTGTTGCGGGATCTTCTCAGGACGGTCGAGGACCCAGTAGTAGAGTTCCTGCGCACTGGCAAAGATCGACTGCTGGTGGCACGCGTGGCACTCGAGCTTATCGTGTTCCGAGACACGGAACCGATTGAAGGCGCTCTTCATGACGTGACAGCTCGCGCAGAAGTCGTTGTCGTGCATCATGAAGTTCCAGCTCCACGCGCCCGCGCCACCAACCACGCCGATGGTGAAGAGGGTGGTGGCGCCCAGGGCGATCTTTGCCCCACGCGACCGCGTCACCAGCCACGTCCAGATCCCCGTGCGATGCCGCCAGCTGAACACCAGGGCCGTGACACTGACGACGGCGGCCAGAACGATGCCCCCGATCTGTATCCACTGCGGGACTTCGTTGAAGAGGAAGCGGAAGAGGGCCGCCGCCCCCCCCGGGAGCGGTGCCTGGTCAAATCGTATGGAGTCGGCCGAGGTGGAGTCATGCACCCTCGCCACGCCCTGCGCGGCGGCGCGTGTCCACGGCGCGAGGGCCACGCAAACGAGGACGGCGGACACCCGTTCGCAGGTTGCCCGCCGTTTCGACTCACCGGTGGCGCGTAACACCTAGTTGCTGGCCTTCCGACCGAGGATGATCTGATCGTACGGCGCGAGCCGCAGCCCCGGCGGCGCAGCGACGCCGTAGTCCCGGGCTACCTGGGCGATCGACGCGCGGAGGAGCGCCTTCACGAGGAAGGGGTTGTGCGCGTCCGACCCCGGCATCCCCGCCAGATTGTAGTTGAACAGAGCACCGCGATACGTGGTGAGACCCGATCCCTTCTGCGCGGCAGGAATGAGGGGGCTCTGGAGCATGCCGTTCAGCGCCCCGCGAAGCAGCGCGATGTCCGCGTCCGCACTGGTGAGCGCCGTCCGGGCACTCGCCTCGGTGTGGCACCCCGACGCCGCACATCCCTTGAACGACCGTTGGGTGAGCTGCGTGCAGCTCTGGTCTGCGGTCGGTTGTCCGTTGCCGTCGACGCACGGAATGGCGGTGAAGCGGTGTCCGGTGACGGTCACGATGAACTTGTTCGTCGCCTTGTCGTTCACGGCGTACTTCTGCACGTGACACGTCGCACAGAGCCGCGGGTTCTTCTCGGAGCCGTGCGACGACTCCGTCTCGGTGAATGCAACCCCGGGAGGCCACCAGCCGGCGGTGCCGAGGACGAGCGGACCGTGCGGGGCGTGCGGGGCGGTGTTGCTCGACTGGGCAAGGTCGAAGTTGCCGCGTCGGTTGTGGCACTTGATGCAGAGGTTGTTGTCCGGATCACGTGAGTCGATGGGAAACCGCAGCTGCCTGGGGTTCGCCGAACCATGGGGGTCGTGGCACACCGCGCAGGTGGTCCCGATCGCCGTGCTGTTGCCCACACAGCGGCCGTTCACCGCCGTGGCGCAGTTGGGCTGCTCGACCTTCTCGGTGTAGTTGGTGTTCACCCCCCAGGCCAGGAGCACCTTCTGGCCCACATGGCAACTCTGGCAGGCGGCGCGTACTCCGCCGGCGACTTCACCGGGTGGGAGAGGACTCGTTGGCGTCGCAGAGTTGAAGACCGTCGTCCGGGCCGTGGCATGACGGGTCTTGCGCCAGTCCTCAACAAACGGTTGATGTGAGCCTGAGTGGCACTCGGAGCATCCCGTCGTGATCGCGGTGCCGGTGTCCGCCTTGGCCGAGGGGAGCATCTGCCCGCGCGCCGGGACGCCGATGTGCTGCAGGCCAGCGCCATGGCAGCTCTCGCACTGCACGTCCTGGTACCGCGGATCCTTTGTCGAACGCCAGGCAACGGCGGTGTCAATGGTCGCGTTCCCCAGATTGCTGACGGTGTGACAGGCCTGGCAGAACCCCTGCTTTCCCGCATTGGTGTCCAGCGTCTGCCACGCGCCCGCGTGTTTCGTCTCCTTCCACTTGCCTTGCTGGCTGACATGACAATTGCCACACACCGTCCGCTTGGCCGCGTGGTCGTCGTAGCCGACGAAACTGGCGGCTGCGGCCGGTGGGGCGGCGAAGTTCGGTCCGTCCCGGTACACAATCTTCTCGTCCACGCAGCCCGCGAGGAGGAACAACACACCGGCGACTGCCGGCATACGAGCCGACCAATGACCGTCACGCATCGACGCACACCTCATCAAGGGTGGTGCCGTTCCGATGCGTGCTCGACAACGAGGGACCGCGATCTGCGCGATCGTTGAGGGGCACGCAGCGCGCTCCATAATAGATACGTGCGGGACGCGCGCTATCCGGACGTCCCCTACACGCGTGTGGGATGTCACGCTCCTGCGCGAGGCCTGCGGTCTGCCACCGCCCGATCAGATGGCCACTGGTCGCTGCGGCCAGACGCTCTGGACGCGCGCCATGTCTGGATCCCCAGGCAAGAGGATGCAGGCGTCAAGGATCTCAGCCGAGTCGGCGAGCGCACTCACGCACCCGTGTGCTCAGCGCGCTCTGGGCAGAAGGCAACAGATCCGCGATGGCCGGGGCCTACGGCCGCAACGCGGCGCCGAGCGCCCACTGCTCCAGGGCATGTCGCATCGATCCGAGGATCGCGTCGAACGCGACCGGCGCCATGATCTCGACCAGGCCCGCGGCGGTGAGGGCTGCGCCGAATGTGACGCCAAGCATCCCGCCAATGCGATTCCCCATCGTCCTTGCGAGTGGCGAAGTTGGAGCGTGCGTGAGCCGCCAGCCGTACCAGCGCGCGACGCCGCTGCAGAGGGTGCTCACCCCGACCGGAATCAGCGCCATCCCCGGGCGACGCAGCACGAGCACCATCAGCTGACGCTCGACGCCGGCATACCAGGTCCAGGCCACCACAAGCAGGACCATCCCCAGCGTGATGAGCCAAACGCTCCCCCACACCGCGGCCGTGCCGTGGTACGTCGCGTAGCGCAGGGTCGCATCCACAACGGCCTGGCGGCGGTGCAGCATGCCGTCGATGCCGGCAATGACGCCGGCGGCGGCAAACGCGGCGATCGCCGCCGCCTGCCACCGCCGTTGGGGATCGATCGCCGACAGGAGCCCGAAACCGATACCGATGGCTCCGCTGGCGAGCACCGCTCGATGCCACTTCATTCGACACCTCGGAATCTTCCGGCCGATTGTGCGCGACGAACTCGCGCACGGCGCGCGCGGCCCCTTGCCCGCGACTGGCCGTCGCCCTCTTCGATTACTGCACGATGCGTGTTGGCGTCGCGCGGCTCACCATCGAGCCGTTGCCCAGTGCGTGGTTGCCGCCCTCTCCCCAGCAGTACACACCGCTACCGGACAGGCTCAAGGCGCAGATGTTCATCCCACCCGCGCTGATCTGCCGGAATCCGCCGGCGGGCATCGTGACGGCGGTCGGCACATTCCGATTGTCCCAGAGACCATTTCCGATCTCGCCATCATTTCCGCGCCCCCAGCACCAGGCGGTATCGGTGGTGTCGAGCGCGCACGTGGTGTTAGCCCGGGCCGACACGGTGCGAAAGCTGACGCCCGCCGCAACAGGCACGGCCGTGGGCACCATGACGCTGCTCGGCTGCCCGCCGCCGATGCCGAGGTACCCGCCGCTGTTGCTCCCCCAGCAGTAGATGCGTTCGATCGTCAGTCCCGTCGTAACGGCGCACACGCGAGATCCACCAGCCGCAATGCTGCTGAACGTCAGCGGAGCAACACCCGATCCGACGACCTGGACCGGCGTCGATCGGTGCACCTGCTGCCCGTCCCCAAGCGCCCCCTGGAACCCCGCCCCCCAACACCAGGCCGCGCGCACCTGCGTCACGCCGCACGTGATGTTGCCCCCGGCGCTCACCTGAACAAAGTCCAACGGGGCCATGCCCGTTCCGGAGACCTTCGTCGGCGTCGCCTGCACCGTTGACGTTGTCCCATTTCCCACCTGCCCATAGATGTTCTCTCCCCAGCAATACACCGCGCGCACAACAATCCCGCAGGTGTGGTTCTCGCCGGAATGAATCGATGAATACACTCTCCCGCCACCCGGACCGGAAGCGGACACCAGGACGGGCGCCGTGCTGCTGGTCGACGCGCCATTCCCAAGCTGTCCGCTCTGCCCATCGCCCCAGCACCAGACCTCGCCAACGGTCGTCAAGCCGCACGCATGCGCTCTACCAGTGGTCACCTGCACGAATGGGTATGCTGCATTCACCAGGAAGGGGACGGGCTCGCGGGGGTCCGCGCGGACGGAACCGAGTTGCCCATCGAAGTTCGCTCCCCAGCAGTACGTACCACCCGGAGCAATGCCGCAACTGAATCCCGATCCCGACGAGTTCGTGCCCCCGGTGGAGACCGCGCTGAAACTGATGCGCACGTCGAACGGAGCGCTCTGCCCGACAATCGTCCCCACGTATGCTTCCAGCCGATACCCACTGCCTGGGCGATCCACCGTGAGTCCGGGAAAGTCAGCCGTGCCGGCTGGCGCCAGCTGCGTGAGAGTTCCTCCCAGCTGCGTGCGCGGCCACGGGGCGTTCGCCAGCCGGAGGGAGACGGTCTGGTTCGCGACGACGTTGTCGAGGCTGTCGCGCGCCTCAATGCGCACCGAAGGGACCATCCGCAGGTTCCCCTCGACATTCGGAGGTGGCTGCGTGACAAAGACCAGCTTGCCCAACGGGCCGGCAATGACGTCGAACGGCGCCGTCGGAGGAGACGTCAGCGTCCCGGACGTGGCCACCAGAGCATAGCCTGTTCCCGCCCTGGCGATCTTCACACCGACAAACTGCGCCAAGCCGCCGGCGGCGTTCATCGATACCGTCCCGCCTACCGTCGCGTTGCCGGGGTTGGGCGCCAGACTCAGGGTCACCGCTCCGGTGAACGACGTCACCCGCGCTCCACCGCCGTCCTCGGCGGTCACGGCCACTCCAAACGGTTCTCCGGCCTTCCGGTCTCCCGACACACCCGATGAAAGGAGCGCGGCGCGAAGGCGGGCGACCTGTTGTGCCACGTTCACCACGGCCTGGCCGACTTTGCCGTCCACCGTCGCGCTGATCGTGGCGCTGCCGTTTCCGACTGCGGTCACCACACCTGATGGGTCAACGATTGCCACGGCGGACGACGACGACGACCAGACCGGCGTCTTTCCGCCAAGGACTGTCCCCCTTCCGTCCTTCACCACCGCCGAGAACGTCTGTGTTGCGCCAAGCGTTGCCAGGGAGACCGAGGTCGGCGTGACGTCCACGCTCGCCGTGACTCCCGCGGGGGGGCCCGACGGAGCCTCGGTTCCCTTGCTGCAGCCCACCGCCGCCAGGAGAGCCGCCACTGCGGCCACCAGGATCAATCGCATGAGAGGTTCCTCCAGTTCGACTCGCCAGAGCCTTCCATACAACAGAACGCAAACCAGTGCCAATCGGGGCCATCGGCCTGCCCGGCCAGACTCCCAGACTCCGGACGGCGACGCGGCCCGACCGGCGCGCCTGCTGGTGGGCAACAGCTACCGCGGAGCTGGTCCCTGCCTCGAATCCCGTCGCGGACGGCGCACGCGCTCCAGGTCGACGAGCACCGCGGCGGCTCTGGAACGGTGACCGGGGAAGCGACGATAGACCTCAGCACTCTCCATCAGCAAAGATTCGGCCGCCGCCCACTCCCGTAGCCGGACCTTTGCCCGCGCCAGCAGATGCGCGGTCTCGGCGCGCCGATAGTCGAAACCCGGAAGCTGCGATTCCTGGATGGCGCGTGCGGCCCGAAGTACAGAATCCGCTTCCGAGACGCGCCCGGTGTGCAACAGCACCTCCCCGAGCGTCGACTGCGCCTCGGCCAACCGTGGGTGGTCCGACAGCAAGGCGACGCCGAAGATCGTGATCGCTTCGCGCACCTGTTGTTCGGCCTCGGCGTTCCTCCCAGTTCGCCCGAGGATCATCGCCAGGTTCCGCCTCGAGGCACCCACATCGACGGCCGAATCGCCAAGCGCGGCCCGGCGCAGCGCCAGCGCATCGCGCACCAGGCGCTCCGCCTCCCGGAGATCTCCGGCGTAGGCCCGCGCCACCCCAAGGTTGTTGATGGCCGTCGCTGTCCGTGGATCGCGTGGGCCATAGATCACACTCCAGCGTTCCACGATCTCACGAAAGACCGTGGCGGCACTGTCGAACGCACCGATGCGCACGAGCAGAACGGCCAGATTGTTTGCCGTCTGCAACGTCACGGGATGGTCGGCGCCGAGCACCTTTCGTCGGATCGCGAGCGCTTCGCGACCGAGCGGCTCGGCCTCCGTCAGTCTCCCCTGATCCTCGAGGTTGCTGGCGAGCGAGTGGAGCGAGTACGCCACATCGGGGTGCCCCGGCGGAAGGACGCGTCGACGGCGAGCGAGCACTTCACGATTGAGCGACTCCGCCTGTGCCACGCGACCGAGCTTGCCCCAGGTGACGGCCATGTTCCCCAGCAGGGTGAGAACCCGCGGGTGATCCGACGGGAGCGCCGCCTGTCGAATGGCAAGAGCACGGCGATACACCGAGTCGGCTCCGTGATCCTGATTGAGCTGGTCGAGCGTGACGCCGAGGTTGGCCAGATCGGTGGCAACGCTCAGACTCTGCGCACCGAAACGCGCCTCATCGAGCGCGAGCACTTCGCGATGCAGCGACTCGGCGCGCGTCCAGTCCCCCATGTCCTCCAGGTTGTTGGCCACTTCGGAGAGCGTCGCGACGTGGCCAGGAGATTGGCGGAGCTTGGCGCTTCCCTGCTGTATGGAAAGGGCACGCCGGAGCAGCGAGTCCGCGCCTGCGTAGTCGCCAGCGAGGTTGAGCACCGTCGCGAGGTCGGTGAGCCTGGCCGCAAGTTCTTCCGCGCCGCGCCGACCTCGGGATTTCTCGGCGATCGTCACGGCGCGACGCAGTGCCGCCGTTGCCTCCGGGATCATGCCAAGCTCGCGATACGTGACCCCAAGTACCCCCAGCAGTTCCTGCTGCACGCCAGGCTGATTGCCAAGTGAGGAATCCACGCGGCGCAGCCCGCGGTCAATCAGGTCACGGGCAAGGGTCTCCCGCCCAACGGACTCGTCGGGATTGGCACTCCGGAAGAGGCCAATGACGAAGTCACGCGTCTCGCGCGCCTTGACTGCCTCGTCTCGCGCCACGCGCGCCTGCCACAGGGTTCCCGCGAGGCCCGCCACGAGCGCAACCACCACGACCGCGGTCGCGGAGACCGTCACAACATTGCGCCTCACGAACTTGCGCAGCCGGTACCGAAGCGAATCGCGGCGGGCCAGGACCGGCAGTCCGCCACGGTAGCGGTGGAGATCCTCCAGGAATGCCTCGACGGACGAGTAGCGCTGTGCGGGATCCTTGTGCAGGGCGCGCGAGAGAATCGTGTCGAGATCACCGGCGAGCAACCGCTGCAGACGGCCTGGATGGCTGGCGCGACGCCTGGCAATCTCCCCGGCCCCCACCGTCTCGGCAGAACCGCGCACGACGGGCTGGCCAGCGGCGACGCTCGCCCGCGGTGGCTCCACATGGCAGATCACGCGTTCCAGCTCACCGGGCGTCAGCCGCTCGAACTCGTGCGCGCGATGTCCGCACAGCAGTTCGTAGAGAACCGCGCCCAGCGCATAGATGTCCGTGGCTGTGGTGATCGTCTCCCCGCGGACCTGCTCGGGTGCCGCGTAGTCCGGCGTCAGCATCCAGAGTCCGGTAACCGTCTGTCCCGCTCCGGCCATTTCGTGGCCGGCCAGCACCTTGGCGATGCCGAAGTCCAGGAGCTTCGCCGTGCCGTCGGCGGTGACCAGGATGTTCGAGGGCTTGATATCCCGATGGACCACGAGGTTCTGGTGCGCGTACTGCACCGCGCCCGCCACCTGTTCGAAAATCGTTAGGCGCTGGCGAACACCCAGTTGGCGTTCGTCACACCACGTGGTAATGGGGACGCCGTCGACATATTCCATGCCGAACCACGGCGCGCCATCGGCCAGCGCTCCGCCATCAACGAGGCGTGCGAGGTTGGGGTGCTGCAGGCCCGCGAGAATCTGCCGCTCGGCGATGAAGCGCGACATGATGTCCGCGGACTGCGCCGCGTTGCGCACCAGCTTGAGCGCCACCCGCTGCCGAAACCCGCCGTCGGCGCGCTCGGCCAGGTACACGACACCCATGCCGCCGCGTCCGATCTCGCGCTCCACCCGCCATGGCCCCACCAGGGCTCCGAGGAGACTCGTGTCGCGGGACGCGGGAGCCGCGATGCCGAGGACTCGCCCCGCTGGTTCGTCCATGAAGTCGGCGGCTCGATGCAAGGCCACGACCAATGCCTGCACTTCGGACCGGAGGGACGGGTCGCCCTCGCATGCCTGGTCCAGGGCCGCATCGCGAGCTTCCGGCGCGACGTCGAGTGCCAGGTCCAGGAGTTCCTCCAGCCGCCTGGCGCGCGAGGAGGCCCCGCTCATCTAACCCTCCATGTCGAGCCCGGCGCCCTCGGCATGCAAGGCGCGGTACAGGAAGGCACGTGCCTTCTGCCATTCGCGCTTTACCGTGCGTGGCGACAGGTCCATGACCTCCGCAGTCTCTTCCACCGAGAGGCCCACGAAATACCGGAGCTCGACCACGCGAGCCAGACGTTCGTGCTCCTCGCCTAACGCGGTGAGCGCTTCATCAATCGCGACAATCTCGGCACCAGGGTCCGGAGCGGCCACGTCGAGTCCGTCCAGCGACTGCCCTTTCAGGCCCTGTCCGCGCTTGGCAGCCCCCCGCTGCCGCGCGTGGTCCACGATGATCTGCCGCATCGCAGTCGCGGCCACGGCATAGAAGTGCTGGCGATCGGCGTATCCCGCGCGATTGGCGTTCACCAGACGCAGATAGGCCTCGTGCACCAGTGCGGTCGTGACCAGCGTCTCGCCATGGCGAAACCGCGCGAGCTCCCGATGAGCCAACTGATGCAGCTCATGGTAGACCAGCGAGAACACCTGCTGCAGCGCCTCGCGGTCACCATGCCTCGCCGAAGCCAGCAGGGTCGTGATCGCCTCGGAAACCGACATCGATGGAGGGGGGAGGCCATACGTGCTGATCCGTGACCGAACATATGAGCGCATCCCGTCACCAGCAAGCCATCGCTCCGCGTCTCTTGCGGATGCCTCGAGCCTCCCCGTGCCGAGCCCGGTGAGAGAGGCGTAGCGGCCCACGCGGTCGCATTCCGCGGGGCGTCGTGTGATGCGGCAAAGGCGCCAGGCGGTGACCCGAGACGGGTGGAGGCTGCGGCCGCGCCCCCCGATGACAGCAGGTGGGTTGACGGCTACGATCGTCAAGCGGCAGCTGCGCCACCGCGCTTGCGGAGTGCCCGCGGCACAGCCCAACGTTAGCCGGCGACAACAGGACTGAAGCGGCTTGGACCTTCTGCGGATCGGAATGCCTATTCACATTGACCTTCTCGTCAATCAACGACGTTGCCCAGCCCTCAGCGCGGCATTGCGCTGCACGCGGAACGGCGAAGCGATTGACTGACATCACGGCGCACCTCTCCGCGGCGCTCGCCGACCGCTACCGCATCGAGCGGCGACTCGGCGAAGGCGGGATGGCGACCGTCTACCTCGCCGAGGATCTCAAGCACGACCGCAAGGTGGCGCTGAAGGTGCTGAGGCCCGACCTCGCCGCCGTGCTCGGCGCCGACCGGTTCGTGCAGGAGATCAAGACCACGGCACAACTCCAGCACCCGCACATTCTGCCGCTCTATGACAGCGGCAGCACGGCAGCGGCACACGGCGGCAGCATGGAGTTCCTGTACTACGTCATGCCGTACATACAGGGGGAAACGCTCAGGGAGAAGCTCGATCGGGAGCACCAACTCGGGATCGACGAGGCGGTGAACATTGCCACCGAAGTCGCGGCCGCATTGCAGTACGCGCATGGGCGAGGAGTCATTCACCGCGACATCAAGCCTGAGAACATTCTCTTGAGCGACGGACGCGCGATCGTCGCGGACTTTGGAATCGCGCTGGCGGTAAGCGCGGCGGCCGGCGGCCGGATGACGGAGACAGGGGTGACGCTGGGCACACCGCACTACATGTCGCCGGAGCAGGCGACGGCGGACAAGCACATCACCAACCGCTCGGACATCTACTCACTCGGCTCCGTGCTGTACGAAGCCTTGACCGGTGAGCCCCCGCACACTGGCTCGTCGGCGCAGATGGTCATCATGAAGATCGTGACGGACGTGGCGCGACCGGTCAGTGAGCTGCGCAAGGCAGTGCCGCCGCACGTCGCGACCGCAGTGGCGATTTCCCTGGAGAAGCTCCCGGCGGATCGGTTCGAAAGCGCGACAGCGTTCGCCGAAGCGCTTCACTCTCCCGCCTTCATCTCGCCCGTCGCGATTGACACAAAGGTCGGCGCCGCACGCCCGGCGTCTCGGCGCGTCGCCCTGCCCGCCTTGATGGCGGCTACCCTGCTGATCGGCGTGCTCGCCATGTGGGGATGGATGCGCCCGAGTCGAACACCTTCGGTCGCCCGGTATCCGACCACCCTGGGCACGTCCGATGCCTTCGATGGAATGACCTTCGCCGTCGAGGCCGCGCTCTCACCCGACGGAGCATCATTGGTGTTTCGTAGTCCGCCGACGGGACCCGGCCAGCTCTTCGTCAAGCGCCGTGACGAAGTGGTCGCGCAGCCGCTGGCGGGTACGGAAGGTGGCTCTGGACCCTTCTTCTCCTCCGATGGTGCGTGGATCGGATTCGTCGCTCACGGACAACTGCGACGGATCCCGAGCAAGGGCGGAGCGTCCCTCAAGCTCGCGGACTCCGTCGACGCGACCTTCAACCGCGGAGCGTGGCTCGAAGACGGTTCGATTGTTTATTACGACTCACCGACCAGCTCGCTCCGCCTTCTCCGTGCAGGAGGCGCCTCGTGGAGGGCCATCGTCTCGCCCACGACGATCGACGGGCGTTTCCCGTGGCTGCCAACGCCGCTTCCGTCTTCGCGCGGCATCCTGTTTACCGCCCATCACACAAACTGCGTGGGGGTGGTCAGCTGTCGCCCGAGCCGCGCGTACGTGTACGACGCACGCCGGGATACCGTTCGCGCGCTCTTCGACGACGCCATCGGTGCATGGCACGTGGCCACCGGACACGTGTTGTATTTGACCAGCTCCGGCACTCTCATGGCCGTGCCGTGGGACAACGCCGCTCTTGCCCCGAGGGGGCGGCCGGTGCCGGTTCTCGACGGCATTCAGGCTCCGGGATTCCTCGTTTCGAACGAGGGGACCGCGTACTACTTGCTCGGACGTCCGGAATTCGCGCGGGGCCCAGTGCCGAATGCCATCGTCGTGTGGGTGAATCGAAGCGGGCGGGCGGAGCCCGTGGATTCTTCGTGGCAGGTTAACACGGGGGGCAGGTACAATGGATCGGCGGAGACCGATTGGGGACTCGCACTGTCGCCGGACGGACGGCGCATCGCGCTCACGCAGCTTACCGATCTTGGCACCGATATCTGGATCAAGGAGCTACCCACTGGGCCGGTGTCCCGGCACACGCTCTACGCGGGTGAGGACCGCTCTCCCGCGTGGGCGGCCGGCGGGCGTGCCATCACGTTTCTCTCGGACCGGCCGACTTCTGCCGACACGACTCAGTCCGCGAATCGGTTCAACGTCTGGGAGCAGGCTACTGACGGCACGGGTGAACCCAGGCTCCTCTGGGGAAAGGATGGTCCGACTTACGCGTTCCGGAGTCTTGACGGCCGGTGGCTCGTGTTCGGCGCAGCCAGGTCGACCGGGGCTGCCGCGCAGGCGGACATTCTCGCGGCGCAGCTGGGAGTGGACAGCATGGCGCGCGAGATCGTGGCGACGGGATACAACGAGGGTGGCGCCGCGCTGTCGCCGGATTCCCGCTGGCTTGCGTACGTCTCCAATGAGCAGGGCGCGAACGAGGTGTTCGTGCGCCCGTTTCCGAATGTGAACGGTGGCAAGTGGCAAGTCTCACGCGGCGGCGGCAGTGCTCCGGTTTGGGCGCACAACGGGCGCTCGCTGTTCTACGTCGCGGATGGAACGATGAATGAAGTGAAAGTCCATCCGGGTCCGCCGTTCTCGACGGAACCACCGCGTGCCCTCTTCGCGATACCAAGCGGAGTCCGCGCGGGATCCCTGGAGCGGGGCACGTTTGCGATTTCGCCGGACGATCAGCGGTTTCTCATGGTGCGAGACAACGACTGGCGGGACATGGCAGGAGCGCCTACCCTCGTGGTGGTGCAGAGCTTCTTCGACGAGCTACGGGCGAAGCTGAGAAGGTGATCGCGTGCAGCATTCAGCCGGTGGGGTCTGCCTGCTTCGCTCGCTGCTATGTGTCGGCGGCAGCTGACGCTCAACGTGGGCCAGAGGCCAACAGCATGGCGATTCGCAAACCCTCGAAGACGAAGCGTGCTCCGCGCTCCACACTCTCGGACCTCCAGCTCGCGCGGGTGCGCACGCTGTTCGATCCGCGCTGCACACCGCATCCGGATCCGAGGATCGCGAGTCAGCTGCGCCATGCGTATCGTCTCGAAGGGCCCGCCGTCATCTACTTCGAGAGCCGGCCGGACTGGCGCGGAGGTCCCGAGTGGATGGTGCATGATATCGCGAAGTTTCGCTTCACGAAGAGCACCGGGCAGTGGTCGCTCTACTGCCAGTTCCGCGACCTGAAGTGGCACGGGTATGAGCCGCTGCCGCACCACGCGAGCCTGGCCGTCCTTCTCGCCGAAGTCGAGCGCGATCCGACGTGCATCTTCTTCGGGTGACGGCTCCAGGCAGCGCTTGCGCCGGCGCCACCTAACGGGCGTTGGTGCATAGGGCGGGTTGGCAGCCCCGGCCGCATCGGACGTGATGGTCGGGCGGGGCCGCCAACGCGCAGCGATGGAATCGGCCGACGCACAACGTGCGGACTATCCCCACCCCTTGCGCGCTCGCAGCCGAGCGATGTGCGCGACGTGGTGGGGCCCATGCCAGGCGTAGAGCGCCAACATGTAGTCGAGGGAGTTGCGCCCCTGCTCCGGATGCGTGTACTCGCGCGCGTAGTCGGCGGCGGTCATGGCCTGGAGCAGCCGCACCCAGCGCTCGTGCAGCGCGTCGAGCATGGTGAGCGACACGTCGATCGGCGTCGAGCGGGAATCCTCCAACTCCGCCCATCGGGCCTCGTCGTACGTCTTCACGAGCGGCGCATCTTCGGTGAGCGCGAGCTTGAAGCGCACGTAGGCATTGGCGTGGCTGTCCGGGACGTGGTGCACCACCTGCCGCACGGTCCAGCCGCCGGGCCGATAGGGTTCGTTGAGCTGTGAGTCGTCGAGCCCCGCTACGGCGGCACGCAGCGCCGCCGGCGTGGCGGCGATGGCGGCGATGTACTCGGCACGTGCGTCCTGGGTGTAGCTGCTCGGGCGCGAAAAGCGGCCGATCGGGAATCGAAGGTCGTCAGACATGGTGAGACCGTGGGGAGGCGCGCGATGACAATCTATCGCGTCCTCGCCCACGGTCCGTTGTGATGTCGGCGCCCGCGCCGCACCGTTCTGTCGCAAGCATGCTCGCATCCAACCGTCACCCAACCACCCGGCCAATGACGCCATACAAGTACCTTGCGATCCCGGCCCTCCTCGCCGTCACGGCCACGGCCGCCGCACAGCGCCCGCTCAAGGTGTACATCTCCGTCGACATGGAGGGGATCGGCGGCGTCGTCACGAATGAGCAACTCGGACCGACGGGGTTCGAGTACCAGCGCGCCCGTCAGTTCATGACCGATGAGGTGAACGCCGCCATCCAGGGCGCGCGCGAGGCCGGTGCGACGCAGATCCTCGTCTCCGACTCGCACGGCAATGGCCAGAACATCCTGATCGATCAGCTGCCCGCCGACGTGACGGTGATCCGGGCATGGCCACGCCCCCTCATGATGATGGAGGGCATCGACTCCACGTTCGATGCGGCGATCTTTCTGGGGTATCACGCGGGCACGTCCAACGTGAACGGCGTCCGGGCCCACACCATGTCCAGCGCCACGCTGACCGGTGTCGCCCTGAACGGGACTCAGGTTCCCGAAGGGGGCATCAACGCCGCGATTGCCGGCCATTTCGGGGTTCCGGTGGTGATGGTGTCGGGAGATGACGCCGCCATCGAGGAAGTGCGCCGATTCACCGGGCAGATCGAGGCAGCACAGGTGAAGCGCGCCATCTCGTTCCACTCGGCGGCCACGCTCACTCCCAAGGCCGCGCAGGAACTTGTCCGACAGGCTGCCAAGGCCGGCGTGGAGCGTCGGGGATCGTTCCGGCCGCTCCGGCTGGCGCCGGGCATCGCTCTCGAAGTGTCGTTCAAGCACTACCGTGCCGCCGAGATCGTGGCGTACCTGCCGAACGTCGTCCGCGCCAACGCCCACACGATCCGTTTCATCGGACGCGACATCCTCGAGGTGTCACGCTTCCTCGAGTTTCTCAACACCTACCAGCCGGACCTTTCGCCGTAGGGGCGCCGGGCTGGCGCTGCCGCTCCCGCGCCCGACGCCCTTAGTTTTCTGCGCCGCGCCCGCTATCCCGGGCCGGCGCAGTCCCTCGCGGAGGACAGAACGACATGGAGTGGATCAGCGAACCCGGCGCCTGGATCGGCCTGCTCACCCTCACGGTGCTGGAGGTCGTGCTCGGGATCGACAACATCATTTTCATCTCGATCCTGTCGGGCAAGCTCCCGAAAGCCGAGCAACCGAGGGCCCGGCGTCTGGGCCTGATGGGGGCGTTCGTCACCCGCATCCTGCTGCTGCTGTCGATCGCGTGGATCGTCCGCTTGACGCGCCCGCTGTTTACGCTGTTCGACGTGGAGTTCAGCGGTCGCGCAATCATCCTGCTGGTGGGCGGGCTGTTCCTGATTGCCAAGGCGACCTATGAGATCCACGACAAACTCGAGGGTGAGAGCGCTCATGAAAGGACCGATCGCGTGGCCCGATCGCTGGCTGCGGTCGTCGCGCAGATCATGGTCGTGGACATCGTCTTCTCGCTCGACTCGGTGATCACCGCGGTCGGCATGGTCCAGCACGTAACGATCATGATCGCGGCCAACGTCATCGCGCTTGGCGTGATGCTCATGGCGGCCGGCCCGATCTCGGACTTCGTGGACCGCCACCCCACCATCAAGATCCTGGCGCTGGCGTTCCTCGTACTCATCGGCACGAACCTGATGGCCGAGGGCCTCGGCCAGCATCTGCCCAAGGGCTACACGTACTTCGCGATGGCCTTTTCGGTGGCCGTCGAGATGATCAACCTGCGGATACGCCGGAAGTCAGAGCCAGTCGCGCTGCGCGACACGCCACGACTCGACGACGCGGAGCTCCCGCGGGCGTGAGGCTGCCGCGTCGGCTCAGGCATCGCCTGCTGCCGACGCGGCTAGGAGTCATCACGGCTTCTTCGCGCCAGGCCGCCGCGACAGCGACCGGAAGTACTCGTTGACCATGTCGCGATAGGCCTGCGGCACATCGTCGGATCCGCCGAGCACCGGTCCCTCGCGCTCCTTGCCGGCGAGTTGTCGCCGCAGGCCAAACTCGAACTCGCGGAAGCCTTCGAGCACCGATCCGCGGAGGCGCTCCAGCTCCTCCGGATCGTTGAACGCCCGCCCTGCCTCGAGCTCGCGCAGGCGCGCAATCAGGCGATCGAGATCGGCCGTCGGAGTGCCAGAGCCGGCCAGGGTGTTTCGCAGGTCCTGCGCGGCCTCACGCTGCGACCGAAGCTCGCGCGAGAACTGTCGCGCGTCTTCCGCGGTGAAGCCAGCACCCGGGCCTCCCTGTCCGCTGCCACCAGCGCGGCCACCGGGCTGACGTTCGCCACTCGGCATCCCACCCCCCTGCTGCTGCGACGGAGCAAGTCCGCGCCGAGCACCCGCCCCCTGGCCCTGCTGCTGGCCACCGCCCTGACCCTGGCCTTGTTGTCCCTGACCTTGGCCCTGTCCCTGACCCTGACCTTGGCCTTGGCCTTGTCCCTGACCCTGGCCTTGTCCCTGACCCTGGCCTTGTCCCTGACCCTGGCCTTGGCCCTGTCCCTGCTGTCCTTGAGCCTGACCTTGGCTCTGACCTTGGCCTTGGCCCTGTTGGCCCTGCCCCTGTCCTTGTTGACCTTGGCCTTGTTGACCCTGGCCTTGTTGACCCTGGCCTTGCTGACCTTGCCCTTGCTGACCTTGCCCTTGCTGACCCTGACCCTGTTGCCCTTGCTGGCCCGTTTGCCCCCGCGCACCCTGCTGCTCGCCGTTGCGCGCGGCGCCCTGGCTCGAATCCGTCGCGCGGCGGTTGAGTCGCTCGCGCATCCGGTCGTCGATCGAGGTGAGACCGCGCACCAGATCGCGCGCCTGTGCGAGCGAACGCTGTGAACGCTGCGCGCTGTCACTGCCCGCGCGGGCACCTCCGGCCACGCGCGCGAGGCGGGAACTCAGCGAGTCCAGGTCCGACTGGATCTGCTTCTCGAAGTTGTTGGCGTATTCACGCGACGGAGACGTCATGGTCCGTCGTGAGTAGTTGATGCGATCTTCGATGCGCCCACGACGGATTGCGTCGGCGGCTTCGCGCAGACCCGACGCGGCACCGGACTGCTGGGACTGAGCGCCGCGCGCCAGGCGATCGAGGTCGCGCTCGAGCGCGGACACCTCCTCCGCCATCGTCGCCTTGCGCTCGTCGGTCTGTTGCGCGCGCGCTCCACTCGTGCCCTGGCCCATCTGACTCACGTCCCGCGCCACATCGCGCTGTCGTTCGGAGAGCTCCTGCGCACGCCTGGCAGCATCCTGTGCGCCATTTGCCGAAGCAGACTGACGCGTCTCTTCGAGCAGTCGGCGTGCCTGTTCGAGTTGCTGTGAGGCGGCCGCACCGCCGCTGCCCTGCGACGTGCTTCCGCCCGACTGCGCAGCCGAACGCCGCATCTGATTGGCGGCGTCCTGAAGACGCCGCGCCGTCTCCTGCATCTCCTGCGAGCGTTGTTCGCGGGCCAGCCGCTCCAGTTGACGGGACAGATTCTCCGTTTCATCGGCGAGCTGCCGCTGCGACGACCCGCCACCACCACCGCCGCTCCCCTGCTGTCCGCGCTGGCGCTGTGCGTCGTTCTCCTGCTGTTGACGCGCGGCGAGTCGCTTGAGTCGCTCGAGGGTCTCGTCGACCTGCTGCTGAGCCTGTTCCTGCTGCCCGCGCTGCACCTGCTCGTACTGGTTGCGCAACTTGTCGTTCTCGAGCTCCAGCAGATCCGCGAGGTCCGACGCGTTCGCATCCTGACCGCCACCACCGCCGCCACCACCACCCTGCTGCATGCTGACGCTCACCTCACGGAACACGGCCTCCGCGCGCTCGAGCCATTGAAGGGCACGCTGTTCCGGCGGCAGCGCATCAGAGAGTTCGACCTTGGCCAGACGCTCCTCGGCGCCCTGCATTTCCTTTTTGGCTTCCGGCATGAGTTCCAGCAACTTCCGGAACCCGCTGTCGGCCGCCTGCACCGCGGGACGGCGCAGCCGCTCGATCAGTTCGTCGACGCGCTCGCGCAACCGGCCCTGAGCCAGATGAATCGTCGCGACGTCTTCGCGCAGCGTCACCACCGCGGTTCCGACTGAATCACGCTGGGCCTTGAAGGTTGCCGAAATGATCTCGCGCTGCTGTTGCACGAGGGCGCCCGGGTTCATCTCCTGTTGTCCGCCACCACCGCCACCGCCGCCCTGCTGGTTCTGCCGGAAGTCACGCCCGAACGGCCGCACCGTCAGGAAGTAGATGTCGCTCGCGGCCTTGTTGCCCGTCACACCCGGAGGCGAGCCCGGGCGCTGAACGCCGCTGTTGTCCCACGCCCGGGCGTAGTACGCAATCACGTCCCCCGCCTCGAGCGACAGCTCTTCGAGGAACAGGGTGTGTGCCGCCGTCATGTCGCGCAGCCGTCGGCCCTGACCGTCGGTGAGCGGCACCACCTTCTCCTCGCCGCCGTTCACGCGATACACCAGCTCCAACCGTCCGATGCCATAGTCGTCGGACGCCTGAGCCTCGATCAGCACCTCGTCGACGGTGCTCGGCCGAGTGTCGCGACCGGGTTTCGTGATCGTGACGGTCGGCGGACCATCTTCGAGCGCATCGACCACGTACTCCACCGAACCCGGCACCCGCGTCCCATCCTCGGCGTCGAGTTCCACTCGATAGAATCCGTCGTGATTCACCACGATGGTGGTGGCGAGCGTCGTGTCGTCCACCGGCTTGAGTTCGATGCGCGTCTTGCCGTCGTCGAGCACCAGGCGTCCGCCACGCACGGCGCGCGATGCGCGCACGCGGATCGTGGCACGCGTTCCGGTGAGCGCCGCGATGTCCCCACCATCCGGAATGGTCTCCACGGGGAGCCCGGTATACGCCGGGTAGCGAAGCGTCACGGACATGCCGCTGACCGCAGGCAAGTCGCGCACGGTGAGCTTGCCGACGTCCGACCGCACGCCGCTCGCCTCCACGAAGTACTCGGCGTCTTCGGCCACATCGAACAGGCGCGCCCTGAAGCTCACCGAGTCGGGCCCTGGACCCATCGGAATGCGTTCCCACTCGGTGCCCTGCCCTCGCCGGACGACGACTTCCACCAGTTCCGCCGAGAATCCGGAGAGGGACGCATCGATCTGGACATCGCTGCCGCGCGCCACCGTGGCGTCGCCCGGCTCCACGAAGACGGCGTACACGGGCGTGGAGGCCGGATTGCTCCAGGGCGTGAACATCAGCCGCGCACCCTGTCGGATGTACGACGGCCCGATGATCAGCAGGCTCGCCAGCGCGAGCAGCAGCAGCCCGGCGATCGTCAATCCACGGACGGTCAGGCCGCGCTCGAGTTGCGCAATCTCGTGCGCGCCGCGCATGCGACGCACGGCGTCGGCCACGAGGCCGCGCTCCAGCAGCGCGGAGCGCGACTCCTCAGCCGCGGGCCGCTGTTGGACTTCGACCGCTGAAAGCACCGCGCCGTCGAGCGACGGCACTCGCTCCTCGAGGTAGAGTGCCAGACGATCATCTGTGATGCGGCGCAGCAGCGGGTAGAGCACCCAGCGCACCCCCACCACCGCCGTCACGAGTCCGAGCAGTATCCGCGCCCACACCACGCTGGTCGGTGTGAACCGGAGTTGCTCCATCACCGCAGACGTCGCCCAGATGGTGACTCCAAGAGCCGCGATGACGACGGCAAGACCGATCGCGAGATGACGTACCCGCCATCTCCGTCGGGCTTCCGTCAGGGCGGCGCCGAGTTCCGACACCGGGTTCGTCCGTTCAGCGAGCATTCGCATGGGCGCTCCTAGACCGGTTCGAGACGGTTGGTGCTCGCGCGGCGGGCCACGATCCCCTCGACGAGGAAGATCACAGCGACCACCGCAAGAATGTACCACCACAGGGACTGCCGCTGCTCGCGTTCCTGGAGCTGGAGCATGGGATCTGCCACCTGACTACTCGCGGGCTGCGTGGCGGGTGCGAGCGCGTTGGTGAGGCGCAACACATCGAATGTGGCAAAGTCGAGCTCCGCTGGCGCGACGTTCACGGCGAGGAGCCTCGGCTCGGCGTTCGGCGTCCCGGACGGGCGAATCTGATACACGCCGGCTTCACGAAGTTCGAGTGCGGCGGGCGCGTCCTTGCCGCCGACAGCCAGTCGCGTACCTCGCGGCGAGATCACGCTCCATCGCGATGCGCCGGCGGTGCTGCTCCCTTCGAGATCCTCTGGACGCACAGCTTCGCCCACGGCATAGGCGCGCTTGCGATCCCGGTACGCCGCCGCGTAGCGCACGAGCTGATGCACGAACGGCAGGAACACGGGTTGCCGCGCGAGGTCATTCCAGTACCCGTCGAAGCTCGACCCCCAGGTGAGTACGCGCCCGCTGCCAAGATGATGTTCCACCAGGGCGGGCGCGCCGTCGTCGAATCGCGCGAGCACGCCGTCGGTGGTATCGATCGCCCGGTACCGGAAGAAGCGCGCCGACGAGAGATCGCCGCTGCGCGCGCCGCTGAACACGGACAGCGCCTGATGCCCGCGATCGATGACGCCGAGGACGGCGCCACGTTCACCGAGTCGATCCGACGGCGTCGCGATCTGCCCCGGCATCAGCGCTCTGGCCGCCGCCGGCCACTCGCGCGCCGAAGTCCGCTCGCCGAGGACGGTGAGCATGCCACCGCCCGCACGCACAAACGCCTCGACGCGTGCGGCGCCGAGTCCCGCCGGGAACCCGGCGTCGTTGAGAATGAGGACGCGGCGTCCCGCGAGGTCCGCCGGTGTCACCTGGTCGCTGCGGCGAACGAGCAGGTCGAACCCGGGAGCATCCCCGATCTCGAGCGCACGCGTGAGAAAGATGTTGCGCTCTGGCGGACTGTCCCGATGATCGACCACCAGCACCGGCACCGTCGGTGGACGAGAGAGCATGAAGTGGAACTCGTCGTCGCCGGCGAGGTCGTCGCTGTCGATCACCACGCGCGCCGGCACCGGTCGGTTTGGCACAGCAACGGAACCAAAGCTCACCGTAGCGCCGCCGTCCCCCGGGAGGTCAGCGGTTCCCCGAGCGACCTCGCGCCCACCGACTTCGAGCCGCGCGCGCACGGCCCGCTCCGCCGGACCGAGCCGCGCGAGTCGCGCCGTCACGTTGACGCGATTCACGTCGCCGTCGGGATCCCTCCGCACGTCGACACCTCGGACCGACCGGTCGACGACCGGACCGCTCACGTCGATGGGCTTCACTTCGGTGCCGGGCGGAACGGTGATCTCATCGGTGAGATCCCAGCTGGTGCGCTGGAAATCGCTGACCACAACGAGGCGCAACCGCGGCAGCTCGCTCGACGAAAGGACGCGGCCGGCGAGCGTGACGGCCGGTGCGAGGCGCGTGCCTTCGTCTCCGGGCGCAATCGAGTCGAACGCCGCCCGAAGCTGGGCCTTGTCGCCGCTCGGTTCGTTCACGGCGGTCGCATGTCGGTCAAAGGGAATGACCGTCAGCCGGTCGGCCGGGTCGATCGCGTCGATGACACGTCGCGCCTCGACCTGCGCGCGCGACCATCGATCGCCGTATTTCATGGAGAACGATCGATCGACAAGGAGCACGATCTCGGTGCCCCTCCGCGAATCGCCGGCCGCCGCACCACGCCGCGCGAAGACAGGCCGAGCGAACGCGAGCGCCGCGAGCGCGACGATGGCACACCGCGCAAGAAAGAGCAGCCAGTCCCGGATCCGCTGCCGCGCCGAAAACGGATACGGCGTCCGGCGGATGAACATGAGCGACGGGAACGCCACCGCGTCCTTCTTCTCCTTGTGCACGAGATGCACGAGGAGTGGCACCACGACCGCGGCGGCCGCCGCGATGAAGATCGGCGCGAGGAGTGCGAGCGGGATCATCGCACCGTGCGCATGCGTTCGCGCTTTACCAGGTACTCGAACAACATGCGATCGAGCGGTTGGGACGTATCGACGAGCGCGTAGTCGACCTGGTTCTCTCCAAGCACCTTGGCCATGCGCGCCACATGGCTCCCGATCGCTTCGAGATACTCCTCACGAAGCTTGCCGGGAATGACCGGAACGCGCATGCCGGTCTCGACATCACGAAAGGTCGTGGCATCCGTATACGGCAGGGTACGCTCGGCGCTATCAAGGATGTGGAACACGATCACGTCGTGGCCGCCGTCGCGCAGCGGCGCGAGGGCCTTCACCACCACCTCGGGCGCCTCGTACAGATCGGACAAGAGCAGAAAGATGCCGCGCCGCGTCTGGTTCTCGGCGACGCGCTGGAGCGGCGCGGTGAGGCCTCCCTTGCCGCGGGCTTCCGCGCGGTCGAGCGCATGCAGTACGTGACTCAGGTGTCGCGCCGACGGCGGCACAATCTCGCGCACGGCCTCGTCAAAGGTGACCAACCCGACGCGATCGCGCTGACGGTGCGAGAAATACGTCAGGCACGCGCCGAGGAACTTGGCGTACTCGAGCTTCGTGAGTCGCTCGTGCCGAAAGCCCATCGACGCCGAGGTGTCGAGGAGCACCGTGAAGTTGGTGTTCGTATCGGCTTCGAAGGTCTTGAGGTAGTAGCGCTCCGTGCGTGCATACACCCGCCAGTCGATTCGGCGGATGTCGTCGCCCGGCATGTACGCCCGATGCTGCGCGAAATCCGTGGAGAACCCGAGGTGCGGCGATCGGTGCAGACCGGAGATGAAGCCCTCCACCACCCAGCGGGCGACAAGCTCCAGGTCACCGATGCGGCCCAGGATGGCCGGATCGATGAACTGCGCTCCGGGCATGCCGGCGTCGCGGTCCGTACTGGTCGGTGGATGCGGGGTGGTCACGATGAGGAGGTGCGCGCGAGCAAGGGAGTCGACCGAAATGAGCAGGCTACAAATGCGCCTTGGGACGTGGCACCGCTTCGATCAGTCGGCCGATCAGAGAGTCGGTGGTCACGCGCTCGGACTGTGCATGGAAGTTCGTGAGGATGCGGTGACGAAGCACGGGCGGTGCCAGGGCGGCGATGTCCTCGAATGACACGTGGTAGCGCCCGTGCATCAGCGCACGCGCCTTGCCGCCGAGGACCAGATACTGCGCGGCACGCACCGACGCGCCGTAGGTGACGTACTGTTTGATGAAATCGGGAGCCGTTCCGCTCGCTGGGCGGGTGGCGCGCACGAGGTGCACGGCATACCGGGCGACGGACTCGGCCACCGGCACCCGCCTGACGAGTCGCTGGAACGCCACGATGTCCTTCCCCGTGATGGCGTGCTGGAACTTGTGCGACTGGATCGCGGTCGTGGACTGCACGACCTGCAGCTCCTCGTTCTCCGTAAGGTACTCGATCACGACCTGGAACATGAAGCGATCGAGCTGCGCCTCGGGGAGTGGGTACGTCCCTTCCAGCTCGATGGGGTTCTGCGTCGCAAAGACGAAGAACGGCGGCTCCAGCTGGTAGGTGCGCCCCTGCACCGTCACGCGGTGCTCCTGCATGGCCTCCAGCATCGCGGACTGCGTCTTGGGTGGCGTGCGGTTGATCTCGTCGGCCAGCACGATGTTGGCAAAGACCGGCCCCGGCACGAAGGCCATGCGACGCCGCCCCGACTCCGGATCCTCCTGGATGATGTCGGTGCCCGTGATGTCCGACGGCATGAGGTCGGGCGTGAACTGGATGCGCGAGAACTTGAGGTCGAGCACCTGCGCCATCGTGTGAATCAGCAGCGTCTTGGCCAGGCCGGGCACGCCCACGATCAGGCAGTTGCCTCCCGCAAACAGCGCGATCAGCGCCTGTTCGATCACCGGCTCCTGGCCGACGATGAGCTTGCGCAGCTCGGTCATGATCGCCGCGCGTCCGTCGCGCAGGCGATCGGCGAGGGCAATGTCATCGGGCGCCTCGAGCGCCACGCCGTCCTGTGTGGTGGTGTTCACTCGTCTCTCGGGGTCAGTGGGTCATCGCGTAGATCACGTAGTTCACGGCCAGCTTGTACGCCTCGTTGGTCAGCGAAATCGGCAGGAAGCCTTCGTCCGAAAACTCCATGTAGTCGCCGATGTCGTTGTTGTAGTTGGCAATCATCACCAGGCGTTTGGTCGGATCGTTGTCCTCGTAGGCACCGAGGAACTGGGAGGGCACGCCCTGCATGGGGTGGGTCATCTCCAGCGACTCGATGTGGAAGAAGGAGTCGAAGATCTGGTTCCCGAGTTCGAGCGGCACGATCTTGAGCGACGGGAACGCCTCGCGCCACCGGGCCTCGAAGTTGTACCAGTGCTCTCCGGCAAAATCGTCGAAGATGATGAAGCCGCCCTTGGCCACGTAGTCGCGCACGCCCTGCAGTTCGGTCGGCGACATCGTCCAGAAGCCGGGCTCCGACACGTAGGCCACGGGGTACTTGAAGAGCTCCGGATCGTCGAACGGCAGGATGTTGCTGCCATCCATGCGCGGCCGCACCCCGGTGACTTCCTGCAGGATCTTCATGAAGTGCGACTCGGCCCGCGGATAGTCGTGGTCCCACTTGAGGTCCCACGAACCGCCCAGTGGCTCGAAGCGTACGCGCACGAACGTGAATCGCCCGTCGTAGGTGACGTTGGGGTTCGGGTTGTTGCCCGGCGACCCGCGAAAGCGCCGCTGCGCCGCCAGGGTAAGGGGCAGGACCACGGCAAGCACGATCCCGATGCGAAGCCAACGCCTGGTCATCATGGTGCCTCCGGCTTGCGGAGAGTGAGCAGCAGTTCCTGGGCCTTTTCGTAGTTTGGCGCAAGATCGAGCGCGCGCAGGACCTCGCGCCGTGCCGACGCCACATCACCGGCGGCCGCGTACGCCACCGCCAGCTGGTAGAGCGCGCCCGCACGATCCGAGGGCTGCAGGGCTACGATGGCGCGTCGCGACCGGATCGCGACCTGGTGCTGCTGCGTGGCCCCCGCCAGCACGGCGAGCGAGTCGTGCACCGACACGTCGAACGGCGTGATGAACACGCTCCGCTCGAGGGCGGCCAGGGCCCCACGCGCGTCACCCGTCGCCCGACGGAGTCGCGCGAGCTGCAGGTTCTCGGCAAAGGCCGACTCGTTGCGATCACTGATCGCCGACAGTTCGGCGATCGCCTGAGCCGTATCGCCCCGCTTGAGCTGGATCGAAGCCAACATGTGGTATGCGCTTCCCTCGTCGGCCCACCCGGGAAAGAGACGCTTGGCTGTCGTGAGGTAGGTGATCGCCTCGTCCATTTTGTCGTCAGCCGCCGCGCGCGCGGCGCTCCGCATGGTCTCCGCGAGCGGCCCCTCCCACGGCACACCCTCTTCGTCGATGGCGCGGCGGGCTTGTCCACCCGGGGCCGACTTGCCCTCCACCGCGCGGAACTCCGCCGCAAAGCGCTGCCGGAACCAGGTATCGAATCGTCGGTCGAACTCTTCCGCGTTCGTGCCCACCACCGCGCTGAAGGCCTCGGCGCTGGTGCGACCCTGCTTGTACCCCTCGAGCAACCGACGAATGCCCGCGATCCCGTGCGTCTGTTCGATCATCTCGCACACGTAAGACGCCAGCGAGTACGAAAGCGGCACCTCCATCGCGAAGCGCGGGCGCATGAAGCCGTCGTTCAGCCGCGAGACCGGCTGCAGCAGGCCTCCCTTGTACGCCGCGATCAGTGATGGCGACACGTCACTGCCCCACCCCGCGCGCGCCCGCCGCTCCTCGTGAACAGAGAGCCCCTCGGACAGCCAGCGCGGGATCCGGTTGTCCGTGGCCCCGAGCGTCACCGTGTGCGCCAGTTCGTGCCACAGCGTGGATCCCCAGTTGAACTCTCCCACCTTGCGCGCGGCGGGTGAGTCCATCGCGACGACGCTGCCGAAGCTCACACCCAGTGCGCCGAGCCCGGCGAGGCCAACGGTACGCACCGAGAAGTCCGCGTGACTCCGAAAGAGCTCGACGCGTACGGGCGTCGCCGGCCGGTAGCCATAGCGCGCCGACAGCGAGTCGTACGCCATCTCGGCCAAGGGCCCGACGAAGAGTTCGAGAATCGGGGCATCCCGGGTCTCGACCGCGAGGACGAACCGCGGCGTCTTGACCTCCGTGTAGTCCTTGAACGTGTCGATGAGGTCGAGCGTGTTCTTTACCCACACGTCGTACGGATCCAGCGCAAACGCGCGCTGGAGCGTGGCGCCGCCTTCGCTCACCTGGCCGAGCCGCATCTGGTTGATGCCGAGCAGGGCCAGTGCGCGCGCCGACTTCGGATCCCGATCGACGCCGGCCCGGGCAAAGATCGTCGCCTCGCGATACAACCGATTGCGTGCCGCAACGTCCGCCAGTACCACCTCGGCGTCGGCCGAGCCGACGAGCCGACCGTGCGCGCGCTCGAGGGCGGCCTGGTGGCCGGCGCGGTCGCCCGCGAGATAGCGTGCGGCGGCGAGGACGATGAGGGGCGCGGGGGCCGTGGAGTCGACGACGAGTCCCTTGCGCGCCTCGTCGCTCGCATCAGCGTAGCGCTCCACATCGATCAGCTGCATCGCGGCGCGCGCACGTGCTTCGGGCGATTGCCCATTCACCGCGAGACTCCGCGCCACCAGCTCCGCCCCGTTGCCGCGGCCGTCAAACGCCATGAGCTCGGCCTTGGCCAGGAGGGCGCGAGGGTGGTTCGGGTTCACGGCCAGGACGGCGTCGATCGCCTGCTGCGCGTCCTGGCCATTGAACTTGTCGAGGAACATCTCGCCGAGCTGGACGAGCCCTTCGAGTTCCAGCGTGTCGCGCGCGTTGGCCTCGTCAAACGCGCGCAGCGCGTCCTTGAAAAGTTGCGGGTCGTTGCGCCCAAGCATGCGACACGCCATCGCCACGGCTCGCAGGTCCGAACCGGTGAGCGTGGCCCGGTGCGCGTTATAGATGTCAATGAAGCGGTCGAACTGCTGCTCGGCCGCGGCATGTTCGCCGCGCTCGAATGCGAGCAGCGCGACCTCATAGCGCGCGAGCAGGGAGTCGGGCCCCTGGAAGGCGGACTGAAACGCGCGCTCGGCCTCCGCCAGCCGTCCACGTGCCTTGAGCGCGTAGCCACCTGGCAGGCCCACGCGAGGCGCCAGTGCGGCGCGTGCGCTCAAGCGAGCGCCCACCTGCACCGCCTCGTCCACGCGACCGACGTCGACCAGCGCACGGAGCAGGGTGACCGCAGCGACCGCATCTCCGCTGTCGGCGGCGAGGCGCTGCTGAGCGGCCTCGATCGCGTCGGCATATTTGCCCGTGCGGTAGAGCGCCGACGCTGA
Source organism: Gemmatimonadaceae bacterium (assembly GCA_020846935.1). Lineage (NCBI taxonomy): Bacteria > Pseudomonadati > Gemmatimonadota > Gemmatimonadia > Gemmatimonadales > Gemmatimonadaceae > Gemmatimonadaceae bacterium. Next base: position 35,217 of record JADLCY010000011.1, read on the forward strand.
TGCGAGCGCAGGCGACCCCGCACCTTCCTGGCCGCACGCGGCCAGAGGCGCGAGCACAGCGCCGGGCAGCAAGGCACAAGCGATCCGCAGCGAGCGCATCATGGCTTGCGGGGCTCCAGCGCCCGAATGGCGCGCGTCGTCTCCGCGAGTTCGACCAGCAACGGTTCGAGAGCCTTCTGGTACGCGTCTTCGGTCATTTCGGTGCGGCGGCCACGCAGGGCGTCGATGCGGGCCTCGATGGCACTCCGCTTCGCGACGAGCGGGGCCGCGCGCGGGTCGGCCGCGAGCGCGGCGCCGCCAAGTGGCGCCAGGTGCATCGACCTCGCGAGTCGTCCGTCCGGGCCCTTGTCGCCGGCATCCGCGTGCCCCGTTCCGTCGCCGTCGTCATCGAGCAACGGATGTTCTGTGGCCAGAAGTCCGCTGCTCTCGAAGCGCTTCTCCACTTCCCGCCGAGCGAACGTGAACGCTTCGAGCAGCGAGACGCGGCCGTCCTTGTCGGTGTCACCCGCGTCACTGGTCAGCGCACGCACGAAATGGCCGGGGAAGAACGTCTCGTTCTGCTCGCGCGCACTCCTGGTCGCCGTGATCACCACACGCCGAGGACCGCTCAGCGCCTTCACGAAGTCACCACTCGCGCTCGCGGTATTGATGAAGGCAATGGTGGCCAGACTCGGCCCGAGGATGCGTGCGAAGTCACCGGGCGTCATATCGGGCCCGGGCAGGTTGAAGCGCACCTCCTGCCCCTGCGCGCTCCCGTGCCCGAGCAATACCACGAACAGCCGGTCGCCCTCTCGCGCCGTCGCCACAATGCGCTGCAGCGTGGCCTCGATCGTGGCTTTCGATGAGCGACCCCTGATCCGGCGAGCATCGCGCGTCGAATCCTCGGCGAGGTAGTACGTCATCGAGTCGGGGATGCCGAATCGGGCGCCCGCAGCATTCACGAGGAGTGTTCCCCACTGGGCAAAACTGTCGGCAAATCGCTTCTCACCGCTCACGCCGGACACCACCACGAACCACGTGCGCGCCAGCGGCTGTTCCCGCACGAGCGCGCCGGGTTCCTGTCCAACGCTCAGCCCGAGCACGGCCGTCAGCAGCATCGTCAGCCGCATCATGCGAGCCCGCGCCTCCGCCGCAGCACCCACTCGCCCCCAAGGGCCAGCAGCAGCAGGATGAGGACGAGCGGCATGTCCCACAGGTCGTTCTGTTTCACGACCGTGGATCCGCTTGGGCTGTAGACGATATCGCGTGCGATGTCGCCCGCCGTGGCCGGCGTGTAGTAGCCTCCGCCAGTCTCCGAGGCCACCTGCCGCAGCAGGGTCGCACGCAGTTCGGCGCCGAAGTGCTCGTCCGTCGGTTCTGCGACCCTGACGTAGCCCGCGCGGCTGGCCGTGGTATCGCCCCTGGCGACCGACCGCAGCGTCACCTCGTGCACCCCCTGTCGATCCGGCACGAACGACGCGCTGTACTCGCCGTCGCGGTCCACCATCCAGTCGAACGCCATGTGGGACGTCGTGCCACCGGGGCCGGCGACATCGCCGCTCACCGACGCTCCGTTCGATCGGAGGAAGGCCTTGTCACTCACGAGCGCCTCCACGCGCACCGCCTCGCCGGGCCCCGATTCCTCGGGCACGGCGACCTCCACGCGATCGGGAACATCGCTCACCAACCAGCACAGCATCTGCCGCCAGAGCGTTTCGTGCGTCGAGTCACTGACCGCCACCGAGGCGTGCATCTGCCAGAGCCACGTGTCCTGGGCCGCGAGGCCGAGCACGCGCCCGCGCCCGAATCGCTGCACCGCGAGCAGGGGCCGCGTCGTGCGGCCGTCGGCCATCAGGCCGTTGAGCAGCACGGTCGCGCCAGGCTTGGTCCGCAGCAGCGTGTTGACGGTGGTGAGCGGTGGAAGTGAGTCCCAGACCGCCGCCATCACCGAGTCGTTAGGCCCGATCTGCAGGGCCGGGTGCAGCGAGCCAAGCGGTGTTGGTCGCGCCCGAATCTCGCGCGCCAGCGTGTCGGGCGTGCCGAGGCCGAGTTCGAACGGAAACGCGTCGGAGAGCGGCGTCCCGGCGTAGCCGCCTTCGGTGAAGGACGAACGCCCTCCAAGAAAGAGCAGCCCGCCCCCGCGCTCGCTCACGAAGTCCGACAGCATGCGCAGCTGATCGGCCGTGAAGAAGCTCGCCTCGATGCTGCCAAGCACGATGCCACGGTACGCAAACAACGCGTCTCGCGTCGTGGGAAAGCCGGCCGCGAGTTCCAGCGAATCGTCCACACCAAGCCGCAGGAACTTGTCCTTCGCCGAGCGCAGCAGCGACACGAGCTGCACGTTGGGGTCCCCGCTCACGGCGCGACGCGCAAAGGACAGTTCGAATCGCGGCTCCCCTTCGAGGTACAGGATCTTCTCCTTGCGATCGCGCACCACGAGCAACGTGCGCCGCTCGTTGTTCTCCTTCACCATCTCGCCGGATTGAACCGGCACGTGGACGCGGAGCAGGCGCGCGCCCGTTTCGGTCGCCGGAACCCGGACACGCACCTGCACCGCCTCGCCGTCTTTAGGCATGGTGACCGTCGCCGACCCCACGATGCGCCCGGAATCCTCCACCACCACCGGCAGCGCCGTGCCTCCCAGGCCTCGCTGCACCACCACCACGTTCAGGAGCACCGTTGAGTTCTTGAGCACGCTCCGCGGCGCGTCGATCCGCGCGATCTCCACATCGCGCTCGAAGCGGGGCGATCCGATCCCCACGGCGTAGACGGGAACGCCACGCGACCGCAGCGTCAGCATCTGCTCGGTGAGACCCGCGCCGGAGCCGGAGGTCGTGGAGTTATCGGCGCCATCGGACAGCACGACGATGCCGGCGAGCGGGGCGCCCGCGAGTTCGTCCTGCACACGAAGCATCGACCCCATCAGCCGCGTGCGAGTGCCATCGTAGGCGAGGGCGGCGGGGTCGCTCACTCGCCCCGACGATGAAACGCGGTACACCCGGGTCTGATAGCGAGGCGCCAGGGCCTTCAGCAGGCTCGAATCCGCTGAGCCCACGAGCCGATTGACCACCGTGGAGCGCGGCGCCCCATCGACGTCCGCGATCCGCATGCTGCGCGAGTCGTCGATCAGCACCGCGACGATGTTGCGCTGGGCGACGCTTTCCGCGATGACCAGCACCGGCCGGGCGAGTGAAAACCCGAGCGCGGCCACCGCGACGATTCGCAGGGCCCCCAGGATCACGCGGTCGCTGCGACTCAGGAACTCGGCTCGGCGGGCATATTGCGCCACGGCCATCGCCGCGACGGCGGCCACGAGGAGCCAGACGATCCACACCGGAATCGGCGGAGCAAACGCCAGGCTCCCGCGGGCGAACGCGGCAGGACGGTACTTCAGCAGGAACTCGACCAGACCCTCCAACCTTCAACTCCCGCGCCGTGGGTGGCTCGTGGGCTGACGACGTCGCGTATGGTGCGTCGGTCGCGGCCGAGACGCGAGTTGTCGCTTCGCCAAGGTGTCGCCGAGGCACGGCCGGCGCCCCACGGCAGGGACGAGGCGCGCGATCGGCGTTGTGGATCCCCCACCCGAGCCGGAGGGGCCCGGGCGCTCGTCGTTAGGCGTCCGGGACCGGCCCGCGATCGGCCGCCCGGGGGCCATCACCCGTCGAGGTAGGCGCGCGACCTCAGCCACGACGGATCGGCGACCCTCGCACCGCAAACGGAAGCTGTTGGCACGTCATCTCCGTTGATGGTGATACCGGGACCGTCCCCCCGGAAGCGATCCCGATGAATCCGTCCCGCCTCCCCCGATCGATCCCGGCTCAGGATCCCGCAGGCCGACTCATCGGCGGGACACGAGAGAAGGATCGAGGTTGGCGTCTCGCTCGGCTTGCTACCCATGCCCGGTCACACGTTGTGGGCCGCCATGCCGCGGCGATGTTGACACGGCGTCAACGACCCTGATACCCGACAGCGCGCGCCGCCGACCCTCGTTCGGCGCCGCGGTGGCTTGAAACAGATCGCCGCGCCCCGGTGTGCGGGTGCGCGGCGAGTCTGACGCTGCCTTGCCTGAAGTGTTAACCGAGGCGCGACGCGACGTCGATGTGCGCGTCGCCCGCCTGCTTTCGATACGCCGAAAGCGCGTGCTGCAGGGCGAGCAAGGCAGAGGCTTCGAGGTCGTACTCCATGGCCAGGGACTTGAGTTCCGCCGGGCTCGCCGAGCCAACACGCCGCGTGGAGGCGTCCGTCGCCGTATGTCGCCGCTCGTAGTCCCGGCTGGCCTGCCACAAGGTAATGGCCTTGCGATACCACTCCTCTTCCTTGGAAGCCCCATTGATCGGCGCCTTCTCGTAGGCCTCAATGGTCTCCTGCAGGAGCGTATCGCACAGGCTGGCGACCTTGAGCGCGGCTCGCTGCTCCTCCTCGGCGGTCCCCGCCTCGACCAGCGCGCCGTATCGCTGCCGCTGGCGAACGCACTCCGCGGCGGCGCGGTAAAGGCGATCCGCCACGGCTCTGGGGCCGGCGATGATGGGGTTGTCCGACGTGATCGGCGTGTACTTGGAACGAGGCATGAGACCGCCAAGGCGGGATCCGGGGACGGGAAGTCTAGGCCGGTCACGGTACTGGCGAAAGCGCCCTGGCTGGGCCAGGGAGCCGTGACTGAGGCTCTGGGGAGCCGTCATTCTTGGGACCCTTTGATCCCGACGATGGACTTTCCTGGCTTCATAGAAGAGCTCGAACTGTTGGTACGATCCAGGTACGCCCTGGTGGTCATCGACACCTGGGAGATCGATCGCGCCGCCGAGGCAGTGCGCCACGTCGCCGCTCGACTCTCCCTGCACCATCACGAATGGTCGCGGAGCCGTGGAGTCTCCCGCGGCACCGGCGTGGGGGCGCCCATGATTGACGAAACGGCCGCCCCCATAGACGCGCTCCGCCACATCGAGCGAGAGGGGTCCGGCCTGTTTCATCTCCCGCTCCTTGGTGCCTTTCTCGATGCGCCCGAGGTGGTGGCGTGGGTTCACGAGGTCCTGGAGCGGTTCCGCATGCGGCGAGGGGCTTTGGTGATTTCCGGCCGGGACGTGCGACTCCCGGAGTCGCTGCGCCAACATGCCATTGTGGTTCGCCTGCCGGCTCCCAGCGCGGAGGAGTACCGCGATCTCCTCGAACGCGTGATTCGCGAGCACACCGCGCGCATGCCGGTGCGCGTTGAGCTCGAGCACGAGTCACGTGCCCGTCTGCTCCACAACCTGTTCGGATTGTCTCTCATCGAGGCCGAGAAGATCCTTACGCGCCTCCTTATGGCTGACGGCGTCTTGAGCGAGGCGGATATCGCGCGCATCGCCATCGCCAAGCGTCAGGCCGTCGAGCAGGACGGGTTGCTCGAGTACTGGACGACGGGCGAGGGGTTGTCACAGGTTGCTGGCCTGGACGGGCTCAAGCGCTGGCTGGGCAAGCGAAGGGCAAGTGTGTCCAACCCCGATCGCGCCGCCGCCTTTGGCCTGCCGTTTCCCAAGGGCATCTTGCTCACGGGGGTTCCCGGATGCGGCAAGAGCCTGTCGGCCAAGGCCGTGGCGCATGAGTGGCAGCTACCCCTGCTGCGGCTGGACCCGGGCGCGCTGTTCAACAAGTACGTGGGCGATACGGAGAAGAACTTCCGGCGGGCGCTCGCCACGGCGGAGCGCATGGCGCCCATCGTGCTCTGGATTGACGAGCTGGAAAAGGCGTTCGCCTCCTCAGGGGACCAGGATGGTGGCGTGTCGCAGCGTGTCCTCGGCGGTTTCCTGTCGTGGCTCCAGGAGCGACGGGGGGACGTGTTCGTGGTCGCCACGAGCAATGACGTGACCAGGCTCCCGCCGGAGTTCATCCGAAAGGGTCGGTTCGACGAGGTATTCTTCGTGGATCTGCCTAACGTGGACGCGCGGAGGGCGCTGTTCGAGCTGCACCTCCGGCGGCGGCGGCAGGACCCAGGCGCGTTCGACCTGGCAGCGCTGGCCAGGTCGTCCAGCGGATTCAGCGGCGCCGAAGTCGAGCAGGTCATCGTCTCCGCGCTGTTCGAGGCGTTTGCGCGAGGCGCACCGTTGTCGAGCGACCTCCTCCGTGCGGAATTGGGGACCACGCGACCGCTGTCCGAGACCATGGCGGAGCGCCTCGCCGCGCTGCGCGAATGGGCGAGTGAGCGCACGGTGAACGCCGATGGTCCCGTGTCACGGGCACGGAGTGTGGCCTGACCGCAGCGCCGGAGTGTGATGCAGGTCGCATTTTCAGTCATCGGGTGCGCAGATGAATGCTCGGTGGTGCATCTGCGCGAACTCCCTGTGGACAGAATCGCCCGTCGTTCCTACTTTCGTGGCGCATTCCCGGGCACCCTGCCGCGAGTCGTTAGGCGGTGGACCCCGTGTTGGAGATCCCCCCCTTCGGAGGCGTCGTGGTGAAAAAGATCGCACAGCTTGCAACGCTGGGCCTGGTGGCCGCTGCCTGTTCGGACGGCGCGGCGCCGGTAGGACCGAGTCGGCTGGCCCCGTACATCGAGCCCTCGGGTGACCTCACGGCCCAGCTGGTACCCGGTGAGTACATCGTGGTGCTGAACGACAACGTCGCGGATGTGGCAGGTGCGGCCGCGGCCTCCGGAGCCAACGTGATCGCCCGATGGGAGAAGGCCCTCAAGGGTTACGCGTTCCGCGGGAACGCCGAGCAGGTGCGCCTCGTGCGCGCCGACCCGCGCGTGAAGTCGGTGGAGCCCAACGGTCGGGCGACGATCGTCGCCACGCAGTCGCCCACGCCTTCATGGGGCCTGGACCGCATCGACCAGGCGAACCTTCCGCTCAACAACAGCTACACGTACCCCAACACCGCGTCGAACGTGCACGCGTACACGATCGACACCGGCATCATGGGCTCGCACAACGACTTCGGCGGCCGAGTGAGCACCACCAGCCGGTTCGACGCCATTACGCCGGGCGGCACCGCGAATGACTGCCACGGGCACGGCACGCACGTCTCCGGCACCATCGGCGGCACGGCCTACGGCGTCGCCAAGGGCGTCACGCTGCACGCCGTACGCGTGCTCGACTGCTCGGGCTCCGGCACGTGGCAGCAGGTCATCAGCGGCATCAACTGGGTGGCCGCCAACCGTGTTCTCCCGGCCGTCGCCAACATGTCCCTCGGCGGCAGCCTCAATACAGCGGTGAACCAGGCCACGGCCGGCCTCGTGGCCGCGGGCGTCTTTACGGCGGTCGCGTCCGGCAACAGCTCGGCCAATGCCTGCAACTACTCCCCGGCCAGCGAGCCGACCGCGACGACGGTGAACTCCAGCACCAACACCGACGCCCGCTCCAGCTTCTCCAACTTCGGCACCTGCACCGACATCTTCGCGCCGGGCAGCAACATCACCTCGGCATGGATCGGCGGCAACAACGCGACCAATACGATCTCCGGTACTTCGATGGCCACGCCGCACGTGGCCGGCGCCGGCGCGCTCTACCTGAGCGCAAACCCGAGCGCTACGCCGGCTCAGGTCGACGCCGCTCTCAAGGGCGGCGCCACGCTCAACAAGATCACGAACCCGGGCACTGGCAGCCCCAACCGCCTGCTCAACATCAGCTTCATCGGCGGCAATCCGCCCCCCAACAACAAGCCGCCGGTCGCCGACTTCACCATCACCTGCGTGACGACCAATCCGCACAAGTGCACGCTGAACGCGGCGCCCTCGACGGATGACGGTGGCTTCGGCAACCTTACGTTCACGTGGACCAATACGGTCGGCCGCCCCGCCAAGACCGGCACCAAGGTCAGCTACCTCACTTCCGTGCACTACGCGAATTCCTTCGACGTCACACTGACGGCGAAGGATTCGGGGAACCTGACGCACTCCGTGACCAAGACGGTGACCATCCCGTAGTCACACGCGTCGATTCGACGCAGGCAATGGGCGGTCCGGTCTCCGGGCCGCCCATTGCCATGCCCGCCTTGACCCGGGCGCCGCGCCCCCTCTCCGGCGCTCGACCACCACTTGGAGTCCTTGTTGAAGACGACAGTCCTGGCGCTTGGCGCCATGGTCGCCCTCGGTGCGTGCGCCGACGCGGTGGCCCCTGCTGGTCCCGCTCGACTCGCACCCCTGCTCCAGCCAGTGGGTGACCTCACCACCACCATCGTCCCCGGCGAATACATCGCTGTCATGGACGACCGCACCCCCGACGTGGCCGGCGCCTCGACCGAAGCCACGCAGGAAGGCGCCGCCATCATGGCCAAGTGGAGCGACGCCCTGCACGGGTTTGCGTTCCGCGGCGGCCCCGATGCCTTGCGGCGCGTTCGCGCCAACCGCCACGTCCGGTTCGTCGAGCCCAATCTCGTCGTTCGCACCAACGCAACAGCCCTGTCGTGGGGCCTCGATCGCATCGATCAGCCGGCGTTCCCGCTGAACAGTTCCTTCAACGCGCCAAACTCCGGCGCCGGCGTCCACATCTACATCATCGATACCGGCATCTTCCTGACACATACCGAGTTCACCGGTCGGCTGGGCAATGGGTTCGACGCCATCACCCCGGGTGGCAACGCCAACGACTGCCACGGCCACGGTACGCACGTCGCCGGCACCGCGGGCGGTACGAGCTACGGCGTCGCTCGTCAGGCAACGCTGCATCCCGTGCGCGTCATCGACTGCACGGGGAACGGCACCGACGCCCAGGTCATCTCCGGCATCAACTGGGTGGCCAGCCATCGGGTCGCACCCGCCGTCGCCAACATCAGCCTCGGTGGCTCGTACAGCGCGGCCATCAACCAGGCCACCAACGCGCTGATCAGCGCCGGTGTCACCACCGCTGTCGCCGCGGGGAACAGCGCGGTCAACGCGTGCTCCGAGTCGCCGGCGAGCACGCCCGCGGCGCTCACGGTGGCTGCCTTGAACCTCAAGGGCAACCACGCCGTCTTTTCCAACTCCGGTGCGTGCGTCGACCTCTACGCGCCCGGTGTCGACATCCGCTCGGCCTGGAATTGGAGCGCGACCGCGACGACGCTGGCCACGGGCACCTCGATGGCGAGTCCACACGTGGCGGGCGCGGCCGCGCTCTACCTGAGCGCCAACCCAGGCGCGTCCCCGGCCACGGTCGCGAGCGCTCTGCTCGCGCTTACGGTCTCCGGTCAGGTGGGCAAGCTGCCGGTGGGAACGCCTAATCGGCTGCTGCAGGTGCAGGCGATCAAGGGCGGTGGGTCACCGCCGCCTCCTCCTCCGCCTCCGCCGCCCACGAACGCCGCGCCCGTTGCGAACTTCACGATCTCGTGCGTGAAGACCACGCGCACCAGCAAGTGCGTGCTCGACGCAGCGGCATCGACAGATGACGGCGGGACGGCGAACCTCACCTTCGCGTGGTCGAACACGGTCGGCCGACCGGCCAAGACCGGCTCGATCGCCGTGTATTTCATCTCGTCGGGCGAGTACCCGGACACCTTCGACGTTACGCTGACGGCCACTGACAAGGGCGGCCTCTCGCACGCCGTGATCAAACGGATCGCCATTCCCTGAACACGCTTTACATCTGTTTCGAACGGCCGCCCACACACTGGGCGGCCGCTTCGTCTTACGCCCCCGGTGCCGCACGAGATGCGATCGCACGCCACGCCGCGACGTCGCGGATCAGCAGCCGAAACCAGGGCGTCCAGGATTCCGGGTGCTGCACGGCCGCCTCGATCACGGCCTCCAGCGAGACGAAGTCCACGGCCTCGACCTCGCCGAGCGCCGGACGCGCTGCGTCCCGAACTTCGGCGATGAATACATGGTCGAGCTCGTGTTCGACCAGGCCATCGCCAACCGTCGCGCGATAGGTGAACGACCACGCATGCTGCAGCGCGTGCAGCTCGATTCCGAGTTCCTCGCGCGCGCCACGACGCGCGGCGCCTTCGAGCGACTCTCCGATGCGCGGGTGCGTGCACGCCGTATTGGACCACTGGCCACCCGAGTGATACTTCGCGCGAGCGCGCTGCTGCACGAGCAGGCGACCGTCCGGTGCGAAGGCAAACACCGAGACGGCGCGATGAAGCAATCCACGTCGGTGCGCGTCGAGCTTTTCGCACACCCCGATCGGGCGATCGTCCGCGTCCACGAGGATGACCTCGAGCGCTTCCGTTGGGTCAGACATCGCACGCCCGGTCGACGAGGATCACCGCGAGCGCGTCCGTTGCTTCAGGCATCACGCGCCGAGGCAATGTGGGTCAACGAACCACGCTGGTGCTGCCGCCATTGCTGAACGCCAGCTGCAGGCGGCGCGGGGCTGCCGGCAGGTCGAGGCGACCGCCCTGACCGAAGGCCAACAGTTCGCCAGTACTCCCGTCGCGCACCAGCACGTGCGAGGCCTCGCGCGCGTCCCAGCGAACATGCGTGCCGCGTTGGTCGCGCTCCATGCGCACCACGGGCGCGCCGCCGGCGTCGATTCGTCGCTCCGCGGTGAGGCCGCGCGCCGCCACGCGCACACGAAGCGCTTCATTGCCAGCGTTCACCGGCACGACGGCGACAAACGACGGGGGCCCACCGTGGTCTGGCTGCAGGAGCGCCGCGCGCTGTGTGCCCACGACCACGCCGCGCGCATCGATCACTTCGATGACGATACTCTCCGCGGCTGGCGGCCTCGGCTGGGGTGTCGGCACCGATTCCAGGCGGAAGAGCGGGTCGATCAGCGCTTCGTTGCGGCCAAGTTCACCGCGTACCAGCAGCGCCGGACCGGCGGGCACGGCGAGCGCACCGGCGAGGGCCTGACGCCCGGCAATCATGCGGCGGTACGTGTAGTCGCTGATCCAGATCGGGCGGCAATAGCTCATCAGATCGCGGGCATCACCCCCGATCGCTCGCACCCTGCCCCCCGCAAGCGCGCCCGAATACACGTCCCAGCCGTGTGCACCGATCTGGGCGTCCACGTACGGGAACAAGGGATCGGGACCCGCAGGGTTTCCGCAGGGTGCATGCGGTCGGCCGAAGTTGTGCCCCAGCTCGTGGGCGACAGTCTCCCGCGCCTGAGGTTCTCGATTGAACCACCCGACCTGGATGCTGAGCGCCGTCCAACCCGAGATGAAGCCGAATCCACCAAACGTCACGTTGGTGACGCCGGCGCCGGGTCGCACCACGCCGTAGTAGTGACCGCGAAAACCATCAACGACGCGCTTCCCTTCCAGCTCACGCAGCATCGAGCGCCACGCGGCATCACCGCCGTTCGCGAACACCGTGTTGGTGGTGAAGGGTTGCCCGACGCGCGCGTTGATGCGGCCCAGCGGGAGCAGTTGCCTCGCGGTGATGAGGTACTGATCGAGGTTCGCCGCGGTCACGTTGCCGATCGTTCCGCCGTCGCCGGCGAGCACGACGGGCACGAAGGTGACCTCCAGCGGCGGCACGTCGAGCGTGATGACCGGACTCGCCCCCGTGCGCGGAAAGCGATTGTTGGCCCGCAGCGTATCAGGGACCAACTGCTCCGCGTCGACCTCGGCATGACACTGGAAGGTCGGAGTCAGCCGCGCGTTGGGCATCACCAGCTGCGCGGCGGGCGCGTCGCCGGTCGCGATCGACGGCAGCGCCGCGTCGACGCGCGCACTGTCTTCCCAGCGCACCGCTGCCCCCTCACCGCACCGCACCCGCACCCACGCGTCTGGCGCAATCGCGGCGTCCGCCGTGAGGTAGACGTTCACGGCCACGGGCAGGCCGCCGTTGCGAATGATGGGTACCGTGTTCGAATCGTTCTGCACGACCTGCACGAACGAGAGTCCGGTCACGGCGAGGTCCAGAGCACCCGCAACCCGCAACGTCTGGGATGCGGTGAGCGTGTCCACGCGCACGCGTATGGTGGTCGACCCCGCGCGCAGCGCCGTCACGCGGCCGGTGGCGTCAACCGTTGCAATCGAGGGATCGTCCGTGCTCCACGTGCGCGTCCAGCCCGCGGCCTCGGCGCCGAGCGAGTCCAGCGCGGTGATCCTGAACGTCGACTGGCGGCCCAGAAGCAGCTCGGCCACGCTTCCCGAGAACACGATGCGGGAGACCGGAACGAGCGCGACATCGACTGCAATGATCGCGGTGGTGGTGCCGGCGCTTGCGCTGATCACCGCCTGACCAGCGCCGACCGCCGTCACCACGCCACTCGCGCTGACGCCGGCCACCGTGGCGTCGGACGATTGCCAGGCAACGGCGACCCCAGGCAGCACATTGCCTCGCGCGTCAAGGGCGCGCGCTTGCACGGGCTGTGACCCACCCACCCGTAGCGCGAGCATGGTCGTGCTCAGTTCGATGCGCGCCACGGAAGGTGGCGGCGTCGGACCGTCGCCCGAGCACGCGACCACGCCGAGCCATGCCAGCGGAATGGCGCGGCGCCGTAGCCAGCGGGTGAGTGCGGAAGCGATCACGAGGCGCGGTTCAGGACGGCGATACGGAAAACGTGTGACTCGCATCGCACCCGATCGACACGGGGCCATCGAGCCTACCCCAGCCATTCTCGCGACCCGATCGCTGGCAGTATCGGCTATTCGATACGCCTGCCTGAGCCACGGCCCGCGGCACGACAAGCGCTTCGAAATGCCGTGCGATGATGATCGTCTAGTCCCCGGTCACGTTCGAGCCGCGAACAACAGGGGCGCCGCAACAGTTCCTGTCGCAGCGCCCGATAATAGCTGGGGTGGGACTCGAACCCACGACCCCGGCATTATGAGTGCCGTGCTCTAACCACCTGAGCTACCCAGCCAAACGCCCCCGAGGGGAGTCGAACATTAGTCAGCTTCTCCCGTCAGGCCTAGTCCCGCACACCCGTCGCACCTCGCTCCACCCAATGCATCCCCCGGAGTCTCGGTCCGCAAACTCCCCAGCCCCGCGCACGGAACACGTGGTGCAGTCGCTGGTGAGCGAGTTCGCGGAGGAAAAGCGAAAGGAACGGGAGCGGGAGCGGGCGCAACGCGTTGTCGACCCACGACGACGCCGGGTGATTCAGGCCGTTGGGGTCGCGCTGTGCGTGGCCACCTGGGTCGTACCCGTTCCACGTCCGGGGGACGACGTTGGCGTGCCGACTGCTGAGCGCCGGGCAACGAGCGCCCGCCTGACGCTCCTGCTCGCCTCGCGCCGCGTCGAGTCATTTCGCCAGCAGTATCACCGCCTGCCCACCACTCTCCTCGACGCCGGTGTCTCGGAGCCGTCCATGATGTACTCCACCGCTGGTGACACGTTCGAGCTGCGGCTCTCCGTCGATTCCAGCCAGCTCACGTTCCGGAGTGGCGACGCGGCGCCGGTCGCTCCCGGAAGCGACTCCGCGCAGACCCGAGGGATCGTCCCGTGAAGCCTCGCCGCGGTTTCTCGTTCGTCGAGCTGCTCACCGTCATCATCGTCCTTGGCCTGTTGGTCCGGATCGCGTTGCCGAGGTACAACCACATCCGGAAGAAGGCGCAGGCACGTTCCGCATTGGCTGACGTGCGGGTCGTGCGCGACGCCGTGCTCAACTTCCGACAGGATCGCGGTGCCTGGCCGACGGAGACCGGTGTCGGTCAGGTGCCTACGGGCCTCGCGCAGTACCTGCCGCAGAACTTCGACTTCGCGCGCGCCGGCTACGTGCTCGACTACGAGATGTGGCCGGGCGGAGCTCCGGGCTCGACGGACCCGGGGAACAACGTCGTCGGTCTGGCCGTGGACACGACGGACCCCGTGCTCGCCGTGGAGATCCTCAAGATGGGCACCGGCGGACTGCCGCATTTCGCGTCAGGGACCAAGACGACGTTCGTGTACGAGGGCCTTGGCGGCATCTCGTGATCCGCAGCGAACGCCCCGGTTCGAGGATCCGTAGCGCGACATCCTCATCGAGCGCGGCAGGGCTCAAGAAGAAGCGGCGTATGCCGTTTCGCTCCAGTCGCAAGGGAAGCAAAAAGCAGCCGGCGATCTGCATCGCCGGCTGCTTGATTGTGACGAACTTGAGTAGCGGGGGCGGGATTTGAACCCGCGACCTTCGGGTTATGAGCCCGACGAGCTACCAGGCTGCTCCACCCCGCGTCAGGAGCGCGGAATCTACCGGGCGCCCTCTCGAAGTCAAGGTTTGGACCGCGTGGTATCGACGAACCGATAGAGCAACTCCTTGTCACCACGCACCATACCGTACACCTCACGTGCAACGCGTTCCTGCACGACCGGATCGCTCTGCAACTGCCGACGCAATGTGGTGAGCGAATCGATGTCATGCCGCAGGGAATCGATGGCGCGCCGCAGCAGCGTCTCGCGCGCGCGCTGGCGCCAGAGGTCCACGGTGGAGAACTCCCCACCCTGCACGGCGAAGTAAATCGCCGCGACCAGCGCACCGATGCCCAGGAGTCGCGTCACAGTCCGAAGATCGCGCCGCCCGGATACTCGGCGAGGTCGCCTAGCTGCTCCTCGATGCGAAGCAGCTGATTGTATTTGGCCACGCGATCGGTGCGCGACGCGCTTCCGGTCTTGATCTGTCCGGCGCCGGTGCCCACGGCCAGGTCAGCGATGAACGTGTCCTCGGTTTCACCGCTGCGATGCGAAATGATCGACAGGTAGCCGGCCGCGCGCGCCATCTCGATTGATTCGAGCGTTTCGGTGAGTGTGCCGATCTGGTTCACCTTGACGAGGATCGCGTTCCCCACGCCATTCTCGATACCGCGCGCAAGGCGTTCGGTGTTGGTGACAAACAAGTCGTCTCCGACGAGCTGTACGCGGTCGCCGAGCGCCGTCGTCAGCGCGGCCCAGCCATCCCAGTCGTCTTCGGCGAGGCCGTCTTCGATCGAGACGATCGGGTATTCCTCGAGCCATTTGGCGTAAAGCTCGACCATGCCCTTGGCGTCGCGGGTTCCGCCGCCGCTCTTCTTGAACGTGTACTTGCCGCCCTTGAACAGCTCCGACGCCGCGCAGTCGAGCGCGATGGCCACCTGCTTTCCCGGCGCGAAACCCGCCGCCTCGATCGCCTCGATGATCACTTTCAGCGCGTCTTCGTCACTCGCCAGGTCGGGGGCAAACCCACCTTCGTCTCCCACGCTTGTCGCGAGCTTGCGCTTCGTGAGGACTTTCTTGAGCGAGTGAAACACTTCGGCGCCCATGCGGAGTCCGTCCGCGAACGTTTTTGCGCCGACCGGAACCACCATGTACTCCTGGAAGTCGACGGTGTTGGACGCGTGCGCACCGCCGTTGAGAATGTTCATGAGTGGCACCGGCAACGTGCGCGCGAGCGGCCCGCCCAGGTACCGATGCAACGGGAGTCCGCTCTCCACCGCGGCAGCGCGCGCGACCGCCATCGAGACACCAAGAATCGCGTTCGCACCAAGCGCACCTTTGTTGGCGGTGCCGTCGAGTTCGATCATGTGGCGGTCGACGCCGATCTGATCGGCGGCTTCCATTCCCCGCAGCGCGGGTCCGATCTTCTCGATGACGTTGCGCACCGCCCTGGTGACGCCTTTGCCAAGGTAGCGCCGGGCATCGCCGTCGCGGAGTTCGAGCGCCTCGTGTTCACCCGTCGATGCGCCGCTCGGCACGGCCGCGCGGCCCGCGGCGCCGCTCTCGAGGGTGACATCGACCTCTACCGTCGGATTGCCGCGGCTGTCGAGGATCTCGCGGGCGTGAACGTCAACGATGAATGACATGCGGAGCGGGTGTCAGGTGGACTGATGGGTGAGGGGCCGCGCCGTGTCGGGCGGCAATGGGACGATGTCGGACGAATCGAGCGCCGGGCCCGGCGCGGTCGAGCGCACGCCGTGCAACGACTCCATCGCCGCCGCCATGCGATCCCACGTGAGGCGGGCGACGCGATCGCGGTCGTCGTAGGAGAGCCCCGCCGTGGGCACTGGATCCAGAAAGTGCAGATGAACCACGCCGGAGCGGATGAAGAAACTCCCCGCAGCCTGCACCTCGCGCGTCCCGTGGACGATCGTCGGAACCACCGGGGCGCCGGCGGCGATCGCGAGCACGAACGGTCCCTTCTTGAACGGGCGCAACGCGTAGCTCGCGCCGCGTGTCCCTTCGGGATACACGATCACCGAGAATCCGTCACGCATCCGATCGGCGGCCGCCTCATAGCCTGCGAAGGCCGCCTTGCGATTGTTCCGGTCGATGAAGATGAAGCCGGCCGCGCGCACCGCACGCCCGAAGATCGGAATGCGCTCGAGTTCCGCCTTGGCAATGAACTTGTAGTGGCGCAGCGCCGCTGCCATCACGAACACATCGAACCAGCTCACGTGGTTCGCGGCGAAGACGTTCGCCTCGCGACCCGCGATCCGATCTTCGCCATGCACCACCACGCGCACGCCGGCCGCCTTGAGGATCAACCACGCCCACGCGCGCGGCACCCGGTCAAACAGTCCCCCCGGACGATCGGGGAGCCTCATCAGGGCACCCACGATGACGCTCGCCCCAAGCAGCGGCGTAGCCACGGCGATCGTGAGCAGTGTGAACAGCGTGCGCATCACGTCGAAAAGTGGTCGTGGCCTCGGGCGAGGTCAACGCGCACCCCACCGTGCGTCGCCACGACCATCGCGCTCTCCGCCTGGCGCACGTGGCCGATGGCCGTGATCGGGATGCCGAATGTCCGCGCAAACGCGTCGACGTCGACCTCACGTGGCATCGCCACGAGCAGTTCGTACTCCTCACCGCTTTCGAGTGCTTCGCGCCACGACCCGCCATCGCCACATGGTATGCGGTCCACGTCAACGCGAAGCTCGAACCGGCCGGCGCTTGCCAGGTGTTCGAGTTCCGAAGCCAGACCGTCGGAGATGTCGATCATCGCGTGGGCACCGCGCGCAGCGAGCCATCGCGCCTCGCGCAGGCGCGCCCGCGGTCGCGCAAACCGATCGCGGCACCATGCGGAGGGTGGCGTTCCGCGCTCCCACGCGCGAACCGCGCGCAGCGGCCCGCTCAGGGCGCCGGTCACGTACAGCTGGTCCATGGGCTGAGCGCCAGCGCGTCCCAGCGGCGCGCTGGCCGCACCGAGGACGGTAACCGTAATGGAGAGCGACGACCCGCTGGTCAAATCGCCGCCACGGATCGTCGCACCCGTTTCGTGCGCGGCCTGGCCAATGCCCGAAGCGAGGGCCGGCAGTTCAGCATGCCAGGCTCGCGGGAGCGTAAGCGCCACAACGAACCCCAGCGGAGATGCTGCCATCGCCGCCAGATCGCTCAGCGCAGCCTGCGTGGCCCGGTAGCCGATTTCCTCCGGGGCGAGCCAGCGCCGTCGGAAGTGCACGTCTTCCACCGAACTATCCGTGCTCACGACCAGTTGCTGGCCCGCAGGGACCTCGACGATGGCGGCGTCATCGCCGATCCCCGCCGCCATCGGCCCCCAGATCTCGAGCATCGCGCGGATCAGGTCGAACTCGCGACCGGGCCCCAGCGTCGTGGTGCGCGTCAGGTGGGCCATGTCAGTCCTCGCCGACCTGGGGGAGAACCGCCAACTCATGATCGCCGAGGCGATCGGGCACGAGGCGCCACGCCTCCGGAATCGAATGGATCACGTCCTCAAGCGTAACGCCACGCACGGGTCGGCCTACCCCGGCAATCTCGGCCGCACGACCGTGCACAAACGCTCCGGCAGCAGCCGATTCCTGCGGGGGCACGCCCTGCGCAAGGAGCGTGGCGATGACGCCGGCAAGCACATCGCCACTCCCTCCGGTCCCCAGGGCTGGAGTGCCGCGAGCGACCACCAGGCATGGGCGATCCGGAGCCGCGACGAGTGTGGGCACGCCTTTGAGCAGGACGGTTGCCTGCAGCTGGGTGGCGAGTTGCTCCGCGACGTGCCATGGATCGGCAAGGACGGCGCCCGTCGTCACGCCGAGCAGGCGTCCGGCTTCGGCGACGTGCGGCGTCGCAACCGCGGGGCGGCCGGACAGCAGCGAGGCCAACGTACCCGTGTCTCCGGCGAAGGCGGTGAACACGTCGGCGTCCACCACTACCGGTCCGCGCCACGCCTCGAGCCAGCGCTCGGCGCGTTCGCGGGCGTCGCGGTCGACGCCGAATCCCGGCCCGATCAGGAGTCCGTGTGGCCAGCTCAGGGCGGCGGTCGTGTGCTCGATTCGGGTTGGCCACGGGATGACGACGCCTTCGGGACAGGCGGCCTGTAGCGCCACATGACTCGACGGGTGGGCGCAGAAGCGAATCATGCCGATGCCGCTGCGCAGGGCCGCGCGTGCGGCCAGCACGCTGGCCCCGGCCATGCCCTCGGCACCCCCCACGATCAGGAGACGCCGGCGCGCGCCCTTGTGATCGAGCGCGCCGATGCGCGGCACCATGTGTTGGACCGCGTCCGCATCCACGAACAACGCCTCGGGCACGGCTGGGGTTTGACCGGTCGACCCGTGGACGGCATCGCTGCCGTCGACGTAGCGACGGAGTCCGATGTCGATGAGGACCAGGGCACCAGTGCGGTCGCGGCGGGCCAGCACACCACGTTTCCAGTGGCCAAGGCACACCGTGAGGTCGGCGCCGACGGCGACTTCGCACTGTCCTGTCGTGGCGTCGATACCGGTGGGCACATCGATGGACGCGACGCGCGCCCCACCGGCGCGCAGGGCCGCGATCTGCGCAATGGCCTCGTTCACCTCGGGCCGCGGCGTGCCGCGGGCGCCGGTTCCAAGGATCGCGTCCACCACGAGTCCCGGTGCGACGATGGGCTGAAGGGTCGCCAGGTCCACCTCCGCCATCGCACGGCGCGCATCGCCGGTGACCGGCGGGGCGACGATCACGACGGACACGCGAAAGCCTCGCCCGAGAAATTCGCGGGCGATGACCCATCCATCTCCACCATTGTTGCCAGCGCCCACGAAGATGCAGATGCCGCGGGCACACTCGGGAAGGAAACGTTCGACCAGCGTGTTGGCTGCGCGTTGACCTGCGCGCCGCATCAGCTCGAACGAAGGGGTTCCGGCTTCGATCTCCAGGCGGTCACGAGCCGCGGACTGCACGGCCGTCAGGACCGAGACCTGCATGGCGATACGGGGCGGGACCGGCCGCCAGGGCGGCCGGCGGTGGTGGCGTTACTTCTGCGACTGGCCGACGGTGCGGCCAAACGAGATCTCCCCGTTGTCGATGCGGATGTTGAACCCGCACTCGGGATTGCTGCAGACCCACGCCTTGTAAGTGATCGGGGCGCCATCGCGTCCGTAGTCGCTCAGTGGCAGAAGCACGCCCTTGCCACACTTGATGCATGAGGTGAGTTCGTTCATTGCGTTGTGCGCGCCTCCCGGCGCGGGAATGGGGAGTCGCCTACGCGCCGCTCAGGTGCGCGGCGCTCCAGGGGTAGGAGGATTCGAAGGCGGTGTCGAAGGCAAACACGTCGGCGAAATCGGAACGCGTGTCGGACGGCTGGCTCATCAGGAGGCCCAGCTCGACCATGGTGAACACGATGTCGCCGACATCGCTCGTGGTGGTGACGCCCCAGTGCTCGAGCACCAGGCGGGCCGTCACGCCGAAGCGCTCGATGGCGAGGTCCCGAACCGCCGAGGACAGCTCGCGGCCGTTGATGTGACGTCGCTCTGGCAGGCGGGACTGCTGGAACTCCAGGGCGGCAAGCACAAACAGATACGCGCGTTCGTGAAAACGGGTCTCACGCACGCGAATCTGGTCCCACACACCTTCCCGAAAGGCAAGTTCGGGCACGATTTCGACGAGTTCCTTTCGTGAAGAGAAAGTGACCAGCCGCCGCCCCGCCCGGCTCCGAACGCGGGGTAAGATGGGCGTTCCGTCACGACGGCACAACCCACGAGGCGCTGCGATCTCCTGAGTGTCGGCGCCACGTGCATCGCGCTTGACGTCGCCGCGCGACCGAGGGAGACTCCGGGGTTCAGCGATCCCCGGGTCCGGGGCGCTACCTCACTCTCTGGCCACGCCGATGCAAGCAGCCCGATACGCGCTCGCGGCCCTCCTCTGCCTTTCCGCGTTCGTCGTTAGGCCCGCCGGGGCCCAGGTCACCGTGGCAACGCCGTGGCCGCCGGTGGCCACCTTTTCGATCCTTGGCTTCGACCCGGCGACCGGCGAGGTGGGTGGCGCGGCAGTCGCGCGTATTTTCGGTCGGCAATGGCGTGCTGTGGGCCGAGGCCGGCGTCGGCGTCGTCGCGACGCAGGCCATCGTGGACGTGAGCTACGGCCCACAGGCGTTGACCCTGCTGCGCCAAGGGGTGAAGCCCGCCGATGTCGTCAAGCGCGTTTGGACGGCGGACCCCGATCCGATCCCCGATCGCTGGACCAAGGAGGGGCGCCAGTTCTCGGTCATGAATGCGCAGGGCGAGGTCGCGACCTACACGGGCCCGCGGGCCAGCGCCTGGGCCGGACACGCCTACGGCAAGTTTGCCTCGGCGCAGGGGAACATCCTCGCGGGCGAGGCGGTGGTGCGCGACATGGTGACAGCATTCGAGCGCACGGAGGGGCATCTGTCGCTGCGACTGCTGGCCGCCCTCGAGGCCGGACAGGCCGCCGGTGGAGACACGCGCGGCATGCAATCCGCCGCCATGCTCATCGTGAAGAAGGACGGCGGAGTCTGGCTGCACAACGACGTGGTGCTTCGGCTGCAGGTCGACGACAACCCCGAGCCGATCCGGGAACTGCGCCGGCTCGTGGAAAAGGCCGCGGCACAGCGGAGACCGCGGCCGTAAGGGCGAGTCGGCGCTGGCGCGCGGCCGACGCGGCGGAGGCCAGTCGCGCACACACGCACGCCGCACATGACCAGGCCTGCTTGCGGCGCGCCCGGTGGGGCCTCAGGTTAGTTAGCCAAGCTAACTATCGTGGAGGCGACAGATGCCGAGTGACCTCTCGATCGGCCCCATCGGCCAGGTCGCCATTCGCGCGACCGATGTGCCGCGCGCGTGTGCCTTCTATCGCGACGTGCTCGGCTTTCAGCACCTGTTCGACGCCGGCCCCACGCTCTCGTTCCTCGCGTGTGGCGGCGTCCGCCTCATGCTCTCGACCGCCGAGTCGGGCCAGTTCGATCACCCGGCGTCGGTGCTCTACTACAAGGTGCCGGACATCCAGCACGCGTTCCGAACGCTCGAGGAGCGCGGCGCGGAGTTCATTGACACGCCGCATCTCATCGCGAGGCTTCCGGACCACGAGCTGTGGATGGTGTTTCTCCGTGACACCGAGGGCAACGTCCTGGCCCTGATGAGCGAGGTCCGCGCCGCGTGATACCGCCTGTCGCTGGAGACCTTCGACCGCGACCGTGGGTAGTGGGCAACTGACCCACTACCCGACCGTGGCGCGCAGTGCGTACGAGTCGCCCGCGCCGCCTTGCCGGAACGCCATCCGCGCGAAATCATGGATTGGTTCGACGGACGTTCAACCGCCCGTACGGTGGAGCGCAGCATGAACGGTCATTGGTGGCTCGGGCTCGCCGGCCTGGCCCTGCTCGCGACGGCAGGGCCGATCTCCGCGCAGAACTCCCGGATGCGCATCGCGCTACCGGCCTTTGGCGCGCAGATTGTGATGGACACGATCGGCGACGTGCAGCGCGTTCAGGCGCCGCCCCACAGAGTGTTCGTCGCCGCCTCGCTGGTGCTGAACAACCTGCGGATCCCGATCGACGTGAGTGATTCGGTCGCCGGGCTGGTGGGTGCGGTGAAGTTGATGCGCAATCGCAACCTTGCCGGCACCGCGCTGTCCCGGTACCTCGAATGTGGCCAGTCGATGACCGGCCCCCGGGCAGACTCGCATCGCGTGCACATGCCGCTCCTGCTCATGCTCGCTCCGGCGCCTGACCACACCACCGACCTGCGGATCGCACTGGTCGCGAGCGCGCAGGACAACGCGGGAACGTCAAACACACCGGTCCAGTGCGGGAGCAGCGGGCTGCTGGAGAGCCAGCTGCGCAAGGCCATCAACGAACAACTGAAGGTCCTGCCGTGACGGGCGCCGTCGACCGGTGACGCCGCGCCGCCACATCACGCTCGCCCTCGACGAACGGACGAGCAGCCACGACCGCGAGCCCACCACACCTCGCGGGCTCAGGACACCGCGTTAGCTTCTCGCGCGTCCCTTCTCGCCTCAAGCCCATGTCGCTCGCCCGCACTGCCCTCCTCCGCGCATCCCGCAGCCAGTGGCTCGCCCGGCAACTCACGCAGCGCCGATTCGCACGGCAGGCGGTGAAGAAGTTCATGCCCGGCGAGGAACTCACTGACGCCCTGGGCGCTGCAGACACACTCGCACGCTCCAGCATCGGGACCATCATCACGCGGCTCGGCGAATCGCTCACCGGCGAGCGAAACACCGATGAGGTGCGCGATCACTACATCGCCGCGCTCGCCGCGATTGCTGCCCGCGGGCTTCCGACGGTTCTGTCCATCAAGCCCACGCAGCTGGGGCTGGACACGAGCGTAAAGGAATGCGTGCGCCAGGTGGGCGCCATCGCGCAGGCCGCGGCCGCGCATGGCACCTTCATCTGGATCGACATGGAAGACTCGTCCTATGTCGATCGCACGCTCGAGGTCTACGAACACATCAAGTCGAGCCACCCCGGCACCGGGCTCGCCCTGCAGGCCTACCTGTATCGCACGCCGAAGGATCTGGAGCGCCTGCTCCCGCTCAAGCCGATCATCCGCCTGGTGAAGGGCGCGTACGCCGAGCCTCCCCAGGTGGCCTTTCCGGCCAAGCGGGATACCGACGCCGCGTTTGTTTCGCTCGGCGAGACGATGCTGGACGCGTCCAGCCGCGGCGAGGCGCTGCCCATCTTCGGGACGCACGACATGAACATCGTGAACCGGCTCGTCGGCCGCGCGCGTTCCATGCAGCTGACGAAGGATCGCTTCGAGGTGCACATGCTCTACGGGATCCGGTCAGCCGAGCAGCGCAGCCTCGCCGCGAGCGGTGTCGGCGTGCGCTGCCTGATCAGCTACGGCGCCAACTGGTTTCCGTGGTACATGCGTCGACTCGCCGAACGGCCCGCCAACGTCTGGTTCGTAGTGAAGACCGCGCTGACGTGATGCATCGGCTGCTCGTTCTCGCCGCGCTGGCCGCCTGTCAGGCGCCGGCCGATCGACCCGACACCTCGCGATCGAACGGCCTGCCGGTCGCCGGACTCAGTGTGGCAGAGGAAGTGGCCGTGTACGACGCGGCGATCCGGGCGGCGTTCGACGTGGGGCCTGACCTCTTCCTGGTGACGCATCCGCAGCTCCTTCCCGCCGGCGCAGGTCTCGACGGCGGCGACGCGATGCCTGAGTCGTTAGGCGCGGCTCTGCAACGGGCCGGCCTCACGCACGGCTCGTGTACACCGCAGCGCAGTTCGGCGCAGCGCGCCCCGCTCTGCCCGGTGGAACGGAGCGGCTACCTGATCCGCGCGACGCCCATCTACCGCGGCACCGGCGACACGCTGCGCATGAACCTTCGTTCCGAGCTGTACGCGGCATCGACGGGATCCGGGCAGGAGCCGTTTGCGTTCGAGATGGCCTACAAGCTCGTGCCGCGCTCCGGTAGCGGCTGGCGCGTCGTCGCCGAGGGGCGTGTCAGGGAAAAGGAGTAGCCGCCGACGGCCGCGAGCCCGTCGCCTCGCGCACTGACCCCTGGCGATCAGGGCCAGTGCCGTCGCCGCAGCTCGCCCTGACGCCTTGCGGCCCCGGCATTAACCTTCCCTCGGTGGTGGAAGCGGCATCCGCGGGCTGAGCCGCGCGGTGCAGCGAACGAACCCGTTGCAGCGGTGACTCGTATGCGTTGGCCCCTGCTCTCCCAGACTCTCCTCGCGAGTGCTGCGGCAGCCGGACTGATCGCCCTGACGCCAGAACACTCCACGGCGCAGCGCGCGCGGTCGACACCTCCGGCTGTGTCCAGGCCAAAGGAGCTGCCACCCGCGCCGCCCGGAAGTAGCGCCCCGACGGCGGACTACTTCGCCTACGTCGGCGCCGAGTCCGCGGACATGATCTACCGCATCCGGTTCGGACCGGACGGTGCGCATGTGGAGAAGGCGATCCCGATCGGCATCGAGGCGACGGAGATGGAGGGCCCGCACGGGCTGCAGATCTCTCCCGACGGAAAGTGGCTCTTCATGACCACCGGCCACGGCACGCCCGACGGAAAGTTCTGGAAGTACGCGCTCGGCCCGGATACGCTGGTCGGCCCGCCAACGGTGCTGGGCTATTTCCCCGCCTCGATCGACGTGACGCCCGACGGCCTGTACACGTTCTCCGCGAACTTCAACCTGCACGGGGAGATGGTGCCGTCGTCGATCTCGGTGGTCTACACCCCGACCAACACCGAGGTCGCCCAAACGACGACGTGCGTCATGCCTCACGGCAGCCGGTTCAACCACGCCGGCACCAGGCACTACTCGGGGTGCATGATGGACGACATGCTCGTCGAGCTCGACACGCGCACCTACGAAGTGTCGGCGATGTTTTCGCTGGCCAAGGGCAAGGAAGGCCTGGTGAAGGCGCCGGAGCACGCCGGACATGCGATGGCCGCGACGGACAACCGCGAGGGGCACGGGGCGTCGATGACGGCCACGTGTTCGCCGACGTGGGCGCAGCCTGCGGCCACCGGCTCGCTCGTCTACGTGGCCTGCAACAAGGCCGACCAGATCCTCGAAGTGGACGCTGCCTCGTGGCGTGTGGTGCGGCGGTTCCAGACCGGTGTGGGGCCCTACAACCTCGCCGTAACGCCTGACGGCAAGTTCCTGCTCGCGACCCTGAAGAAGGGCGCCGGCTTCGAGATGATCGACCTTGCCACCGGGCAGAGCGTGTACCGCGACAAGCTCAGCACGACGATCGGGCACGGCGTGGCCGTGAGTCCCGATTCGCGCTACGCGTTTGTCAGCTCGGAAGGCGTGGGCGCGGCTCCGGGCAAGGTCGATGTGTTCGACCTCGTGGCCAAGCAACGCGTGGGCACGGTGGACGTGGGACAGCAGGCGAGCGGCATCGCGTTCTGGAAGATGGTCCCGCGGCCGTAGCCGCCCAGGTTCGCCCCGCGCCGGTCCCACCGCTCGGGAACATCACCGCCGTACGCCGCCCGTCCGCCTCGCCCCGATGTCGGGCTGCGGGGGACGGGCGTGGTACGGTCAGCGATAGAGCGGGAACGCGCGCGTGAGCTCCATCACGCCCTCACGCACCTTCGCGTGCACGGCGGCGTCCTCCGGCGCCATGAGCACCGTGTCGATCAGCTCCGCGATGCGCTGCATGGCCGGTTCCTGCATGCCACGGGTTGTCACCGCCGGCGTGCCGATGCGAATGCCGCTCGTCACGAAGGGCGACTGGGTCTCCTTCGGCACGGTGTTCTTGTTGACCGTGATGCCCGCCTTGTCCAGCGCCTGCTCCGCCGCCTTGCCGGTGAGCCCCTTGTTGCGCAGATCGACCAGCATCAGGTGGTTGTCCGTGCCACCCGATACGAGCTGGTATCCGCGCGCCATCAGCGCCGCCGCCAGAGCGCGAGCGTTGGCGACCACCTGGCCGCAGTACACTCCAAACGACGGCGCCAGCGCTTCCCTGAAAGCCACCGCCTTGGCCGCAATGACGTGTTCGAGCGGGCCGCCCTGCAGGCCGGGGAAGACCGCCTTGTCGATCGCCTTGGCGTGGCGCGCGGTGCTGAGGATCAGCCCTCCACGCGGACCGCGCAGCGTCTTGTGCGTGGTCGAGGTGACGACATCGGCGTGCGGGATGGGCGAGGGATGGTGGCCGGTCGCCACGAGGCCGGCAATGTGTGCCATGTCGACCATGAGGATGGCCCCGACCTCGCGCGAGACCTCGGCAAACTTCGCAAAGTCGATGGTGCGGGCATAGGCGCTGGCGCCCGCGATGATCATGCGCGGCTTTTCGCGGCGTGCAACATCGCGCAACATGTCGTAGTCGATGTATCCCCGATCGTCGAGGCCGTAGTGGACCGCACGATAGGTCTTGCCCGAGTAGTTGACCGGGGATCCGTGCGTGAGGTGACCACCCTGCGAGAGATCCTGCCCGAGGATGGTCTCGCCAGGCTCGAGGAAGGCAAACGCGACGGCGGCGTTCGCCGAAGCCCCCGAGTGCGGCTGCACGTTGGCGTGTTCGGCTCCAAAGAGCTGTTTGGCACGTTCGATCGCGAGCGTTTCCACCTTGTCCACCACCTCGCAGCCCCCATAGTAGCGCTTTCCGGGCAGGCCTTCGGCGTACTTGTTGGTGAGCGGAGAGCCCATGGCTTCGAGCACCGCCGGGGACACGAAGTTCTCGCTGGCGATGAGTTCCAGACCGTGCGACTGGCGGTCGGTCTCTTCGGCAATGAGTGCCGCGATGTCGGGGTCGGTGGCCTGCAGCGCGCGGCCGGGGGGACACCGATCCCACGTGTGCCAGTCGTTCATTCCGAAGCCTCCTTGAGTTCGATCTTCTCGATGCGGGGGACGTGCCGCCCTCCCTCGAACGGCGTGTTGAGCCATGCGTCGACGATGCGTTCTGCCTCGCCCTCCGACACGAAGCGCGAGGGCAGGACCAGCACGTTGGCGTCGTTGTGCCGGCGGGAAAGCTCGGCGATCTCGGGCGACCAGGCGACCGCCGCGCGCACATGTGCGTGACGATTGGCGGCGTACGACATGCCGAGCCCGGTGCCGCACAGCAGGATGCCGCGCTTCACTCCACCGGATGCGACTTCTTCGGCGACCGGATGCGCATAGTCGGCGTAGTCCGTCGACGCCGGCGAATTGGTGCCGTGGTCTTCGACCTCGAAGCCTAACGACCTGAGATGCGCGGCGACCCTTGCCTTCATCTCGTAGCCGGCGTGGTCGGATGCAATCGGGATCTTCTCGGACATCGGAAGTCGGGTGGTCGAGTGGAAGGCGGGACGACCGGACCGGTGGCGCGGGGTTCCGTGCGTTCGGAACCTACTTCGCGCCACCGCGCTGAGCGACGGCAGGGGCGCCGGTCTAGCTCTTCCTCGGCCATTGCGGCCAGGTGCGCACCAGGCCGCCCACGGCCTGCAGCCGGCGTTCGGCCAATCGATCGGCAGCCTCGTACGTCGGGATCCCGTGCTCCCGCGCAATCTCGAACACGCCGAGTGTGGTGTCGTAGATCTCGTCGGCCTTGCGGAGCGCGCGTTGCGACGTCCATCCGGCGAGTTCGCTGTACACGTTGATCACGCCACCGGCGTTGGCCACGAAATCCGGCGCGTAGAGGATGCCGCGCTTCTCGATCTCGACGCCGTGGCGCTCCTCGAGCAGCTGGTTGTTGGCCGCACCGGCGACGATTTCCACCTTGAGCGCGGGGATGGTGTCGTCGTTCAGAATGCCGCCAAGTGCGCAGGGGGCGAAGATGTCGGCCTGCACGCTGTAGATCTGGTCGAGCTCGACGACGGCAGCGCCGAACTCCTCGACGGCGCGTTTGACGCGGTTGGGATCGATGTCGGTGACGACGAGCTTCGCGCCCTGGGCGTGCAGCTCGCGGCACAGGTAGGTCCCGACGTGGCCAAGGCCCTGCACCGCGACGGTGCGGCCCGCGACTTCGTCGGATCCCCAGCGCTGACGCGCCGCGGCCTGGATGGCGCGGAACACGCCGCGCGCGGTGACCGGCGACGGATCGCCCGACCGCGTGGCAAGACCGGCGACGTAGTCGGTCTCCATGTGCACGAAGTCCATGTCGGCGGTGCTCGTCCCGACGTCCTCCGCAGTCACATAGCGGCCGCCAAGCGACTCCACGAACCGGCCGTGGGCGCGAAAGATCATCTCGCGCTTCACCGTGCGATTGTCACCGATGATGACGGCCTTGCCCCCACCGAGATTGAGGCCGGCCACGGCGTTCTTGTACGTCATGCCGCGCGAAAGACGCAGTGCGTCGACGATCGCGTCGTTGTCGCTCTGGTACTGCCAGAACCGCGTGCCGCCGAGCGCCGGGCCGAGGGTGGTATCGTGGATCGCGATGATACCGCGGTATCCGCTGGCCTTGTCGTGGCAGAGCACGAGCTGTTCGTGCCCCATGTCGGCAATGATGTCGAAGGACTTCACGATCTTCGGGTTGAAGGTGGGTGGTGCGTACCGAGCGTGCGGGCGCTCAGCTTTTCGCGTAGAGTTCGCGGGCGATGACGATGCGCTGGATTTCGGAGGTGCCCTCGTAGATCTCGGTCACCTTGGCGTCGCGGAACAGGCGCTCGACGGGATAGTCCTTCACGTACCCGTAGCCGCCGAATACCTGCACGGCCTGGGTCGTGACCCACATCGCGGTTTCGGTCGACATGAGTTTTGCCATCGACGCGAACTGGGTGACGGGTTCGCCCCGGTCCTTGGCGGCTGCGGCGGCGTAGAGGAGCGCACGCGACGCGGTCACTCGAGTGGCCATGTCGGCCAGCTTGAACTGAATCCCCTGGAACTCCTTGATTGGCTTGCCGAACTGCTTGCGCTCCGCGGCGTACGCGACGGCGTGTTCGAGCGCGGCGCGCGCGATGCCGATCGACTGCGCGGCGATGCCGAGGCGACCGCTCTCGAGCGACTGCATCGCATAGATGAATCCCATCCCCTCCTCGCCCAGCAGGTGGGCGCGCGGCACGCGAACGTCGTCCAGGTGGAGCTGGACCGTGGCGTCACCGCGCAGGCCCATCTTGTCTTCCTTCTTGCCCACCGACAGCCCGACCATGTCCGGCGTGAGGATGAAGGTGCTGATGCCACGGGCGCCCTTGCGTTCCTCGGGCATATCGGTGCGCGCCATGCACAGGATCACGTCGGCCATGGACCCGTGCGAGACCCACGCTTTGACGCCGTTGAGGACGTAGTGATCGCCGTCGCGCACGGCCTGCGCACGGAGCGACGCCGCGTCGGACCCTGCCTCGGGTTCCGAGAGGGCGAAGGCGCCCAGCCACTCGCCCCTCGCCATGCGCGTGAGGAACCGCTGCCGCTGCTCCTCGGTGCCGTAGCGCAGGAGCATCTGCGTGGGCAGCGAGTTGTGCACGCTCATGAGCACGGCCACCGACGCGTCGACCGCCGCAATTTCCTCGAGGGCCACCAGGTAGGTGCAGGTATCGAGCCCGAGACCGTCGTACGCCTCGGGGATCATCATGCCGAGAAAACCGAGCGCTCCGAGCTGCTGCACGACTTCGCGATCAAAGCCGGCTTCGCGATCCCATCGATCGCTGTGCGGGGCCAGTTCGCTGCGTGCGAAATCGCGCGCCGTCTGCTGGACGGCGCGTTGTTCTTCCGTGAGAGGTATGAGTGCCCAGGACATCGGGAACGTGTGAGAGAGCGGAGCGCGAAGGTGCGCTCGAGCAACTACGCGTAGCTGAAGAACCCGCGCCCCGACTTGCGACCGAGCCAACCCGCCGCCACGTACTTTCGGAGCAGCGGACAGGGCCGGTACTTCGGGTCGCCCAGTCCGCCGTGGAGTACCTCGAGAATCGACAGGCACGTGTCGAGCCCGATCAGGTCGGCGAGCGCCAGCGGGCCCATGGGGTGATTCATGCCGAGCTTCATGACGGTATCGATCGACTCCGCCGATCCGACGCCTTCCATGAGGCAATACACGGCCTCATTGATCATCGGCATCAGGATGCGGTTGGCCACGAAGCCCGGAAAGTCGTTGACCTCGACCGGCACCTTGCCGAGCGCCTTGCTCAGTTCGATGACGCGCGCCGTGGTCGCATCGCTGGTGGCGAGGCCGCGAATGACCTCGACGAGTTGCATGACCGGCACGGGGTTCATGAAGTGCATGCCGATCACGGACGCGGGCCGCTGGGTGCGCGCGGCGATCTCGGTGATGGAGATCGAGCTGGTGTTGGTGGCGAGGATCGCGCCGGGTGCGGCGAGCCGATCGAGGTCGGCAAAGATGCGGAACTTGAGGTCGGCGTTTTCGGTCGCCGCCTCGATCGCGAGTCCCGCGGGCGCGACGGCGGCGAGGTCGGTGGCAACGGTGAGGCGAGCGAGCGCGGCATCCTTCGCGGCGGCGTCGAGCGCTCCCTTCTTGACCTGCCGGTCCATGTTCTTCTCGATGGTCGCGCGTCCGCGGGCCAGCGCGTCGGCCGACACGTCGATCATCGTCACGGGAAAGCCGCCCTGGGCAAACACGTGGGCGATGCCGTTCCCCATCTGTCCAGCGCCAATGACGGCGATGGTCTCGCTCATGAGTCCACTCCGCGGCGACGTCGCCGCAACATGATGTAGATGCCTAACAACAAGCCACCGCCGGTCAGCAGGCCGGCTTCGGGTCCCCACGCTCCACCGGTGGCCCAATCCGGACCCGCGTCCACGGTACGGTAGTTCGGCGACCCCATGCCCACCCCGCTGACGGTCGCGTGCAGCACACCAGCCATGACGAAGTTCCAGGCCACGTGGGCGGCCCAGGCGGCGTACAGGCTGTCCAGCGCCACCAGGATGCTGCCGAGAAAGATGCCGGCGAGCATGACGAGCGCGATGGATTGCCAGGTGGCGCCGGCGTTCTCGATGTGCAGCAGCCCAAAGACCACGCTGGTGACGACGATGGCGCGGCGCGCGCCGAGGGCGTCGCGAATCAGGCTGAACGCGTACCCACGCGTCAGCAGTTCCTCCCAGAGCGCGGCGGGCACGAGCACGGCCAGCGTCGCCAGAGCCGCGTGCCACCAGTCTCCCGGCGGCGAGGGCTCGATGCGCAACCAGCCGGCCAGCAGCAGGATGGCCGATGGGCCGCCGACGGCGAAGCCGCCTAACGCCAGGCCCGCGAAGACCTGGCGCCAACCGAACTGCCCGCGACCGAGCCGCACGACGGCCCATCCGCGCGGTTCCATCGTGCGCAACGTCCACCAGTGTCCGACCAGCAGGCCGCCCGTCATCATCAGGTAGAACGCCGGGATGCGGGCGCCGAGCATGGTGTCGATGGTCCCACCGAACGGCGACAAGGCCGCGCGAAAGCCCAGGATACCCGCCGCGGTAGCGAGGACAAACACGAGGAAGCGGTACCGGGCCGGGACGGACCGGCGCGGCGGGAGATCGGGGGCATCGGAGGTGCGGCCTTCGCCGGGGTCGCCCGTCATCCGTTCGTCAGGCGGACCGCGCGATCAGGCGCGCGACACGGAGAGCGCCACGGCGTCACCGCCGCCAAGGCACAGGGTGGCAAGTCCCCTGGTCGCCCCACGATCCGCCATCGCGTGCAGCAACGTCACCAGGACACGGGCCCCGCTCGCGCCGATGGGATGGCCGAGGGCGATCGCGCCGCCATTGACGTTCACGCGCGCCCAGTCCCAGCCCAGCGCGTCGCCGTCGGCCAGTGCCTGCGACGCAAAGGCCTCGTTGGCTTCGATGAGGTCGTAGGCGCCGATCGTCGTCCCTTCCTTCTTCATGAGGTTCTGCACGGCCGTGACCGGGGCAAAGAAGAGTTCCTGCGGGTTCGTCGCCCCCGTCGCGTACGCGTCGATCCGGGCCATGACGGTGAGCCCATGGGCCTGCGCGTAGGCGAGTGAGGTGACCACCAGCGCGGCGCCGCCATCGTTCAGCGACGACGCATTGCCCGCGGTCACCGTGAGCGTCTTCGGGTCGGCACCGGGAAAGGCCGGGCGCAGGCGGCCTAACGACTCGAGGGTCGAGTCCTTGCGCGGCCCCTCGTCGGCCGCGACCACCGTCGGCCCCTTCTTCCCGGGAAGCTCGACCGGCACGATCTCGGCGGTGAACTTGCCGCCCTCCTGCGCCGCCACCGCCCTGGCGTGCGACTGCGCGGCCAGCTCGTCCTGGCGGCTGCGCGTCACGTTCGCGCGGGTCGCCGTGTATTCGGCGTGGCTGCCCATGTGCACGTTGCACGTCGCGCACCACAACCCATCGCGGATCATGCCGTCGACGACCGGGTGATCGCCGATCTTCACGCCGCCGCGGTAGCCATACAGATAGTGCGGTGCGTTCGACATCGACTCCTGGCCCCCGGCCACCACGACCTGCTGGTCTCCGGCACGGATCGCCTGCGCGGCCAGCATCACGGCCTTGAGCCCCGAGCCGCACACCTTGTTGATCGTGACCGCCGAGACCGTCGCCGGAACGCCGGCCTTGAGCATGGCCTGACGCGCCGGCGCCTGGCCAGTGCCACCCTGCAGCACATGGCCCATGATCACTTCGCCGATCTCGCCCGCAGGCACCTTCGAGCGCTGCACGGCCTCGCGGATCGCCAGCGCGCCGAGTTCGGTAGCCTGCAGGGGGGCCAGTCCGCCAAGGTACCGACCGATCGGCGTTCGGGCGGCAGCAACAATGACGGGGATCCGGGACGTATCGGTCATGGAAAACAGGGCTATTCGGAGGTCAGAGGTCCTGCGGGAAACCTAAGGGAAGCACAGGCCAACTGCAGTTGCATCGATCCATCCAATGGCTGGCGCCCGTGCGCGTCGACAGGTCAATTGACCCGAGCGTCGCGGTCGTCGTGTCACCATACGGCCTCCCACCCCTTCGTGAAGCGCCATCCGATCCGTCGTACCTCGCAGGACCTCGCCCGGGGTGTCTCCCCACGTGGCGAGGGCTGGCGACGCCGGTGAACGCCGCTGCGACGCTCCGGGCCTCACCTAACGAGCGTTCGGCCCGTGCGGCCGGGCAGCGTCCGGGGCCGTGGACGTTGCTGTTCTGCGCCAACGCGGCGTTCTACATCGTCCTGCGCGTCATTCGGCCGGCGGGCCTCGCCTGGCCGGTGTATGAGCAACTGGCCTTCCTGCCATTCAGTGGCGGTCTCGCCCTCGCCTTCCTTGTGGCGGCCCGGCGCCTTCCGTCAGATGGCCTGCGACGGAGCTTCCAGCTATACGCCGCGACGTTCGCGCTCACCGCAGTCGGTGCGATCGTCACGTGCCTGCAGCTGACGGTCTTCGACGTCGATCCCACGTATTCGTGGCCCAACCTCGCGTACCTGCTCGGGTACCCGCTGGCAGTGGCCGCGATCAGGGCAATCCCGTCGCCTCCAGCGGCCAGGGAGCGACGTCTCCGGACCCTGCTCGACACCGCGATCGCCGTCGTCGCCGCGGTCACGATCACATGGCTCGAGGTCGTGCGACCTTTGGCGGCAACCACCGATGGCTGGCAGCAGCGCGCCATCCTCTTTGCCTACCCGATCGGTGACCTCGGTACGTTCGCGATCCTGGTCCCGCTGCTCCTCACGCTGAGGTTTCATGCCGACGCCGGCGTGCTCCGCCTCCTGACGTTTTCGCAGTTGGCCTACCTCGGCGGGGACCTTGGCTATCAGCTGGTGGACACGGGCATTGCCTCCGCGATGTCCCTGGCCGTCGATGGCCTCTTCCTCGTGGGGTATGTCGGCATGATGTGGGCGGTGGAGGCCGCCGCCCTGCGCCCCACCGAGGCGACGCGTGCCCTCGTACCGCCCACGACCGACGAACCACGCAACCCGCTCCCCATCCTGCTTGGCTTCGTCGTATACGCACTCCTCATCGCCGAGGCGCGCGTCGAGGGCAGTTCCCTCCTTGCGCTCGCGCTCGCCGCGCTCGGCGTGACGATCCTCGTTCTCGCGCGCGAGGCGCTCACGGAGCGCCTCAACCGCGGACTCGCGCGCAATCTTGCGGCAGCGCGGAGCGAGGCTCGCATCCGAAGCGTGGTGGGACAACTCGCCACCGGGGTGATCGTGTTCGACAGCGAGGGCCGCATCGCAGTGAGCAATCCGGCGGCGACCGCACTGCTCGATCGCAGCGAGGCCCAACTGTCAGGTCAAACCGGGGCAAGCAGCACGTGGGATGTGGTGCACGACGATGGCACGCCGGCTCCCGATCCCTTCCAGGTCGTCGAGGACGCGCGGCGCCTCGGTCGGCAGGTGCGCGGATCCATGATCGGGCTCGCGCGGCCCGAGGGCGGTGATCGGCGCTGGCTCATCGTCGAGGCGGCGCCGCACACGACCGTCGACGGCGTCGAGGTCGTCTGCACCATCCACGACGTCACAGAGCGCCGCGCGCGGGACGATCGGCTGCGGCGATCGCAGCGCATGGAAGCCGTCGGCCGACTCGCGGGAGGCGTGGCGCACGACTTCAACAACCTGTTGACGGCGATCAGTGGCTACGCATCGATGCTGCTCAACGGCCTGCGCCCGCAGGATCCGCGCGGCGACGACGTGCGTGAAATCCTCAAGGCTTCGGACCGCGCCGCCACCCTCACGCAACAATTGCTCGCCTTCGGCGGGCGACAGCATCGACGCGTCGAAGTGCTCAACCTGAATGCGCTGGTTCAGAGCGCCACCCGGCTGCTCAGGAGCCTCGTCGGGCCGGGCATCAGCGTCCGATTTCAGTTCAACGAGCAACTGGCTCGCGTCCTCGTGGACCGCGGGCAGATCGAACAGGTGCTCGTGAACCTCGTGCTGAACGCACGCGACGCCATGAACCGGGACGGGACGATCGTCATCGCGACGGATCGCGTTGCCCCGGACGACGCGCGCCTGCCACCGGGATTTCAGCTTCCGGAGGCCGGTGGCGTCGGACTCTCCGTCACCGATAGTGGCGAGGGCATGAGCGAAAGCGTCCGTCGGCGCGCCTTCGATCCGTTCTTCACGACGAAGGACGTGGGTCGAGGCTCGGGGCTCGGACTCTCGATCGTGTATGGGATCGTCGTCCAGAGCCGCGGCGAGGTGTGGATCGAGAGCGACGTAGGTCGCGGTACTCGGGTGCAGGTGGTGTTTCCCGTGCACTCGGATTCCTAGCGGAGTGTGGCGCCACGCGAACGACCGCGCGCGGCCGGCGCGCCGCGGTGCCGTCCCGCATGCGTTGACGCGGGACGGCAGCACGCAGCCTCACGGGCAGTTCACGTTCGGATTCCACGGCGAAAACAGCCCCGCCGGATTGGTGGTGTGGAGCCAGACGTGCAGGCTCCAGTGTGGCACGGGCACCGGCGTGCCACCCACGTCAAACGGCTGGCCGCCGAACGTTGGCGCGGGTTGGCCCACATCGATCACGATGTACTCCACGGCGACGAGCACGAGCCGGCCGTTCACATCCGGCGCATAGAGCATCACCTCGGGCCGAGCGGGCTGATACACCGGGTCGACCAACGCGCCGTTCACGAAATGGTGACCCATTCCACCGAGCGTCGGATGTTCGACGCAGTGCGCGTCCTCGGCGTATCCGTCGGCGAGGGCAAGGCGCTTTGACTGGTACTTCGACGTGATCGCACGGATGTCCCGAGCCAGGTTGGCCGCCTTGTTCGCCGCGTCGGGTGACAACCGGCCGGTCGCGGCGTCATGGACGTGTTGTGCCATCGGGGCCGTACTTGATCGATCACAACTCGCCACGGCCAGGCCGAGCAGGACGGTGGAACCCAGGCGCGTGAGCCACGAGACAGACATTTGGGACCTCCCTGAATGCAGCGACATTCAGCGGCGCCGTACAGCGTCGGCCGGTTGGTCGCGGGGGCCCCAATCATGCTGTGCAGGGCGCCGTCACGCAACACACCAACTGCCGGGCGCGCTCACCGCGCGGTGGGCAACACCAGGATCGTGCCCAGGATGGCCGGCCCGACGATCACCATGGCGAGGCCCCACCGCGTGAGCCGTGAGCGCAGTCGAGGCCGGTCGTCCTCGTGCGCCGTCGCAAGGACCGTGGCGCCCGTGGTGGAATAGGGTGACACGTCAACGATCGACGAACAGATGCCGAGCGCGCTGATCATGGCCCACCCGGCGACATCGCCCTTCGCCACGAGCGGCAGCGCCAGCGGCACCATGGCTGCCAGGATGCCCGTCGTGGACGCGAACGCCGACACGAGTCCACCGATCGCGCACAGCACGTAGGCGGCAACGATCGGCGCCGCCACGTGCGTCGCCGCGTTGCCCAGGAGGTCCACGGCCCCCATGCCCTGCAGCACGGTCACGAACGTGATCACGCCTCCCACCAACAGCACCGTCGACCAGTCGATCCGCGCAACCGCGGCCGTGCCGGACCTGGGGTCGAGCAGCGCCAGCACTGCCCCAAACGCGAAACACAGCACCCCGATGTCCGCGGTTGCTCCGGCGAGCGATGCCGCAGCGACCGTGATGACCAGCGCGATCATGCAGCCGACGGTCGCCAATTGCCGCCACTCCCACGGCCCTCGCGCCGCGCCTGTCCGCTGCATGAGGTCGCTCGCTGTGGCCTCGACACGCCGACGGAGCAGCGCCCGGCCACCGAACATCAGGTAGGCGGCGGCGAGCAGCACGAGATTGATCGCCACCGCCATGCCGAAGAGCGTCAACGGGTTGAGCGGAATGTTCGCCTGATGCGCCGTCCCGTAGGTGACGATGCCGAACAGGCTCGTTGGCGCAAACCCGCCGGCACTCTGCCCCGTCCCGATCGCGAGGCCCATCAGCACGGGATCGATGCGATGCCTGCGCGCGACCGGCATCGCGATCGCACAGGTAACGAGGCTGCCGATGGGCGAGCCCATGGCCGAGAGCAAGGCCGTCAGCGAGAAGAACACCAGCGGGAGAGCCGCTGCGATGTGGCCAACACGTCCGAGAATCGCCTCGATCAGCCGATCGACGGTGTCGTTTTCCTGCGCGACGCCGAAGAAGTACGTCACCCCGGCAAGGAGCACCATGATGTTCACGGGAAAGCCGGCCACCACGTCCTTGAGCGGAAGTCCGGCCAGCCACATGCCAACGCCACACGCTGCGGCGAACATGACGACGCCGAGGTGGACGTTCCGCACGCTCGCCACGGCGAAGGCGGCGATGAACAGACCGATGGCGACGAGTTGCAGCGTCATCGGGTCGATGGATGCCGCATGAGCGAAATGACTCGGTTCGAAGACGCGGGATTCTGACGCCATTCCCCGATCATCGCGAGGGCCCGGCCGACCTTCGGACCGGGTCCCGTGGTGCTCGTGCGGATCTCCGCGCTCGCGCCTACACCGCGTCCGACAGCGACGTGAAGCTGAAGTCGCGAACGCGGATGGGCGGCATCGCGTCGCCACCGGCCGTGCGGACCGGGCGGCCGATCGCCTCCACGTTGTTCAGCATGAACAGGGGCGACTCGTTGAACCGGAAGTTCTTGATCGGACGCGCGACCTTCCCGTTCTCGATCAGGAACGTGCCGTCGCGTGTCAGTCCGGTGTAGACCAGGGTCCGTTGGTCGACCGCGCGGATGTACCAGCAATGCGTCACGAGGATGCCGCGCGCCGTCGCCGCAATGAGTTCGTCGAGGCTCTGCGTTCCGCCATCGAGCCGCAGTGTATTGGCCCCGCCGGTCGGCGCCTTGCCCTGCCGACTCGCCCAGTATCGCGGATACGCGAGCTGCCGCAGCACACCGCCTTCGATCCACTGCTGCCTGCCTAACGGCATCCCCTCGGCATCGAACGGCGTGCCAAGGATGAGCGGATCGGCCGGATCGGACACCAGCGAGACGCGCTCATCCACGATGCGCTCGCCGACTTTGGTCCCTCCCCCGGCCTTCGCAAACGCGGACCGGCCCTCCTCGGCGGCCCGGGCCTGCAGCGCACCGGCCATCAGCGGCACGAGATCACTCGTCGCGTCGGGTTCGAGGATCACGGTGTAACGACCCGGCTCCAGCGCCACCGGATTCCTCGACGCCCGCGCCTTGTCGATCGCTCGCTGGGCGACACCGCTGACGTCGAGCGCTGCCCAGTCGTTCGCCGTGGTGCCGGCCCAGCCGGAACCGGTGCCGTCGAGCGTGCGCGCGGTGAGCGTGTAGTTGGCGTCGGTACTCCGATGCCAGGCAAAGAGCCCTGCACTGTTGCCGATCGCGGTGGCCCGCGCCGTCGTCACCAGGAATCCGGCTACCGTGAGGTCGCGCGCCGCACGCGCGGGCGCGAGTGCGGCCAGCGCGGCTTTGGCACGGTCCTCGGCGCTGACGGCGGCCGTCGACTCGAACCAGGCCGGGACCGCGACGTACTGCTGTGGCCCCAACTCGCCCAGGTACTCGGGGTCTTCCGGTGCGAGTCGCGCAAGCGCCTCGGCTTGCTCGACGGCGCGTCGCAGCCCCTCGTCGGTGCGGCTGTTCGTCACGACGCTCGCTTTCCGCTTTCCAAAGACGCTCTGGATGCGAATGCTTGTGGTGGCGGACGTCCCCGCCGTGCTGATCTGGTTGGCCGCAAACCGGATGTTGGACTCGCGTGTGCTCTGCAGGTGGATGCGGATCGCGTCGGCCTTCGAGAAGCGGATGGCGCGTGCGATCAGGTCCTGCGCTTCCTCGCGGGTGAGCACGCCGTCAGGCGCCAGCACCGGTTCGATGAGTCGCTTCGGGAAGGACATCTCAGGCCCTCCCCGTGTTGATGACGTTCTGGTTCCGGAAACGCGCCGGTGGACACCCGTGGCTCACGGC
This sequence comes from Gemmatimonadaceae bacterium, assembly GCA_020846935.1. Classification (NCBI taxonomy): domain Bacteria; kingdom Pseudomonadati; phylum Gemmatimonadota; class Gemmatimonadia; order Gemmatimonadales; family Gemmatimonadaceae; species Gemmatimonadaceae bacterium. Next base: position 73,297 of record JADLCY010000011.1, read on the forward strand.
GTTCGACTGCCCGGGCTGCCCCTTGCCGTCGTTGAAGGTGCCTCCGTGCATATAGCTCGACCGGCCGCCGAGCATGTCGAGCGAATTCCAGAACTCCGGGGATCGCATCTGATACGCAACGTCCTTGACCTGCCCGGTAATCCGTCCGTTCCGGATCTCGTAGCAAACCTGCGCGCCGAACTGGCCGTTGTAGCGCTGCTGGTCAATGGAGTACGACGCCCGGCCGATCATGGCGATCCCGCGGTCGGTCGCCGCGATCAGATCGTTCCACGAGAGGTCACGGTCACCGGGCTGCAGCGACACGTTTGGCATCCGCTGGAACTGCACGTCAGCCCATGACTGCGCGTACGAGCAGCCGTGCGACTGCACCGGCCTGCCCTGTTTCGTGTACCACCACTCGAGCCACGGCGCCTGCTCGCGCGTCGTCTGGTAGTCGACGAACACGCCATCCTTCACGATGTGGAAGTCCTGTGGCTGGACGCCGTCGTCGTCGTAGCCGATGGTCGACAGGGCACCGCGTTCGGAACGGTTGCCGATCACGTTCATGAAGGCGGGGCCGAGCTTGAGTGCTCCGAGCACCTGTTCCGGCGGCGAGATGAACGAGGTTCCGGCGAGGTTGGCCTCGTAGCCCATCGCGCGGTCGAGCTCCGTTGCGTGCCCGATCGTCTCGTGGATGGTAAGGAAAAGCTGCGACGGATGCAGAATGAGGTCGTAGCGGCCCACCTCCACCGATTTCGCCTTCAGCTTCTCGGCCGCCTCCTCACCCCATATCCGCGCGTTGGTGACGATGTCGGCCTCGAGGACGTACTCCCAGCCGCGGCCCGCCGGTTGCACGACCTCGGGGCCGCGGGTGGCAAAGTCGCCGTTGCCGACAGCCGTACACGCCAGGGTGACCCAGCTGCGCACGTAGTCCTGTGTGATCACCGATCCGTCCGTGTTGGCGTAGTTGCGCTCTTCCTTCACGAACGAGAGCCCGGAGTTCACGAAGCGGACGTTGGGCGCGCGGAGCGCCTCGGCATTGGCGCGGAGGAGGAGGTCCGCCTTCTGCTCGACCGGCACGGTGAACGGATCGATCTCGTAGGCGCTCTTCCACGTCACGTCCTTGTGGGCGGGAGCCTGCGCCAGGGTCACGCGCCGATCCTGCGCCACACGATTGGCTCTTGCCACCGCCACGGCTTCCTGCGCGGCGGTACCCACCCCCGGCCTGGTCAGTGCCTCGGTCGCCGCAAACCCCCAGCACCCGTCGACGAGTACCCGCACGCCGCACCCGATCGTGTCGGCATCCACGACGTCCGTGACCTGTCGTTCGCGCGTCTGAATGGAGTTGGCACGGTTTCGGGAGATGCGCACGTCTGCCCAGGTCGCACCCGCGCGCCGCGCGGCGTCGAGCGCCTCCATCATCAACTCGCGTGTTGCAGGATCGGTGTAGAGGCCCCGCGTCTGCGGCCGTGGCGCACTGGCCGGGAGCCCCCGCGGACCGATGACGGCCGCCGTCACGGCCGCGGCCGAGCCTGTCTTGAGAAACGTTCGTCGTGTCGTCATTCGAGGGTGTGCGGACGTGGGGATTCTGTCGCGTGGACCGCGGGGCCGCCATCGGCGCGTGGGCGCCGGGCTCCGCACGCCGCGGCGACAGGATATGCCGTCATGGTGGCATAGCCCACGCATGTGAGGCATGGGCATGCAGTGCCCTACCGCGTTAGGCCGGCCGCGGGTAGGCTTCGCGACATGACCTCCGTACGACTCATCGGCGTTCCCATGGATCTCGGCGCGTCGCGCCGCGGCGTGGACATGGGACCATCCGCCGTCCGCTACACCGACCTCCGGGACCGCATCGAGAAGCTCGGCCATACGGTCGATGATGCCGGAAACATTGCGGTACCGTTTCGCGAAGATGCCGCCAAGGGGGCCCAGCGGGGCGCGCGTTACCTGGGCGCGATCACCGAGGTGTGTGTCGACGTCGCCGCGCACGTACGCGAGGCCCTGCAGGCGGGCCAGGTGCCGGTGGTGCTTGGCGGCGATCACGCCCTGGCCGCGGGTTCGGTGGCCGGCGCGGCCGCGCATCTCGCCACGCGCGACCAGCGCCTGGGGCTCGTCTGGATCGATGCGCACGGGGACCTCAACACACCCGCAACATCACGCTCGGGCAACGTGCACGGGATGCCGCTCGCGGCGCTGCTCGGCAATGGCGACCGCGCGATGGCCGGCATCGCGGGGTCGTCCGGCGCCGTGAAGCCGGGGCAGGTCGCGCTCGTGGGCCTCCGCGATCTCGACCAGTCCGAGCGCGCCCACATCGGCAAATGGAACCTCGCGGCCTTCACCATGCGCGCCCTCGATGAGCGTGGTGTACGCGCCGTCATGGAGGAAGCCATCGCGATCGCCTCGCGCGACACCGGCGGCATCTGGGTCTCGTTCGACATGGACGTGATCGACCCCGACGAGGCGCCCGGCGTGGGTACGCCAGTGGCCGGCGGCATGACCTACCGCGAAGCGCACCTCGCGATGGAGATGCTCGCCGACACGGGACGCATCGTGGGGATCGATCTGGTCGAAGTGAATCCCGTGCTCGACGAACACAACCGCACCGCCGAGATCGCGTGCGAACTCATCCTGAGCGCGCTCGGCAAGCGCATCCTCTGACGCCGCGACGCCCGTGACGACGCTGCGATACGTTCCGCCCGACTTCCAGGCGCCCGCCCTCCTGAACGCACCGGCGGCGCGCACGGTGCCCGCCGAACGCGACGGCGTGCTCCCCGACGGTTTTTTTGCCACGACCAATCTTCCGACCTATGTGAAGGGACCCGACGGCACCTGGACAATGCCGAGGGAACCGCGCATGGACGGCGTGCTGGTGCGGGGGGACGACGGAGGCTGGTGGGTGCGCGAGGGACGTCGCGTGAAACGGGGCGACGCGGTCGTCGTCGGCAGCGCCGAAGACGGAAGCGATGGCGTCCTGGTACACGCCCGCGGCTTTCGCGCCGACGACGGCGTACACGGCGATTTCCATTTCATGTCGAGCCAGGTCTCACGCGAGAAACCCATCGACTATCGACACATCGCGCGGATGCTGGTCGACGAGAAGCGGCGCGGCGGCCACGTGTTGTGGGTCACCGGGCCCGCGCTCGTGCATTCGCGGGCACGCGACAACCTCGTCTGGTTCATCCGCAACGGCTTCGTGCAGGCGCTGCTCGCCGGGAACGCCGTCGCGGTGCACGACATCGAGGCCGCGATCGTCGGCACCACGCTGGGCATGACAAACGCCGGCGAGCCCACCGACAACGGGCACGCCGCGCACATGCGGGCGATCAACGTCATCCGGCGCGCGGGCTCCATCGCCGCGGCGGTGCGCGAGGGGCTGCTCACCAACGGTATCATGCATGCGTGCATCGTGGAGGACGTCCCGTTCGTCCTCGGTGGATCGCTGCGGGATGACGGACCGCTCCCCGACGTCATCACCGATGCGATCGCGGCGCAGGACGCGACGCGCGAACACACCAGGCGCGCGACCATGGCCGTGATGATCGCGACCGCCCTGCATTCCATCGCCGTCGGCAACATGCTGCCGGCCTACTACGAGGATCCGCGGCGCGGCATCGTCGAGTTGCCAACGATCTGCGTCGACGCCAGCGAGTTCCTCGTGAGCAAGCTCAAGGATCGCGGCACGCATCAGGCGATTGGCGTCGTGACCAACGCGCAGGACTTCATGAGCATCCTGCAGGTGGCGGTCGAGCGCGAAATCCAGGTCGAGGCCGTGGACGGCTGACGACGAACGAGGCGGGCTATGCCTCGCCCTTCAGCCGACGAAACTGCGCATCCACGTCCGAGGGAACCAGGAGGTTGTCCGCGATGGCCGCGACCTCCTCGGCGTCGCGCCACACGCGTTCCAGTTCCTCCAGCTCTCCTTCCATCGCGCGCCGCTCGGCGTCTTCGTGCAACGCCATCTCGAGCGCGAGGCGCTGGGGCGCCGGCAGGCTGAAGAGCCCGTACTTGTTGAACTCGCGCTGGCGCGACCTGGCGCGGCCTGGCGACACCCCGTCAGTCATGGACCGAATCAATCCGCCGCTCGCATGCGCCGCGTGCCGAAGGTAGCGCTCGCTGTCGCCGACCTCTTCGATCCGGCGCACGGCCTCGGCGACTTCGGCCTTTCGCCCTCCGTAGCGGTTGACGCTTGGCAGCACGATCGATGCGACGCGCTGCGCGTCGGCGCCCGTGAGCGCTGCCGCCCCGTTCCTGAACCGCAGGTGCAGGCCCAAGGTCCCGTCCTCGGCTGGCACAATCGACGATTCGGCCAGGTGTCGTCGTCGCACGTCGACGATGTCGTTTCCAACGCGCACCCGAGCGACGACCGTGTTGGGCAGCCCGCGTACGATGTTGCGACCCACCTGTGCGAAGAGCCACCCGAACCCTCCGACAGCGACGCCAACGGTGGCGCCGCCCACCACGATCGCGGTCGCCGCGGCAAAGCCGCCGCCGGCCATGAGCATTGCGCGCGTACGCCGCCGACCGAACTGGTCGCCATATCGCCACGCGACGAACTCCGGTCGCTGCGGGTTCCCGATGCGCACCAAAGTCGTCCCCTCGGGGAGCTTGGCCAGCCCGATGTTGTCCGTCGAGACCCGGCGTCGCGTACCTGTATAGAGGCGTTCGGCCTGCTCGATGGCCTCCCACCGTTCATCGAGCGGCGAGAGGTTCCAGCGCTCGCAGCTCATGCACACGACCCAGAGCCTGCCTCGCGCCGGGTCGAACGCGAGTCGCTCGCCTACGGGGAACGCTTCGAGGGAGCTGTTTCGGCCCAGTGGCTTGTTGCAGAAGATGCAGGTCGAGAACATGGCGGCGACCGTACCGGGCGGGGCACGGCGGATCGAGGTCGGGTACGACGGTAGTACTCCTACGAACGGGCGGCGTGCGAGTTCTGGCATCCGAAACCTATGTGCGCGGCGCACGTAGTCGGGGTCATGCGACCCATCGAGTTCCAGATCCTGCTCACGCTGGCCGCCGGCGAGCGACATGGATACGCGATCATTGCCGACATCGAGGCGCGGAGCGCTGGGGCGATCGAGGTCGAGACCGGCACCCTGTACCGGGCGCTGCAACGCCTCCTGGAGCGTGACCTGGTCCGTCCGATGGTGCCGAGGCCGGCCGACCCGGACGGTGATGAACGGCGGCGGTACTACGCGATCACGCCGGCGGGTCGCCGGGCCGCCGGTGATGAAGCACGGCGCATGGCGGCGCTCGTCGATAGCGCTCGCGCCGCGCAGCTCCTCGGGGGCACGCCGTGACGAGCCAAACCGTCGCGACATGGTGGGACCGTGCCTACCGCGTCGCGCTCCGAGCGTTTCCCGACGACTTCCGCGCGCAGTGGGGTGAGGACATGCAGCGTGCGTTTGACGCTCGCGTGCGCGCGCACCGCTCGGCGGTGGGCCGCGTGCCGGTTCGCCTGATCGCACGCGAACTCGGGGGCGTCGTGCGCGCCGGGATCGCTGAACACCTCCACTCCAACGCCAGGCAACTCCGCATGGTCCACGCCCAGGATGTCCGCTATGCCTTCCGCCTCCTGTTCCGCAGCCCCGGCTTCACCCTGCTGACCGTCCTCGTGCTCGCCGGCGGCCTCGGGCTCAGCACGTTCACGTTCTCATTCCTGCACACGGCGATGATCCGCGCCTTGCCGTTAGGCGACGGCGACCGGATCGTGCGCATCGATGGCCAGGTGAACGGACGGCGGCAGCCAGTCGATGTGGTGGATGTGGCGGCGCTGCGCACCTCGCTCGTCACGCTCACGGAGGTTGGTGGCTACAGCGACCGGGAGCTGGTGGTCGGTCGTGACGGCGACCGTCGGGTGGTGGATGCGACCGGCGCGGAGCCCGTGTTGTTCTCGGTGGCGCGCACACCGGCGCTGTTTGGTCGCACGCTACTCCCCTCCGACGCCGAACCCGGCGCCGAGCCCGTGATCGTGCTCTCGTTTCGCACGTGGGAGGTTGTGTTCGGGGCCGACCGAGCGCTCCTCGATACGCGCGTCGCGATCAACGGCGTATCGACGCGGGTGGTCGGCATCATGCCGGAAGGCTTTGGTTTCCCGGTCGCATCAGAGGCGTGGGTGCCCCTCCCCGACAGCCTTTTTCGCAGTACCACTCCGGGGCTCGCATCGGTGCGTCTCGTTGGCCGGCTTGGGTCAGAGGTCTCGCACGCCGCGGCCACCGCGGAGGTTGGCCCCCGACTCGCCCGCGCGCTCGTGGCGCGGGACACGTCGCTCCGCGCCGGCGCGGTAGGGGCGACTGTCGAGTCGTTCCCGGCCGTGCAGTTCGGTGAAGAACGCGCGCTGGTGTTTGCCTTGCTCAACCTGCTCGCCGCGCTGATCCTGCTGCTGGCGCTGGTGAACGTGACCAATCTGCTGCTCGCGCGCGCGAACGAACGGATCCGCGAGACGGCCGTGCGCCTCGCGCTGGGCGCGTCGGGTGGGCGACTGGTGATGCAGGGGATGTGGGAAACGGTGCTGCTGTGCCTGGCCGGCGGGATCGTCGGGACGGCGGGCGCCGCGTGGGGGCTGGCCGCGATCACGCAGTGGACCCGTGCGAACATGGAAGGCAACCTCGCCTTCTGGTGGGTGTGGCAGGTGGACCACGTCACACTCCTCGGCGCGGCGACCTTTGCCACGTTGGCCATCGCCATCCTCGGCAGCGTGGTCACCATGCGCGTCCTCCGCACCAACGTGCGAGAGGTGATGCAGGACGGGAGCGCACGATCCGGCTCCCGCAGCGAAGGTCGGCTGTCCCGCATGCTCGTCACCACGCAGGTCGCGACCGTCACCGTGTTGATGTTCTTCGGCGTCATGGCCGGAGTGATGGCGCGTCGGGTGGTCACGATCGATCCGGGATTCGTCACCGCGAGACTGCTGCAGGGCGCCCTGACGCCCCCCGAAGCCCGCTATCCGGGCGCCGCTCAGCGCGCCGCGCTGTTCCGCGACGCGCATGCGCGTCTGGGGACGCACGAGGCAATCGAGGGCGTCCTCTTTCGGCGGACCATGGCGGCGCGCTACAGCGGAGACGGCGCGTTTGCCCTGCGCGATGCACGTCGGTCGGGCGAGTCTCCCGATGCGAGCATCGTCGCCACCCTCGGCGCCATGAAGACGCTGGGCATCGACGTCGTCGAAGGGCGTGAGTTCACCGATGGCGATGACGCGTCGCGGGCGAGCATCGCGCTGGTGAGCCGTTCACTCGCGGCGAAGTACTGGCCGGGCCGATCGCCGGTCGGCGACCAGGTGCGGCTTGGCGTCGTTGGAGACACCACCCAGTGGCGCACCATCGTCGGCGTCGTGAGCGACGTGCCGTACGGCAACCCGCTTTCGCGCGACCGGAGCCCCGATGCGCTCTACATCCCGTTGCTGCAATCGGGCACGACGAGTACCGCGATGCTGATGCGCTACCGGACCAGCGAGGTGGCGGCCCGCGAGGCCATGCTGCAGACGTTGGGCGCACTCGATCCCCTGCTGATGCCGGAGAGCGTGCAGCCGTTCACCGAGGTGCTGCAAAAGACGGCGATGCTGGCGACCTCGGTCTCGAAGCTCTTCGGCGCCTGCTTCGCCTTCGCGCTCGTTCTTGCGCTGGTGGGCACCTACGGCCTGATGTCGCGTGCGATCGGGCTTCGTCGACGCGAAATCGGCGTCCGACGCGCGCTCGGCGCCTCCGACGCCAGCGTCACGCGCCTCCTCCTGACGCAGGGCGGTCGGCAGCTGGGCATCGGTACCCTCATCGCTGCGCCGATCCTCGCGGCGGTGGGTTTCGGTTTCACGCGGTTCTTTCCGGTGAGTGCCTGGCTGACCGCGGCGGTCGGCCTCGGTGTGTCGCTGGCGATCGTAGCGGCCGTGCTCGCTGCGACCTGGGTTCCGGCGCGTCACGTCCTCCGTGTCACGCCTCGCGACGCCCTGTGGAGTGAATAGGCCGAATGTGCCGAGCGCCTTGCGCCGGACGCTCGCGCGCGGCATGGTGCGCGCGTCCGATCATCGCCGCACCGACTGACCTCAATCACCGTCCCTACAACATGTCATTGGTCGAACTGCTTACCGATTCCGGCGGAGTCCAGTCTCTGGCGCGCGAACTTGGCCTCACCGAGTCTCAGGCCGCGTTGGGTGCCTCCGCACTGCTGCCGGCCATTCTCGGCGGCTTCAAGAAGCAGGCGCAGGCCGGCGGGCTCGGCGGCCTTGGTGGGCTGCTCGGCAAGCTGGGCGGCGGCAGCCTGCTCGACGAGGTTCTTTCGCGGAAGCCGACGGACATCGGACGCGGCAATGAGGTCCTCGGCGCCATCTTCGGCTCAAAAGACGTGAGCCGCGCCGTGGCAGAGAGCGCGTCTGCACGGTCGCGACTCGACCCCAGCGTGCTCAAGAAAATGCTGCCGTTGCTCGCGATGATCGTATCCGGCTACATGGCAAAGGAGAGTGCACCACCCCAGACGGCTCACATCGGCGGATTCCTCGGCGAACTGCTTGGCGGCGGCGCTCCGCCGAAGGCTGGAGGCGGGCTTGCTGGCCTGGCGTCCATGCTGGATATGGATCGAGACGGGAACCCGCTCGACGACATCATGGGTATGGTCAGGGACGGCCAGCGATAGCCGGCGTTCCAGGATTGTTGCTGCTCAGTGGGGAACAGCCGACGAACTCAGGTCCAGGGCTCACACCGGTCGCCTGCCGTTCGACGCGCTTGCGCTGCGCCATGGCTCAGGCGCAGCGCGCGACAACAGGTTCGGTGCAGGTCGATCAGCGGATGCGGAGACCCAGCCTGTGCGCTCCACCGGAGCGGAGCTGTTCCCAGCCGTAGTCCAGGGCAAATCGATCGATTGTCAACCCACCGCCTAACGTCATCGGCCGTTGCACGTTGAGTTCGGCGCGCCGGACTCCGGCCCGGCCCGCGACGGCGATCCCTTCGATCGGCACCCACGACACCTCGGCGGCGAGGTTTCCCGAGACCAGTCCGTCGCGGCGGACGGCGGCGCCGCCGAGCACATTGATATCGATCCATGGGCCGATCGGTATCGCCAATCCGCTCAGGCCGGCCGCGAGGCGCAACGGCACGTCCGCCGGGTCCGAACCAACGACGTCGATGGACTGCCCGATGTTCTGCAGCGCCACGCCCAGCGTCATGTTGCGCCAGAAGGCATCACGTGCCGCGCCAACGCTGACTGCGGCGGCGCTCGCCCGCTGGAGGTCCACCCGCTCTTCGAGGTACGTAGCGGCGGCACCCCATCGCCACCCCTTCCACGCCGTGGACATCGCGAGAGCGGCTGTCATCGAGGCCCCGGCGCCTGTTCCCCTGGTGACGAGCACCTCGTCGGTGATCGGGTGCTCGCCGGCGACCGGCACGCTGGCGTAGTCGAGGTACGAGACGGCAATGCCGACACCGAACGCACCGATCGGCGTCGTGGTCGCGACCGTGCCGGCGCGCGCACCGCTGGCGTAGTGTGCGAGCGTGACGCTGGTGGCGGCGGCGGTCCCGGCGAGCGATGGGTTGCCTAACGCGGACTCCGGCTCGCGGGTCCCGAGGTTCAGTCCGCCCAGTGCGGCCGTTCGGGCGCTGAGCGGAAGTTGCACGGCGAGCGGCGCGTACGTGGTGCGCTGTGCACCGACCGGGGCGGTGACCAATGCAAGCAGGAGCAGGGTGCCGCGGTTCATCGGCCGGCCTCCCCGGGCGCGCTCGTGAAGAACTCGGGGCGCATGTGGGAGAATCCGATGTTGTCGAGCAGCACGGTGCCGGCCTCGGTCCGGTCGAAGAGCCATCGCACGGTCACGAGGCGCGACGGGTCAAAGCCCGGCGCGGCACGCTCGAAGTCCGCGAGCGGAATGGTGAACGTCTGCAGGACCACTTCATACGTCGTTGAAAAACGCTGCTTGTCGCGCCCCGCGCGTCGGTAGACGAACGCCTCCAATGGACGCCGCACGGGGCCGTAGGTGGACAGGGCGACCCGGGCCGAACGACCATCGGCGTCCACCGCCACGACGCTGAGATCCATCGGCGTGGTGTCCGGTGTCGCCTTGGGCGTCGGGGGCCGTCGCGCCGGCGCGCGCTTCGAGGTGGAGTCGGCCTTCCTGGTGGTGTCGCGCGCCGGTTGTCGCCGTCCCGGTGTGCCCTCCAACGGCGCCATCGAGAACACGAGCGAGGTTCCGGGGTCGAGCGCCAGGGCCCGACGCACCGAGTCGCCTAACGTGAGACCGAACGCGGCCGGTCGACCGCGCCTCGTGGTATCGTCGCCGGCGATCCGGTTGTTCCAGGCGAGCGTCACGGCGTTGTGCTGCATGTTGCTGCCGCGATTGCGGAAGGGGACCAGGCTCTCCTTCCACGTGGCCAGCGAGTCGCCGGCGAGCGTCACACCAGGGCCGCCGGTCGTCACGTCTACATCGTCCTCGAAGTCCGCCACGGGCGTAAACCGGCTGTCCTGGAAACGCGTGACATACATCGTCTTCGGAAGCCAGCGGCCCGCGGTGCGGTGGTCGCGGAAGAGCGGCAGGTACTCCTGCTTTCCCTTGAGCGTCGCCTCGAGGAAGGCCGAGATCACGACTTCGGCAAATCGACGCTGTTCCGCCTGGGTCATGAATCCGCGAAGGTCCAGCGAGCGGCGCGATCGAGGGCCCCCATCGGTGCTGCCCCACACGGTGTTCCACTGGCCGTGGTTCGCCCTGTAGACATAGAACGCGGACTTGAAGTAGTCGCCCTTTCCCGTGTAGCGGATCCGCTCGTACTGCGTGAGGCCGGAAAAGCTGGACACGTCGCCGTCGTGCGACCCGTGCATCAGCAGGTAGTTGTAGTCGGCGAGCGGCGTCCCCTTCTCCATCGGTCGGTACTGGCCATCGACCGGCGCAATCGCCACCAGCGACTTGATGTCGAAGTTGAAGTCGAAGGTCGTGTTGCCGTCATCGGGATAGTGCCGCAGTCGATTGAACATCCCCGCGACCGCGACAGCCTCGCCGCCGCGGGAGTGCCCCATGAGCGCGATGTTGTGCATGTCCACCCGCCCCTGCAGCGGCGATCCCGCCGAGTCGTTGAACCGCTTCCACGCCTGCAGGTGCTTGAGGAGCATCCAACCGCGCGCGTCGTTCTCCCCGCGCATGAACCCGTTCAGGAAGTTCTCGTCGACCGACGCGAGGATGAAGCCGCGCGACGCGAGCAGCTCGCCCAGGTAGCCGTAACCCGGATCCGAGAACTCGGCCATGTTGTGGTTGCCGTGCACGATCAGCACGAGCGGATATGGCCCCGCACCATCGGGATACCAGACGCGCCCATTGACCGGCAGCCTGGAGAAGTCGAAGCCCCAGAAGTCCTTTCGGATCTTTGCCTGCTGCGGATCTGGGGCGGAGGCAAACTTCGTCCCGTCGACGGTTGCGGTCCTGATGGTGACGGAATCGCGAAACTCGGCGCGCCGACGATCGGTCCCGCTGCCGTAATACAGGCGCTTCACGCCGAGCGAACCCTTGAGCGACGGATCCGGCGCGTCGAGCGACAGCCCGGAGAGCACGCTCCCGCTGTCGTCCCTGGAGAGCTTGAGCGGCGCCACGACGCAGGCCGCCAACGCGGCGGCGGCCGCAATCCACGCGACGTGGCGAACACGAATGGAGAGCACGGCAGACACGAACGACCTCGCGTGCACTGAGGTGATGAGACGGCGGCCCCACGGGAGCCGAGAACGTTTGACACCGGAACCGCGTGGAAGGTGTGGCCGCGCCACGCATGCGGGAAGCGCGGGCCACCTTCCCGCGCCGGCGTCGTTCAGCTTCGCGCTGGTCGTGCCACGGCCACGAGAAACGGCACGGCGGACAGGGCAGCAACGAACGCGAGCGCGGCATAGCTCCAGGTGCCGACGATGACGCCGGAGAGCGCGCCCGCCGTGGCGCCGGCGATGCCCATGCTGAAGTCCGACAGGCCCTGCGCCGAGGCCCGCATCTCCACCGGGACCGAGGCACTGAGGAGTGTGGAGCCCGCCACCATCGTCGACGACCACCCGAGGCCAAGGAGCATGAGTCCGGCGGCGAGCCGCGTGGTATCGTGGCCCGCTGTTCCGGCCAGGGCACACGCCCCGATGAGGAACAGGAGCCCGGCGAGGATCACCCGGCGACCGCCCACGCGATCGGTCATCCAGCCAACGATCGGGGAGAACGCGTACATGCCGGCGATGTGGAAGCTCAACACGATCCCAACGATGCGCAGCGTGTCGGTTGGCCCATGGCCGCCACCGCGGATATGCACCGGGGTCATGGCCATCACGCCCACCATGATGAGGTGGCCGACGGCGACCGCGATCATCCCGAGCCTGGCCGTCGAGTGCGACGACACCACGCCGAATGCGGCGCGCAGCCCGACGCGACGCGGCGCGGGAGGGACCGCGTCGCCCAGCGCCGCCTGGCGGGCGAGCACCGCCGGGTCAGGGTGCATGACGAGCGAGATCACCACGGCCGCGATCACGAAGAGCACGGCCGAAAGCGCAAACGGGCCGGCGAGCGTGGGAACGCCGCGCCCGCTGAGCGCAGCACCGGCAAAGGCGGTGAGGTTGGGGCCCGCCACGGCCCCCAGCGTGGTCGCCCACACGATCAGCGACAGGTGCCGACCACGCAGCGCCGGTGGCGCCAGGTCGACCGCCGCATAGCGCGCCTGCATGTTCGCGGTTGTCGCGGCGCCAAAGAGGAAGAAGCCGGGAAATAGCAGGGCCGCGGAACTGCGCATCGCGGCCGCGACGACGACCACGGAACCGATCGCGGCCACCAGATAGGTCGAGGCGAGGCTCGGGCGACGACCGCGCCGCTGCACGATCGCGGTGGCCGGCAACGCGAGCAGCGCCGCGCCAACCACCACGCTGCTCTGGGCAAGGCCCGAGGCGCCCGTCCCCACGAGGTCGGCGGCGAGCAGGGCGCCGACGCTGGCACCGATGGCCACCCCGACCCCGCTGATGATCTGCGTGACAAACAGGAGGCGCAGCGTGCGACGCTGCGCCACGGCAATGAGCGAGTCCGTCACACGCTGCCTAACGTGCCAGCACCTGGAACCCGACGCTGGCCTTGCGGTCGCCCCACGCCAGCTCGATGACGCCCCGCGCCCCGTTCAAGGGACGGATCGTGATGGTGAGGTCCTCGACGAAGGCGTCGGTCGGCGAGAGCTCGAGCGGTGCGCGTCCCAGATCGTGCGACGCATCGTACTGCGTGCCCCACTGCCCGGTTTGGCTGTTCACGATGAGGACGGCGCCGCTGGGCGTGAGCTGCGTCCACAGCGAGTAGAGGCCCGCGGGCACATGCAACCCACCGAGCTGGATCGGACGCGAGGTGGCCAGCAGCGTCGCCTCGTTGGCTCCGGTGCGCCAGATGGAGTCCATCGGGATCAGGGCCCCGCCCCACACCGTTCGCCCGCGGACCGCCGGGCTCCCGTAGCTGATCATGATGGGCGCCTGCGTGATGGACGCCTGCGCCACCTGTCGCGGTGACAGCACGCCGGTGGGTCGCATGCGTCGGGCCAGCGCGTCCATGTCGATCCGACCCGTCGTGCGCTGCGCGATGGCCTTGTTCGTCGTGTACGCCCCGCTGAGGCCGATCAACCCTCCCCGCCCATCAAACACCAGCGACATGGCGTAGGGTGCGCCGCGCAGGCGGACCGTGTCGCCACGAAAGGCCTCGATCCCGAGGTACCCAACGCCGTTGCCGGCGAGCGCGATCGACGGAACCGAATCATGAGGGGTGCGCGCTCGCAGCAGTTCCAGCGGAGCATAGACAAAGATCGGCAGCGCCGGAAAGGCATTGGGCGCGGCGAAGGTCCGCGAGACCTGGCTGTCGGCGAACACCAGGGTCCGAGTGGCCGAGTCGCCCCGGAAGGCAAACCGGTACTCCAGCGGCGTGTTTGGCAGCGCGCTGCCATCAGCTGCCGTGCGGCGCACCGTCGCGGCCGTCACGCGGCCGTTTGCCACCGTCAGCACATACTGCGTCCGCACAACCGCGGCCCCGCCGCGCGTCACCATGTCGCCGTGAAAGCGGGTCGGCGTGCGGGTGAATTGCTCCACCGCGACGGTGTCACGCCCCAGGCGGTATACGAGCGTCCCGTCCTGGGCGGCGGCCGGAGCAGCGAGCAGCAGCAGAGCAATTGGAAGAACGGGGAGTCGGCGCATGAGAAGGTTGGGGTCCGATTCGAGGTCTGCAATGTATCTTGCACCGATGCAACCCACACGCTTCCTCGCGTCCCTCGCGCTGCTCGTTCCCGCGATCGGACCCGCCCAAACGGTCCGCGTCTCGTTCCCTGCCTCGACGCGCGCCGAACCGATCACCGGGCGCGCCTTTCTCTTCCTCGCACGCACGGATCGCCGTGAACCCCGCCTCCAGGCAGGAGCCCAATCGGGCAGTGAACCGTTTTTCGGCATCGACGTCGAGAACCTGAAGCCGGGCGCGGCGGTCACCTTCGACGCGCGCGTGCCGGGGTTCCCGGTGGCAACCCTCGCGCAGCTGCCTGCGGGCGACTATTTCGCGCAGGCGCTGATCCTGCCCTACACGCAGTTTGCGCGCGCCGATGGGCACACGATCTGGGCGCACATGGACGCCGGCGAGGGTCAACGGTTCAACGTCTCACCCGGGTCGCTGATCTCCGCGCCGGTGAAGGTGCGCTGGGACCCGGGCGCGCGGGCGCCCATCGCGCTGACGGCCAACCGTCTTGTGCCTCCCGTCGCCGCGGCACCCGAAACCGAGTGGGTCAAGCGCTTCAGGATCCGCTCGAACCTCGCCAGCCGGTTCTGGGGGCACGACATGATGCTCGGTGCCGTCGTGCTGCTCCCGAAAGGTTACGCGGACGAACCGTCGCGACGGTACCCGGTGGTCTACACGATCGGCCACTACAGCGACCGCGCGCCCTTTGGCTTCACGTTCGATGGGTGCGACAAACCGGAAGATGCCGCCGCCCGTGCGGCACGCCTCGCGCGGACCAACCGCGAACCGGGTTGCGAGTTCCAGCAGGCCTGGACCTCGGGCCGGGTTCCGCCGTTCATTGCGGTGTTCATCCAGCACACCACGCCCTTCTACGACGACAGTTACGCCCTGAACTCCGCGAACAACGGACCGTATGGAGATGCGATCACGCAGGAGCTGATCCCCGAGATCGATCGACGATTCCGCACGCTCGCGGCACCCTACGCCCGCGTGCTCACCGGCGGATCGACCGGGGGCTGGGACGTGCTCGGCCTGCAGCTGCACTATCCTGACGTGTTCGGCGGTGCGTGGTCGCTCTACCCCGATCAGCTCGATTTCCGGAACTACCAGTTCGGCGACATCTACGCCGATACGAATGCCTTCGTGCGGGCAAACGGTTCGTGGCTTCCGCGCGAGATCCCGTCCAGTCGATCGGCCGAGGGCCTGACCGAGCTGACAGTGCGCGAGGAGAACCAGGCCGAGGCCGTGATCGCCTCGCGCGGGCGATCCGGCGGTCAGTGGGATGGCTGGCAGGCGGCCTGGGCCCCGGTGGGGCCCGATGGATACCCGGCGGCCCTCTGGGACAAGCGCACCGGCCACATCGATCGCACGGTGGCCGAGTCCATGCGCGCGCGGGGCTACGACCTCCGCGCGTACGCCGAGGCGAACTGGAGCCGGATCGGCCCGTCGCTGGTGGGCAAGCTGCACGTGGCCGTTGGCGACATGGACAACTACTTCCTGAACCTCGGCGTGTACCGCTTCGAGGAGTTCCTCGAAAGCACGAAGCAGCCGGGCAAGGGTCCGTACTACGCCGGGCAGTTCTGGTACGGACGGCCGCTCAAGCCCCACGGCTGGCAGCCGTGGACAAACCAGGAGTTGTTGCGCCTGATGCAGGCGCAGGTGGAGCGGAACGCGCCGAAGCCCTAGTTCGGATTCGGCGCCGGCAACACAGCAGGGTCGTTGCGCGCGCCCTGGCCCGAGGGCCGAGGACCGTCAGGTGTCACTGGAGTGCCTGCGGGTTTCACCGGGCTTGCCATGCTGCTGCTGATCGGTGGTCCGCCGACGGGTCACGACGTTGGTTGGCCCGTGGCGACCGGCGGGAGAGCGCGCGTGCGAATCTCCTCGCTCACCCGCGCGACGAACGCATCGACGCCGATGACCTCCTGCTTGCGGCCCTGCCCGCGTTCGCGCACGGCGATGGTCCCGGACTCGGCCTCGCGCTTCCCGACGACCGCCATGTACGGAACCTTCATCAGTTCCCCTTCGCGGATGCGGTAGTTGAGCGTGTCGCTCCGGGCATCGAGGTGCGCACGGATCCCTGCCGCCTTCATGCGGCTCGTGATCTCCTGCGCCGTGGTCGCGAGGTCGTCGGAGATCGGCAACACGCGCACCTGCTCCGGCGCGAGCCACACCGGGAACGCTCCGGCGAAATGCTCGATGAGAATCGCGATGAACCGCTCGATCGATCCGCTCACCGCGCGGTGAATCACCACGGGCCGATGCGACGTGTTGTCCTCGCCGACGTATTGCAGGTCAAAGCGTTCAGGCGCGGCGTAGTCGAGCTGGATCGTGCCAAGCTGCCAGGCGCGTCCCAGCGAGTCCTGCACGTCGAAGTCGATCTTGGGTCCGTAGAAGGCGCCGTCGCCGGGCTTGTGCTCATATGGCTTGCCGGTTGCCCTGAGTGCCGACTCAAGCGCCGCCTCGGCGCGGTCCCACATGGCGTCTTCGCCGATCCGCACCTCGGGCCTCGTGGCGAACTTGAGCGTCGCCGTCAGGCCAAACGCATCGTAGTACCCGAGGATGAAGTCCATCAGGAACTGCACTTCCTGGGCGATCTGGCTCTCCATGAGGAAGACGTGGCAGTCGTCCTGCGCAAACTGCCGAACGCGCGTCAGCCCGGAGAGCGCACCCGTGAGTTCGTTCCGGTGCAGCACGTCGAACGTCACGTATCGCAGGGGCAGTTCGCGGTACGAGTGCTTCTTCGTGTTGTAGAGGATGTAGTGCGAGGGACAGTTCATCGGCTTGAGTGAACTGTCGTGCTCCCCGGTTTCCTTGTTGAGGACCAGGAACATGTTCTCGCGATACTTCCCCCAGTGCCCGGACTGCTCCCAGAGCAGCTTGTTGTACAACAGCGGCGTGCGAATCTCCTGAAACGCCTCGCGCTGTCGCTCGCGAACGAACTCGGTGATCGTGTTGTAGAGAATCGTGCCGCGCTCGGTCCAGAACGCGGCGCCCGGCGAGACCTGCGAGAAGAGGAACAGGTCGAGCGATCGACCGAGCACCCGATGGTCGCGTCGCTTCGCCTCCTCGATGCGGAAGATGTACGCGTCGAGATCCTCCTTCTTCCACCACGCGGTCGCATAGATGCGCTGCAGCATCTGGCGCTTTTCGTCGCCGCGCCAGTACGCACCGGCCGTATGCAGGAGCTTGAAGTGCCGGAGATAGGACGTGTCGGGAACGTGCGGCCCGCGACAGAGATCGATGAACGGGCCATCGGTATACGTCGAGATCACCTCGTCGGCGCCGAGGTCGGCGATGCGCTCGAGCTTGAGCGGGTCGTCGGCAAAGCGCCGCAGGGCCTCGGCCCGATCGATCTCTTCACGCACGAACGGGTACTTCTCCGCGACCACCTTCTTCATCTCCGCCTCGAACCCCTCGAGATCCTCCGGAGTGAAGGGCCGGTCCACTTCGAAGTCGTAGTAGAAGCCATCTTCGATGGCGGGACCGAAGCCGATCTTTGCGTCCGGCCGCAAGCGGCGCACGGCGGTCGCGAGGATGTGGGCGCCGGAGTGTCGCAGGACCGCGAGCGAGTCCGCGTCACGGTCGGTCAGCACGCGAAAGGGACCGGCGGCGCGCAGCGGCGTCCCGAGGTCGAGGATCTCCCCGTTCACGGTCACAGCGATGGCGGCCTTGAGCAGCCGTTCGCCGATGGAGGCGACGACGTCACGGGCTGGCGTGCCGGGTGCGACTTCGCGAGTGGAGCCGTCGGGGAGCGTCAGGACAAGCATTGGAGCGGGAGTGCGTGTGAGCGGAAGCGCGTCGGTCGCCTAACGCAGCGTCTCGAGTACCGGCACGAGCCTGGGGCCAAGCCGGAGCACTGCGATCGCCCCACCGAGGACCACGGCCGCGATCACGGTCCACGCCAACCACCAGCGGGTCCGTGACTCCTGAGGAGGGTCCTCGGCCTGTCGACGCGACATACGCGCAAGTTAGGCAGGTCGGCGCGGTGGAGCGAGAGGGTCGCCCCGCGAGGGCCGCGCGAGCGCGCGACCATGACTCCTCCGGGTGTGGACGCGCCGGTACGCGCGCGCAGGGGGGACCGAGTGCAGGGCGGACCGTGCGCATCAACCGCCGCACCCCCGTCGCGCGCGCGCGACCAGGGAGGACCGGACGCCACTCGGCGGGTTATCACACGCGTGACGCACCCGCTCCGTCGCCACGCGCCAGCCCTCCCTCGTCCGTCCCCTTCCCGACCGTCTAGATTCTTCCCGATGGAGAGCACCCGCGACATTCAGGAACTGCCCGCTCAATTCGACCCCGGCGAGGTTGAACCCGAACTGTACGGCCGCTGGGAGGACGCCGGCGTCTTTCGGGCGTCGGCCGACCGCTCCCAGCGGAACGGCGGCGAGCGCCCGCCCTACGTGATTGTGATCCCTCCGCCCAACGTGACGGCCGTCCTGCACATGGGGCACGGGCTGAACAACACGGTCCAGGACGTGGTGATCCGGTGGCGTCGCATGTGTGGCGACGAAGCGCTGTGGATCCCGGGAACGGACCATGCGGGCATCGCGACACAGAACGTCGTGGAAAAACTTCTGGCGAAGGAGGGCAAGACCCGCTTCGACATCGGGCGCGAGGCCTTCATCGCGCGCACGACCAGCTTTGTCGAGGAGACCGGGGGGACGATTCTCCAGCAGCTGCGTGCGATCGGCGCCTCGGCCGACTGGTCCCGCACCGCGTACACGCTCTCGCCGCAGCTCTCGCGTGCCGTGCGTGAGGCGTTCGTGCGCCTCTATGAGAAGGGGCTGATCTATCGCGGACATCGCGTCATCCACTGGTGCCCTCGCTGCCTCACGTCGCTCTCCGACGAGGAAGCCGAGCATCACGAGACCACCGGAAAGCTCTACCATGTGCGCTACCCGCTGACGCCCGCCAACGCGACGGAGGCGCCGCGCTCGATCACGGTGGCGACCACCCGTCCTGAAACGATGCTGGGCGACGTGGCCGTGGCCGTGCACCCGGACGATGAGCGTTACCGCGACCTCATCGGGCGCACCGTGCGATTGCCGATCTCGAACATCGAGATCCCGGTGATCGCCGACACCTACACGGACCCGGCCTTCGGCTCCGGGGCGGTGAAGATCACGCCGGCGCACGACGCCAACGACTTCGAGGTCGGCCAGCGCCACGGCCTGCCGATGCCGATCGTGATGGCGCCGACCGGGATCATGCAGGAGATGCAGGACGCGGCGGGTCGCGTGCCGGCCGATCTCGCCGGCCTGGATCGCATGGACGCGCGCGCCGAGATCGTGCGGCGCCTCGAGGCGCTCGGACATCTCGTGAAGGTCGAACCGCACCAGCACTCCATCCGTCAGTGCTACCGCTGCGACACGGTCGTCGAGCCGCGTCTCTCGGAGCAGTGGTTCGTGCGCATGAAGCCCCTCGCCGAACCGGCGTTGCGCGCGGTGCGCGAGCGGAGCGTCCGCATCCTGCCCGAGCGATGGGAAGCGGTCTACGTGAACTGGCTCGAGGGCATTCGCGACTGGAACATCTCCCGCCAGCTGTGGTGGGGGCATCGCATCCCGGTGTGGTACTGTGATGCGTGCGGCAAGGTCACGGCCAGCCAGGTCGACGTGACGACGTGCCCGTCGTGCTCGGGTCCGGTGCGGCAGGACGAGGACGTGCTCGACACCTGGTTCTCGTCAGGCCTCTGGCCTTTCTCCACGTTAGGCTGGCCGGACGACACCGCGGACCTCAAGGCGTTCTACCCCACGGACCTGCTGGTGACGGCGCCGGAGATCCTGTTCTTCTGGGTGGCGCGGATGATCATGACGGGGTACGCCTTCATGGGCGAGGCGCCGTTCCACACAGTGTACCTGCATGGCACCGTGCGCGACACGAATCACGTCAAGATGTCGAAGTCGCTGGGCAACGGCATCGATCCGCTGGACGTGGTCTCGCAGTTCGGGGCCGACGCGCTGCGCTACACGGTCATTGCCGGCATGGGGCTTGGCGCGGACACGATCCTCGACCCGCGCGACCTCGACCGCTCGTTTGCGCCCGGCCGGAACTTCGTCACCAAGCTATGGAACATCGGGCGGTTCCTGCTGACGAACGTGGGCACGTCGGCGGTGGACACGATCGATGACATCGGCGCCGAGCACCTGACGAGCGCCGATACCTGGATCCTCGGCCGGCTGGACGCCGCGATAGCCGCCTGCAACAACGCGTTGGGGCCCGCGCGCCCGGACGGACATGCGTGGACGGAAGGCGAACGCTACGCCGGACTCCGTCTGAACGAATACACGGAGGCGGCCCGTGGCTTTGTGTGGAGCGAACTCGCCGACTGGTACCTCGAGGCGGTGAAGGCGCGTCTCGGCACGCCGGGCGATGACCGCGAGGTCGCGCGCGCGGTGCTCGTATACTGCTTCGACGCCGCGCTCAGGCTCCTGCACCCCATCGTCCCCTTCGTGACCGAGGCGCTCTGGCAGCGACTCCCAATCCCTGGTCGCGCGGTGGACGCGTTCGTCGCCACGTCCGCGTGGCCCATGCCGCGCCCGGTGCCTGGCGACTCCGCTGCCTTCGACGTGATCCGACAGGCCGTCAGTGCGATCCGGCAGGTTCGATCCGATTACAGCATCACGCCCGGCAAGAGCATCGCCGGCGCTGTCCGACCCTCGAGCGCTGCCGCGCGCGCCGTGCTCGCGGCCGAACTCGGCACCATCGAGCGCCTGTCCCGCTGCGCCCTGTCGCTGGTCGATACCACGCCGGATGGCGCGGCCGCTCACCAGGTGCTCACTGACGGGACGGAGATCGTCCTGCCGCTCGCCGGCATGATCGATGTGGAGAAGGAATGCGCGCGACTCAGCGCCGAAGTGGAGAACCTCGACAAGCAACTGGCGGGACTTCGGTCGCGGCTGGCAAACGAGAACTTCGTTTCGCGGGCCAAGCCGGAAGTGGTGGAAGGCGAACGCGTCCGCGAACGCGAATGGACGGCGCGCCGCGAACAGCTGGCCGCCCGGATCGCCTCGCTGTGCGGGGCCTGATCCTCGCCGCGTGGTGCCTGGCGGCGTGTGCCTCGCCGGGCACGCCGCCCGGTGGCCCCGTAGACGAAGATCCGCCGGCGATCCTGCGTATCCGACCCGACAGCAATGCGGTCAACGTACGGCCGGGTGGCCTCGACATCGCCTTCGATGAGGTCATCAGCGAACGGCCACAGGGTGCACCGTCCCTTGCCGAGTTGTTCCTGATCTCGCCGAGCCGCGGCCGCAACCAGATCGAGTGGCATCGGAACCGCGTCGAAGTTCGACCGCGAGGTGGCTTCAAGCCAAACACCACGTATCGCGTCACCATGTTGCCGGGGCTCACGGACCTCGACGGCAACGTGGACTCGTCAGGCATGACGTTCGTGTTCTCCACCGGACCTGCCCTGGCAACCGGGGTCATTTCCGGGCGCGTCTTCGACTGGATGGAGGAGCGGCCGGCGCGCGGCGCGACGGTCGAGGCGATCGTGCTGCCTGACTCCTCACGCTACCTCGCGGTGGCCGATTCGCTTGGCCACTACGAACTGCACAACCTCGCACCGGGCACCTACGTCCTGCGGGGCATCATCGACCAGAACCGCAACCGCGACCTCGATCCGCGCGAGCCGTTCGACACGATGTCGGTCACGCTCAGCGATTCGCTCGTCCGCCCGCTGCATGCCATCCTTCGCGACACGATCGGCCCGGCGCTCGAGCGTGTCGAGATCGTGGATTCGCTGCAATTGCGGCTGCGATTCGATCGCGCACTGGACACGGCGCTCGTGGTGACGCCCTCCCTCTTCACGATCAAGCTGCGCGACTCGAGCGTCGTCCCGATCCGCTCGGCCATCGGCGGACGGGCGTACAAGCGGCAGCAGGACGACTCCGCCCGGTCCAAAGCCGTGCAGGATTCGATTCGCGCGGCCAACGATACGTCGCGGCGCGTCGACTCGGCGCGCGTGCGCCAACAGGCGGCGGCCGCCGCGGCGGCCCGTGCCGCTGCTGCGCGCGCGGCGGCCGCGGCGAGAGCGCGCGGCCTCCCCGTACCCGACACGACGCCGCCCCCAAAGCCCAGCGTGCGCATTCCGGACAACGAGGTAATCGTCACGCTTGAAGCGCCGATGCCACCGAACACCGCCTTCCGGGTGCGCGCCGAGGGCATGCGGTCCATTGTGGGTCGCAGCCGCAGCACCGAGCGTCAGCAAGTGACGCCGCGCGCTGCCCCCGTCGATACGACCAGGGCGCGCCGTGACACGACGGGCGCCCCGGGGCGAGGCCGCGCGTGACCGAGCCCTCACGCCGCGACCTTCCGGCGGTTGGGACGCTCCTCGGGCATCCCGACGTGCGACCGCTGCTCACTCGCGCGCCACGCTCGGCCGTGACCGCGGCGATCCGAGGTGTGATCGACGACGTGCGGCGCGGCGCCGTGACGCCTCCACGCACGGAGCATGAATGGAGTGAGCGCGTGGCCGAGGCGCTGGAGCGTGGCGAGCGCCCGTCGCTCCGACGCGTGCTCAACGGCACGGGCGTCGTGCTGCACACCAACCTCGGACGCGCGCCGCTGTCGCGGGCCGCGATCGAGGCCATCAGCGCCACCGCGGCCGGCGCGTCCAACCTGGAGTACGACCTCGCGTCCGGTTCGCGAGGATCCCGCGACGTGCATGCGGTGCAGCTGCTGCGCGAGCTGACCGGAGCAGAGGATGCGCTGGTAACGAACAACTGCGCGGCGGCGCTGGTCCTCGCGCTCCGCACCATCGCTGCGGGCCGCGAGGCCATCATCTCGCGCGGAGAACTCATCGAGATCGGGGGCAGCTTCCGCGTCCCCGACATCATGGCCGAGAGCGGAGCCAGACTGCGCGAGGTGGGGACGACCAACCGCACGCACCTCGACGACTACCGGCGCGCCATTGGCGGCGAGACGGGCGTGATCGTCAAGGTGCATCGCTCAAACTTTGCGCAGCAGGGGTACGTGGCCGACGCGACACTGCGCGATCTCGCGCCGGTCGCCCGCGAGGCCGGCGTGCCGCTGCTGCACGACTTTGGCTCCGGATTGATGGCCGACCTGTCCGCCTTTGGGCTGGGCGGCGAGCCACAGGCGCGCGACGCGATCCGCGACGGCGCCGACCTCGTGGTCATGAGCGGCGACAAGCTGCTCGGCGGCCCGCAGGTCGGGATCGTGCTCGGCCGGGCGGATCTCGTGAGCCGCTGCCGTCGCCATCCTCTCGCGCGTGCGCTCCGCGTGGACAAACTGCGCCTGGCTGCCCTGGAGGCAACGCTACGGCCGTATCGGGAGCCGTCGACCGTTCACGAGGCGATCCCCGTGCTGACCATGCTCACTGCGCCCGTCGCGTCGATCCGGGCCCGGGCGATGACGATGGCGAGTGAGCTGCGGGACGCCGGGCTGCCGGCCGCCGTCGTGGACAGCGAAGCCACGGTGGGAGGCGGTGCGTTTCCGACCGCCCGAATCGCGTCGAGTGCGGTCGCGCTCGCCGGTGGCGCCGACGCGCTGGATGATCGCCTGCGCCGCGCGCCGCTCCCGCTCGTGGGGCGCATTGCCGATGGCCGATTGCTCATTGATCTGCGCTCGCTGGGCCCGGACGAAGACGCCCTGGCCACCGGTGCGATCGTGACCGCTCAGCGTTAGGCATGCGGCCGGCCGCGTTTCTCGATCGCGATGGCACGATCATCGCCGACGCCCACTACCTCGCCGACGCCTCGCGTGTGCATGCGATGCCCGGCGCCGCGGAGGCGCTCCGCCGCCTCCACGCGCGCGGCGTGGTCCTCGTCATCGTCACCAACCAGAGCGGCATCGCGCAGCGCCTCATCACCGCCGCACAGTATGACGCCGTCCGCCGGCGCGTCGAGTCGCTGTTTGCGCTCGAGGGCGCACCGATCGCCGGTTCGTGGCATTGTCCGCACTATCCCTCGATCAGCGGCCCGTGCGAGTGTCGCAAGCCGCTCACCGGCATGTACCGCGATGCCGCCAAGGCACTCGACCTGGCGATGGATCGCTCGCTCTACGTGGGCGACCGCCGCCGCGACGTGGAGCCCTCGCTGACCCTGGGTGGCTACGGTGTGCTGGTGCCGGCGCCCGACACGCCGGAGGCCGATGTGATCTGGGCCCGCGGACACGCCGACATCGCCGACTCGCTGGAAGAGGCGGCGCAGCGCTACCTGGACTGGCTGGATCGCTCGTGACTCCCCGCGTGCCCTGTCACCTCCCGACAGGGACGGCTACAATGCGCAGGCCATGACTGCACGCATCGCCGTCCTCGCGTCCGGGGGCGGATCGAACCTCCAGGCCATCCTCGACCACTTCGCGGCGCTTGCCGATCGGGCGCCGGGCCGCGTCGTGCTCGTGGCCTCGGACCGGCCGAACGCGCTGGCGCTCGAACGTGGCCGGCGTGCGGGAGCCACAGCCATCGCGCTCAACGAGGCCGCTCGCACCGCGGGATTACGCGACCTGCTGGAAGCACATGCGATCACCCATGTCGCCCTCGCCGGCTACCTCCGTCAGGTCCCGGCCGACGTAACGACCGCCTGGCACGGTCGCATGCTGAACGTGCACCCGGCCCTGCTGCCGGCGTTTGGTGGCAAGGGCATGTATGGCCACCGCGTCCACGAGGCCGTCGTCGCATGCGGCGTCCGCGTCACTGGCGCCACGGTCCACTTCGTGGACGACCAGTACGACCATGGCGCCGTGATCGCGCAGTGGCCCGTACCCGTCTTTCCCGGTGACACGGCGGCCACGGTCGCCGTGCGCGTGCTTGAAGTGGAGCACCAGCTGTTCCCGCCCGTCGTTGCCGCCGTCGCGGCCGGACGCATCACGCTGGACGCGAGCGGCCGCGTGACCGGGCTCCGCACGCCAATGCTGTTTGCCCATTTCGCGGCGAGCGACGCCAGCGGCGCCGCGGACGCCGCGCCCTGGTAAGCCTTCGGATCCGCGCCGCTTCCCACTCATTCCCCTTCGCCCCCTTGCGCGCCCTGCTCTCCGTTTCCGACAAGTCCGGCCTGGTGGAGTTTGCGACCCGACTCGCATCATTGGGCTGGGAATTGCTTTCCACCGGTGGTACCGCGCGCGCACTGCGCGATGCCGGGCTCGCGGTGCGTGACGTCGCCGACGTCACGGGGTTTCCCGAAATGCTCGATGGCCGTGTCAAGACGCTGCACCCGGCCGTACACGGTGGTTTGCTCGCCCGTCGCGATCTGCCAGCCCATATGGAGGCGCTCTCCGCGCACGGTATAGCGCCGATCGACATGGTGGTGGTGAACCTCTACCCCTTTCGTGAGACCGCGGCGAAACCGGGCGTTCACGCCGAAGAGGTCATCGAACAGATCGACATCGGCGGTCCGTCGATGCTGCGCAGCGCGGCCAAGAACCACGACGCGGTGTGGGTCGTGGTCGATCCCTCGGACTATGCGCGCGTCCTGGCGTCAATCACGGCAGGCGACGCCGACCTCGATCTGCGTCGCCTGCTGGCCGAGAAGGTATTTGCGCACACCGCGGCCTACGATGCCGCCATTGCATCGTGGTTCGCCGCGTCGCGTCAGGAGCGTTTTCCGGCCAACATCACGGTGCCGCTCAGCCTCGGCACGTCGCTGCGCTACGGTGAAAATCCGGGGCAGGATGCGGCGTTCTACGTCGAGCGTCCGGGCGAAGGTCTCGACGCCCTCGTCCAGCGCGGCGGCAAGGAACTCTCGTTCAACAACCTGCTCGATCTCGAAGGCGCGCTCCTCGCCACCGATCCATTCAGCGACCTGGCCGCGTGCGCGATCATCAAGCATACGACGCCCTGCGGCATCGGCGTCGCGAGCACGGCGCTCGACGCGTACCACAAGGCGCTCGCCTGCGACCCGGTCTCGGCGTTCGGCTCGGTCATTTCGTTCACGGTGCCTGTGGACGGCGATACCGCCGAGGCTATCTCGTCGTTGTTCGTGGAATGCATCGTGGCCCCGTCCTTCAGCGAGGAGGCGGTCGAGATTCTTGGGCGCAAGAAGAACCTGCGTGTGCTCGAGGGACGCGCCCGATGGTCGTCCGGCATGCTCGACCTCAAGCGCGTGCGCGGAGGCGTGCTGGTGCAGGAACGTTCGCCCACGGCCCTCGGCGATGCGACATGGAAGGTCGTCACACGTCGACAGCCGACCGCCAGGGAGCACGCCGATCTGCTCTTTGCCTGGCGAGCGGTAAGCAGCGTGAAGTCCAACGCGATCGTGCTGGCCCGGGACGGCGCCACCATCGGGATCGGCGCCGGTCAGATGTCGCGCGTGGACGCGGCGTTCCTTGCCGTCCACAAGGCGAAGACCGTCGGTCACGACACCGCCGGCGCTGCCCTCGGATCCGACGCCTTCTTTCCCTTCCGGGATTCGATCGACGGGGTGGCAGATGCCGGAATCACCGCCATCGTGCAGCCCGGCGGCTCGGTGCGCGACGCGGAGGTCATCGCCGCCGCTGATGAAAAGGGGATCGCGATGGCGTTCACCGGGCAGCGCCTCTTTCGCCACTAACGATGCGCTGCGTTGCCTTCCTCCGGGCAATCAATGTCGGCACCCATGTGGTGACCATGGACCGCTTGCGATCACTGTTCGTGGACATGGGCTACGCCGACGCCCAGACGTTCCTGGCCAGCGGCAACGTGATCTTCACGGCACGCGCACCGCGGGAAGCCGATATCGAACAGAAGGTCAGCGCTGCGCTGGAGGCCGCCCTCGGCTATGGCGTGCCTACGTTCATGCGTACGCGGGAAGCACTCGCCGCGGTGTGTGCGGCCACGCCCTTCCCAGCGCAGGACATGCGTGATGCCGTCGCCCTCAACGTCGGGTTCCTCGCCGCCACCCTCGGCAAGGACGCGATCGCGCGGATGAAGTCCTATGACACGGACCTCGACCGCTTCGCCACGATCGGTCGCGAGTTCTACTGGATGAGCCGCACGCGCATGAGCGAGTCGCCCTTCTTCAAGGTGAAGTTCGAGAAGGCGTTCGGGGTGAATGTCACGTTCCGCACGATGTCGATGCTCCAGCGGCTGGCGGCGAAGTACCCCAGCCGGGACTGATCCCCACGCTTCGGCAGCGCACGGCTGAGGGCGCCGAGAATTCCCGGACGGATCCGCCTTGGTCGCGCACCCTCACAGCTCATCTCAAGCGGGTAGCGCGGGGCGCTCATTGAGAGGACGTTTGTTCGCTCATTCACGGCGAGGCCGCCGTCATGACCGGAGTCCGTGTGCTCGTTGGCACGCGAAAAGGTGCTTTCGTCCTGGCCGCCGACGGTCCTCGTCGGGACCGGCAGGTGAGCGGCCCGCACATCGCCGGATGGGAGATGTACCACCTCAATGGCTCACCGGCAGAGCCGAAACGCGTGTATGCGTCGCAGTCGAGCGGGTGGTTCGGGCAGCTCTTCCAACGCTCGAACGACGGCGGCGAGACGTGGGAGCCGGTGGGCAACGAGTCCACGTATCGTGGGACACCGGGAACGCACCAGTGGTACGACGGCACGCCGCACCTGTGGAGGTTTGCGCGTGTATGGCATCTGGAGCCCTCGCACTCGGATCCCGACACCTTCGACGCGTACATCGCGCGATGTCACGCACGTGCGGGCGTCGAAAGGTGGGGATCGGTCGCCGAACGTTCGAGTGCTTCCGCACCACCGTCCAGGTTAAGCCGTGCCGCCTTCACAAGGAGATAGTCGCGTTCGGGTCGACTGGTCGTGCGTTCCGCGGCGGCTCGGTAGTGGCGCATCGCCGCCTGAAGGTCTCCCAGCATCTCGCAGAGGTGCCCGCGAACTGCATCCAGACGGTAGTGGCTGCTGATTCGAGGGTCGCCGTCCAGAGGCCGCAAGTGTTCCAGGCCGGCCGCGGCGCCATGCACCATGGCCACAGCCACGGCCTGGTTGAGCACGACGACGGGGTTGTCGGAGAGCCGGCACAGCAGTTCGTACAGCGCGAGGATCTGTGCCCAATCGGTCGCCGCGAAATCGTGGGCCTCGTCGTGCAACGCCGCGATGGCCGCCTGCACCTGGTACGGACCCACCCGGCCTCGCGACAGCGCCGCGGAGACCAGGGCCACCCCCTCGTCGATGAGGCCGCGGTTCCAACGCGACCGATCCTGCTCGTCGAGCGGGATGAGCGATCCCTGCGCATCCGTGCGTGCTTCGCGGCGCGCGTCGGTGAGGAGCATCAGCGCCAGCAGGCCCGAGACCTCCGCGTCGTCAGGCAGCGCGGCGTGCAGACCACGACCCAGACGAATCGCTTCGCTCGACAAGTCGGTCCGCTGCAACACATCCCCGGCGGTGCTGGTGTACCCCTCATTGAAGGTCAGGTAGAGCACCTGCAGCACGGCCGCAACCCGCAGTGTCCGCTCAGCACCGGACGGCGGCGCAAACGGCACACCGGATGCACGGATCGACTGTTTGGCGCGGCTGATGCGCTGTGCCATCGTCGATTCGGGGACAAGGAATGCCCTGGCGATTTCCGCGGTCGTGAGTCCGCCCACCGCGCGGAGCGTCAGTGCGATCGCCGACGGGGGCGTGAGGGACGGATGACAACACATGAACAGCAGCCCCGGTGAATCATCGTCCTGCACCGCCGGCTCGTCCGGGGCCGGCGCGAACGGCGCGTCGATCGCCTCCTGTGTCGCCGCGGCCTCCTCGCGCCGGCGGCGTGCCGCCTCGCTCCGCCAGTGATCGCTCAGTCGCCGAGACGCCACCTGATAGAGCCAGCCGCGCGGGTTCTCCGGGACACCGTCGGCCGGCCACTGCGACGAGGCGGCAATCAGCGCCTCCTGCACCGCATCTTCGGCCGCCGCGAAGTCCCCATGACGGCGCACGAGCACGCCGAGAATCTGAGGCGTGAGATCGCGAAGCAGGTGCGTCACATCGGCACCCGCGTGCAAGGCGCTCACCCCTCGGTACGCGGCGCGCTCATGACCTGTCGCACCTCGATCGCCATGTTCAGCGGCTGTCCGCCCTTTCCCGGCGCGGCCGACGCCTTTGCCGCCAGCTCCCACGCGCGCTCCACGCGATCCACATCCACGATCCAGTAGCCCGCGAGGAACTCCTTGGACTCCGGGAACGGTCCATCCGAGACGACAGGGAGCCCGTTGCTGCCCGCGCGCACGATGCGCGCCTCACCGGGAGACGCCAGTCCCTCGGCCGCGACAAACTCACCCTGCTCGACGAGGTCCTTGTTGTACCGGTGCATGAACGCAATGTGCGCCGTGATATCGTCAGGCGACCAGCTGGAAATCTGGTGGTCGGCGTTCGCGCGGCCAGGCGCGTGCATCATCATCATGAACTTCATGTCGACACTCGGTGATCAGTGATGGTGAAGCTGCCTGGGATTCTGGTGTTCGCGGCTACGAACGCGGCAGCGGTGGAATCGTGATCGTTGCCGGCGAGGCCGCGAGCGCTTCGTAGGCACACAGGACGATCTCGAGGTCGCGACGGGTCGCCGAGGCGGGAAGCGATGGCGCGCGCTCCTCGACGATCGCGCTCAGGAACTCCCGCATCTCGCCCTGATAGCCGGTACGGATCGGCCCGCGCAGGCGCGTACGGACGCGTTGGTGCTCAGGCTTCATCAGGCGATCGCGCAGCGCGTAGGGTCGCACGTACGAAAGCAGGCGCGTGAGCGGACGCATCGCGGCCGGAAACCAATCGACGCAAGGATCGTTCGGCCAAAGGTGGATCGTGCCGCGATCGCCGAGCACGACAAGGTCCGGCAGGTGGCCGCGACTCGTGGCCCAGCTCGTGAGCAGGTGCGCCTCCCATCCCAATCGGCTGGCGAACGTGACCTGTGCGCTGTCCTCCGCTTCCATGCGCACATCGATCTGCATCGCACGCGAGGCACGGACCGCGTCCGGCTCACCCATGAGCAGCCGAAGGGCATGCACATAGTGCACGCCGATGTCCATGAGAACGCCACCACCCATTCGCTCACGTTGGGCCGCCCAGCCTGTGCTTCGGCGGTACCCGCCCGCGTGGGCCAGCAGGTAGAGCGGCTCGCCAATGTCCCCCTGCCGGATGCGCCTGACCGCCTCCGCGATGCCGGGCCGAAAATGCATGTCTTCGGCGCACATCAGGATGGTTCCCGCGCGTCGGGCGGCATCGATCATCGCGTCGGCATCGGCCAGCGACGTGGCGATCGGCTTTTCCACGAGGGCGTGTTTCCCTGCTACGGCCGCGCGCTGCGCCGCGGAGGCATGGAGATCATGGGGGATGGCGAGCGTGAGACCCTGGATGCGCGGGTCGGCGAGCGCGGCGTCGAGGCCGGTGAAGTGGCCCGCAAGCCCCAGTTTGGCAGCCAGGCGCGCCGTCCGGTCGGCATCGCGGCCGCAGAGATAGAGGCGCGCCGACGGGTTGGCCTCACGCAGCAACCGGAGGTGGAAGGTGCCCCACCCCAGCCCCACCACGCAGATATGCATCTCGCGCCGCAGCACCGCGGGCGCACGGCTCGGCGCGATGGCGCGTCCGGTGTCTGAAGCACCGTGCGCGAGCACGCGAGCGGCCTGTTCGAGCGTGACTCCGCCCTCGTCGAACGTGCGCCTGGCAATGTCGGGGGGTGGCGGCGGTCGCAGGCGTGAGCGCGCCTTCCTGAGCAGATGCCAGAGCCCCGTCTCCGCGAGCACGCGCCTGAACGTGTGACTCAACACCGGAAACCGGCTCTGTGTGCCCGAGATCCGCGAGAACATGAGCGGGCGCTCGCCGCGCCGCCGCGCATTCGGCACCGCGTCGATCACGCGGCCCACGATGAGCGTGTGATCGCCCACGTCATGGATGGATTCCACCTCGCAGAATACGCTGCGCAGCGCGGCGGGCAGCCACGCCACGCCGTGCCGCTCCTCCAGGTCGACGTCGAGCACCGCCGCCTTGGTTGGTTCGCGGCGTCGGAGGCCCATGAGGCGGAGCCCGAGGTCGCGATCGGCAGCCCCAAGCACGTTGACCGCAAAGCGACCGGTGCGGCGGATGTTGCCCACGATCGGATACAGCGCGTTCGGGTTGATGGCCACCCGGGGCGGTGTGACGCTGACGTGGGCGAATGTCGCCGTGAGATAGACCTCGGCATCCTCCACACTCCCCGAGGAGAGCACCGCGCACACGTTCTGCGTGCGCGTGTCCCAGATGTCACGCGAGGGCCAGCGCATCATCCGCGCAGATCGGCCACGAGGAGGTGACGCCGGAACTTCCGCCGGCTGTCGAACTCGCCAAAGAGGATCGTGCCGAGAAAGATCGTGTGATCCCCCACGGGAATTCGATCGTAGACCTCGCACGCCGTGCAGGTCAACGCGCCATCGAGGAACCAGAACGGGCTCCGGGGCGCGCGGAGGGAGAGGCCGGCGCACTTGTCCAGCTCGCGCCCCGACACGGTGCCACAGGTGCGCGCGACGTCGCCCTGGTCGGCGGCGAGCAGTGACAGGCTGAAGGTGCCACCAACGAGCAGGAGTTCGTGCGTGCGACTCGTGGTGGCGACGGAAACCCACAGTGCCGTCGGGTGGTGCGCCAGCTCCGAGAAGCACGAGACCGTCATGGCGTTGCGTTCGCCGCCGGTCTCCGTCACGAGTAGTCCAACAACGCCATCGAGGAGGGCGCCCTCTACGTACGGAGACTTCATGCCGATCGGGTGGCCATGTGGCGCAATCTGCACAACGAATTGCAGGCCTTCAACCTCGGCTAACGGCGGGTTGTCACTCGCGCCAGATGCAGTACACCGCCTTCCTCTGCACGGTACCGGGCCGCAAGCTGCGCTGAGCCCGGACTACCGCGGCCACCCCTCCTGCGGCAGGCGGGTTGTGATCCGCAACGCGTTCTGGAAGTACACCTTCTTGAGCACCTCGTCAGGCAGGTCGATCCCGTAAAGCTTCCAGAACGCGTGGTAGTCGCGATAGTAGTCGAAGTAGTCATCGCGCGTCTCGAAGACGCGCCAGTAGTACGGGTACTCTTCCGGTTGGAACGAGTCCTTGCCGAAGAGGATGCGGTCCTGGAACCTGACGAAGAAGTCGTGCGCCGCCCGTGGTTGGCGACCGATGTCGTAGAGGACCGCACCAACTTCGGAGTACAGGTTGGGGTTTCCGTCCATCATTCGCCCGAGACGGGCGAGATCGTTGGCATGCCAGCCCAGGTGCGCGATCACGAACGTCGTCTTCGGGTTGCGCCGGACGAGGTTGTCGCGCTCCTCCATGAGCTGCTCGAACGACGGATACTGATCCGCCGGATAGCGCCGCCCGGGAAACAGGGCCAGCTCGAGCCAGCGCTCGTTGTTGTAGTCGATGGGCTGCCAGAACTCCTGCGGGTCTGCGGTATGAATAAAGACCGGAAGTCGCAGCCGTGCGGCCGCGGCCCACACGGGATCCAGTTCGGGATCGTCGATGCGCAGCCGTGTTCCATCGGCCTTTCGCGTCGAGAGGCCAAAACCCTTGCCGATCTCGCCGATCCCCACGGCCCCTGCCGCAACATCAGCCTCGAGCTGCTCGACCGCCTTCGCCGCCCAGCCCGGCCCCACGTTCCGAAAGTCGATGCCGGTCAGGATGCGTACGCGATCCTTCATCGTGGGCGACGCCTTCACCAGGTCTATCTGCCGCTTGAGCTGATCGCCCGACGTGTTGTTCGCGGCGATGATCATTCGCACGTTGAGGCCATCCAGCGCCTGGCCGAGCTGCGCCAGTCCCTCGGCGCTCTGCAGGTACGCACCGCCGGGGTGTCCGTGGTAGTCGATGGCCGGGAACTTTGCCTTCGGCACCGGATGCTCCGGCGCCTTGAGCGTGTTGCGCGGCCGATAGTCCACGATGCTCGGCGCGGGCATGGTGGGGGCCTGGCAGTTGCGCGGACGCACCTCGGTCATCCCGGCCGGGCACTGTTCTCCCGGCTTGATCTGTGTCCCCTGCCCACCGCCCACCTGCGCGAACGGGACCCGGGGGACAGCGACCATCGAAGCGAGCAGGACGAGGTGGTGCGCGCGCATGGAGGCTCCGCGAAAGGAGGAAACGAATCGCTGAAATCAGGTCTGTGGTCAGGCCCGGCGGAAGCTCCAACGGTACCGCCGGCACGGACCCATCATGTGACCAAGGGCTTGAGGCTGGACGAGCCGTATGCCTTCAACGCCGTACCCGCGGTAGCTTCCCATCGGTCCCTTCACAATGGCGTTGACACATGAATGCACTGGACTTTCTGGGAGCGCGAAGGTGAGTCCTGCGCCATCGGCTGCCTCGGTCCTGGGGCTCGCGATCGGTGCGCTCATGGCGGTACTGGGCGTGACGATCGCCCTGCGCCTCCTTGCCCTTGGCCGCGACCCGCTCACCGGCACGGCGGGGCTGGACTACGCGTTCTCAGCGTTCTTCATCCTTCGTGGCGCCCTCCAGTACCGTCGCTGGCGGCTCGCGCGCGAGCGCGCCGAGCCTTTCTAGCCAGGGGAGTCAGGCTGCCGGAGGCACTGGCGCGTGGCGACGCGACGATCGTGGCTGACGGCGGGAGGCTCGCGCGGCCCTCCGCGTTGCGCCTTTCCCTTGAATGCTGGACGCAGCACTTCAGCGATGTGAAATGCTGAGCAGGCCAGGGTCCGGTGTCTGCACGGAGCATCTCAGACTTGCCGAGGTGAAAGTCAGCCTCACACGATGTGTCTGATCTGAAGCGCCGCGTACGGCGCCTAACGTCGAATTCCGTCCCCGCGTGTGAAG
Organism: Gemmatimonadaceae bacterium; assembly: GCA_020846935.1. Classification (NCBI taxonomy): domain Bacteria; kingdom Pseudomonadati; phylum Gemmatimonadota; class Gemmatimonadia; order Gemmatimonadales; family Gemmatimonadaceae; species Gemmatimonadaceae bacterium. The sequence continues at coordinate 107,104 of JADLCY010000011.1, forward strand.
AACCCCGGCAACGACACGGGCGCCACACCCGTGATCGGCGCGCTGCCGAGCAGGGCGGCTGCCGCGGCGCGTTCACTGGCGTCTGCTACCGTGTAGGTCACCAGGTAGGCAGCCGCTGACGGCACCTGACGAATGAGATAGGGGTTGCCGAAGGCCACGAACGCGACCCGCGCACCGCCGACTGCGGAGTCGGCGCGTGCGATGTTGGCCAGCCACGTGGCGATGGGCGTGGGAATGGCGGGCCGCCCTTCGCCCTCGATGCGTCGCACGTAGGCGGCGATCACGATGCGTTCGGCGCGGGTGATCGCCGGTGCAAGGGCGTCGAGCTGTGATTGGGCCGTTTGAGGCGAGATCCGAACGACACGCACCGTGCTGTCGGCGGCCCGCATGGCCGACGAGAACACCCGTCCCGCGCGCAGCTCCGTCTCCGGGAGATACTGAATCACGAGGGTTCTTCGCGGCGCGAGGGGCACGAGCGATCCGCGATTCCGAAGCAGCGTGATGGCGCGCTGGGCGATGTCGGCGGCCAGTGCGCGATGGGCCGGGGAGCCAACCACCGCGCGCAGCGTGTCGAGCGGAACCTGGGGATGGAACGCCACGCCGCTTCGCGCTTTGAGTTCGAGCACTCGCCGGACGGACTGATCGATGCGCTCCCGCGAGATCACGCCGCGTTCAACCGCCGAGAGGACCGCGTCGATGGCCCGTGTCGGGTCGCCGGGCTTGAGCAGCACATCGGCACCGGCCTGCACGGCGAGTACGCTGCTTTCGGCGACTCCATAGCCCTTGCCCACGCCGTCCATGGTCATGGCGTCCGTGATCGCGACTCCGCGGAAGCCGAGCGAGTCCCGCAGAAGACCGGTCATTACCCGTGGTGCAAGGGTTGCGGGCGTGCCCGAATCCATGATGGCCGGGAGCGCGATGTGCGCCGACATCACCATTGGAACGCCGGCAGCGATCGACGCGCGGAACGGCGCCAACTCCACGGTGCGGAGTCGCGCCCAGTCGGCGTGCACCACGGGGAGCCCGACGTGCGAGTCAACGTCGGTGTCGCCGTGCCCCGGGAAGTGTTTCGCCGTGGCCACGGCCCCGGCTTCCAGCGACCCTTGCACAAACAGGGCTGAGAGGCGCGCGACACGCGCCGGATCCTCTCCGAACGATCGCGTGTTTATGACGGGATTGGAGGGATTGTTATTGACGTCGACGGTGGGAGCAAAGTTGATGTGGATGCCGACAGCTCTGGCTTCCTCACCAATGGCCCGCCCGACGTCGCGGGCATCTTCATCGCGGCCGGTCGCGGCGATGGCCATCGCCGTCGGAAAGACCGTCGCGCCGCCGGCATCCAGGAGGTAGTGCGTGAACACGCCACCCTCCAGCCTGCCTAACGACGGCTCGAGGTCAGCCGACGCGAGCAAGGGCACGGGCGCGAGGTGCTGGAAGGCGTTGAGCTTGGTCGCGACCTCCATCGGCGTGCCGAGCGACATGCTCACCTGTCCGATGCCATCGTCCACGATCCAGCGCCGCACCTCGGCAAACGTCGAATCGCCGGTACTCGTGTAGTCGCCGAGTACCCAAACCGCGACCATCTGGCCGATCTTCTGCCTGAGCGTCAGCGATTGCAGCGTGCGATCGACCCAGTCGCGCTGGGCCCGCGTGAGCGGAACGCGAGGATCCAGCGAGGAGGCGGCCTGGACGGGCGCAACGCCCGCCGGAACGCTCGGCGCACACGCGAGGGCCGACGCGGTGAACACGCCATGCATCACGCGCCTTGTCCACCATGCTCGACGCCCGCGACTATGCTGCGTCTCGGACAGGGGCCACGGCCCGCCATGATCAGGCGTACGCGTTGACCATGGGCCCGAGCACGCACGGTCAGGAGTGCCGGTTCGCGTTGGTCTCATATCCGCAAATGGTACAAGGCGGCGCGGGCCGCGACCACACGGCCGGTGCGGACGGGTCTGGTCGGTGTCCCGCTTTCGGAGCCGTGGCAGGAGTCGTTGCTGTCGCGTACGGAGGACGATTCGTCAGGTCGACTGTGGGCGCGTCGGGCGCGTCGCGGGCACGCCCGAAGGTCCCGCGATCAGGCGGGTGGCACCGGCGTCGTCAGCGGACCCGGTCGATCACACACGAACGTCGCAGTGAAGTGCGCCGAGTCCGTTGCGCTCGCATTTGCGCCCACCTGGTGGATGTCGGTGGGGCGCTCGAAGAAGACCTGCCCCGCGGTGTACACCGAGTCCGGCTCGCCACGGACGCCCATGCGCATGGCACCGCTCACAACGTAGACCGTGACCGCGCACCCATGCCGATGGGGCGTCGATCCGCCACCGGGCCCGTATCTCACGTCCACGACCTTCACGTTGAGCTGCCGACCATCCATCGCCGGCAGCGCGCGGTCGAAGATGACCGCACTCTTCGCTCCCTGGGCCTTCGCGAAGGAGGTCACGACCGCGGCCACCACGAGGGCAAGGCCGGCAGCCGAACGCACGGGGAGAATACGTCGACGCATGAGGGGCGGCATCCGGAGGAGAAGACTCCTGATGATGCCGCCCCCGCCGCTCGATGTCCAACGTCGTCCGCCCGCAACGGACCCGGGAGACGCTATCGGATCTCCGCACCACTGCGGTAGTAGTCGCCCAGCAGGTGTTCGGCGAAGTACTCCATCATCGCGCGGTTGAAGTACGGCTGATAGTCCCCGTATCCGTGCGGCTTGCCGGGCAACAGCATGAAGTCGAACCGTTTGTTGGCCTTGATGAGGGCGTTCACGAGCCGGATCGTGCCTCCGGGATGCACGTTGTTGTCCATGTCTCCCGTGGCGAGCAGGATCCTGCCCTTGAGGTTCGGGGCCAGCTCGATGTTGGTGGGCACCTTGATCTCGTATCGGACGCTGTCATCGACGATCGTGGTGTCGAGCGTGACGGGTGCCCCGCCCACGCCGCTGCCGGAGGCGGCTCGGCGTCCGCGCGCCGCGCCGGAGCCGGCCACCACCGCCTTCAGGCCGTGATACTGCTCGCTCCAGTTCTGATTGTAGATGTTGTTGTCGTGGTTTCCCGAGCTCGACACACCGACCTTGAAGAACTCGTTGTACGGCGGAAGCATCAACGCCGCTCCGGTAAGGAAGCCGCCGCCCGAGTGTCCGTAGATCCCGACCTTCTCGATGTCGATGAACGCGTGGCGCGCCGCCAGCTGTTCGATGCCTGCCTTCTTGTCGGCGAGGGCGTAGTCGCGGAGGTTGAAGTACGAGAAGTTCTGATACGCATTGGAGCGCAGCGGATTCCCTCCCCGGTTGCCGATCTGGATCACGATGAATCCGAGCTGCGCCAACTGCTGCTGCGTGCCACCCGGGTTGAACGCGACGTTCACCTGCTCCGTCTGCGGGCCGGGATACACGCTGGCGATGATCGGATACTTCTTCGTCGAATCGAAGTCGAAGGGTTTCCACATGTTGCCGTAGATGTCGGTCACCCCGTCGGCGGCTTTCACCACGAACGTCGTGGGCGGCTTCCATCCCATCGACGTGAGCTGGGAGAGATCCATCTGCTCGAGCGGCATGACCACGCGGCCGGTGACGTCGCGCAACACCGACGTCGGCGGGAGGTCAGGGCGCGACCAGCTGTCGACCACGAACTTCTTGCTGGGTGAGATCGTGAAGCTGTGGTCTCCGTCTCCTTCGTCGAGCCGACTGAAGCCCGAGCCGTCAGCATTCACCTTGTAGAGGTGGCGCTGGTACACGTTCTCGCCCGGCTCCCGCCCCACCCCGCTCACGTAGATCACCCCCGCGGTCGAGTCGATCTGCGGGATCTGATCGGCGCGCCACGCGCCCGCGGTCAACGGCCGACGGTACGCGCCGTTGTGGTCGTACAGGTAGTAGTGGCCCCAACCGGAGCGCTCCGACCACCAGACAATGTCACCGCCGGCCTTCGCATACCGGGGCGGCTGCCATTCGAGATTGGCGTTCTCCACGGACTCGGTGATCAGCACCTTGATCGCGTTGCTCGCCAGGTCGACTTCGATGAGCTCGAGCGCACGCTGCGGGCGATCGCGGCGCACCACGCGCAACGCCTGCGATCCGGTGGCGAAATGCACGTTGAGGAGCCGCTGGTCCTTCCACTTGCGAACGTTGACGGGCCTGACCGACGACTCGCCGCGACGGAACGCGTACAGCTCCGTCTGGGCCACGTTCTCCTCGCCGGGCATTGCGTAGGTGTATGAACTGAGCGTTGGACGCGGTTCGGCGAGCACGTTCACGAGATACAGTTCCTTGACCTTGCGCTGGTCCTGGCGCTGCACGGCAAACGCGCGCGAGTCCGGGGACCACACGACGTTCGCGCGAACGCGCGGGTCGCGGTTCCGCCCGCCCTGGCCTTGCGTGGAATCGTCCTGCTGCACCTGCGTGGTGTCGCGAAAACCGAACGAGCGATTTTTTTCGCCATCCGTCGAGATCTTCACCGTATCCGACCTGCCCTTCTCGACCAGATACAGGTTGTGATCTCTCGCAAACACGAACGCGGTCGAGTCGGGGGACCAATTGCGGAAGTCGCCTTGCGGGGGGCCGAATGGGCCGCCACCCCCACCGCCACCGCCGCCCTGCTGCCGCTCCTCGCGCTCCTCGTCAGGCGGAATCGAGTCCCCGCGCGGTGGCCGTCCGATATTGCGAATCGTCTCCCCCGCCAGACTCCACTCGTAGCGCGTGGAGTCCACGGTGAATCGGATGTTGCGGTGGTCCCTGGTGAACGAGACCGTCGCAAACGGCAGGCGATTGGGGTCGTACGGCCGACGGTGGGCCGTGGCCAGTGCGGCCGCGAGCTTCACGTGATCGAAGAGCGGCCGCTTGACGCGCGTGGGCGGATATACGAGGTAGAACGTGTTGCCCGTGCGATCGCGCCAGTTGTACCACAGCGAGTCGCTCCGGCCGATGAACCGCGCCTGCACCGTGGTGCTGTAAGTGACGCGGCGCATGGTTTCGGCATTGAACTTCTCCGCCAGTTCCCAGTTGGCGCGCGCGCCGGGCGCGCGCACGGTCTGGGCCGGGAGCAGCGCCGGCGCAAACAAGGCAAGCGCCACGGCGAACACCGGGCGGCAGGGAATCGTGGGATGCATGGTGCAGGACCTCGGGACCGGGAGGAGTTGGGCGTGGCCGCGTGGCAGGTCGGCGGCGCAACCGCACAGATGTGCCACGTTGCACAGCGCCCGTCCAGTGGCCCATGGCACCGCTCGTGCGGATCTCGGGGCGAGACAGCGCCGCACAACGCCCCGACGCACCTCCCCGGTTCGCGATGTCGCCGAGCTGGTCGATCCCCGGCGATCGCCGCCTGCCCGCCGGCGAAGGTGATCCTCGCGAGTTTCGACGGGACCAGGACCTTCCGGTCGTTACCGCTGCGCGCCGGGGCCTGACGCGCCGCAAGACCGCGCATCGAGAGCCTAACGAGTCGACCGGCGGTGCGCGTGCGCGACGACTCGGCGGCCGATGAAGGTCCCCACGCCCGCCCCCACGATCACGTCACTTGCCCAATGCCGGTCCTCGTACATCCGCGATGCGCCAATGGCCACGGCCCCGGCATAGAGAAGCGGACGAACGATGCGTGCCGCCCTGGGACGCGACCGCCCAAGTTCGGCGCTGAACGCCGACGCGGCCGCAAACGCCACCGTCGTGTGCCCCGAAGGCATCGACGACCAGTCCTCCTTGTATCCACGGAACGGCGCGAACTCGTCACCGTCGGCAACGATCGCGTAGGGTCGGGCCCGCCCCACCACGTACTTGATCGCGCTCGTCACCACGCCGCCGAGCGCGATGGCTTCCGTCGCGTGCCACCCGGCGTCAGTCAACCCGGGCCGGTCGGTCGCCCAACCCGCCACGGACACACCCGCGGAGAGGATGAGCGCGCCGTAACTGCTCCCGACCACTCGGGCGACATCCGCCGTGCGCGCCATGGCGCGATCGCTCTGCAGGCGCGGCGACTGCATCGAGTGCTTGAGGCGATTGTCGAACGGACCCACGAGCGTCGCGCCGAACAGCGCCCCCAGGACGACGGTCCCCTCGAACCGGGGGCGCCACTCGCGGCCGGTCGCCACCGAGTCCTGCGCGGCAACCGGCATGTTCAGCAGTACGACGCTCGCAGCAACGACAGCAGTTCCCCAGCTCATGCGCACGAGTCGGTGCGGGATACCCGATAGTACCACGTCCGGGGGCAATTGGCACGACCCACCATCGCGACATGCTTGTCGGTGGTGCGCGCCACGTGAATGGATGGTCCGAAGTGCAGCGGAGTTCCACGGATCATCCGGCGCCTCCACGATCCGGACCTCCGCCCCACCGAGGTCGACGGGCGTCGGATCGGCATCGCACGCGTTCCGGACGCACGCGTCGCGCATCGTTAGGTCGCCTTCCTTGTGAGCGCGCACCAGCGCCGGTACGTTCTCACGCCATGACCCCACGCAACGTCGCCGCGATCGGCCTGACCCTGGTGTCCCTGGGCCTCCTCTGGCCCGGCCTGACGGACCCGGTCCTCACCATCACCGCGTCGATCACGGTCCTCGGCCAGACGCGCGAGGTGTTCCGGCAAACCCAGAGCATCGTGGAGTCGGTGCAGAACCTGCATCGCGCCGGCAACACGTTTGTAGCCGGACTGATCCTCCTGTTCAGCATCACCGTGCCGCTCATCAAGGTCGCCCTGCTGGTCGCCATGCTTGCCGTGCGCCGTACGGCGTCCAGGCGCCGCCTGCACGCCATCGTCAACTCGGTCAGCAAGTGGGCCATGGCCGATGTGTTCGTGGTCGGCGTCTTCATCGCCTACCTGGCGGCGAGGGCCACCGACAACCTCGGTGCGGTGGCCGAGCGCGGCTTCTACTTCTTTGCCGCGTATTGCCTCACGTCGAACCTCGCGTTCCAGCTCCTCGAGGTCCCGGTCGATCACGCGTCGTGAATCTCAGAGATTCCGCCGCGTGAGTTCTTCCACCGCATGGTGGCACGCGCGTGCCGTGAGTGCCATGTAGGTCAGGGAGGGATTCTGGCAACCGCTCGACGTCATGCACGCGCCGTCCGTGATGAACAGGTTGGGCACGTCCCACGCCTGGTTCCAGCCGTTGAGCACCGACGTCCGGGCATCGCGGCCCATGCGCGCCGTGCCCATCTCGTGGTTGGCGTTCCCCGGAGTACTGGGGCCACGCGTGGACTGGACGATGTTGCGCGCGCCTGCCGCCTCGAGCAGTTCGGCCGCCGCCACGTTCATGTCGCGATGAATGGCCAGCTCGTTGTCGCTCCAGGCACAGGTGATGTGGAGTGACGGGATGCCCCACGCGTCGACGAGCGACGGATGGACGGTCGCCCGGTTCGTCGGCCTCGGGAGCATTTCGCCGTAGCCGTTGAACGCCATGGTCCACGGCCCCAGTTGCGTGAGCCGCGCCTTGAGAGCGACACCGATGCCCGGCGCACGGAGCGCGGCCTGCCACCCGGCCCGATTCGCGCCGCCCTGGAATCCGAAACCACGCACGAAGGCCGCCTTGTTGCCGCCGATGTTCCGGAAACGGGGCACGTAGATGCCGTTGGGCCGCTGGCCGATCACTTCGCGATCGGACCACTGCGCAAACTCGCCCGACGCACCGCCGTTCTTGATGTGGTCCATGAGGTTGCGACCCACCTGGTCGCTCGAGTTCGCGAGGCCACCAGGGAACTCGCGGGTCGCCGAGTTGAGCAGCAGCCGCGCCGTCTCGATCGCCGAGGCGCACAGGAACACCAGACGGCCGGTGAACTCCAGCTCCGCACGCGACTGCGCATCAACGACGCGAACGCCGGTCACGCGCCGTCGCGCGGGATCGTAGACGAGCCCACGCACGATGCTCCACGGTCGCAGCGTCAACCGCCCCGTGGCCTGCGCCGCCGGCAGGGTGGCATTCACGCTGCTGAAATACGACCTGGTGATGCATCCTCGCTGACAGGGACCGCAGTAGTGGCACGCGCCCCGCGCGCCGCGAGCCTCGGTGAGGACGGCCACGCGTCCGATCGTGAGCACGCGCTCGCGCCCATAGCGTTGCGCCATGCGGTCGCGCACATGCTGTTCGGCGATGTTGAACGCCATCGGCGGGAGGAACACGCCATCCGGGAGCTGCCGCAATTGTTCGGCGCGCCCGCTCACGCCGATGAAGCGCTCGACGCGGTCGTACCACGGCGCGAGGTCCGCGTAGCGGATCGGCCAGTCCACCGCGATGCCGTCGCGCGCGTTTGCCTCGAAGTCGAGGTCGCTCATGCGGTAGACCTGCCGGCCCCATATGATCGACTTCCCGCCCACCTGTCGGGCGCGGAACCAGTCGAACGGAGTGTTGGCAGGCGTGCTGTAGGGGTTGTCGACGTCGTCAGTCCAGAAGCGGTGACTCACCTCGTCGAAGGAGACCGACCGCTGCTGCTCCGCCTGACGACGCGCCACGTAGCGCCGATCGCCGAGTCCACGAAAGCGCATCTCGAACGGCGCGCGGTGCTCGGCGTAGTCGCGCGACGGATCGATCGGGCGCCCGGCCTCGAGCACGAGCGTGCGCAACCCGAGTTCGGTCAGCTCCTTCGCCGCCCAGCCACCGGTCATGCCGGAGCCAACGACGATCGCGTCGAAGTCCGTGGTGCGCGCCTGGGTCACGGCCTCAGCCTCTCCGGCGCATGGGGGCGTTGCCATCGTACCGCATCGGCAGTGGCCACGCCGCAAGCGTGCGCCGCATCCCGACCTCGGACGTGCAGTAACCCCAGACCGTGAGATACTTGAGCATCGCGAACCAGTGATCGTTGGCGCTCGCGTCCCGTGCCGACCGCAGGCGCTCCACCTCGGCGTCGAACGTCTGGAGCCGGGAGACCTGCTGCGACTCCGTGCAGGCCACGAACACCCTGCCGTGCGCGGCGCGTGCCGCGGCATCGAGCGCGACCAGGCCGGCGGTGAAGCGCGCGCGGTCGGCGTCCGGGTACCAGTCCGCCAGCATCGTATCGATGAACGCCGTCACGTCGGCGTCGGTGGCGCCGGGCGTCGCGGTCGCCGGGATGATGCGTTCCGCGGCGACCGCGACCACCCGTTGCTGCGCCGCATCGAGGGCGCGACCCGCGCGTGCCTGACGATGCACGTCGGCGCCGAGCGTCTCCAGGTCGTGGAGGCTCAGTCGGTGGAAGGCCGCGAGGCCACCGCTGGCGACCATCCACTGGAGCAGCGCGCGGCGTTCCATCAGGGGACGAGCCCGATCGATTGCAGGTACTGCCGCGACGTGAGCGCACAGTCCCGCGGGGTGCGGCCGGCGTCGGGTACGCTATCGAGTTCCACGATGATCCAGCCGTTCCAGTCCGCCGCGGCCAACGCCCTCACGATTCCCTTCACGTCCACGGTACCCTTTCCGAGTTCGACGAAGCGCGGCCCACGCGCGGCAGCGCTCGGTGCCGCGAGATCCTTGAGATGCATGAAGAGCAGGCGCTCGCGATACTGCGCGATGGCGCCCACCGGATCTCCGCCCGCGGCCTGCCAGTGCGCCGTATCGAGCTGGAGCTTCACATAGCGCGCATCGGCGGCGTCCAGCACGCGGGCCACGTCCTCGGGCGACTGCCCGAGGTTCCCCATGTGGTTGTGGTAGCCTAACGACACGCCGAGGTCGGCCACCCGACGCCCCAGTTCCGTGAGGAGGCGGCCCATGCGGGTATAGTCGGCGGAAGCCGGCGGCCGGCCGACCGGTCGCTCGTCCACCACCTGGAGGTAGAGACCGCCTGCGTCGCGCAGGAACCGCGCGTGCCTGAGGTGGAGCGCGAGATCGGCCGCTTCGTGCTGTGGATCGAGCCGCACGAGCCCGCTCGAGAGTGCGACGAACGTCAACTCCTTCGCGGCCAGCAGCTCCCGCAGCGCATCCGGCCGACTTTCCCAGGAGGCGAGCGTGGTCGCCCGCAGCTGAATGCCCCGGTAGTCGAGGTCCGCGATGTCGTTGATCGCCGCGTTGTCGTTGCTGCCCCACGTGATCGCGGCGTAGCCCACGCGCGGCGCGACCGTCCGCCTGAACAATCCTGACGCGGACATCGCGGCCAAACCCTTGAGCACCTGGCGACGATGCATGCGCGAACATAAGTCGCGCCTGCGTTTGCGCCAGAGTTCGGATCGCGGACGACCAACCAGGGCGCGGGATGAGCCGCGTTCCACCCGGACTTGCGACGGCTGCCAGCCGGTTGACCCAGCGCCATGGGCGCGTTCTCTCAGGAGCAGGTTCCTCCGGCGGCGCTTTCGCGTGGGGGGGCGATGCATACCTTGCGGGTCGTCCGTCGTCGACGGACACGACCGACCGCGCGCGATGCGCGCCTCCGCACGACGCAACTGTTCACCCCCTGCGCCATGCCTGCTTCAGGCACCATCCGCGACGTTCTGGGCCAGCTCGAAGCGGCGGGGACGCAACGCACCCGCGAGGGAATGGCCCGCTTCGGCATCGTCGCCCCCCGCGCGTTCGGCGTCTCGCTCACCGATATCCAGAAGATCGCCAAGCGTGTCGGTCGGGACCACGAGCTCGCGCTTGGCCTCTGGAAGACCGGCTGGTACGAGGCACGGCTCCTCGCCGCGTTCGTCGACGACCCGGCGTGCGTCTCCGCGTCGCAGATGGATGCCTGGGCGCGCGACTTCGACAACTGGGCCGTCTGCGACACGCTCTGCTTCAAGCTGTTTGATCGGACGCCACACGCCTGGAAGAAGGTGCATCAGTGGGCGCCAAGGTCGCAGGAGTTCGTTCGACGGGGCGCGTTCGCCCTGGTGGCAAGCCTCGGGGTGCACGACCGCGTGGCGAGCGACGCGCAGTTTCTCGCCACGCTGCCGCTCATCGAGCGATACGCGACGGACGAACGGAACTTCGTGAAGAAGGGCGTGAGCTGGGCGCTGCGTGTGGTTGGACGGCGCAGTCGGGCGCTGCACGGCCCCGCACTTGCTCTCGCTCGACGGCTCGGCGACTCCGACGACGCCGCGGCGCGGTGGATCGGCAAGGACGCGTCCCGCGAGCTGGAGGGCGCGGTGGTGAAGCGCCACCTCGCGCGCAAAGCCGCTGCCGCCGGGAGACGAGCGCGACGCTGACGATTTCGGATGCGGTCGCGAACCCTTCCCCACTCGCGTTTTTGCCCGGCCGTGCGCTGGCATCTTGCTCCCAGGTCTCGCGCCCCTCTTCGGCGTTGGGTCACCCAACGCCCCCTCTTCTGACCGCTCGCCCGGCCGCGGGCCGTCCGGTTAGCTTCTTGAGTTCCCGCCGGGCCTCCGGATCCGCGGGGCCCAAACCCACCCGTCCGCCATGGCATCCGCAGCTTCTGTCGAACTCGACTACCGCCCGTCGTACCTCGCGGCAACCGTAGCCGGGGCGCTCGTCCTCGTCCTGTACGTCCTCACGCTGGGGCCGTCGACCGCCATGTGGGACACGAGCGAATACATCGCGGCCGCCTATACCATGGGACTCCCGCACCCACCCGGGAACCCGTTCTTCGTGCTCCTCGGGCGGTTCTTCACGATCCTGCCCATCGCACCGTCGGTCGCCGCGCGCGTGAACCTCCTCGCCGCCCTCTGCAGTGCGGTCTCGGCGGGCATGTGGTTCCTCATCACCGAGCGGGTTCTGGTCAGCTGGTTCGCCGAACGGTGGCAGCGCATCGTGGGCGGCAGCGTGGCCGCCCTGATCGGCGCCACCGCGTTTACGGTCTGGAGCCAGTCCGTCGTGAACGAGAAGGTGTACACGGTGGCGCTCGCGGGCGTGGCGCTCATTGCCTGGCTCACCGTGCGCTGGTGCGACGATCCCGACGGACCCAAGGCGGACCGCATCCTCATCCTGATCGCGTACATCCTGGGCCTGGGGTATGCCAACCACATGGCCGGCATGCTCGCCGCGCCGGCGGTCGGGCTGGCCGTCCTCATTCGACGGCCCGCGACGCTGCTGCGTTGGCGGCTCATCCTCATGGGAGTGGTGGCGGTGGTCATCGGTATGACGCCCTTCGCCACGCAACCCATCCGCGCGGCCTATCAGCCGCTGATCAACGAGGGCGAGCCCACGGGCTGTACCAATGGCCTCAAGTTCGACTGCACCTTCAGCAAGAAGACCTGGGACAACTTCAAGTACAACTTCAATCGAGAGCAATACGGCAAGCCCCCGGTGACCGAGCGCAACGCACCGTTCACCGCGCAGGTCGGCATGTGGTGGCTCTACTTCAAGTGGCAGTGGTGGCGCGACCCATACGGGACCAACCAGCCGTTGCAGGCAGTTCTCGCCGCGCTGTTCCTCGTGCTTGGACTGTTTGGCGGCTGGGTGCACTGGAAACGTGACAAACAGTCGTTCTGGTTCTTCGGGCCGCTCATGTTCACCATGACGCTGCTGCTCATCTACTACCTGAACTTCAAGTACGGAGCGTCCCAGGCGCCACAGCTCGGAGACGCGGTGGATCGTGAGGTCCGCGACCGCGACTACTTCTACCTCTGGAGTTTCTCGGCGTGGAGCGTCTGGGCCTCCCTCGGCCTCGTGTTCGTGTGGGAGACCGTCGCGTCTCTGCTCGGGAGCGACCCGGTCAAGCTGGGCAAGGAAACGCTCGAACTCCCGCGGCGACGCAGCTGGATGCTCGCGGCCCCCGTGTTGCTGGTGGCCTGTGTGCCGATGGTCGGCAACTGGGGAGCCTCGACGCGCAAGGGCGACGACACCACCCTCGCGTTTGCCTACGACCTGCTCAACTCGGTGGAACCGTACGGCGTCCTCGTGACGGTGGGCGACAACGACACGTTCCCGCTCTGGTACGCGCAGGAGGTGGAGGGCATTCGCCAGGACGTCGTGATCGCCAACACGTCGCTGCTCAACACCGACTGGTACACGCGACAGCTCATCCGCAACCCGATCCGTGAGTACGACGCGGCCAGGGGGCCGGCGATCTACCGCGGCCAGAGCTGGAAGAAGCCGGCGACGCCACCGGTCAGGATGACGCTGGACCAGGCCGACTCGATCCCGCTCGCCTATCAGCTCCCCGATACCGTGGGCTTCGAGGCGTGTGGGACGATTGCCGCGCGCATCGAACCTCGCGTGCTGACGCGCGCCGACATCGTCGTACTGCAGATGATGAAGGACAACTGCGGCGAGCGGCCCATCTACTTCTCCCGCACGGCCGGCAGCTACGGCCGCGAACTCGGCGTCGAGGCCTATCTCGTGACGCAGGGGCTTGCACGCAAGCTGCTGCCCAGCGTGCCCTCGCCGACCGGCCAGGATCCCCTGCTCGTGCCCGGCGAAGGGTTTGTCGCCGTGGCGCGCACCAAGGCCCTCTGGGAAGACGTCTTCCGCGGCAAGGCGTCGTTCATCCGCAAGGATGGTTGGGTCGACAAGCCGTCGGTCGGCATTCCCGCCCTCTACGTGCAGACCGGGTTCATGATCTACGACATGTTGCACACCACCGGAGACCGGCAGGGAGCGGCCAAGGCGCTCGAGGACGCAAAGCAGATCGCACAGGCCACGCGCATCGCGGAGTTCTTCAACTTTGCTGCCGCCGAGTCGCTGGCGATTCCGCCCGACGCCAAGGGCGACGTCAGCCCGGTGGTTCCGCTCGACCTCGGGAAGGACAGCGGCAAGAAGTAGCACATGCCTTGACTGAGGCTCGCCGGTCACGCCCGGCCGAGCCTCAGTCCGCTGCGGACTCCGGCGTTCGCGCTGCCGCGTCCGCGCGCGTCGCCACCAGCGCCGTCGCGGCCACGTCGCCCGTGACGTTGACCACTGTGGCGCACATGTCAGGGATGAGATCGACGGCGATGAGCACGCCGATTCCCTCCGCCGGCAGCCCGATCGCGGTGAACAGAGGCGTCAGCAGAAGAAAGGCCCCACGCGGAACCCCAGGCGCCGCAAACGACAGAAAGACGGAGGCCGCCGCGACGATCGCCAGCGATTGTGCGCCCACGTCGATGCCGTAGAACCGGCCGATGAACAGCACGCCGACGATCCAGGCGACGGGGGCGGCGGGCTTGAAGATCGACACTGCGAGCGGCAACACGAAGCCGCTCACGCGCGCGGGAATCGCCAGCGCGTCCGCGCTTGCCACCATCGCCGGCAGCGACGCCACCGACGAACTGCAGCTCACGCCGATCAGTTGCGTCGGCAACACCGCGCGAGAGAACGCCAACAGTCCCATGCCGCCCGCCACGCGCACGATCGCATGGAACATCAGCGTCGCCAGTGCGCACGTCGCGGCGAAGGCTGCGATGTAGAAGCCCACCGCGCCCACCAACGACGTTCCGGCCTGCGCAGCGAGCGGCATCACCAGCGCGAACACCGCGACCGGCGCCAAGGCGATGATCCATCGGACGAGGTGCAACATCGCATCCCCGAGCGCCGCGAAGAACCGCACCAGCGGCTCGCGCGTATGAGGCGCGCTGTGCGCCACGGCGAGGCCCAGCAGCGCCGTGAAGAGAATCAGCGAAACCATGTTCCCGCTCGCCGCCGCAGCGACCGGATTGGTCGGTATGAGCGACGTAAACCAGTCCACCACGCCGACGCCCGCGGCACCGCCGGCCGCGACGTCACGCGCCGCCTCGGCTGCGCCCGGAGGCAACGCGATCCGTCCCACCGCGTCTGCCGGGAACCAGGCGAAGATCGCCGGGGCGACCAGCAGCGTCAGCAGCGCGCTGGCCATGAGCAGCGCCCCAAACACGAGCAGGGTGCGTCGCCCCAGCGCTCCCACGGCCCGCAGATCCGACACCGAGGCGATCCCCGTGATGAGGAGCGAGACCACGAGCGGAATGACCGTCATCCGGATGGCGTTCACCCACAGCGTGCCGATGGGCTGCAACACCGCGGACAGCCGGATCGCAAACGCACCATCGACCGCGGCGACCCCGATGCCAACCGCCACCCCGAGCCCAAGCGCGGCGAGCACGCGCCCGCCGTCGGACCACGCGCCCCACCAGGCATGACGGATCATCCGGTGCAGAGCGTGGCCACCTGCTGCGCAACGACAGGCTCCAGCTGATCCAGGTACGCGAGGTACTGGCGCGCCGCATCCGCCGCCACGGCCGCACCGGCGGTGATCTTTTCACGAGCGACGGGCAGGAACTCGCTCGCCAGCCGCGAGAGGTCGCACGCCCTGACCACCGGGGCCTCCGTGGCAGCGCTCTGCGAGATGGACAACGCGGTCGCGCCAACCAGGAAGTGCGACTGTGGCGTCCCCTGGATCGAATCGGCGAGCGCGAGGAAACGGAACGCCGTCTGATAGTCCGTGCGTTGTCTTGTGCCGTTCGCAGCCCGATACAGGGCGTTGCCGCGCGCGAGGGCAAACGCGGCGACGCTGGCCGGAGATTCACCTCCTGCAAGCGCGCGCCGCGTACTCACCAGCGCACTATCGAGCAGCCCCTGATCCACCTGCGCCTGCGCCTGCGCCTGCGCGAGCTGGCCCTGCCCGATCCGGGGATCGAGCGTCGTTGCCTTCTGCAGCGAAGCCAGGGCGTCGGCATTCTTCCCGACGCGTCGCTGCTCCTGCGCCCGCAACAGATGCAGCTCGGCAACCTCGGGAAAGCGGGCGACCCCGCGGTCGATGGCAGCCCGACCGTCGGCCTGCACGAGATCGGCGTAGAGGAGATACAACCGTCCGTCGTGCGGGAACCGCGACACGGCACCGGCGGCCACGGCAATGGCACGGATCGTATCGCCGGCCGATCGGTACGCGCTGGCCAGGCGGAACGCGAAGGCGCCGTCACGGACCGATGCGGAGTCCAATGCGGCCAGTCGATCGCCAATCACGGTCGCGGCACGCCAATCGTGCACGGCAAGGAGGACCTGCCACCGTTGGCGCAGCAGGTCCAGGTCACCAGGGTTACGGTCGCTGAGCGTGACCACGAGCGGCGCGGCCGCGGCCGCGTTGCCTCCCCGCAGGAGGGCGCCAACCACGCGCCGCGAGAGGTCGACGTCGAGCGAATCCGACGCGGCGAGCCGGAGCCACATACGCGCAGCGTTCGTGGAGTCGCCCAGCGCATCGTATGACCGCGCGGCGCCATCCAGGCCCCAATAGGCGGTGGGCTGCGCGGCAAGGATCTGTTGCGCCTCCGCCAACACGTGCCGCGCGTCCGCGCCGATGGCCATCAGCCCGCCCACGATGCACGACCGGAGCAGCACCGGAGTCGGCAACGTCGCGGCCACGCGCCGAGCCTCGTCGAGCGCGGCTTCCGACTTTCCGTCACGAATCCCGTTCTCGCAACGGCGCAGCGGATTCAGTTGCTGACGCACCCGTTCCATCGCCGCGGCGACGAGAGTTCCCGCGGAGTCCGCCGTCGGCGCCTCGACCTCCGGGATGTGCTGCACCAGGCGCCGGTCGCGGGTGAGCTGCAGCCACGCCTCGACCCTGACCGTGCCCGCACCGCGCTCCACGCGTGCGTTGATGATCTCATCCGCGCGGTGGTACTTCGCGAGCTGCCTGACAAGAACGCTGTCCACCGCGCCGATGGCGATGCTCGAACGCTCGAGCGTCTGCTCCATGGCATATTCGCCGACCACGGAAACCTCGCGCTTCTTGTAGTGGCGCTGGATGCGAGCGCGCACGACGTCGGCCACCGTATTACCGAGCCGTCGATCCCGGGCCTCGAACGGCGGCACGAGGATGACCTGCGTGGTGAACGTCTGCTGGGCGCGCAGCGCACCCGGCACGATCAGCCACGCAGCAACGCAGGCGGCAAACAGACGAGCGCTCCATGACGGTCGGCAGCGTTCCGCGACAACGCGCAGGAGCACCCTGGCCTGCTGGGTTTGCGGTTGCTGCGAGTTGACCCGTCGTGCGCGTCGCACGGCCGGACTGGAACCAGGGCAAGGCATCTCGACCGGGGGGGGCGTCGGGCGACGGGTGACGGGCACGTACCCAGTACGGACCCTCGGCGACGGAGGACAGTGCTCGGGCGGCGCAGGGCTTTGCCGCCGGGCGCAGGGAGGTAATACTCCGGTACCGGGAGGGCTAGTCTAATGGTAAGGCACCGGTCTTGAAAACCGGCGCGCAGAGATGCGCTTGTGGGTTCGAGTCCCACGCCCTCCGTCTCGTCCCACAGCCCGCGCGACGCGTGGGGCGCCGACGTCGCAGACGAAGGGGCGTGACGGTGACGATGCCGCCTTCAGCGGCCGCGCCCGGCAGCGGCATGCTGGAGGTGCCTCCCTGGCCGGAGAGCCTGGCCGTCAGCGAGTGACCGTCAGCGTGATGGTCAACGTCTTTGACAGCGACGTCGCACCGCTCCCCGAAGCCGCCGTCACGACGATCGGATAGGTACCCGCCGCCGTGCCACCGGTGAGCACCGGAGGCGCCGTCGTGTTGCTCTCGCCCCCACCTCCGCACGACGCCAGCAGCCCCATGGCGACCGCGGCCACGGCCAGGCCTCGGCATCGCGATCGCGCGAACATGACAACCCCCGAAAGCAGCACCACGACCAGCACGATGGAGTCGCCTTCGGTACCGGTCCACGTGGTGATCATGCCGGAGCTTCCCCGCGTGGGCGCCGTCGTGGTGATCGTCAGCGTGGTCGACAGCGCAGCCCCGTTAGGCGTGACCGTCGGCGGAGCAAAGGCGCAGGCCGTCGTGGGCGGCAACCCCGCGCACGCGAAGCTCACCGCCTGGGTGAAGCCACCGCTGGGGGTCACGGTCAGGCTCGCGGTGACGCTCTGTCCCGCGGCTACCGAGGTGGCCACGGGACTCGAGGTCGTGAACGTGAAGTCCGCTACGGCCGGCGCCGGACGCAACGGCGTGCAGGGCACCTGGTTGGTCGTATCGCACAGCTTCACCAGGTAGGGCCGCGTCTCCCCGCTGGGCGTACGCGGGCCGATCCCGTCGCCAACGATGTACTGCCCATCCTGGCTGATCGCCGACGCCGTTACGAGGGAGACGCCGGTCATCCGGAAGCCCTGATCGATCAGCACCTGGCGCAGCTCCCGGATGCTCGCCGACTCCGTCCAGATGAAGGCCGTACCCGCTCCGTATCGCTGGACCGGGTTGAAGCTCAGCGGCCCCGCCGAGGAGATTCCGACGACAACCTTCCCGTTGTCGCTGACGCCCGTCGCGACTGCGTGTGTGTGCCCCGCCAGGGGACCAATGGCTTGCATCCCCCCGGATGAGGTCCAGCGGAACGCGCGACTTCCGTTGGTGGAGCTGTTGCCAACCCGGACTTCGACGCCCCCCTGACCTACGATCGTGCTGCCATCCGCCGATACGCGCGTCGCGATGCTGAAGTATCCCGGCGCGAGCGCCCCGAGGTTCTGGAACCCGCCGGCGGCCGTCCATCGAAAGGCACCGGAGCGAAATCCGGTGAAGGACTGCGGATCGGCAAAGGTCGCGTCCCCGACAATGACATCGCCCGCCGCACTGATGCCGGTGGCCCGCGAGTCCCGCCCGGCGCCCGCAGGAGGAGCCATGGCGACCATTCCCGCCGCGGTCCAGCGAAATGCGTGCTGCGTCGCTCCCGACCCTACCTGCGAAACGCCGACGACCACACTGCCATCCGCGCTCGTCGCCGTCGCCATCGAGGTCCGGCTGGCGTTGTTCGAAGGATCGAGCGTCCCGAGATCCACGAGGCCTCCGGCCCGCGTCCAGCGAAACGCATGGAACGGTGTGAAGTCGCCGCGATCGGCAAAGCCCACCACCACGTCATCCGCCGCGCGTGACGACCCGAAGGCCGCGCTCCCCGCCGACCCTGTCGACCCGCCACCAATCGCCATGGCTCCACCACTCACGCTCGCCTGATTGGGAGTCAGCAGCTGCTCGATCTCGTAAAGGCTTCGGTCGGTGACCGGGTCGCACTTGCCGAGGTGGGGCTGCCAGCGACCGCTGGTATTGGCGCGCTGCAGGTCGTTCCCGATCATAAAGAGCACGCGGGGGCTGACCAACGTCAGCGTGTTCCTGGTGGCGTCCGGCCGCAGGTAGAGATCGTCGAACATCTGGTATAGCTGCTGACGAGTCAGATCGATCTCCTCGACGGCGGAGCTGCACATGCTCCACTGCGCACCAGCAGGCGCCGGAACGAGCGCGACGATGGCAAAGACCGCGACTGGAAAGCGCATGGGCGAGGCACTCGGCCGACGACCTGGGTATCGTGCGCGACATCGGGCTCATGGGCAACCCTCGGCGCGGGCCGGACGAGGGTCCGGCTGAGACATCGCCAACGGGCCCCGGGGGGAAACGGCGATCAGCCAACCCGGAGGATCTCCATCGAGGCAGGCCTTCATCCCGGCCGCGCGGCACGTCCGCGTCGCGGTGCGCCCGGCGGTTCTCGATGCGCTCATGGATCGCGGGCATGGGTCGTCATTGGCTTCCCGCTCGTCGCCCGCCCTGTTAGACTCCGCGTTCCGCACGACGGGAGACGTGGCCGAGAGGCTGAAGGCGGCGGTTTGCTAAACCGTTATAGGGCCTTAAAGCCCTATCGAGGGTTCGAATCCCTCCGTCTCCGCTCAAGCGGCAGGTGATTGGGGACAGGCCTCGCCTGCCCACCCGATCCCTGCCGCTTCTCCTTATGCCCGCGTCCGCGCCTCGCCTCCGTTTCGCCCCCTCCCCCACCGGCTACCTCCACGTCGGTGGGGCACGCACCGCCCTCTTCAACTGGCTCTGGGCCCGCAAGACCGGCGGCGCGTTCCTCCTCCGCATCGAGGACACGGACAAGGCCCGTAGCACCGACGAGAGCACGCGCGCCATCTTCGATGGCCTCCGCTGGCTCGGCCTCGACTGGGACGAAGAGGTCACGTTTCAGGGCGCCAACCTCGAGCGCCACCGGCGCGACGCGTACCGCCTCCTCGAGGCCGGCAAGGCGTATCGCGACTTCACCACCGCCGAGGAACTCGAACGCCGGCGCGCCGAGGCGGAGGCGCGTGGCGAGGTGTTCACGTTTGACCGACGCCTGGCCGAGCTGCCGCAGGCCGAGCTCGACGCACGCATCGCCCGCGGCGACCCCTTCACCATCCGCTTCCGCGTTCCGCCGGGAAGCACGGCGTGGGACGACCTCGTCCACGGGACCATCACGTTCCCGAACAAGGACATCGACGACTTCATCATCCTCCGCTCCGACGCCACGCCGATCTACAACCACGCCGTGGTCTCTGACGACATCGCCATGGGCATCACGCTCGTGATGCGCGGGGACGACCACATCTCCAACACGCCCAAGCAGATCCTGCTCTACGAGGCGCTCGGGGCTGCGCTGCCCCAGTTCGCCCACTTGCCGATGATCCATGGCACCGACGGAAAGAAGCTCTCGAAGCGACGCGGAGCGGTCGCGGTCGGTGACTACCAACACGAGGGCATTCTGCCCTCGGCGATGCGCAACTTTCTTGCACTCCTTGGTTGGTCGCCGGGTGGCGACGTCGAGGTCATGTCGCAGGACGAACTCGTGGCGCGCTTCTCACAGGACGGCCTCCTGCGAAAGGCCGCGGTCTTCGACCTGAAAAAGCTCGAGTGGATGAATGGCCAGCACATGATGCTGCTGCCCATCGATGCGCTCGACGACTATCTCCGCCCGTTCCTCGTGGCCGCCGGCCTGGCGACCGATGCCGAGCTCGTGGAACGGCGCGCGTGGTGGCGGGCGCTGCTCGAGCTGCTCCGCGTGCGCGCACGAACCGTGAACGACCTCGTCCGACTCGCGCGGCCGTACTTCGTGAGCGACCTCTCGTACGACGAAGCGGCCGTGAAGAAACACTGGAAAGACAGACCGGCCACGGCGGAACTGCTCGACGCCGTCGCCGCGACGCTCGAGGCCACGGACTGGTCCGCGGCGGACATGGAGTCGCGGCTTCGCGCGCTTGGTGAGAGCCGGGGGATCGGCACGAAGCTCTTCCAGCCGCTTCGCCTGGCGCTGACCGGCCTTGCCGAGAGCCCGGGGATCTTCGACGTCCTGCTCGTCCTCGGCCGCGAACGCTCGCTCCACCGGATTCGTGCCGCCGCCGCCATGCTGCGGCCGCAGGGCTGACCGTGACCGATCCGCTCACCCATATCGAGCGGAAGGTCTATCACTACCTTCTCGACTTCCTAGCGGAACACACGTATCAGCCCAGCGTCCGCGAGATCGGTCGGCGCCTTCGCATCAAGTCGACCAAGACGGTCGCCGAGCTGCTGCAGTCGCTGGCCGACAAGGGATATCTCGAACGTGAGCCTGGTCGCTCGCGCGGGGTGAAGATCGTCGGCGCCGCGAGCATGGGTGGAGTGCAGCCCGTGCCGCTCTACGCCCGCGTGAACCCGGTGCAGCCGTACCTCACCAGCGAGAATCGTGAGCGCTTCGTGCAGGTCGACCGCTCCCTCGTCCCGACCGACGACACCTGGTTGCTGCGCGTCGTTGGTAACGACATGGCAAACCGTGGCGTGCTTGCCGGCGACTGGGCGCTGATCAGTCCCTCGACGAGGGCACGCGATGGGGATCTCGTGGCCGCCAGGATCGGTGCGCACGTCGTCGTAAGGCTCGTCACGCACCTTGGCGCCGTGCTTTCGCTCTCGACCGCCACCGAGGGCGCGCCAGAGACCTTCCTTGGCCCTGCCGACGACTTCGCGGTGCTCGGCGTGGTCGTGGGCGTCATGCGCGCACGCGAGGAGCCAGACGCCGGTGAGCCCGGGGCTCCCTTCGGACATCGACCATCGTGAACCACGCGGCGTGACCCGGTGCGCGGGCGTCGTGGCGCATTCACCCGCGCGCAACTCATCACGGGTCGCTGATGACCTTCACCTCGGTCTTCTTCTTCTTTTCCGCTTCCTTCCGCTCACGCTCCTTGCGTTCGCGGATCTGCCGGACGGCGCGGCGGAACTCTTCCTCGTTCATGGCCTGCTGGGCCTGCGCGATGATCTCCACGCGCATCGCATCGAGCCGGCGCTGGCGGTCGTAGGCGATCGGGTTTCCCTGCTGGTTCATGGGCAGCAGGCCGAGGAGCGCGGTCGGGATCGACACCTTGCCCAGGCGGATGAACTGCTGGTCGACGCCGTACTTCTTGCCGTCTTTCGTCGTGTAGGTCCAGTCCCCCCGCTCGAACTTGTTCGGCTGATAGGTGTTCTCGGCGACGGAATCGCGGTACGCGAGGATGAGCGCCGAGACCGCGCTGTCGAGCTTGGCGTCACCCACGAGCGGCGCCGCCGTGACCGCCGGCGATTCGACCCAGATGCGGGGCTCGGTGTAGCCCGGCTGCACACCACGCACCGGGCCCTGGCCGGTGATGAGCGGGCCACTGGTCGGGCCGAGCACACGTGGCGCGGTACTGGCCGGCGGGATCGCCGAGGGTACCTCGGCGGGCGCGGCGACCGTCACGGGTGGTTGCGACCGCGGCGGCGCAGGCTCCACGGTCGGCCGCCGTGACGACTCAGGTGCGAGTCGAGCGCTCGGTACGGCGAGGGCGACCTGATCGCGCCGAGGCGCCACCGTGAGATAGCGGAGCCGCTCGACCGGCGGAGCGGAGCGCGTCTCTCCCATCAGGAATGTGATGGCGCGCGGAAACTGGAGGACGTTCCACAAGCCGACCGCAAGCAGCGCGTGCACGACGATCGAGATCGCGGTCGCGCGAGCGCCCCGGGGTGGTTCCCCGCGGTCGCTTGCCTGCGTCCCGTGTCCTCGAAGTCTGAGCATTCAGCCTCGCTGCTGTGGCCGCCCGTGCATGACACGACCGTCTGGAGGGCCCCTACGAATGGGGCTCGGCGCTCCCATCAGTGCCGCGTGTCCGGCCACCCGTCATACGTCAGTCGTACCCCACTGCTGGGTTGCCCTTCCCCTTCAACGCCCGTGCCATCATCAACGCTGACAGCGCGTTGCCCCGCGACGGACCGTTCAGACAACCGGATTTCGCACCGTGCTGATCCCCACGAGTTCCACCTCGACCTGATCCCCGGAACTTAGTCGCCCGACACCCGCCGGCGTGCCCGTGGCAACCAGATCTCCAGGTTCCAGGGTCATGATGTGCGAGATGAACGACAGGCAGAAGGGAATCGAAAAGACCATCTGACTGGAATTCCCACGCTGCCGCTCGGCGCCGTTCACCCGGGTGATGACCTCGATGTTGGCGAGATCGACTTCGCCGAAGAATGGCTCGCCCACCGCGCAGAACGTGTCGAATCCCTTCGCGCGCGTCCATTGCGAATCCTTGCGCTGCAGATCACGCGCGGTGATATCGTTCAGCGCCACGATCGCCCGCACCGCGCGCCGCGCCTCCGCTTCGGAGGCGTGGCGGAGCGTGGACCCGATCAGCACGGCGATCTCGCCTTCGTGCTCGACCTGCGACGACTGCGGCGGGAGAACGATCGCGTCTCCGGTGCCGATGAGGCTCGACGGCGGCTTGAGGAAGAACAGCGGCTCCGAGTCGGGGACGGCATTCCCGAGTTCCCGGGCGTGTTCGGCGTAGTTGCGGCCGATGCACACGATCTTTGACGGGCGCGGTACGAGAGGCATGGACGGGCGGTGAGCGAGTAGGCGTTTGCCAGCGAATGGTCTAGCGATAGAAACGTCGCACCGCGCGCTCCACATCTGCCCACGGTGCCAGGACGCGACTGGCCGGTGGGAGGCCGTCGAGGAGATCCTCACCATACCGCCGTGAGGCCACGCGCGAGTCCATCAGAAGCACCACCCCCCGATCCTCGCGCGTTCGGATCAGCCGCCCGAAGCCCTGCTTGAGGCGCAGCGCGGCGTGGGGAAGCATGTACTCCTGGAACGGGTCTCCGCCACGGGCCGAGATCGCCTCGCAATGGGCGGCGGTCAGAGGCTCGGTCGGCACACGGAACGGCAGTCGCGCGATGACGAGGCCACGCAGCGCCTGCCCCGGCACGTCCACCCCCTCCCAGAACGTCGTGGTGCCGAACAGCACCGCATTGCCCGCCTCACGAAACCGCTGCAGGAGGATGTCGCGGGACTCCTCACCGTGCACGAGGAACGGCAGGCGTGCGCCGAGGCCGCGCTCGCGCAGAAGTCGCGCTGCCTCGCGCACGTCGCGATGGCTCGTGAACAGCGCAAACACCCCGCCACCGGAGGCGTCGGCGAGAACGGCCACGGCGTCCACCACGGCCTGAAAGTGCGCCTCGCCGTCGACGTTAGGCGCGGGCACGTCCAGCGGAACCGCGAGCAGCGACTGCGTGCGGTAGTCGAACGGCGACGCATGGGCCGCGACGTCCGGTTCGACGTCCTCCTCGGTGAGGCCGAGTCGACCGCGCATGAAGTCGAATCGGCCCTCGGTGGCAAGGGTGGCGCTCGTGACAATCGTGGTGTCGACGCGGCGAAACAGGTCCTCGCGGAGGATCGGCGCCAGGTCCAGCGGCACTGCGGTCGCCACCACGTTGCGTTCGCGACCGCGGACTTCGAGCCATCGCACCGTCTTCAGGCGCCCCGAGGGACGCAGGGTCTGACGCAGCGCGTCGGACGAGAGGTCGAGCCGCCTGGCCACGCCCTTCAGTTCGCCGAGCAGCTGGGCATTGAGGTCGATCAGCCGCTCGTCGGACTCCATGCGTTCCCGGATCAGCCGCAGGTTGTCGCTCATCAGGGTCAGCTCACGCAACACGTCGTCGAGCGACGCCTCGAGCCCAGCGGCCCAGACGGGGTGCTCGTCGAACGCACTCGTCAGGCGCATGACGGGAGCACCGGCTTCCTGCAGCACGCCATCGAGCAGGTCGAACACCACGGCCGCCTTCTCGCGCGCCGCATTCGTCGACGGAAACAGCCTGGCGTGCACCAGGTCGAGGCTCGCGGTGCTCAGGATGTCGCGCCGCGTTCCGAGCCGCTGCGCGAGGGTCGGCAGGAGTCCGCGACCACGCCGTTCGAGCCGGGCAAACAGGCGAGTCATGCCGCGCCGCGTCACCGACGCGCCGAGGTGGCTTGCGGCGGCGTCTTCCAGGTGGTGACCCTCGTCGACCACGAGCCGCGAAAACGGGGGCAGCACGGCGGCTTCCTCCCAGTTCTGCGAGGCGCGTCGCACGGCAACGTCAGCAAGCAGCAGATGGTGGTTGACCACAACCACGTCGGCCTGGGCCGCGCGTCGACGTGCAGCAAACACGAAGCACTTGTCAAAGACCGGGCACTGCAGCCTGAGGCACAGGTCGGGCTCGGCGGCCACCTCGTCCCACACCTCCGCGCGAGGAGCGACCGGCAGATCGGCAAGTGACCCGTCACTCGTCTGCTCGGCCCACGCATGCAGGGCCTCGACCTCCGTGGTCATGCCGTCCTCAAAGAGCGTCGCCCCCGCTCCACGCGCCTGCTCGAGCCGGAGCAGACACAGGTAGTTCCGCCACCCCTTGAGCAGCGCAAAGCGCACGGGCTGGTCGGCCAGCGCCCCGGCGAGGAAGGGCAGGTCCTTGCCCACCAGCTGCTCCTGCAGCGTGATGGTGTTGGTGCTCACGATCGTGCGCTCGGCGTTGGCGGCCGCCCAGCGCAACGCCGGGATGAGGTAGCCTAACGACTTTCCGACCCCCGTTCCGGCTTCGAGCAGCCCGATCCCGCCAGAGTTGTAGAGCCTGGCGATCGCGCGGGCGTAGTCACGCTGCGTGGGCCGGTCCTCGTAGCGACCGTGGGCGACGGCGATCTCGCCCGTGGGCCCCAGGGTGCGGTCGATGGCGGAAAGGTCCAGGGGGGCGACCTTTTCCTCGCGAGGCACCTCGACCACGACATAGACATCTGTGGCGCCGTTGTCGGTGATCGCGAACCCGATCCCGTCGTCGTGCAGCCGCGCGGCGATGTCGAGGTCGGGACCCGAGGGTTCGAGCACGCCACTCGGATGGTTGTGCAGCAGCATCTCTCCGCGCTGCGCGAACCCGGGCAGCGCGAGCACGCTCCGCACATCGCCCCGAGCCACCACCCGCGCCGCGGTGATCACGCCGTCGTCGTCCACCTTGCACACGAAGCAGACCTCGCGCCCGCCCGCGAGCTGGATCGCGGTGCGGACGGCGGCGGCGACGACAGGTGTGAGACGCATCTGGACGGACGGATCAGCGGAAGGACACGTCGACAGTGTGGCCTGACGAACGGGCGGACGAGGTGACGCAGGCGTATGCGGCGAACGCCTGGACGGGTGCGGGCACGAAAAGGGGCGTGCGTGGGCACGCCCCTTCATGAAAGCTAGTTCCCTGGATCGGCATTCCACCGACTGGTGTGCACCGCCCTTCCGTCGGTCCTCAGCTCAGGTCTTGAGCGGCTTCTTCTTGGCGGCGGGGAACAACACGTTGTTCAGGATCAACCGATATCCGGGCGAGTTCGGATGCAGCGCGAGGTCGGTCGGGGCCGCGCCGATGTTGTGTTGGGGATCCTCCGGGTCGTGGCCGCCCAGATACGTCCATGAGCCCTTGCCATAGTCGCCGTGCAGGTACTTCACCCACGGTGCGCCCTCTTCCTGCGCCAGCACCGTGACGTTCGGCTTGAGCGTGCTCTTCGAGAACGACGTCGTCACCCCGTAGAAGTCAGGGATGACGGTGCGGTGGTTCTGCACCAGCATGCTCGACACGGGATCGAACTTTGCCGAGAACGAAAACAGCGAAAACTGACCCAACGGCTGGCGACGCCCGGGCACGTTGACCTGATGCCCATCGATGTCGCTCATCGAGTTCACGAAAGGCGAGGGCTCGAGGTGCACGCCGCGGAACGCAAACGAACGCTCCCAGTCGAGCTTCTGGTCCGCATTGTCGTCCACCGGCGTATTGTCGGCAAAGCTGCCCGCGATGTCCGTCGAATGGGCCGCGATGGCCAGCGACAACGTCTCGGTGGCCCCACACATCGCAAACAGAAAGCCGCCCCGCTCCACGAACTGTCGCATCTTTTCCGCCACCGCTTTCTTCAGTGCGGGGATGTTGGGCATGCCGAGCTTGCGCGCCACGGCGAGCTGTGCCTCACGCTGTTCGATGAACCACGGCGTGTCGCGAAAGCCAAGGTACAACTTGTTGAGCTGGCCGGTGAAGTCCTCGTGATGCAGGTGGAGCCAGTCGACCTTGGAGAGGTCGCCGTTCATCAGTTCTTCGTCGTACATGGACGTGAACTCGATGCCGGCGTAGCGGAGGGCGAGAGTCACCGCGTCGTCCCACGGCGGCGACTTGAGGGGCTTGTAGATGGCGATGCGCGGTGCGCGCTCGAGCGACACCGCGTCCATGTTCGAGCCTGCGATCTGGGCCCGGATGGCCGCCACCTGCGCGGCGGCCTGCGGTTCGAACGTGATCCCGTCGAGCGTCGCGCGTTTGCGCAGTTCGGGCGTATCGGGGAGCAGGAACGAGCCGCCCCGGTAGTTGATCAACCACTCGGCCTTGTTGCCGTCACGCAGCGCGTTGAACGTGAGGCCGTAGGCCTTGAGTGCGTTGGTCTGTGCGTCGTCCATCGGCACGAGCAGTTGCTGACTGTGGGCCGGACGGCCAGCCAGCGCCAGCAGGGCAAGCAGGATGGGGACCGCGCGTCCCAAGGAACGGGACACGCGGTGGAGCGGGCGTCGAGGCTGCACGGGCAACAGGGAGAGAGTCATTCGGAGCGCGCACTCGGATTGTATACCACAGCGCGACCGTGCGACGGACCACGCCATGCATTGGAGCTACGCCGCATCGGCGGCGACCGTTCGCCGACGCTCGTCCGACCAGGCGGCCGCGGCAGCGCTCGGGGGAATCGCGCCGCGCAGGATGTCGAGTTCGCGGCGCGCCTGCGGCACCAGGGCGCTTTGCGACCAGGTGAGGATCAGGTGCTCGAGATGGCGCACGGCACCGGCGCTGTCACCACGCACCCGCAGCACGCGCGCCCACGCAAGGTCAGCCTCGGCGGCCTCGGGCGCCTGCTCCTGGCGCTGCAACAGATCGCGCCACAGATCGATGGCCCGCGCCGTGTCTTGCGTGGCGAGAAACAGGCGCGCCGCCACTCCGGTGAGGAACGGCGCGGCATCGCTCAGCGTGCCAGCGACCTGCTCGAACTCGCGCGCCGCGATGGCGGTATCACCGCGGGCCAGCGTCAGAAACGCCCGGCCGACCGCCGGTGAACTGTCCGCGCGCGTGCGAGACAACAACGCCATCGCCGTCACCACATCGTTGGACGGCTCGTCCGTACGCCGCAGCCCGCGGCGCGCCGTCGCGAGGTCGCCCTGGTAGAGCGCGATCCACGCCGCGACGCGTTCCCCTTCATCGGTCTCGCGACCGGCGGAATCGAGCGCGGCGTTGGCACGTGCGAGGTCGCCACCGCGAATCCACGCCCACGCCATCGCGCGCTGCGCCAACTTCGACGTCGGGGCATCGAGCCCCTGCCCTCTGGCCGTGAGGACCGACTCGGCGGCCTGCGGGCGCCCGAGTGCGCCAAGGGCCTGCACCTGCAGCAGCAGTGCGCTGGCGGACACCGCGGGGTCCGTCACCGGCGCGAGGGGCGCCAGCAGATCCAGCGCCGAGCGCGGGTCGCCGCCCGTCATGGCCGCCGAGGCCGCGCGGAGGGCAAGCTTTCGATCGTTTGGACGCGCCGCGGCCGCCCTGGCGTACGCGTCGCGCGCCGTCAGCCACGACTGTTCCGACTCCGCCTCGCCACCGAACACGATCCACGCCGCGACGGTGCTGTCGGTGACGGGCAATTCGCTCAGCACGCGCCAGGCGTCCCGCGGTGCGTGCCACCTGAGTTCGAGACCCGCGAGGATGCGTCGTGCACCAAGCGTGGCCGGCGCGGCGGTGAACACGTCGCGGATCGAGTCCCTCGCCGTGACCGGAACGGGCATCAGCGAGAACACGGCCGCCTGCTCCAGGTACGAGAGTGACTCGGCGGCGCTTCGCCAGCTCCGAGCCGACGGGACCCAGAGACCAAGCGCGGCTTGCATCTGGGCAAACTCCGAGGCCAGCGCCCTGGTATTCCCCAGTGCCACGGCCGCGCCCCGCAGAATCGAATCGGCGGCCATGGCCCGGCCGTTGTCGAGCATGAGTTGCGCGTAGACCCGCCACGGGGTGGCCTCCGCCGGTGCCACCGCGATCCAGGCCTGAAACGCGGCGGCGAGGTCGGCGTCGCGCCGCACGGTGCTCAGGGTGCGCAGCTGCACCGTGCGCAGCGTCGGATCGCCGGGCTTTTGGACGAGCAACGTGTCGAGCAGCGCGAGAATGGAGTCCGGCCGTCCGACGATGCTGTAGCAGCGCTCGAGGCCCAGGATCGCGCCGGTCGGATCAGGGACCTGGACCGCCTGCCGAAACAAGGGAATCGCCTCGCGGCACTTGTTGTCCCCCTCGAGGTCCAGCGCTCGAACCAGCGCCGCCTCGGCGGTGTTGCCAGCCTGGGCGACCGCATCCCGCGGACGCAGGCACGCCAGCATCGCAATCACCAGGAGGGCGCGGCGCCATGCCGCGCCCGCCTTCGGCCCGGCGTGCCGACTCAGGCGCCGAGCCTCCTGCACCTCGCGCTCCACGGTCTCGCGTCCAGCGATCGGTGGGACGTCACGGCCTGGCATTGATCCGCTTGAAGTACTCGAGCACCAGGCGGCGCTCTTCCGGCGTCAGGCCACGCAGGTCGTTCCACGTGGGCGCCGCGAACCGTTCCGCTGCCTTCCCCGAGGCACTGGCAGCACTTGGTGTGTAGACCGCTGTGCCCGTCCACGGCCTTGCTTCGCGCTTCCCCGTGTCCTCGCGCTCCTCTTCTTCGAGCAGCCGTCCGGCGTCGAGCATCTTCCGGAAGAGCCGCTGCTGCCGTTCGAGCACGGCCGGATCGAGCTGGCCCGACTCGAGTTGCTGGGCGATCTGGCGCGCCTCGCGAGCCATCTCGTCGGCACGCCCGCTGTTGTCCTTGTCACCAGACTCTTCGAGCCGGGCTGCCACGTCGCGCTGCTCGCGCGCCAGCTCGCGCGCCTGCTGCGCCGCCTGCCCCGCCTGTTGCTGTTGCGGCATCAGCTGCTGCATCGCCGAGTTGATGCCCTGCTGCTGTTTGGCCATCTGCTGCAACTGTTCGAGCAACTCGGCAAAGCCGGTCGAGGAGTTGGCGTTCGACGTGCGTTCGCGATCACGCACCAGCGACGCCGCCGCCTGGTTGAGACCTTCAGAGGACTCACGCATCGCGCTCGCCATCTGCTGGCCGCTGGTCGCGCGCTGCGTCTGCTGCGTCGCGTCCTGCACCTTGCGCTGCGCGTCCGCCATCATGCGCATGGAGCGCTGCGACAGCAGGCTGGACTTGTTGCCGGCTTCCTGCAGGCGCTGCATCGCCTTCTCGACGCCTTGCTGCAACGCGCTCTGCTGCGAGCGCAGTTCACCAGTCGACGCCCCTCGGCGCGCCGACTGCTCCAGCTGGTCCTGCTCGCGCGCGAGCTGCAGCATCTCCTGGATCGAGCGATCGAGCTCGCCGCTCAGTTCCTTCTTCCATTCGCCCACCTGCTGCTCGCGGGCCTTGGACAGCTCGTTGGCGGCCTGCTCCATGGACTGCGCGGCCTTCTCGGCGGCTTCGCTCCCGCTTTGCTCACCCTTCGCGTTGCCCTGATTACCCGCACCGGTGCGGTTCTGCTCCTGTTGGCCGCCTTTGCCCTGCTGTCCCTGTTGTTGCTGGCCTTGCTGCCCTTGTTGGCCCTGTTGCCCCTGCTGTTGCTGGCCCTGCTGTTGTTGACCTTGTTGACCCTGCTGCCCCTGCTGTTGTTGACCCTGCTGACCCTGTTGTTGCTGGCCCTGCTGCCCTTGCTGTTGCTGCTGGCCCTGCTGCTGCTGACCCTCACGGTTCGTCGACTTGTTCCCCTGCTGCTGCTGGCCTTGCTGCTGCTGCCCCTGCTGGTTCAGCGCCTCCTGCATTTTCTGCAGGGACTCGTCGATCTTCTCACCCGCCTCGCGCACGCGCTCGGCCCCCGCGTCGGCCTTCTCCTGCTGCAGCCGCTTCTGCAGTTCCTGCACGTCCTTCTGCAGGTCCTTCGCCTTGTCGGCCAGTTCCCTGGCAAGCTGCTCGGCCGCCTGCTG
Source organism: Gemmatimonadaceae bacterium (assembly GCA_020846935.1). Taxonomy (NCBI): domain Bacteria; kingdom Pseudomonadati; phylum Gemmatimonadota; class Gemmatimonadia; order Gemmatimonadales; family Gemmatimonadaceae; species Gemmatimonadaceae bacterium. The sequence goes on from JADLCY010000011.1 coordinate 137,906, forward strand.
CTCCGCCTGCTGATCCGCCTTGCGCAACGAGTCCACCAGGTCACGCTGGCGGCGGGCGAGATCCTTCGCCTCATCCTTCAGCGTCTCCATCTGACCTTCCATCGCTGCGCGCTTGAGCATCTCCACGCTCTTGTCCAGCATCTCGCGCAGCTGCTTCTGCTGTTCGGCGAGGTCCTGCAGCGCACGTTTGGAGTCCTCGGGCGACATGTCCTTTGACGCCTGCTCGAGCTTGCGGAGCTTCTCCGCGAGTTCCGGCGTCAGGGCCTCACGCATCAGCTTCTGGGCCTCGCGCAACCGGTTCTGCAGCGTGCTGTCGAGCGCGCCCGCGTCCTTCAACTGCTTCTCCAGCTGCTTGGCCGCGTCCTGGACCTGTTGCATCCGGTCGGCGAGCTGGCGCTGCTCCTTGGCGAACTGACGGGCCTGCTCCGAGGCCTCGTAGCTCATCGTGCTGTCCTTCTTCGCCGCCTCCCTCGCCTGTGCGCGGGCGGCATCGGCCGTGCGCTGGTTCAGCTGGCGCTGCGCGTTCGCCGCAGCGAGTGCCTTGTCCACCGCGGAGTCGGCCGCCTGGCGTGCGGCTTCGCGCTGTTCGGTCACGCTGGGAAGCCGCAGGACCAGCTCCCGGCTCTGCGCCACCTGGCGCCACGGCGAACCGTCCGTCGCAATCGCCGTGATCCGCATGGCGTCCCCGGGCTGCAGCGCCGACATCGGGATCGACAGGTCGCTCGCCACCTGGTCCTGCGCCGCGCCACTCAACGGTCGCGTCGACGACGTGCGCACCTCGCCACGGCCGTTGGTCAGAGCGATGCGCAGCACCACGTTCGCGATCCCGTGGTCGTCGGTGGCCAGCACCGACACAGCCACCGTGTCCTTGCTGGCGACGAGTGTGTCACGCGACGGTGAAATGATCTCGACGCGGGGCGCAGAGTCGGGAAGCACGTCGAGATCCAGGGCCGAGGGCAGATCAGCGATCGGTCCCTGCGCACCCGCGGCCTCCCACTCGTAGCGGCCGGACGTCGCAGCGACGAGCTGTCCGTTGAACCGGCGCCCGGCTACCGTCATCGCGAGCACGGCCGACTCGCCGCGGCGCAGCGACACGGCGCGCAGCTCGGTCGATGAGTGGCCCTCGAGCTCCAGCGTGGTGCCGCGCGGCACGCGCACCAGCTCACCCAGCGGCACCGTCTCGGGACGACGATTCAGGTACGCGGGAAAGCTGGCCCGCACCGTGACGTCGCCCACGAACGGACGATCGGACACCTTCACCACCGCCGTATCGCTCGTGCTGCGGCCGTCGGTCGCAAAGATCGCCAGGTCCGCATCGAGCGGCCCCAGGGGCACCATCACCGAGTCTCCGGTCACCGCGATGGTCGTGCTCCGCCACGAGCTGCCGGTCACGCGCTGGGCGACCTCGACAGCCTTTCGGCCAGGCGCCCGAATGACGAGTGAGAGGCGCTCGCCGCGCAGGACCGAGCGCGGCACCTCGCCCAGGCTCACGGCGCCGAGCAACGTCCCGCGCCAGGCCGCGACCGGGTGGATGACGGCGCGAAACCCGTCCGGCGCCGCGATCGCGGCGGACCACATGGCCAGCAGTCCCAGCACGGCGGCACCGACGCCGGCGCCCAGCCGCCTGAGGACCTGCTGACGATAGTTTGGGATGAGCGTGCCGCCTCCAAAGGCGTGCAGCTTCTCGGCCATCTGTTCGGCGCCGCGACGACCCAGGACGCCGCTTTCCTGCACCTCGAGCACGCCGCGCAACGAGCCCGCGCGAAGCCGCCGCTCCTGCTCCACCGTCTTGGCCAGCGCCTGAATCGACGACTCGGCACGGCTCTTTGCGTGCAGCCTCCGGTACAACGGCACGGCGCCCGCGAGGACCGCCAGCCACACCACGAACGGCAGCACCCGCGGCAGCTCGAGCCAGCGCGCGTTCCCCAGCGCGAACGTGGCCACCAGCAACACGACGAGCCCAAGCGCCATCACCCAGGCGCCCGAAAGCAGCTCCAGGTGGCGCGCCACGCCGCGCCGTTCCCTTTCCACGATGTCGAGAAGCGTCATTGAATCGGTCGGCTGGTGACGGCGTACACGAAGAGATTCACGCCCATGCGGAGCGCCGCTTCGTGCAGTTCCGGCGGATCATTGTAGGTGCCCACGTCCTCCCACCCGTTCCCAAGGTCCGTCTCCTGCGTGTAGTACACCGCGAGACGATCCCCGATGAAGATCCCGAATCCGCGCGCCGGCTTGCCGTCATGCTCGTGCACCTTCGGGACGCCCTTGGGGAACTCGTAGACCAGGTGGTAGATCGGATGTGACAAAGGAACATCCTGCAGCGGACGGTCCGGGAACACCTTGGCGATCTCGGTACGGAACGACTCATCGAGCCCGTAGTTGTCGTCCACGTGCAGGAACCCGCCCCGCAGCACCCAGTCCCGCAGCTTCGCGGCTTCGGCGTCGGAGAACTTGATGACGCCGTGCCCGGTCGCGTGCAGGAACGCAAAGTCGTACAGCCGGTCATCCGACAGCGAGACCCGACCTTCCGTCGGTTCGACCCGGATCGTCGTCCGCTCGTTTACCGCTTTCAACAGGTTGGACAGGCTCGACGGGTTGGCGTACCAGTCCCCGCCGCCATCGTACTGCAGACGCGCGATGCCGAGCCGCGCAATCGGCCGCGGCCGCTCGGTCGCGACACGAATGCTCGGATCCGGGATTGTGGACAACATCGGCGTGACGGCCCGTACCGCAGCCGTGCCGAACAACAGAGCGACCAACGTGGCCTTTCCAGTCATGCGTCCTCGTGAGCCAGGCGATAGGCCTCATTACGGGCGAGCCCGGCGCGCTCGACGAGGGCGCGGGCAACATCTCGTGCTCCCAGGCCCTCGGCGCGCAGGGCAACCACCATATGCCGTAATTCGGCGGGGTCCGGCACCTCGGGGCCCCGCCCATCCACAATGATTACCACTTCGCCGCGCGGAGGAACCTCGCGGTAGTACTCGGCCAGTTCCGCCACCGTTCCTCGTCGAAACTCCTCGAACTGCTTGGTCAACTCTCGAGCGACGACGGCCTGCCGGTTGCCGCAGCCCGCCGAGGCGAGGTCGTCGAGCGTCGCCCCCACGCGTTGCGGGGCCTCGTAAAGTACGCCGGGGTGCTCCAGCCTGCTGAGGGCGCCCACCTGCCGACGTCGGCCCTCACCCTTGCGGTCAAGGAAGCCCAGAAAGGTGAACGGTCCGCCGCCCAACCCCGACGCCGAGAGCGCCGCGAGGACCGCGGACGCACCCGGTACGGGCACCACCGTCAGGTCATGCGCGATCGCGGACGCCACCAGGCGGCTCCCCGGGTCTGACAACGTTGGCGTGCCGGCGTCGGAGACGAGCGCGACGCTGGCGCCATCGGCCAGCCGGCGCACGAGGCGCGGAACAACCGTGGCCTCGTTATGCTCGTGCAACGCCTCGACCGGCGTCGTGATGTCGTAGTGCGCCAGCAGCGTGCGCGAGTGCCGAGTGTCTTCGCACAAGATGAGGTCGACCGCACGGAGCACCTCGACGGCGCGGTGGCTCATATCCCCGAGGTTGCCGATCGGCGTACTCACGAGGTAGAGCGTGCCGGGACGCGCAAGAGACGCGGGATCCGGCCGCGTGGGCGGTTGGACATCAGACACGGCGCGGGGTCGGACTGGGCCTGGAAACGACGATCGCCAGGGGACGCATGGCCCCCCGGCGAAAGGTGCGTGTCGCGCTGCCCACAGGCAACGCGCGCCTTACGCGCCGATGTGCTGCTTGAACTTCGCGTCCAGCGCCGGCTTCTGCGCGAAGCCGATCACCTGATCGACGAGCTTTCCGTCCTTGAAGAAGAGAATCGTCGGAATCGAGCGAATGTTGAAGCGCATCCCGGTCTTGGGATTGGCGTCAACGTCGAGCTTGGCCACCTTGGCTTTGCCCTGGTATTCGCCCGCGAGCTGCTCGACGATCGGTCCCACCATGCGACACGGGCCACACCACTCCGCCCAGAAGTCCACGACCGCCAGCCCATTGGCCTTCTCGATCTCGGTCTCGAAGGTCGCGTCGGTTACTGCCATGGTATTCCCCATCAATCGCTCCTGATAGCGCGAGGTGACTCGCGCCGGCTGAGTAGTTTCCTGTCTGACCTGATGAATCCCGATCATCCGATGACCGTTCCCGATCGCCGCGGCACCACGATCGCCCACCTGGGCATCGCCGTCCGCTCCCTCGACGACATTCTGCCGTTCTATCGCGACATCCTGGGGTTGCCGGAGGTTCCGCTGGACAACGCTGATGGTGCGCGCATCGCTGGACTCGCAGCCGGTGCGTCGCTCGTCGAGTTGCTCGAAGCAGAGCGCGAGGACTCCCCGATCGGAAAGTTCGTCGCCAGGCGCGGCCCCGGCATCCATCACGTGTGCTTTGCCGTCGACGATCTGGAGGGAACGCTGGCGCGGTGTCGCGCGGCCGGGGTGCGATTGCTCGATGACACCCCGCGGCTCGGTGCCGAAGGCAAGCGCATCGCGTTCCTGCATCCCTCATCAACCCACGGCGTGCTGGTCGAGCTCACCGAATACTGACTCGACTGAAGCGATGCCGCCGGGAGATCCCGACCAACGGCTGAGCGCGCCGTTCGCCGCGCGCGCCCAGGGTTCACGAAGGCCTGCACATCTCCTGCATCGCGTCAAAGTCGGCGTCGAGCACATACCAGCGATCCGAGGGCCCCTTCACCAGCTCGAAATTCGGCGTCTTGGTGCGCCGCCCGCGGCTCACGTTGACCTTCACGTAGCGGTGGCCCATGGGGCCAGGCGACTCGTCCATGACTGCGAACCGATCGTGCGCGTAGCACGTCTGGATCATGATCAGGCGCTTGTCGAGTTCTGCGCGATCCAGCTGATCACGCGCCGCGCCCTTTTCAGTTCCCCACACGACGCTCATCGCCTGCAGGTCCTGTGCGGCCACTGCTCGCATGAACTGCTCCGCAGCCAGGCGGGGTGCCGGTGCACCCGTCAGCTGCGATCCAGGCGTCGGCGTTCGGCTACAGGCCCCGACGAGAAGCCCCAGGATGACTACCTTCTTCACGTGAGACTCCAGGCCATGGTTCCCTTGCGAACGTAACGGGGGGCCGAAGTGCCGGCAACGTCCGCCCGCAACACTCCATCTGACGTTTCACAATGCCCCTCGTTTCAACTCAGCGGCTCTACATCAACATCGATCACGTCGCGACGATCCGGCAGGCGCGGCGCACCGATGAGCCTGATCCCGTCGCCGCCGCGATCGTCTGCGAGCAGGCCGGCGCCGACGGCATCACCGCGCACCTGCGCGAAGATCGCCGCCACATCCAGGATGCCGACGTGGAACGCCTGGGCCACGAGATCTCGACCGTCCTCAACCTCGAGATGGCATGCTCCGACGAAATGCTCGCCATCGCCGAGCGGCTGCGTCCGTTCCAGGTCACCCTGGTGCCGGAGCGACGCGAGGAAGTCACGACGGAGGGCGGGCTCGACATCCTGCGTGAGCCCGCGCGCATCGCCCGGGCCGTGCGACAACTGCAGGCAGCCGGAATCCGCGCGTCCTTGTTCATCGATCCGACGGTGGCCATGGTGCGCGCCTCGCACGAATCGGGCGCCCAGGCCATCGAGTTGCACACCGGGAGCTATTGCCATCATCCGGATGATCCGGCGCGCCTCGTGGCGCTGCAGGAGGCCGCGGCCGCTGGCGCGGCGCTCGAGCTGCACGTGCACGCGGGACACGGCCTCACCGTGCGCAACGTGACGCCGGTGGCCGCGATCGCCGAGATCGAGGAACTGAACATCGGCCACAGCATCGTCAGCCGCTCCGTGTTCGTCGGGCTCGCGGCCGCCGTCCACGAGATGCGCATCGCCATGAACGCCGCGCGGGCCTCCGGCTAGCGGCGCTCGCGAGGCACCGCCTAACTTCTCGCCACCCGCACCGATCGCCGCATGCATGGTTCGCCTGAACTCCTCGAGTTCTACCTCGTCGAAGCCACCGAATACATCGATGCGCTGCACGAGCTGGTGGCCGACGCTCGCGGCGCACCCGATGCCAACGCGCTCCTGGCGACGGCGCGCGCGCTGCGTGGCAGTTCCACGATGGCGAAGGTCGAACCGATCGCCGGACTGAGCCTGGTGCTCGAGGACATCGCGGTCCGCAGTCATGACGCGGACTTTGCGTGGACGCCGGAGTTGCACCGCGCACTTCGCGGGGCCGTGGACGACCTTCGGTTTGCGGTCCGCGGCGTCCGAGTCTGGTCGGACCGCGAGCAATCGCGCGTCGACGCACGGGTCGCCGACCTGCGACGGTTTCTCCCGGGCGAAGGCCGTCGCGCCACGCCGCCGTCGTCGGAGTCCACCACGCCCGTGTTCGTGGCCCTGCAGGCAGCCGCCATCGCCGCGGAGCTCGACGCGTTTGTCGCCTCGCCCGAGCACCGTCGCGCCCTCGACGATGCCATCTCCCGCACGCGAACCCTGCGCGGCATCGCCGGCATCAGCGACTTCCCGCCCCTGCACGACGTGGCGGAGGCGGTCGAGCACGCGGCACGACGCCTGATGCCCGACGCCCCGTTGTCCCACGACGAGGTGGAGCTGTTCGGCGCTGCCGCACATTTGTTCCGCGACGCGGCCGCGCAATTGCGACGCGGACCGACCTACACGCCGGCAGCTGCCGATACGGCCCGCATCGCCGCCGCCACGCACCGCACCGAGACACCCCCGGTCGCCGCGCCGGCGGTGGTCCGCATCGAGCAGCTGTTCTATGCCGACCAGGGTCCGCATGTCGTGGAACCGCCCGCGGCCCCCGGCCGGCCGGAAGACCGGCTGCACCAGGAGCTGCTCTCACGTTCCGAACACCTCCAACGGCTCATCGACGACGCACGCCGAGCCGTCGACGACGTCGTGAAGCGCCGACTGCAGCGCGACCTCGCGCTCACGGTCCGTGACATCGAAAAGCTGGCCGCAAGTTTTGGTGCCCACCAACTCGCGGCGTTCTTTTCGGACGCCGGGGAGTCCGGCGACTTGCTCGCTCCCTCGGAGCTCGACTCCCTGGCGACCGCGGCGCGCGTGACCATCACCCCCTTCCCGTCGTTGGATGAGTTGGAACGACGGATCGCCGTGGTCACGCGGTCTCGTCACATCGCCCCGACGTCCACCGCCAGCGTGACGCCACCTGTCCAGGTACCGCCCACCGCCACACCAAGAGCGCCGCAGCCGGTCGCTCCACCGACCGCGGCGCGCAGCGCACCCACCGGGCGCGCCCTGCAGGATCTGCTCCGCACCGGCATCGAGGAGTTCCGGTCGCTCGACCGGGAGCCGCTGCTCGCGCCGGCGGACGTCGACGGGGGCGAGATCGTCGAGATCGGGACGCTCACCTTCAGTGGCCCCGACGCGCTGGCCCGCGCGATTGCCCTGCGCGACGACTGGCGCTCGCGCGGTGGTGCCGAAGACGAATCGCTGCGCGAGATCTTCGACCTCCTCGACCTCGCGACGTCCGAGTAATCATGAAGTTCGGTTGGCGTGGTGTGCTCGGCATCGTCGTGAGCGTTGCACTGCTCGCCTGGACGCTGCGTGACGTGTCGATGCGGGAAGTCGCCGACGTGCTGCGGCACTCCAGCGCGGCGATGCTGCTGGTGTCCGGCGCTGTCGCCACGCTCGTGTTTCCGCTGCGTGCCCTGCGATGGCGCGTGATCCTCGAACCCGTGGCGGCGCTGCCGCTTGGTCCGCTCTGGCGCTCGATCGCCATCGGCATGATGGTGAACAACGTCGCGCCGGCACGCGCCGGTGAACTGGCGCGCGCGTTCGCCATTACCCGCGAGGCCCCGCAGGTCAGGTTCGGCACCGCCTTTGGATCGCTCGCGGTCGATCGCATCATCGACGCCGTCGTCGTGGTCGTGCTGCTCGTGATCGCCATGCTGTTCAGCGACATCCCGACCACGACCACGATCAACGGCTGGACCGTGACGCGCGTCGCGCAGGTCGCCGGTGGGCTCGCGATCACCGCGCTCGCCGGTGTCACCGCGATCGCGCTGTTTCCGGGCCTCCTCACGCGGATCTTCGACGCGCTGTTCGCCCGGTTCCCGGGCCTGCATGGCCGCGGCCGTGCCATTCTCGACTCGTTGATCGGTGGCTTCGTCGCGTTGCGATCGCCCGGGCGATTCGTGCGGATCGTGTGGTGGGCGGCCGTGATGTGGCTCGTCAACGCACTCGCGTTCTACATCGGCTTTCTGGCCGTGGGGATGGACGTGCCGTTCTGGGCGGCCATCTTCGTCGCTTCGCTCATTGCCATCGGCGTGGCCGCGCCGTCGTCCCCGGGTTTCGTGGGCGTGTTCGAGTTCTTCGCCAAGGCCGGGCTCGCGCTCTACGGCGTGCCCTCCGGACTCGCCGTCAGTTGGGCACTCGCCTTCCATTTCATCGCGTTCATCCCGATCACGGTGTTCGGCTTCTACTACTTCGGCCGCCTGGGCCTCCATTTCAGAGACCTGGGCTCGGCGCAGCAACAGGCCGCGTGAACCGCACCGCGTCCGTCGCGGCCCAGGCCAAGGTCAACCTCGCGCTCCGCGTCCTCGCGCGTGAGGCGAACGGGTTTCATCAGATCGAGACCCTCTTCTGCCGCATCGACATCGCCGATGCGGTCACCGTTCGGCTCGACACCAGCGGTCGGTCGCTCCGGTGCCACGGTCCCGCGATCCCTGACGAGGGGCTCGGTCCCACGGAGCAGAACCTCGCCTGGCGGGCCGCCATGGCCTTCACCGAGGCCGCATCGTGGGCGACCGGTTTCGCCATCGAAGTCGAGAAGCACATTCCGGTTGGTGGAGGTCTGGGCGGAGGCAGCGCGGACGCAGGCGCGGTGCTCCGCTGCCTGAACGCCCTGGCACCGCGCCCGCTGGCAAACGAGCGCCTGCTCCAGATCGCCGGCACGCTGGGTGCTGACGTTCCGTTCCTCACGCAGGAGCGATCGGCGTTGGCCCTCGGCTGGGGCCGCGGTGATCGCCTCCTTGCGTTGACGGCCCCGCCACGTCGCGCCTGCCTCGTAGTGGCGGCGCCGTTCAGCGTACGGACCGCGGATGCCTACACCTGGCTCACAGAACGCCAGCCCTTCCCGGCCGGAAGCACCATCCTCGCGGCGGACGCCCTCGGGCGCTGGCCCGCGCTGGACGCGCTATCGGGGAACGACTTCGAGCCCATCGTTTTCGCGCGCCTCCCGGAGCTGCGGGCCGCATTCACGGCGCTCGACGCCCATCGCGGCCCAGGCGGGGTCGCCGTCGTCCGCATGAGCGGGTCGGGGTCCACGCTGTTTGCGCTGTACGACGGTCGCGAACCGGCCATCCCCCTGCCGCAGGGGTTTTCTGGCCGCCCGACCTGGACGAGTACGGAGGTGAGCTCGGTCGTGGTGACCTGACGACTGGGTGTCCGTTGAGCCTGCCCCGGCGGGCCACTAGCTTGAGGGGCTTCTGCCCCCTCGTCCAATGGCAGGACATCGGTCTTTGGATCCGAGAATGGTGGTTCGAATCCACCGGGGGCAATCGGCGTCCGCGCCCGCGGGAACACGTTACCCAGGGATCACTCCGCAGCACCGCCGCGCATTTGCTGCGCGTAGTTCGTTGTCCTACTTACGTTTACAGACTCCACAGCAATGGATCACCTGCCGGGCGTGCTCCGCGGTTTCAAGCTGCTATCGGGGACGGCCAACAGGGGGCTCGCTGAGGAGATCGCGCGCAACCTCGGGGTCGAGCTGGCACGGGTGACCCTCACGCGATTCGCCGATGGTGAGATCTTCGTGCGGATCGACGAGAATGTGCGCGGCGCCGACGTCTTCATCGTGCAGCCGACCAACCCGCCCGCGGAGAACCTGCTGGAGCTGCTGCTCCTCATCGATGCGGCGCGGCGGGCCTCGGCCGCACGGATTACCTGCGTGATGCCGTACTACGGCTACTCGCGGCAGGACCGCAAGGACCAGCCGCGCGTCGCCATCGGCGCCAAGCTGGTGGCCAACATGATCGAACGGGCGGGAGCCGATCGCGTGCTCGGGATCGACTTCCACCAGCACCAGTTGCAGGGATTCTTTGACGAACCGGTCGACCACCTGTACGCGGCACCGGTGCTCATGAATCACTTCAAGAAGAAGCAGCTCAAGGACCTGGCCATCGTGGCGCCCGACGTGGGGTCGGCCAAGATGGCGCGCAGTTTCGCCAAGAAGCTCAACGCCACGCTGGCGATCATCGACAAGCGGCGGCCGTCGGCAAATGTGTCTGAAGTCGTGAACGTGGTGGGAGAGGTCGAGGGCAAGGATTGCGTGATCCCCGACGACATGATCGATACGGCGGGGACCGTTTCCGAAGCCGCGCGGGCCCTCAAGGAGCTTGGGGCGAAGGACATCTACGTGTGCGCGACACACGCGCTGCTGTCCGGTCCCGCGGTCCAGCGGCTGTGCGAGGCGCCGATTCGGGAAGTCGTGGTGACCGACACGATCGCCCTCGACGCGTCCAAGCGGTTCGATCGCCTGACGGTGCTTTCCGTCGGCGAGTTGCTCGCGAAGGCGATTCGCTTTACGCACAGCGAGCAGAGTGTGAGTTCATTGTTCGACTGACGGTGCGGCCTGGGCCGCACCTCCGCTCCGGCGTCCGCCGGGACCGGCATTCACCCCAGGATCTTTCGAGTCTGACCCATGGCAACTGCCAACCTGTCCGCTGCCGCCCGTACCGGAACCGGTAAGGGCGTGTCCCGTTCCCTGCGCCGCGAAGGGCGCATCCCGGCCGTGATCTACGGTCGTGCCCGTGCACCGCTGGCCCTCAGCCTCGATGCCCGTGAACTCTCTCGCCTGCTGGGCCACATCAACGCCGAGACCACGGTGATCGATCTTGCGATCGACGGCGCGGCGGCCCGAACGCTCATTCGCGACATCCAGCGTCACCCGCTCTCGCGTGCGGTGATCCACGTCGACTTCCAGGAGCTGGTCGCGGGCGAGAAGGTCGTGGTGAAGATCCCGATCGTGCTCGTCGGTACCTCGGTGGGCGTGCGCCTCTCCGGTGGCATCATGACGCAGGTCCTGCAGGAACTCGAGTGCCGCGTGGACCCGGCGAATATCCCGAGCCGCATCGAAGTGGACGTGACCGAAGTGACCATCGGCCACTCGATCCACGTGAGCGAGGTGAAGGTGCCGGACGGCGTCGAAGTCCTCGACGAAGGCACCGGCACGATCATGATCGTCTCGGCGCCGAAGGAAGAGGCAGCGGCGGCCCCGGTCGAGGGTGCGAGCCCGACGGAGCCGGAGCTCATCCGCAAGGCCAAGGCCGAGGACGAGACACCGGAGAAGAAGTAGCGCCCGCCTGACGAGTGAAACTCGTTGTCGGCCTGGGCAACCCGGGCAGGAAGTACGAACAAACGCGCCACAACGTCGGCTGGTGGGTCGTGGACCACCTGGCCGACGTTTGGCGTTTCGACGCCTGGCGCAAGGATGGCGAGGCCCTGGTGGCGGACGGCCGCCGGGGCCCGCACCGCGTCCGGCTGATGAAGCCGCAGACGTACATGAACCTGAGCGGCGCGGCGCTGAGGCCATTCGTGCGGCGGGAGACGTGGTCGGCGGCCAGCGACCTGCTGGTCGTGGCTGACGAGGTGCAGTTGGCGTTAGGCAGGTTTCGCCTGCGCGCCAGCGGCAGCGCCGGCGGCCACAACGGCCTCAAGTCGATCGAGGCGGCGGTGGGCAGCCAGGACTACGCCCGACTGCGCATCGGCATCCGGCCCGAGGCCGAGCATCGTGAGGTCGGCGTCCTGTCGGACTTTGTGCTCGATGCGTTCGGCCGCGGGGAACGGGCGCGCGTCCGCGAACTCTTGCCGCAGTTCGAGGGCCTGGTGGACACATGGGTTGGTCAGGGCGTGTTGGCCGCGATGAACGCGTTCAATCGTCGTCCGGCGGCCCCGGAGAAGCCGGACGATGCCGGGGAGCCGCGCGGGAAGCGCGAGCCGCCGCCGACCGACTGACCGACGGTCTGTCCGGGCGTGCCGAGATGTGCCGGAGGAGGCTGACGATCAGGCGGCACACCTGCTCGCATCTGGCCTCGAGTACGGCCCGCTCCGACGTACGAATGGCTTCGAGGTCGGCCGCCAGCCGAACGAGGTAGCCTGACTCGCGGGCCGCAGCGAGCGCCATCGACAGGCAGGCGGCGAACTCCGTCGCCGAGGACCGGGCAGATCCTTCGACGATGTTGGCCGAAACGGCGATCGCGGCCCGTCGCAGTTGGTCGGCGAGCGCCTCGTGGCGCGCGCCGCTTCGCCGATCGAGCGCCGAGAGGGTGACCACGGTGAACTCATGCGCCTTTTGCCAGGCGATCAGTCGTTCATGGGGAGACATGCCGAAGAATGCGAGCACGCCGCCGCGGCCGCACACCCATTCCCTCCCGGGTTGATACATTTCTCCGCCTGACGCGGCGGCTGCGCGCCTCTCGCGCGGCGAAGTCACCCAGGCCGCGCGTCGCCCTCGGTACGTCGCGACGGCCCTCGACTCTCAGCGAACCACTCGTGCTCTCCCTTGGTATCGTCGGACTTCCCAACGTCGGCAAGTCCTCGCTCTTCAATGCGCTGACCTCGTCCGCCGCGGCCGCGGCGGCGAACTATCCGTTCTGCACCGTCGATCCCAATGTCGGGATGGTCGAGGTGCCTGACGAGCGGCTTGGCCGTCTCGCCGAGGTCGTGCAGCCGAAGAGAACCGTTCCCGCGGTCGTGCAGTTCATGGACATCGCCGGCCTCGTGAAGGGGGCGGCGCAGGGCGAAGGACTCGGCAACAAGTTCCTCGCCAACATCCGGGAGACAGACGCGATCGTGCACGTCGTGCGGTGCTTCGAGGATCCCGACGTCACGCACGTGATGGGGGACGTCAATCCGGTTCGTGACCGGGAGGTGATCGAGTTCGAGCTGGCCCTGGCCGACCTTGGCTCCGTCGAGAAGCGGCTCGACAAGGTGCAGCGATCCGCGCGGTCTGGCGACAAGGACGCGCAGGCGGAACTCCCGGTGCTCGAAGTGGCGAACCGCACGCTCGCCGAAGGAAAGTCGCTCCGCGAGGCGGCGCTCGACGCCGGTCAGCGCGCGCTGCTCGCGCCGCTGCAGCTCCTGACGCTCAAGCCGGTACTGTACGCGGCGAATGTCACCGATGCCGAGTTGAGCGGTGAAGAGGGCGCACATGTCCGTGCGTTGCGCGCGGCGGTGGCGGCGAGCGGAGAAGCCGCCGAGGTCGTGACGTTCTCGGCGAAAATCGAGGCGGAACTGGCGGAGCTTTCGCCGGAAGAGCGCCGGGAGTTTCTCGGATCCCTGGGCATCGAGTCGGCGGGCCTCGATCGACTCATCCGCGCCGGCTACCACCTGTTAGGGCTGCAGACCTACTTCACGGCAGGCGAGCAGGAGGTGCGCGCGTGGACCATCCACCTCGGCGACACGGCGCCCAAAGCGGCCGGCGTGATCCACACCGACTTCGAGCGCGGGTTCATTCGCGCCGAAACGGTGAGCTATGCGGACTTCGTAGCGCTGCGTGGCTGGAAAGAGGCACGGGAGAAGGGCGCGGTCCGCTCGGAGGGCAAGGAGTACCTCGTGAAGGACGGCGACGTGATGCTCTTCCGCTTCAACGTCTAGTGACGCGGCGCGGGCGCCAGTTCTTCCACGCATTCACGGCCATCGACGCAGCAGGACGTCACATCGTCCTCGCCAGGGCTCGGCCACCCGAAGCTCGCGGGAGGGTGAAGGCACACGCAAAGCCGCGGAGCGCGTCGAGCCATCGGTGTCAGCCCAGCTCGAGCTGCTCGTTCTGAGTGACGGGTGGCGACGCCGGCTCGAGCAGTCCCGCGTCGTCCTCATCGGCCTTGTTCACGCGCGGTGAGATCGTCCACGCCTTCATCAGCTCGGACGGAAACGCGCGGACGAACTCGGCGACGCCGGGATCCGGCGTGCGCGGGTCGAGCCAGGTGAGGTAACGGTCGGCCGGAATGATCACCGGCATCCGATCGTGGATCGGCGCGAGGAGCGCGTTGGGCGCGGTCGTCAGGATGGCGAACGTGGCGAGGCCCTCTCCCCCGTCCTTCGGTCGCCAGAAGTCCCAGAGTCCGCCGAGCGCGAACGGTTCGCCGGACCCGAGCCCGATCGCCCATGGCTGCTTGCGCCTGGAGCCGGGAACGGCCTGCCATTCGTAGAACACATCGGCCGGAATGAGGCAGCGGCGGAGGCGCATCGAATCCCGGAACGCTGGCTTGGTGAACGCGTTGTCGGCGCGCGCGTTGGCCATGCGGGCGCCAACGGCGGGGCTTTGCGCCCACCACGGCACCAGGCCCCAGCGGAGCATCCCGGCGTCGCGCTCACCTTTGCGCTCGCGCACGACGAGTGCGGGGGTCCCGGGCGCGATGTTGAATCGAGGCCGTATGCCCTCGGGGAGCCCGACGATCCCGAAGCGTTCGAGTTTGAGCTTGTCGGGCCGCGAGAGGCCGAATCGACCGCACATGGCCTGAGAGTGGCCGCGAGTGCGTCGCGAGGCAACGGCGAGACGTCGCATGGCAACCACGGCGCCCGGCGCGGCCGCTGGCCAGCCCGGCGCATCGACCATGGGTCCGGGTGGGAGAGCCCTTGTACCAGCGGGCCGAGGGCGCGCCCCTTGTGGTCGCGTCGCCGTCGTCGTGCGGGCGAGCCCATGCACCTCGGGTGAGACGCCACGTGCTCCGTACCGCCGTTGAGGTCTCGCGGCGAGCCCATGCGGGTGGGGCGCGTCGGGGGTTCGTGGTGGCCTCGCGCGCGAGCGGCGAGCCCATGCACCTGCGGGTGAGGCACACAGCCAGCGCCCCACGCTCTCCTCCCCTATGTTTCCGCCCCGCAACGCCTTAACTTGTTCGGCTCGACAACTCACCCTCCTCCCCCCGAGGCAACCGGCGGGAGGCGGAAACTGACCAAAGGGAGGTTTGCCAACCGTGTCTCGAGAGTACGAGGCGGTCTACATCTTCGACTCCACGCTCGAAGATGCCGCCATTCAGGAGAAGATTGCGCGACATCACGCGCTCCTCCACGCGACCGAAGAGATCAAGGTCGAGCAGTGGGGCCGACGCCAGCTGGCGTACAAGATCGGCCGCCGCGAGACGGGCTACTACGTCCTCGCGCGATTCCTCACCGATGCCAAGCACCTGCCCGAGTTCGAGCGCGCGCTCAAGCTCGACGACGGCGTCGTTCGCTACCTGATCACCCTGCACGAACACGAACTCGGCGCGCCCCCGCAGACCGAGGAAGAACTCGCGGCCGCCAAGCGTCGCGAGGAAGAAGAGGAGGACGAGGACTGACCATGCGACGACCCAGAAAATCCTGCCCGTTCTGCGAAGGCCGCGTCCACTACGTGGACTACAAGGACGACCGTTCGCTCGGCCGCTTCATCACCGACCACGGCAAGATCCTGCCGAGCCGACTGAGCGGCGTCTGCGCGCGTCATCAGCGGCAACTCGCGACGGCCATCAAGCGCGCACGCTATCTGGCGCTGATTCCGTACCTCCGCGGCCATCAGGGCGCGGCCTGATCACGGGGCCAACGCCGTGACCGTTCCGACCACACCGTCCACGGCGTCACCGATTCCGGTGACGTCGCCGGCGCCACGCGGCTGGTTCCGGCTGCTGGTGGCCATGGTGCTGGCCCTGAGCATTCCGGTGATTGCGCAGTTGCGATTGGTCGTTCCGGTGGAGCAGACCATCCTGTTCCTCGGACCCGCCATGGCCGCCTGCGGCCTCGTGGCGTGGTGGCTGGGCGGCCGCCTTTTGATGTTTGTCGCATGGGGTGGGCTCGCCGTCTGGATGCTGTCGATGAGCCCTCCGAGTGCCCCGAGCTTCGATCCGTTGAGCCGTGGGTGGGTGCTGCTGGTCGGTGCTGCCTTCGGCGTGGTGTCGTGGATGGATCCGCGCCGCACATTCTTTCCTCGAGCACTCGCCGCGACGGCGATCGCGTACGCGGTGTCCCTCGGCATCCTGGCCGTCGGTTCCGCCGAGGTCCAGGACGTGGGGCGCTCGGTGAGCGATGAGTTCGCGCGGCGATTGGCGCAGGTGAGCGACCAGTACGAAACGCGGGCACGGACGCCGGAGTGGCGTTCCTTCGTCGAGCGCTTTCCAGGGGCGGCAGATGTCGTTGAACAGGGAGAGGCGCAATTGCCGACGATCGCACGCACCTCGATCGGCATCTTCCCCGCCCTGCTCGGGTTGCAATCGCTGGCCATGCTTGCCCTGGCGTATGCGGTGTTCCACCGTTCCAGCCGCACACGCATCGGACCGCTCCTGCGTCCGCTGGCCGAGTTTCGGTTCAGCGACCAGCTGATCTGGGGCGTGGTGCTCGGCGTGACCCTGCTCGTGCTGCCTCGCCTCGGCGAGGCGAAGGGGATCGGGCTCAACCTGGTGGTGTTCTTCGGTGCGCTGTATGCCCTTCGGGGCCTCGGCGTACTGTCGTGGTTTCTCGCACCTGGGCGACCGACCCCGGTGCTGTTGGTCGTGGCGGCGTGCCTGGCGGGCCCGGTGGTGGGCATCTTCTCGCTCGGACTCGGACTCGCAGACACGTGGATCGATTGGCGCGGCCGCCTGCGGCCCGCCGGATAGGCAACTACCGGCGCTCCCGCGGGAGCGCTGCATAACGAGTGGAGCACTCTCATGGAAGTCATTCTTCGACAGGCGGTTGATTCGCTCGGACACCCGGGCGACCTGGTAAAGGTGTCCAACGGGTTCGCCCGGAACTTCCTGCTGCCGCGCGGCATTGCCGTCGAGGCGACAGAAGGCAACAAGCGGCGCATTGCGCAGGAGAAGGCGCGGCTCGAGGCCGCCGAGGCCGAGCGTCGGCAACACGCCGAAGCGCATGCGACGCGGCTCGAGCAGGTGTCACTCACCTTCTCGGCGCGCGTCGGCGAAGAGGGCAAGCTGTTCGGTTCGGTCACCGCGGCCGACATCGCACACCAGCTCGAGGCGCAGGGGTTCACGGTCGAGCGTCGGCAGATCGACCTGCACGAGCCGATCAAGGCGCTGGGCGTTTATCGCGTGCCGATCAAGCTGCACGCCGATGTGAAGCCCGAAATCAAGGTCTGGGTCATCAAGGCCTGATCGAGGCAGCACATCAGGCGCACGGGGCGCGGGCCAGCAGGTCCGCGCCCCGCGTGCGTCCGGGGAGGTCGTCGTGCGCGTCGTCGCCAGGTCGCCGTGCGCGGCGTCTCCAAGGCGGTCGCCGTCACGCGCCAGGCGTAGGCACGGGCAGGTCCGCGCCGCGGCGTGGCCGCGCGATAGCGCCGTTCAGCACGCGGCTAGGGTGCCGCTCCCTTCTGCGTGTCGCTGGGACGAGGGCGGCGCATTATGCTTGGCGATGGCGCCCTCGTGACCGGGGGCCTGGCTGCGGCGGACCTCGCCGCTCCGGGAGCCGACGGGCCCCTCCGCTCTCACGCATGGCATCGAGCAATCGCACCACCTCGGCAGCACTGGCTCAGCGCATCGCGGCGCTCTGCCTCGACAACAAGGCGACGGACGTCGTGATCCTCGACCTCAATGGCGTGACCGACATGACCGACTTCTTCGTGATCGCCAGCGGCACCTCCGATACGCATGTCCGGAGTACCGCGGAGCACGTCGCCGAGGCCATGAAACACGAAGGTAACGCCGCGCACCATGTCGAGGGCGTGACGCAGGGCCGGTGGGTGCTCGTCGATTTCGTCGACGTCGTCGTCCACCTGTTTCATCCCACGCTCCGCAGTTTCTACCAGTTGGAACGGTTGTGGGGAGATGCCACGATCGTCCCGATCGCGTCGCAAGGAGCTTCCGCATGAAGATCCGTCCGTTCGCCTCGCTCCGTTTCCTGCTGGCCATGGCGGTCTTTGCCACAGCCACCCGGGCCGAGGCCCAGCTCTACTTCGGCCAGAACCAGGTCCAGTTCGACAAGTTCAACTGGAAGGTGCTCGAGACGGAGCACTTCCTCGTGCACTACTACCCCGAAGAAGCGAACATCATCAACGATGCGGCGCGGATGGCCGAGCGTTCGTACGCGCGACTTTCGCGGCTGCTGAACCACCAGTTCCGGGAAAAGAAGCCGCTCATCCTGTTCCGCTCACGCACCGACTTCGGGCAGAACAACGTGACCGGGGACCTTGGTGAAGGGACCGGCGGCGTCACCGAAGCGCTGCGGCACCGCATCCTGCTGCCGTTCACCGGAGACTTCCAGTCGTTCGAGCACGTACTGGCGCACGAGATCGTGCATGGATTCCAGTACGACATCTTCGCGCGCGGTCGTGCCGGCAACGGCCTGCAGACGCTGGCACAGGTGCAACCGCCCCTGTGGATGATGGAAGGCATGGCGGAGTACCTGTCGCTCGGTCCAAAGCACGTGCTGACACAGAGCTGGATGCGCGACGCGGCACTCAACGGGTCGCTGCCGACCATCAAGCTCATGACCGACTACCCCGATCGCTTCTTCCCCTATCGTTTTGGTGAAGCGCTGTGGGAGTACATCGGCGAGCGCTGGGGTGACGATGTCATCGGCGAGATCCTGAACTCCACGCCCAACGTCGGCGTCGAGCGCGCGTTCAAGCGCGAACTGGGGCTGTCCCTGGAGGAACTCAGTGACGAGTGGCGCGAAGCGATGCAGGTCAAGCACCTGCCGCAGATCGCCCAACTCGACCGCGCCCGCAAGTTCTCCGAGGCGCTGCTGAGCCAGCGCAAGAGCGGTGGCATCGCGCAGTTGTTCGTTGCACCGTCGTTTTCACCCGATGGCAAGTACATCGCCTTCATCTCGCTCGGGAGTTACCTGCGCGGCGAAGTCTTCCCCGACCTCTGGCTGGGCAATGGCGAGACGGGCAAGCGCATCAAGCGACTGGTGAAGTCGGCGCTCGATCCCGACTTCGAGGAACTGCGGCTGCTCTATTCGCAGAGCGCGTTTTCGCCGGACAGCCGCACGCTCGCCTTCACGGCGCAGCGCAACGGCAAGGACGTGCTGTACACAATGGACGTGCAGCGTCGCCGGGTGACCCGGACGTTCGACGAGCTCCCGCTCGACGTGGTGATGAACCCGTCCTGGAGCCCGGACGGCAGCCAGATCGTGGTCTCGGGATACGACAGTGGCATCCACGACCTGTTCATCATCGACGTGGCGACGGGTAAGCTGCGGCAGCTGACCAACGACAAGCACGCGGAGATGATGCCACAGTGGTCGCCGGACGGAAAGACGATCGCGTTCGCCACTGATCGCGGCGCCGGCACGGATCTCGACGTGCTCAAGTTCCAGAAATGGCAGATCGCGACCTACGACATCGCGTCCGGTCGCATCGACGTCATCCCCGGGCAGGCGGGCCTCAACCTGAACCCGATGTGGGCGCCGGACGGCAAGTCCCTGGCGTTCATCTCCGACCGGACCGGCATCTCCAACGTCTTCTTGTACGACTTCGACCGAAAAGAGCATTTCCAGCTCACCAACGTGATCGGTGCGGTGTCGTCGTTCTCCGAGTATTCACCAGCGATCACCTGGGCGCGTGGCGCGGACAAACTCGCGTTCACGTACTACGAGAACGGTGACTACACGGTCTGGGCCGTCGCCAATCCCCGCCGACTCCGCAAGGAGCCCTACCGCGAGACCCCGGTGACCGTGGCTGCTACCAGCCCGACCCGCCCCGTCGATCGCCCGACCAACGCGCGCCCCAACACGGACGCGGCGGGCGACATGCTGCGCGCGATCGCAAGCGCCGCGCGCGCCGCCGATACGACCAAGGACGACGTGGTGTCCGTGTATCGCTCCGCGACCGGGATCCGCCCGTCGGCCGATGTGCCGACCTCCAGCGAGCGATCGGGGAACGCGCCGATCTCGGTGTCCGCGCTGCTCGACAGCGCAACATTTGCCCTGCCGGACACCACGCGCTTCCGCCAGTACGCCTACAAACCGGGCCTGCAGCCGGAATACATCGCACGGCCAAGCGTCGGCTACGCACAGGACAACTTTGGCCGCGGGCTGTTCGGCGGCACGGCGATCGTGCTCGGCGACATGCTGGGCAACAACCGACTGGCCCTTGCCGGCCAGATCAACGGCCGGTTGAGCGAAGCCTATGCGTACGGCGCCTACACGAATCTTGCGAACCGCCTGCAGTATACCGTTGGGGCCGCGCAGACCCCGATCTTTTTCCTCAACGGCTACAGCGAGGAACCGGTCGGCAACGGCACGCCACGCATCGTTCAGTCGTATGACATCGCGCGCTACATCGTGCGGCAGGGGTTCGCCATCGGCATGCGGCCGCGCAACCGGTTTTCGCGCTGGGAGTTCGGCGTCAACGCGACCAATCTCAGCTCATCCGTCCAGCGGATTCAGCGACTCGTCGACTACGGCCTGGGCTTTGCCTCCGACTTCGTGACGACGGAGGTGATCAACGGCCAGAGTCGCAGCTATGTGGGACCGTACCTCGCGTACGTGTCCGACAACGCGCTCTTTGGCTACACCGCGCCGATCTCCGGTCGACGCTTCCGCTTCCAGGTCGAACCGTCGGTCGGACAGCTGCGCTGGACCGAGTTCACCGCGGACTACCGCAAGTACGTCCCGCTGCTCTTCAACTTCCTCACCTTTGCCTGGCGCACGCAGGCCAACATCGGCGTCGGCCGTGACGAGAGCGCGTTCCCCAAGTACATCGGCCGGCCGGACTTCGTGCGCGGCTATGATCGCGAACAGTATCTCTCGCAGTTCTGCGGTGGCCTCGTGAACGACCAGAGCGCCTGCAGTGCAACCGAACTGCTCGGATCCCGGGTCGCCTTTGCCAACGCCGAACTCCGCTTCCCGCTCGTGCGTCGCTTCGACCTGGGCCTGATTCCGATCTCGCTGCCACCGGTGGACGGCCTCTTCTTCTACGACGCCGGCATCGCGTGGTCACGCGGTCAGTCGGTGTCGTTCCGAAAGCCGGAGGGCTACGACCAGGCGCGTTCTCGCTACATGCTCCGCAGCTACGGGGCTGGCATTCGCCTCAACCTGTTCGGCTTCGCCCTCGTGCGCTGGGACTATGCCATTCCGCTCGATCGACCCGGCGCAAAGGGCTACTGGATGTGGACGCTGGGCCAGTCGTTCTAGCGCACACGTCAAGAGGACACGAGGAGCGAGCGGGGGAGCGTCACACGGCGCTCCCCCGCATCGCGTCGTGACGTCGCGCACCACGCGCCGCCTGCCGCGTGTGGACCCGCGCCTGTAACTTGCGGCGTGCGCTACGCCTTCTTCGCACTCTTCGCTGGCCTGCTCCTCGCCTGTGCGCGCGAAAGCGAATCTCCGCAGGGTCGTGCGACCACCATGTCGGCTGGCCCCGATCCGGTCGTGGTTCGGATTCCACGAAACGGCGGGACGGCGCGCGCGTACCGTTTTGCGTCGCTCGACTCGACGATCTGGCGCTCATCGCAGGCGGCCCCTGCCGTCGAGCGGGTGCTCGCATTCGACGCCGAGAACGGGCTGCTGGCGATCGCGGATTCCGCGGGCCAGCCCGGCTGGGTCGACCTCCGACTCGGCACGGTAAGGCGCCCGCCCAGGGCCGCGTTCAGCTCGCTGGTGTCGGCCGATGGATGGTCGGTGTATGGCATCACCGGCAAGAACGAGATCGTGCGCATGACACCTAGCGGCGACTGGCAGCAGTCGCCGCGGCGCAAGGTCCGTCGACTCATCCCCACGCCAGACGGGACCGTGCTCGCTGTGCTCGACGCCGGAAAGGGTGAGGGGATGTTGGTTCGACTCCGCCCACCCGACGACGAGGTTACCGACTCGGTGGCGATCCCGCTCGCCGAGCGCGCCGCGATCACCCCAGTGGGTGACCGCGTGTACCTCGGCGCGGGCCCCGACCTCCTCAGCGTGTTGCCGGACGAGGTGGCTCAGGTCCAACGGTACACCGCGGACGATGACATCCTCGCGATGGCGCCGACTCCAAGCGGCGACCGCGTGTTTGTCGCCAACAAGGGCTCGGCGCGACTCGAGCGCTTTGATCGCTACGCGAATGACCTCGCAGGGTCGGTGCGCCTGCCGGGCCTGATCACCGAACTGCGCATGGACCCGCTCGGGCGATACCTGCTGGCCCGTCCGGTGCATGGCGATTCGGCGTGGGTCGTATCCGTCGGGACGGAGACGCTGGTGGGTGTGGTGCGTACGTCGTGGCGCGCCGATCTCCCGGTCGTGGCGTTCGACGGTTCGGTCGTGACGCTGCGCGGGAGCAACGTGGCGTTCGTTGAGCCCACCACCAACAAGGTGGTTCGTACCGTCGCCAAGGGCGGCGATGACACCTGGTTCTTTACCCGATGGAACGGGTTTCGCCCGCGCGCACGCGGAATCGATCAGCCGGTGTCGTTCCGCACGGGCGCGAGTGAGGTGGCCCCCGTGATCGCGCCGCCCGCCGGGACCACCGCGACGCCGCCCGTGGACACGGCGACGATTGATCCACCGGCGCCGACACCCGCGGTACCGGTCACTCCGGCCCTGCGAGCGCGCACCGGATGGACGCTCTCCTTCGCGGCCGTGCTATCGCTCGATCGCGCGCGGGAGATCGCGGCATCGATCAACGTGAGGGGCGAGCGCCCCCGCGTCGTGACGGGCGATGCGAATGGCACCCCGATCTACCGCGTGGTCCTCGGGCCCTTTGACTCGCGAGACGAGGCCGAGCGCGCCGGCAAGGCCTCGGGACACAGCTTCTGGATTTTCGAGGGCGCCCCCTGACCGACACCATGCTTCGGGCCTTTGAGGCCACCTGGGAGCAGGCCGGGCATCGAGTCGCCCCCTTGCTTGACGGCGTGGCAGCTGCCGCCGTACTCGGTGACGACCCGGTTGCCACCCGGGCCGTTGCCCTTGGCCTCGCCCGAGCGCAGGCCATGCACCGTCGCGTCTTTCTGGGCGACCTGCTCGGCGATGAGGGCGACGGCCTCCCCGACGATGGCGCCGGGATCAGCGACATGGTGCGATACGGCATTTCCATCGGACGCGCCGCGCGCACCACCGACGACTCGCCCAATCTCTTCACCCTGCACGGCGGCACGGAGTCTCCACTGGCCGAAGATGTGCTGACCAGCCCACGCTGGCGGGCATTGAGCCGACAGGTGCACGGAGCCGGGGCGATCCTGCTCATCTCGGCGCCCTCGCGCGTCCCGTCGCTTGGGGCGCTCGTGGAGCAGTTCGACGGCGTCGTCCTGGTCGGCGACGCCGCGCGACCCGGCGGGGTGACGGTCCTTGCGGACGTACAAACCGCGGCGACCATGCGCACACCCACCGTTGCCGCGCGACCCGTCGCACCGCGAGTCGAACGGCGGTCGGCCCGCTGGCCCTGGGTCGCGCTGGCGGCCGCACTCGCTGCCGGCGTGCTCGCAATCCCTCAGGTGCGTGAACCGCTGCTGCGAGCCGCTGGGCTGGCGAGTCCCGCATCGGTCGCTCCAGGCGTCGATTCCTCCGGCGGGCAGCTCCCCGTCGTGCCGCCACGCGTGACTTCTGACGCTGCGTGGAGCACCGAACTGCGTTTCCTCAACTCGCGGGCCGATGCGCAGGCGGCGGTGCTTGCGCTCCACGACTCCGTCCCGGCGGCAACGTTTGCCGACGTCCGCACGAGTGCGGACTCCACGGCATGGTACCGCATCCTGGCGGGTGCCTTTTCAGACAGCATCTCGGCGGAGAACTTTCTGGCCGCGTTGCGCACCTCGGGAACCACGTTGGGCTCCGCCGGCGCCGTCACCCACGTTCCGTTCGCCCTTCTCGTTGACTCCGCCTCCGATAACGCGATGGCCCGACTGCGGGTGACCGGCTATCAGGGGCGAGGTCTCCCCGCGTATACGCTGCGCGATTCCACCGGCGTGTGGCACATCTATGTCGGCGCCTTCACCGACGGTGCCGCGGCGGCGTGGTTCGCTCGGCAGCTCGATTCGCTGAACATTCAATCGGTCCTCGCGGTCCGGACCGGGAGTACATCGTAGGTGCGGCTCTCCAAGCTCGAGATGCATGGCTTCAAGTCGTTCGCCGACTCGACGACCATGGAGTTCGACGCCGGTGTCACGGCGATCGTGGGTCCCAACGGCTGCGGCAAGTCCAACGTGTCCGATGCGGTGCGGTGGGTGCTCGGCGAGCAGCGTGCGCGCATGCTCCGCGGCGCGAAAATGGAAGAGGTGATCTTTCAGGGCTCGTCGGCTCGACGCGCGGTGAACCTCGCGGAAGTCTCCCTGTTCTTCGAGAACGACGACGGCGGCCTGCCGATCGCGTTCAAGGAAGTGGTCATCACGCGGCGGCTCTCGCGTTCCGGAGACAGTGAGTACCTGATGAACGGGGCCTCGTGTCGCCTCCGTGACATCCACGACATGCTCCGCGGGACGGGCCTTGGCGCCGACACTGGCGTGGTAATCGAAGCACGGATGATCGACGCCCTGCTCTCCGATCGGCCCGACGATCGGCGGGAGCTGTTCGAAGAGGCTGCCGGTGTGGGCCTGTATCGCGATCGGCGGCGCAGCACCGAGCGCCGGCTCGAGGAGACCACGGCCGACCTCGCCCGCCTCGACGACTTGCTGGGCGAAGTCCAGAGCCAGGTGCGGTCGCTCGCCCGCCAGCGCAAGAAGGCCGAGCGTCACTCCGAGCTCATGGCCCGCCGTTTCTCGGTCGATCTCACCGTGGCCGCGGGCGAAATGGCGGCATGGCGCGAGGAACTGTCGCAGCTCGAGGTCCGGCTCGTCGACTTGCGGGAATCCGCGCCAGTGGCGTCGGCGGAGGTCGAGAGCGCAGAGCAGCGCCGTGATGCACAACACGAGGTGCGTGCGCAAAAAGAGGCTAGCCGCAATGAGTTGGCCCGTCTCGCCTCACAACAACAGCAAAGCGTCCAGGAACGTCGCTCCGAGGTCGCCGTCGCCGAAGAGCGCCAGCGGAACGCCCTCGAGCGCAGGCACCGCGCTGAAGAAGAGCGCCGCGAAGGTGCGGCGACGGGCGAGCGACTGGCGTCTGAGCGCAGCGCGGCGAGCGACGAACTCGCGCATCTGGACCAGCAAACGAAGATCGCCGAGACACACCTCGCCGAGCGCGCGATTGCCGAAGACAATGCCCGTGGCGAGGTCACGAATCGGCGCGGCGCGGTGGATGCTGTCGAACGGGAAGTCCGAGAGTTGCGCGATCGCGTCCGGCGCCTCGAGCTGGATCGAGAGGGAGCCCAGCGCGAGATGGCGGAGTTGGACGCACGAGCCTCACAGCTCGGAGGCGAGCGGGAACTGCTCGCCGATGCCGCCTCCGCGCTGCAGCGAGAGATCGTCGCCGCCGACCAGGCGATGGAGACCGCCCGCGTGGCCGTGACCTCGGCACAGGGCGAGCTGGAGTCCACGCGCACGGCCGCGCGCGCCGCCCGAGACCTCGACATCGGCGCCCGCGCAGAACTCGCGCGCGCCAACGACGCCTCGACGGCGCTCGAAGCGCGACTCAGCGCGCTCGAAGGCCTCGAGCGCGAGCGGGTCGGCCTCGCCCCCGCCGCCGCACGTCTCCTCCGCGACCGCGAGCGCTTTGGACCGGGCGCCGTGCTCGGCCCGATCTCCGACTTCGTGACCGCTGGATCAGCGTCAGCGCTCGTCGTCGAACGGTTCCTGGGCATGTCGCTTCACGCGATCGTCGTGCGTGATCAGCACACGGCGGCCGCGGTGAGGACGTGGCACGCGTCGACGAATCCGGGCCCCCTGCTCCTCCTGCCGCTCGACGCCGCGCCACCAGCGTCGGGCCGAGACGACGGAGATCTCGCCGGTCAGGTCGACGCCGCGCCTGACGCCGCGGCCTGGGTGCACGCCTTGCTGGACCGCGTGCGCACGCTGGATGAAGGCACCGCGTTCGTCGACGCGCGTGGCGCCGTGTGGCTCCCGGGCACGGTGGCCGGCGCCGGTCCACTGCGCCGCCGCGCCGAGCTGTTTGCGCTGCGAGCCGAGTTGCAGGCCGCGCAGGACGCCCGCGCGGGCGCGACCGCGGCCGCCGAATCTGCGCGTGCGGCCCTCGTCGCGGCCGAAGGTGCGGTGTCTGGTGCGGCCGAGCGGTCGGCGCTGGCCCAGGCGGACGACCGACGCGCCAACGACGTGCGGGGCGAACTGGAGCGTCGTCGGCTCCGCTCCCTGCGAGAGCAGGAAGAGGCCGAAGCGCTCGCCAACCGGCTGACGGCGCGCCGCACGCAGCTGAGCGAGCGACTCGCAGGCGTCGATACCCAGGTCGGAGAGGTCAGCGCGTCGCTTCACGAACGTGAACAAGGGATCGAGGCTCGGCGGGCAGCGGCGGCGGCAGCGGAACGTGCGCTCGAAGAACTCCGTGAGAACCGAACCCGCGACCAGGTGGCGCTGGCGCAGCTAAAGGCACGCCTGCAGGTGGCCACCGACAGAACGGTACGCCTGGAACAGGAGCACAGCTCTGCGTCCCAGCGCCTCGCGACGCTCGCCGAGGAGCTATCCTCGCTTGGCGAGTCCGATCAGCGCATGGCCACGCAGCTTCAGGAGTGGCACACGGACCTGGACGCGCGCGTGGCGGTGCTGCGTGACATCGAGACGCGGCTGGGTGCCGCCGAGGACGATGTACGCGCGGCCGACCAGGCGCTTCAGAACGCGGAGCACGCGCTCGACGCCGCGCGCCGCGAAGCGCATGATCGCGAGTCAGCGCTCCATCACGCCGAGTTGAGGTTCATCGAGTTGTCGGGCAAGCGGACCGCGATCCGTGAGCGCCTGGAGACCGAGTGGCGGCGCCCGCTGGAGGACCTCCTCACCTCGTACGAGCCGGTGGATCTGCCAGAGGATGCGCTGCGTGCCGAGGCCGAGCAGCTTCGCGGCGAAGTGGAGCGACTCGGCCCCGTGAATCCGCTGGCCATCGAGGAACACGAGGAAGAACTCCGACGCTTCGAGTTCATCACCAACCAGCGCAACGACCTCTCGGAGGCCAAACACAAGCTTTCGCTCGCCATCCGCGAGATCGACACGACGGCCCGGGAGATGTTCCTGACCACGTTTGCGCAGGTGCGCGAGAACTTCCGCCAGATTTTCATGACGCTGTTCGGCGGAGGCGAGTGCGACCTGCGGCTGGAGAACCCCGAGCTGCCGCTCGACTGCGACATCGAGATTCATGCGTCGCCGCGTGGCAAGCGAACGCAGCGTATCCATCTGCTCTCGAGCGGCGAGCGGGCACTCGTCGCCCTCTCCCTGCTGTTCGGCATCTTTCTCACGAAGCCGAGTCCGTTCTGTCTGCTCGACGAAGTGGACGCACCCCTGGACGACGCGAACATCGGCCGGTACGTGCGCATGCTGAACGAGTTCAAGAGCAAGACGCAGTTCATCGTGATCACCCACAACCCCCGCACCACCACCGAAGCCGCGGACGCGGTCTACGGCGTCACGATGCAGGAACCGGGGGTGTCGTCGCTCGTGAGCGTGCGCATGCGCGGCACGACGGTCGACGAGTCGGTCGAGGCCCCCGACGCGCCGGTGGTGGAGCCGCAGGGCGTCGAGGCCGCCTGACGAGCGTGGCGAGGCCCGGTCCGAGATCGTGCGACTGACGACGATCGGAACGGGCACCGCGGCCCCACATCCGCTCAGGGTGCAGAGCAGCGCGCTCATCGAGGCGGGCGCGGTGCGGCTGCTCGTGGACTGCGGCAGCGGGTCACTCTGGCGCATGGCGCAGCTTGGGCTCGACTGGGCGTCAGTCACGCATGTGGCCATCACGCACTTTCACCCGGACCACACGCTGGACCTCGTCAGCCTGCTCATGGCCTGGCGATACGGCATGTTGCCGCCGCGAGACGCACCGATCACGCTCGTTGGACCGGTGGGCCTCGATGCGCTCGTGGACCGCCTCGCCGCCGCCACATTCCCCGCGCTGCGCACCAACGTCCCGGGGATGCGGATCATCGAGGTGGGGCCGCACGAACCGTTTTCGTTAGGCGATGACGTCGTGCTCGAAGCCTGCGCGGTGCCCCACACGCCGGAAAGCGTGGCGTTTGGCCTCACCCACCGCGGCCGCCGGCTGGTCTGCTCGGGCGACACGGGCATGGACACGGCGTTCGCTGAGTGGGCCAGCGACGCCTCGCTGCTGCTGCTCGAGTGTTCGCTGCCCAGCGCCATGGCGGTGGCATCCCATCTCACCCCCGAGCAGTGCGGCGCGATGGCGGCGATCGCCAGTCCCGGGCGGCTCGTGCTCACGCACCTGTACCCGCCGGTGGAGCGCGCGGACATCCGAGCGATCGTCGGCGAGCGCTTCGGCGGACCCATCGACGTTGCCAACGACGGCAGCGTGTTCCTCGTCACATGACCGGAACGTGCCACGCGCGCCCGGGGTACGTTTCCCTCGTGACCACTCCTCCCATGCGACGTCTCGCGGCCTTGGCGAGCTTCATCCTCCCCTTCGCGCTCGGCGCCCAGGCAAGCCCCGCCGACCAGGCCATCGATCGGGCCGTTGCGGCGTACGCGACGGTCCGAACCGCGAAGGCCACGTTCGAGCAGAGCATCACGAACGCCCTCACCGGTTCCACCATCCCGTCGAAGGGTGCATTCGAGCAGGCCCGCCCCGATCGATTTGCCTTCCGTTTCACCGATCCAAAGGGAGATGTGATCCTCTCGGACGGCAAGTTCGTATGGCTGTACCTGCCGAGTTCGACGCCGGGCCAGGTGATCCGGGCACCGCTGACGGCCGACATCGAAGGATCGATTGACCTCATCGGCGCGTTCTTCTCCAACCCGCGCGCGAAGTACACGATCTCCGACGCCGGTGAGGCGACGATCAACGGCCGCGTGACGCGAGCGGTGAACCTGGTACCCAGGGGCGACGCCGGGTTCGCGCGCGCGCGCGTCTGGATCGATGACGAGGGCTTGCTCCGTCAGTTCGAGGCCCAGGAACACAACGGCGTCTCGCGACGCGTGCGCATCATGACCTACGAACCAAATGCCACGGTGTCTGCGTCGGCGTTCCGCTTCACGCCACCAAAGGGCGTGAAGGTGGTCGACGGGTCTACCCTGCGGTAGTTCGCCTCAGTTGCGCGTCGAGGCGACCGTGCCCGCGAACACGTCGGCGGGCCGGCGTACACCGCCCAGCAGGGTCGCTGCGCGCTGGATCACGCCATCCTCGTTGATTGCGCGCCGCGCCTCCACCCCCGCGCCGAACTCGATCCGCGCAATCTCGCGACCGATGAGGATCGACACGATGCCCGACGCGCGATCGTAGGTCGCACGATCCAGGGTGAAGCCGCGGCTCGTCACGAAGCGCCAGGCCGCATCGCGCATGGCCTGCGTCACCACGAAGTCCGGCGAGGAGACCGGACGTGTGCCCCGCAGCGACGCGGCGTAGGCGGTGAGCGCGTCGCGGAAGTCCGTCACCCGCTCCCCAAGCGCCTGCTGCAGCTCGAGCTCACCGGGCGCACGGGACGTGTCGCCCGCGATCACGTCCGGGGTGATGCCGCCACCGCCGAACACTGTCCGGCCGCCGTCCGTTCGGAACTCGTCACTGGCGGCGACCGCGCGCGGGTCGGGCTCGACGGCTCGACCACGATCGATGGACCGCCCCGACGGACTGTACCAGCGCGCTGTGGTGAGCTTGAGCCCTCCCACCGCGGTCTGGAACACCGCCTGCGCACTGCCCTTCCCGTAGGTCGTTCGGCCGAGGAGCAGCGCGCGGTCGTGGTCCTGCAACGCGCCGGCGACGAGTTCTGCCGCACTCGCCGAAGCCTCATCGACCAGCACCACCACGGGAAGCGTGGGCCACCGCTGCACCGCTGTATCGCTGTAGGCCATCGTCGTCTGCGGCGTGCGACCCTTGAGCCGCACGATGAGCTGCCGCGGTTCGAGGAACAGGTCGGCCACGGCCACGCCCTGCGTCACGAGGCCACCCGGATTCCCGCGCAAGTCCAGCACCAGCTTCTGCATGCCGGCGCCCCGCAGCGAATCGACCGCGCGCGTGAGTTCGCGCTCGGTGGAATCCGAAAAGATCTTGAGGTCAATGTACCCAACGCCCCCCGGCAGAAGCGCCGTGCGTCGCACCGCCTGACGATGCACCTCGCCGCGCACCAGCATCATGCTCCAGGGGCGGGGTTCACCCGGTCGATCAACCATCAGTCGCACTCTGGTGCCGACCGCCCCACGCAGCGCGTTCCGGGTTTCGTCGTCCGTCCAGCCCTTGGTCACGCGCCCGTCGATTTCGATGAGCCGATCACCGGGCAGCAGGCCGGCACGCTCGGCGGGCCCACCGGGGAGCGGGGCAATCACCGTCGGAACGCCATCGCGCGAATCCACGCGCACGCCGGAGCCGGTGTACAGCCCCGTCGTCGACTCGGTAAGCCGCTTCAGTCGATCCGGCGGCAGGTAGACGGTGTTGGGGTCACCCAGCTCCTGCAGCATACCCGTCATCGCCTTCTCGAACAGCTGCCCGGTGGGGATCGAGTCCACGTAGTACCGCTGGATGTGCGTCAGCACGTGGTCGAACAGCCGCTCACGCTGCATTTTCGGCGTAGGCCTCGAGAACCCGTGCCCGAGCAGCCACCCCCCGCTGACGAGGGCGCCACCCAGCACGGCGAGGGCGATGAATCCGCGGGTTCGCGACGAGGTCATGTGCCTGTGTGAGACCCGCGAACCCCGCCGAACGTTTCAGGGCGCGCCAAGGCGAGCTGATCCCAGATCCGTGCTTCGACCTGCGACGCCGAGCCCGTGGCGTCGACCAGGACGATCGGGCCGCACTCCGGGTGCTCCCGCTGCCACGCCCCAGTCGCGAACTCCCGAAACGCAAGCGCCACGCGCTGGTGAAATTCGGCGCCGGAGCGCTCCACGCGGTCCGGGGCGCTGCGCGCGGCCGCACGCGAGACCCCATCCCCCGGGGGGAGGTCGAGCAGGATCGTGACGTCGGGAGCGAGTCCCGCCGTGGCAAGCTGGTTGGCCATCCGCACCGCCTCCGCATCGAGGCCGCGTCCCGCGATCTGGTACGCGTACGTCGACAGGAAGAATCGGTCGGTCAGGACCACCTTGCCAGCCTCCAGGGCCGGACGGACCAGGTCGTCCACCAGCTGCGCGCGCGACGCCATGAACAACAGCGCCTCGGCGCGAGGCGCTACCTGGAGCGGCGCATCGAGCAAGAGGCGCCGGACTTCATCGCCCAGCGGCGTTCCGCCGGGCTCGCGCACGACTTCCACGGCGAGTCCGCCTGCTCGGGCGCGGTCGGCCAGCCGCTTGAGTTGCGTCGTCTTGCCGACGCCCTCGGCACCTTCGAGCACGACGAGCACGCCGCGCATCGAAAGCTCAGGACAGCGTGATGATCGGGCTCGCCGCGCCGGTCTTGATGCCTTCGGCGATCCATTGGTTTACCTGCATCATCACCTTGTCGAAGTTCTCCTGAGCCACGATCGCCTGCTGATACGCCGGCGCCACCTGAACGCGGCTGAGGAGTCCATCGAGTTCCTGCTCCATCTCGGGTGTGGGGTCTTCGCCGGCCTGCAGCATGCGCTGCGCCTCGCGGCGGAGCGTCTCCATGCGCTGCAGGCTCGCCACCGCCTCGCGGTCCTGGCCGAGCCCGTCGTTGGCGCGCTTGAGCGCCTTGTACTCGTCGCTCTGTCCGATCAGGCGACCCAGTTCCCTGGCTTTCTGGTCGATCATCGTCCCGTGGAATGGCTGGGGAAATGCGCCCTGCCGAGCCGGCCGGCGCGTGGTGGTGGTGGGTAGAGCCTAATCGCCCCCGCGCCGCGTCGCCAAGACAAACCGGTCGCGCCCGCTGAAGTCCCGATGCACCGCCACCTGCTCAAAGCCGCCAGAAGACTCCATGAGTGCCGCGACGGCGTGCGCGCGCGTGGCATCCACCTCGAGGGCCAGCAGGCCGCGGGGCTGGAGGGCGTCCGGCGCGGCAGCAACTATCTCACGCGTCACAGCGAGTCCCTCACCCGAGCAGCAGAGGGCCTGCGTGGGCTCCCAGTTCCGCACGTTGGCGGGCAGCGCAGGCAGTTCGGTGTAGGCGATGTACGGTGGGTTGGACACGAGCACATCCACCCGGGTCCCTCGCAGCGGGGCAAGCGCGCTTCCCGCGCGCCACTCCACCGGCGCGCGCAGCGACGCCTTCACGAGCCGATGGTTCTCCCGCGCAACGCCGAGCGCGTCGAGGGACAGATCGGTAGCGATGATCCGCTCGAAACGTCCCTCAGCGGCCAGGGCGAGTGCGATCGCACCGGACCCGGTGCCCACGTCGGCCGCGATGCCTCCGCGGCGCGCCTGGGTCGACGCGAGGACGAGCTCAACGAGTTGCTCAGTCTCGGGTCGAGGGATCAACACGCGCTCGTCGACGCGGAGTGAGAGAAACCGAAAGGCCGCCCGCCTCACGGCGTATTGCATCGGCGCACCGCGCGTCCGTCGCCGCGCTGCCTCGCGGATCGCGGAGGCCTCGTCAGGCAGCGGGTGCTCGTTGGCGTGGAGCGCGGGCCAGAAGCGAGGCTTGTCGAGCACGGCCGCCACGAGGTCCCGTGCTTCGGTGCCGGCCTGGGGGATCCCCGCCGCAGCAAACATCCGCGCGAGGCCACGGACCAGTTCTCCGAAGGTCGGCTCGGCCCCATGCTGGGCCGACGATGGTGCGTTGCGCTCGGCGAGGCCGCTCATGCGTTCGAGTCGCCGCTGAGCTTCTCTTCCAGCTCGGCGAGCCTCAGGGCCTCGATCAGTCGGCCGATGTCACCCTCCATCACGGTGGGGAGATCATGGAGCGTGACGTTGATGCGGTGGTCGGTGACGCGACTCTGCGGGTAATTGTAGGTGCGGATCTTGGCCGAACGATCGCCGGTGCTCACCGCGGACTTCCGGAGGCGCGAGCGCTCCATCTGCTGTTCCTGGATCCTGAGGTCGAGCAGTCGGGCACGGAGCACTTCCATGGCCTTTGCCTTGTTCTGGATCTGGGAGCGTTGGTCCTGCTGCGTGACGACGGTGCCGGTGGGGAGGTGCGTGATCCGGACGGCGGAGTCGGTGGTGTTGACGCCCTGTCCCCCGGGTCCCGACGCCCGGTAGACGTCGATGCGCAGATCCTTGTCGAGGATTTCGACGTCGATCTCCTCGGCTTCCGGCAGCACGGCAACGGTCGCGGCCGACGTGTGGATGCGTCCCTGCGCTTCGGTGACGGGCACGCGCTGCACGCGGTGCACGCCGGCTTCCCATCGCATCTCGCCGAAGGCGCCGTCGCCGAGCACCTTGAAGATGACTTCCTTGTAGCCGCCTAACGTGGCGTCGGAGAGCGACATGACCTCGATGCGCCATCCGCCGTGGCGTTCGATGTACCGCGTGTACATGCGATACAGGTCGGCGGCAAACAGGGCGGCTTCGTCTCCCCCGGTGCCGGCACGGATCTCGACGATGGCCGGTCGGTCATCGAGCGGATCGTGGGGCACGATGAGGGGCCGCACGTCGACTTCGATGCGGGCGATTTCCTCGCCGAGGCGCGTGACCTCGGCCCGCGCCTCGGCGGCGAGGTCGGGGTCATCGATGGTCAGGAGTTCGCGGGCCTGCCCGAGTTCGTCTTCGGCCCTGGCCAGGCGGGTGGCCATCTGGACGACCGCCTGCAGGCGCTGGTGCTCGCGACCTAACGAGGCGAGGCGCCGCGCGTCACGCGCGGTCCCGGGATCGGCGAGTTCGTCTTCGACCTGGCGGGCGCGCGTGACGGCGTCCGCCAGGCGATCCCGGATCAGGCTCAGCTGGTCTTCCCGCTGGCGTACTTCTGACGGAAGCGCTCGACGCGACCCGCCGTGTCCACCAGCTTCTGCTTGCCGGTGAAGAACGGATGGCAGTTGGAGCAGATGTCGAGGTGCAGCTCCGATACGGTTGAACGAGTCTGCCAGCTGTTGCCGCACGCGCAACGCACCGTGCAGGTGGCGTACTCGGGATGGATGTCGGTCTTCACGGGTCCCTCAGGGTGTTCTTGGCGAATCGAGAAAGCTATGGGGCTCAGCCGGCAAGATCAAGGCAGGCAAAGGGATAGAGCCGGTCGCCGCCCTGTGGGCAGCTCGGACTGAACGGCCGTGTACAGGAGGCCGCCGATGCCGGTGAGCGTGCCCCGACGAAACGATGCCCAGGGCATGCCCGGCTGGGAGCCTCTCTGCCAATCACCAGCGAACGTGATCCGGCTTACAGAGTCCCCGTGAGAATCCGGTATGTTGCCGCCGTCGCGTGTCCAAGCTGCGACGCGCCGGGACGCCTGACCCTGAACGCGTTCAGGATGTCTGCCCCGGGCGTGACCCCACATATCCTGTCGCGTCCATCCTCAGTACGGTTGGCCACGCGGCCGCCACGCCTTGCCTCTATACTCCGACGTCACGATGTCCTCCACCCTGCTCGAAAGGCCCGTCCGCGCCATGGATAACGCCGCATTCCTGCGCTCGATCCCGCTCTTCTCCAAGCTCGATGACGCCGAACTCCAGCGCTTCGGCGAGCTCATGCGCGAGAAGAACTACCCGAAGGGCAGTGTGATCGTGTTCGAGGACGATCCGGGCGACTCGCTCTTCGTCGTGCGCGATGGTCGCGTCAAGGTCGTGCTCATCGGCGAAGACGGCCGCGAGGTGATTCTGGGGGTCCTGGGCGTTGGCGAGCACTTCGGCGAGTTGGCCCTCATCGACGATCAGCCGCGCTCCGCCCACGTCATCGCCATGGAGGAGACCAACCTGCTCGTCCTCCGCCGGGATGACTTTCGCCGGCGCGTCGAGGCCAACCCGGCCGTGGCGTGGTCGCTCATGATGGAACTCGCGCGGCGCCTGCGCCGCGCCGACGCCAAGATTCACGGCCTTGCGCTGCTCGACGTCCCCGGCCGCATCGCGCGCCTGCTGCTCGACTTTGCCGAAGAGAGCGGGAGCGACATGATCGAGAAACCGCTCACGCACCAGACGATCGCGCACATGATCGGCGCGAGCCGAGAGACGGTGTCGCGCACGATCCGCGACTTCCAGATCCAGGGATTGATCAAGGTGGAGCGCCGCCGCATCTCGGTGGCCAACCGGCCGGCCCTCAAGCAGATGGCGCAAGCGCGCGTCTGACGTTGCGACGAGGATCCCCCGCGGCCGCGGGGGGGCCTCGTCGTGGTTCCCTTCCATTCTCGGGAATGCGCGTCCGATTCTGGGGCACCCGCGGGTCGTGCCCTGCCCCTGGTCCGGAGACCGCCCGCTTCGGCGGCAACACGACGTGCCTCGAGGTTCGCTCGCAGGACGACGAGCTGATCATTCTCGACGCCGGCACCGGCATTCGCGATTTGGGCCGCGCGCTCGTCGGCGCCGCTGACGGCACGCCGATCCGCGGTGACCTCTTCTTCAGCCATGCCCACTGGGATCACATCCAGGGGCTGCCGTTCTTCACGCCGGCCTTCCAGTCGGGCAATCACTTCCGACTGTGGGGATCCCCGGTGATGGAGAGCAGCCTGGAGGTGGTGCTGCGCCAGCAGATGAGTCCCGTCGTGTTCCCCGTGGCTTTCGACCAGCTCCTGGCGCGCATGGAGTTTGCCCAGGTGGCGCAGCATCGACACTCCGGCTCGGGCTACAACGTCCAAACCATCAACGTGCGGCATCCGGGTGGTGCGCTCGGCTTCCGCCTGTCCGACGCCGCCGAGGCGACGCGGTCGATGGTGTTCATCCCGGACAATGAACTCGACCGGGACGGTGACCGGGCGGAAGACGCCTCCACACGCGACGCCCTGGTGGAGTTCGCCCGCGGCGCCACGGTCCTGATCCACGACGCGATGTATACGGGGTCCGAATACATGGACCATCGGGGCTGGGGCCATTCGTCGTATCGTGATGCGATCGACTTTGCGATTGCCGCGGAAGTCGAGACGCTGGTGCTCTTCCATCACGAACCCGATCGCAGCGACACGGCGCTGGAGGAGATGCTGGCGCTCTGCCACCAGATGGTGCGCGAGCGACAGGGCCGCGTGAGAGTGCTGGCGGCGGCGGAGGGGATGCAGCTGGACGTCTAGGGACGCATGGGCGGATGGCCATGCGGTGGATGAAGCCCGGCGGTGGACCGGGTGGCATGCGGCGGATCACCCCGATACCGGTTCACGTCGCGCACGTGAAGGTCGCGCCTTTGCCAGTGGGCACGCGGGATTCCGGATGAGGGACGGGCGGCGCCTCAGGTGCCCGCTTCGGCGGTCGCTCCCCAGCCTCCGCCTCCTGGCGTGAGCACGGATACGACGTCGCCTGGCTTCAGCTCCAGCCTGCACTTGGCCGCGATGGGCGTTCCGTTCAGGAGGTTTTGCCCAACCTGTCCGTTGCTGCCGCCTGCCGCGCCCTTGGGGGCGTGGCGCCGGCGTTCGGTCAACAGCGTCACGGTGCAGGGCTCCAGCACGCGATAGCGGCGCACGACGCCCTGGCCGCCCTCGTGCAGCCCCGAGCCCCCGGAGCCGATGCGGATCGCATACTCGTCGATTCGGAGGGGATAGGCCTGCTCCAGCGACTCGATCGGCGTGTTGCGCGTGTTGCTCATGGCCACATGCACGGCGCTGGGGCCCGGCCCGCGATCGCTCGCGCCCTGGCCTCCACCGAGCGTCTCGTAGAACGTCCAGCCCCGGCCGCCGAACGTGATGTTGTTCATCGTGCCCTGGCCCTGCGCCGGTGCGCGCACGCCGGCATCGGCCAGCGCGGCAAAGATCGCGTCTGTGATGCGCGTGGACATCTCCACGTTCCCTGCGGCGACCGCCGCCGGCCAACGCGCGTTGATGGCGCTGCCTTCGGGCACGATCAGTCTCAGCGCACCGGCGATGCCGTCGTTCGTCGGCACGTCGTCGTCGAGCAGCGTACGCAACACGAACACTGCCGCGGCCCGCACGACCTGCAACGGGCAGTTCACATTGCCGGCGACCATCGGGGAGGTACCGTCGAAATCGAGCACGAGTGTCGGGCCTTCCGTGCGTACGTCCACCGCCACCACCACGTCGTCTTCGGTCACGCCATCACCCTCGAGCGCGTCGCGCGCGCGGCCCCGGATCGGGCCTAACGACTCCACGCACGCGCGGGCGCGACGGGCGGTGTACTCCAGCAGCGCGTCGCACGCCGCGTCCACCACCTCGCGACCCTCGCGCGCCCGCAGCGCGAGCCACCCCGCGCAGCCCGCCGCACAGGCGGCCCGCTGCGCTCGCAGGTCGCCCAGCCGCTCCTCCGGCGTCCGCACGTTGGCGAGCACGAGGTCGAGCATGTCGCGATGCCACCCGTCGCCGTGCGCGATGCGCACCGGTGGCACGATAAGGCCCTCCTGCACCAGTTCCGTGGCCCCGCGCGGCATGCTGCCTGGGCTCATCCCGCCCACGTCGGCGTGATGCGCGCGAATCGCCGCGAAGCCGACGATCTCCGATCCCTCCGCGATGACCTCGATCATGGTGAGGTCCGGGAGGTGCGAGCCGCCGTGGTTCGGATCGTTGAGCAGGAACACGTCGCCCGGGACCGGGTTCCGCGCGAGCACCGCCTTCACCGATTCCGGCATCGCGCCCAGATGCACGGGGATGTGCGCGGCCTGCGCCACCATCCGCCCCTTCGCGTCGAACAGCGCCGAGGACGCGTCGCGCCGCTCGCGAATATTTGGCGAGAGGGCGCCACGTTCCAGCACG
The DNA here is from genome assembly GCA_020846935.1 of Gemmatimonadaceae bacterium. Lineage (NCBI taxonomy): Bacteria > Pseudomonadati > Gemmatimonadota > Gemmatimonadia > Gemmatimonadales > Gemmatimonadaceae > Gemmatimonadaceae bacterium. The sequence goes on from JADLCY010000011.1 coordinate 175,434, forward strand.
GTGCCCATCTCCTCGGCGATCATCGCGACCGCGTTGGAGAACACGGTCAGGCGAAGCGGGTCGAAGCCGCGCGATGTCGCCGCCGGACGATCGGTCGCGTGACTCATGCCGAGCGCTCCATCAGCCACCCGCCAACCGGCAGCGCCCGCGCGGTCCAGCGCTCGGCCACGAGCATCGTCGCGTCGGGCAGCGCGACCACGGCCCGCCCACTGAGCGTCGCACCAAGCTCGGCCCCCACATCCCTCGGTGCGGTCGCATCCCATGCGGCACTACCTCGCCGCTGCAGCCGAAGCGCCGGCGCGGCCGCCGTGCGCGTGCAGCGAAGGCTGACGATCTCGACCGGCGCCTCGAGCACGAACCCGTAGCGCCGCTGGTGCTGGGCCAGGAACGCCTCGCGCAGCGCCGCCATGTCGCGGGCCGGGTCGTACGGCACCTCGAGTTCGTGGCCCTGCCCCCGAAACCTGGCCCGGATGATCCAGTCAGGAGCGCCACCGCCGCCCGCGGACGCCGCGACCTCGCGCGCCAGTCGCACGAGGCGTTCACACACACCGTCGTTGGCGTGGGCCATCACGCTCCGCATGGCCACGCGTTTCTCCGGCGCGACGGCAAGGCCGAGGGCGCTCAGCACGCCGGCGTGCGGCGGGACCAGGATCCGGGTCATGCCCAGTCGCTCGGCGAGCCCACAGGCGTGCAGCGGGCCACCGCCACCAAACGCCACGAGCAGGCACTCACGCGGGTCGATGCCGCGCTCGACGCTCACGCGACGCAGCGCGCGCGCCATCTCGGCGTCGGCCGTATCGATCATCGCCGCGGCGCATCGCGTCGATGTCACGCCGAGTCGTGCGGCAAGCGCCTGCACGGCCGCCGTGGCCGCGGCCGCGTCGAGATGCACACCCTCGCCCAGGCGATCGGCACGGATATTCCCGAGCGCGACGTGGGCATCGGTCACTGTCGGCTGCGTCCCACCTCGCCCGAAGGCGACGGGCCCGGGCATGGCGCCCGCACTCCGCGGACCGACACGCAGCGCCCCGCCATCGTCCAGCCAGCCGATCGAGCCTCCGCCAGCGGACACCGTCTCGACGAGCACACGCGGCAACGCGATCGGGACGCCGGCCACGCTGCCGCCGGCCTCCACGAGCGGTTGCCCATCGAGGATGAGGCCCACGTCCGCGCTGGTGCCGCCGATGTCGACGCTCAGCGCGGTGTCGAAACCCGCGGCGCGTGCAGCCAGCGCGGCGCCGGCCACACCGCCTGCGGGGCCCGACAGCGCGAGCGACGCCGCCGCGCTTGCCGCATCGCTCGCGTCACGCATGCCTCCGCTCGACGAGACGACGCCAGGCACGGGCATGCCCAACGCCCTCACGCGCTCCCCCAACCGCGACAGGTACCTGGCGACGCCCGGGCGCGCGTAGGCCTCGCAGGTGGTCGTGGCCGTCCGTTCATACTCGCGGATCTCCGGCAACACGTCACTGGAGAGCACGACCTCGACCCCCGGGATACGCGCGACGATGGCGTCGCGCAACAAACGCTCGTGCGTGGGATCCGCGTACGCGTGCAGGAGCGAAACGGCCACGATTTCAGGGCCGATGCCGGCCACGCGTTCGGCAATCTCGGCCGCGTGTTCCTCGCTCAGCGCCTTCACCGCTCCCTGCGGCTCGATCCGTTCGTCCACCGCGAGCACGCGGGTCCGCGGCACGAGCGGGTCCGGGTGGTGTCGCGAGAGGTCGTAGAGCGACGCGCGCTCCTGTCGCCGCAGGTCCAGCAGGTCGGTCGCTCCCTGGGTGGCGCAGAGCACCAGGCGTGCGCCGGTGCGTTCGAGCAGCATGTTCGTGACGACCGTCGTGCCGTGCACGATGCGGGTGACGGGCGCGCGCTGTGCGGCCGGGCTTTGCAGCGACTCGGCGACGCCTGCACTCTGGTCCGACGGCGTAGACAGTACCTTGGCGGCTTGCGCCTCGCCGGTCGTCAGGGACACCGCGACGAGGTCGGTGAAGGTGCCACCGACATCGATGCCGATGCTGAGGCTCTCGCCACCTCCGGGCGGTCGCGTCGTCATGCGCGGACGCGCCGCCACACCGTCGCCAGCACCATCGCGTGCGGTACCAGGACGAGCAGCGCGACCTGTTCGCTCGCCTGCGGCCAGCGCAGGGCGCCGAGCACCACGCCGACGGCTGCGAGACCGGCACAGATCAGGAGGAAGCGTCGCGCGCGTGGGCCTGGCGCTGCCCGACGCGCCACGATCCACGCCACGCCGAACCACAGCGGGTTGAAGTACAGGAGGTTCACGTTCTCGTACGCCCACACGTGCCGCGTGAGGGTCCAAAGACCGAGGATGAGCAGCCCAAGGACGCCGGCGAGAGCGCACCACGTCGCCGCCAGGCTGCGTCCCGCGGTGGGTGCGATCACCCCAACGACAAACAACAGGGCAGCGATCCCGGAGCCGATCAGCAGGAACGGGAGCTGCCGGTTGGTCGGCGCCGCGGGCTCCGGCGTGCGGGTCGCTGTGAAGACCACACCCTCCGACGCCACGAGCGGACGCCGCGCGCCATCCGGCGCTGTCACGCGGGCGCTCCGAAGCAGATCACGGAACGTCATGGGAACGAACATCGCCTCCCACTGCGTCATCTGCCGGTCGGAAGGCGTGCCAAGTCCGATGTCGATCCCCGTGTAGAGCACGTCGGATTCGGTCAGGCGCCGGGCGTCGTCGCGAAAGGTGCGGCCACTGGGGATCGTGTCGAACTGTCGCCGCAACGCGCCGCCGAGCGCGCGGTCGAGCACGTCGCGCACCCGGGTCGAGCAATTGTCGCTGAAGTAGTCGTAGCGGTAATACTTGTTCTCCTCGCGCGCATTCCACTCCACGTAGTCGCGCACGGCAACGCGCTGCGCGGGCGTGAGGTCGAGCTCCTGGATCCCGACCGAGCGGTTGACACTCTGGTAATAGGCCACGGTGAGACCGGCATCGTACGCCTCCACCGAGTAGCGCATCTCCCCGCGCAGGAATCGGGGGAGGAAGTCGGCCTCCGTGAACCTGAACACACCCCAGTTGTAGACGAGGTTGGTGTTCGTGCGCGCGTCGCGAATACCGAGGGCGTTGTGGCCGAACCGCTCCCAGATCGGATCGCCTTGCCCCATCGTCATCACGTAGACCTGGAGTTCGGAGCCTGGTTCAGCCGGAGGAGAGGGCGCGCGATCCTGTGCGCCCGCCGTGGACGGCAGGGTGAGGTACGCGATCGCGAAGAGCCATGGCGCGAGGCGCCCACGGACACCACGCATCAGAAGCGCACTTCCCTGCCGTCCTCTGCGGACTTGTAGGCCGCCTCGAGGATCCGGTGCACCATGACCTGGTCGGTCGGCGGATCATACGCCTGCTCCCCGCGTACCACCGCGAGGAAGTGGGTCAGCTCCGCGCGATACGACTGGATGAACGCGTTCTCTCGCGCCGCGGCTCCCGTCGGCGAAACGTTCACCGGCGTGCCGTTGAGCTCCTTCACCACGCGCAGGGGCGCCAGGCGCGCGCTCCCGCGCTGGCCCAGCGTCTCGAACCACCAGCGCTCCTCGTCACCCACGTAGGCCCAGCTCAGGTCAAACGTCAGCACCAGACCGTGCGCACACTCGACGACGAGCAGCGCAGCCTCCTCCACCGCATTCGCCCCGCGCGCGCGCTGCATACTCGCCCACACGCGCTCCGGCGCCGGGAAATCGGTCATCCACAGGGCCAGGTCGAGCAACGGAAAGCCGTGCTCGAAGAGCGCGCCCCCACCGCTCTCCTGTCGGCGCGTTCGCCAGCCTTCGAAGCGGCCGCGCGGCTGGTAGGCGCCGGCCCGAACTCCGACGAGCCGACCAAGTTCGTCGCCGCGGAGGAATCGCACCATCGCCTGCACATCCGACCGAAAACGGTGGTTGTTGCCCACGACGACCTTCCGGCCGGCCCGCGTGGCCGCCAGGAGGATGCGCTCCACTCCACGCGCGTTGAGCGAGAGCGGGCGCTCACAGAACACGTCGAGCTTCGCGACCATCGCCTCGAGCACGTGCGGTTCGTGCAGATGGTTCGGCGTGGCGACGATCGCGGCATCGAGTTGGCCATAGGAGAGCGCGTCCTCGAGGTCCGTGAACACGTCGGGGATGCCGAATCGATCGGCCAGGGCGCGGGCCTTCGCCCGGTCATTGTCCACCAGCGCCGCGATCTCGACCCCGCGCGCCTTGCACAGGACCGGAAGGTGCGCCAGCTGGGCGATGGCCCCCGCACCAACCACCACGACTCGCACGCGCTCGCTCATCGCCATCCAGGATGAAGGTCTACCGCGATCGAACCCCTGACTGCACCCGGGCGATCACGGTTCCCGGGTAGTACGCCTCGAGGATGCTGGCGCTCGCCATGCCGGCCCGCGCGCGGCCGATCGCTCCCCACTGACACATCCCCACCCCATGTCCGTTTCCGCGACCCCGGAGCGTCAGGCGCGTGAGGCGACCGCCACGCTCGATCGTCGGTTCGAGCGAAAAATAGGTTGAATTCAGCCACTCGCCACGTGCGTCGCGCAGCGCGAATCGCATGTCGTTGCCCGAGAGTGTCACCGTCCCCGCCTCCGTGTCGAGCGCCAACTCACGCACGCGGCCGGACGGCGTGGTCGCGGCCACGCGCGCCATCGTGATCCGTGCGACGCGCCGGCCTCGCTCCTGGCTCGCCACGGCGTCGAGCAGCGCTCGCTCGTCGATCACCCGTTCCCACGCGAACCGGGGAGAAATCTCGCACCACGCGCGGTTCGTGCCGGGGACGAGATCGCTCACCCCCCGGAGCCAGGCGTCCTGGCCGCCTCGCCACACGTCGCGCGGAGAGGCCGTCGCACCGCCACACGTCGAGTGGTACGGTGCACGGATCGGTTGGCCGCCATAGGTGAGCACCTGTCCCGCGGTCGCAGCGATGGCCGAGTCGGACAAGGCGGTCTCGGCGTCCACCCCACCGTAGACCTGATCCGTGGGACGCGCGGTGAGGTCCCATGCCTTTGTGACGCCCTCCAGGGCCCGGACTACGGTGTAGGAGCGTGCGGCGATCGCCTGCGCCTCGACCGCGGCGATCTCGTTCGGTGCACGTCGCCCGATTTCGATCGGCACAACCCCGCGCAGGTACTCCTCGAGCCCGACGACATTGACGACGATGATCGCCGTGTCAGTGGCCACGAGGCGCAGTTCGCCGCGATACCGATGGCCGTTCCATGGCACGATCGAGGCTGGGCCGTCGGCGATGACGGCAAACGGCTCTTCCGACCACGCCGTTTGTCGACGACCGTCCTTCGACACGACCCGCAGTCGCCGGTTGCTGCGCTCCACTCGCCAGGTGGCGGCTGCGTCGCGCACGTGAGTGCGCCCCCACGCGTCGTCGAGGCGCCAGGGAACCCCTCCGCCAAGCTCCAGTTCGTGCGGTGACGATCCCAGCACGACCCGCAGGTGTGAAGGCACGCGGACCTGCGGTGCGGGCGCCGGGGTGGTCGTACGAGCGACCCCCGCGGCCGTCACGCCAAGCAAGGCGATGCCGGTGACCAGCCTCACGCGCCGAAGGGCCGACCGAATGCCGCCGGGCCACGCACACCGGCGACGGGGAGTGCGCGTCGCGTGGCGTGATTTCGTGGGGGAGCGGACAGGGTCCGCACCACGGTGGCGCGAAAGTCGTGGTCGTCGACGACGTCGTCGAGCCGCACGGACACGAGGCTCCCCGGCACCCCCTCGCCCTCGAGCCACGTGACGCCGTCGATGTCATCGGCCTGGGCCTGCGTGCGTGCCTGGGCCGGTGCGTCACCGGTCGCCGCACGATCCACGATCGCGGGCACCTCGCGGCCCAGCATGGCGCCATAGCGCTCGGCCGTGATCGCGCGCTGCAGCTGCTGCACCTGTTCGAGGCGGTCGCGCTTCACGTCGTCCGGTACGTCGTCCTCCATCGCCCAGGCGCGCGTCCCCTCCTGCGGCGAATACGTGAAGGCGCCAACGCGCTCGAGCTGCACCTCCTCGAGGAACTCCAGCAACTCCGAGAACTCGTCGTCGGTCTCACCCGGGAATCCGACGATGACCGTGGAACGGATGGCGACGCCCGGCACGCGATCGCGCAGGCGAGCGATGCGCGCGAGCTGCGTGGCGCGGCGCTCCGGGCGACGCATGCGCGTCAGCACGGCATCGGCCGCGTGCTGCATCGGGATGTCGAGGTACGGCACCAGGCGTGGCTCGCTCACCATGAGATCGAGCATCGGATCGGTGAGCCCGGCACTGTAGATGTAGAGCAGCCGGAACCACGGAATGTCGGTGCCCTCGAGCAGCGCGCGCAGCAGTTCGGGGAGCGCGCGACCGTCGCGGACGTCCCGCCCATAGTGGGCGAGGTCCTGCGCGACGAGGTTCACCTCGCGCGCCCCCTGAGCCTCGAGCAGTTGCGCCTCGCGCACGAGGTCTTCGAGTCCGAAGGACCGATGTTTCCCCCGCATCAGCGGAATGGCGCAGAACGCGCATCCGTGGTCGCACCCCTCGGAGATCTTGAGGTAGCGCACGTGCGGCAGGTCGCCGGTGTACAGGCGCACGCCGGGATGGATCAGCGACGGCGCGTCGGGGAGCAGGCCGCGCGCGCCCACCTCGGCGATCAGACGATCCGTTTCGGTCGTGCCGAGGAAGAGGTCCACTTCGGGAAGCGCTTCGAGCAGCTCCGGCTTGTGCCGCTGCACCATGCAGCCCACCGCGGCCACCATCTGGCAGTTGCCGGTGACCTTGAGCCGAGCCGCCTCGACGATGGCGTCGATCGACTCCTGCTTGGCGGCATCGATGAAGCCGCACGTGTTGATGACGATCAGCTCGGCCTCCGTGGCCGATGCCGCCGGCGAGGCTCCATGGGCCGCAAGCTCGGCGACATAGCGTTCGCTGTCGACGGTGTTCTTGTCGCAGCCCAACGTGACGACGTGGTAGCGCACGGAGGTCGACGTCAGTAGCCGCGCACGCGATCGACGACCCACCGCGGAAGCACGCCGGCCTCCAGTCCTTCGAGGCACTCGAGAAACCCGGCGCCGGCGCCGTCGGACGTGGTCAGCCCGGAGATGTGCGGCGACACGAGCACGCGCGGATGGGACCAGAGGGGCGAGTCGGTCGGCAGGGGCTCGACCTCGAAGACGTCGAGCGCCGCCCCGCGGAGCCATCCCGCCGCGAGGGCCTCGGGGAGCACCGCCTCCTCCACGACCGGACCACGGCCCGCGTTGAGCAGTACGGCGCCACGACAGCGCGAGAGCATGTCACGCGAGAACAGGCCGCGCGTGGCGGGTGTGATGGGCAGCGTGAGCACGATCCAGTCGGCATCGGCCACCAGGTGCGGCAGGGCGTCGACCGGATACACCGCCGCGAACGCCGACTCCTCCGAGCGCCCCGTGCGGGATACGCCGGTCACGCGGATACCTAACGCGGCAAACTGGCGCGCGATCGCGCTGCCCACGTCGCCGGTCCCCACCAGCAGCGCACGCGTCCCGGCCACCGGGCGAATCTCGCGCGGCTCCCAGCGGCGTTCGCTCTGTGCGCGCATGACCTCGGGCAACTGCTGCTGGAACGCGAGCACCCGCGCGACCGCCCACTCGGCGATCGCGGGGCCAAAGGATTCCGGCGTCCGCGTGAGCAGGACCCCGCGATCGATCTCCGGGGACATCCAGGCATCGACGCCGGCGCCTGTGCAGTGCACCCACCGCACCTTTCCGAGGGACGACGCCGACGGCGGGCGACGAAAACCGACGTACGCCTCAGCCCACTCGAGATCAGCCTGCGTTACGTCAACCATGCGGGCCCCGCGAATCTCGAGATCCGGGCGCCGGGAGCCGATCCACGCGGCGATCTCCTGGTGCGCGTTCGCGCCGATCACGATGCGACGCGGGGCAAACGGCAGCGGGAACATGCTCATCGATAGTTCCCGAACTTGAGCTCCACGCCGAAATCCTTCCCGCGCAACAGGGCGATCGCGGCCTGCAACTCGTCGCGCGACGGCGAGCTGACGCGAACCTGCTCGCCCTGGATCGCCGCCTGCACCTTCCTGAGCTTCGCCTCCTTGATGGCCGCCGCGACTTTCTTCGCCGTCTCGGAATCGAGCGCCATCTTGAGCCCGATCTCCTTGCGCACCGTGTCGCCGCCCGCAGGAATCGTCTCGCCCTCGTCGAGGTTCTTCACCGGCACGCCGCGCTTGATGAGCTTCGTCTGCAGCACGTCGTACAGCGCCCGCATCCTGAAGTCGTCGTCAGCCACGAGCCTGAGCTTTCCCTCGGCGCGATTGAACTCGATCGCGGCCTTCGAGCCCTTGAAGTCGTAGCGCTGGGCGATCTCCTTCTGCGCCTGGTTGACGGCGTTGTCGACCTCCTGAAGGTCCACGCCGGTGGTCACGTCAAACGAGTTGTTGTCAGCCATGCGGGAAAACTAGGCGCCTCGGGGGTTTGGCGCGTGGAGGCTGACCTCATGAAGCCACGGGGCGGCCGCCAGTTGCCTGGCTGACCTTACCGGCTCCCCGGACCTGGTCGCAGCGCCAGATCAAAGCTCAGCCAGAGCACCTTCGAGAACGGATAGGTGAGCAGCGGGGCCACGATCATGCCCAATGGCGCGAGCACCTGAATGGCGTCCCAGGGAACCGCCGGCCAGCGCGACAAGAGGATCGTGACGAAGACCGCTGTGAAGATGAACTCCCCGAGCAGCAGGTTGAACAGCATCGCGCCGAGGAAGTAGTCGTGCTCCCCTCGCTCGAGCAGCTCGTGGCAGGCACCACACCGTTGGCGCAGCCGGAACCAGTGCACCAGGATTGGGCGACCTCCGCAGTGCGGGCACCGCAGCGTCAGCGACCGCGCCAGCAGGCGCAGTACACCACCCGCGCTCGGCACGGTGAGTGTGAGGTCGCTGTTGATCTCCCCACGGTTGACCGAATCGGCGTCGGGCACCGCGCCCAGCGGGCCGCGAGGATCGTCCGTCATCTGCACCCGGGGAAGCTAACGCGCGACGCCTCGCGCTCGGCTGGTAGGCCTCCCTTGAACGCAGCACTCGGCCAACGGAAGCGGAGCATCGCGAGGATGCGGACATCGCAGCACGTCGTTGACGGACCGTCGGCGGAGGTCCATGGCACCAGCCAACCCCGAATCCGCGCCTGCTGTGGAAGCCACCTTCATGCGTGGCCTCGCATGCCAGCCGTCTCTGCCTGGCCGGTTTGCGCAGGAGGACCTGGTGCGAGCCTTTGACTTCACGTCCTCAGCCGTACCCCGGGGCCTAGCCGAGGAACGACTCCAGCGCCCGTGCCCGGCTCACGTGGCGCAGGCGTGACAGGGCCTTCTCCTTGATCTGTCGCACGCGCTCGCGGGTGATCCCCAGCAGCGCGCCGATCTGCTCCAGGGTCATCGGCTCCTCGCCGTCGAGCCCGAAGTACAGGCGCAGGATCTTGGCTTCGCGCTCCTTGAGACTCCCCAGCGCCTCTTCGATCGACTCGGTGAGCGCTTTCTCGAACGTCTGCTCGTCCGGCGTGGGATTGAGATTGTCGGGGAGGTAGTCGAGCAGCTTGTTGTCTTCGCCCGGCGTCAGCGGCGCATCGAGCGAAAGGTGCGCCTGCGAAATGGACATCGTCTTGGCGACTTCTTCTTCGCTGATGTCCATGCCGTCGGCGATTTCCGCGTGCGTCGCCTCGCGCCCAAGTTCCTGCAGCAGCATGTTGGCCCGCTTCCCGATCCGGTGCAGCGTGCCAGCGCGATTGAGCGGCACACGCACGATGCGCGACTGCTCGGCCAGCGCCTGCAGAATCGCCTGACGGATCCACCACACCGCGTACGAGATGAACTTGATGCCTTTGGTTTCGTCGAATTTGTGGGCGGCGCGGATGAGGCCAAGGTTGCCCTCGTTGATCAGGTCCGAGAGCGACACGCCCTGGTTCTGGTACTTCTTTGCCACCGACACGACGAAACGCAGATTCGAGCGGACGAGCTTGTCGAGCGCTTCCTGATCGCCGGCGCGGATCGATTGGGCGAGCGCAACCTCTTCGTCACGTGTGATCAGCGGGTACGCACTGATGTCGCGGAGGTACTGATCGAGGGAGCCTTCGTCGAAGGCGGAGCGCCGAGCGCCGCTGCGCGCCCCTCCCGTCGCCTTGCGGCGGACGGAGGGCACCTCAGGCGTCTCGGGGAGGTACGAATCGGTCACAGAGGCACGGCTAGTGTATGCGCTCGCCAAGACGGTCCCAGCGGACCCTGGTCAGCCAGTCGAAGCGGACGGCGGAGTCCGGCTGGTAGCTGTAATACACCACCATGGGCTGCCCGCGCACCAGCGAGTCCGGCACGAATCCCCAGTAGCGGCTATCGAGCGAATTGTCGCGATTGTCACCGAGGACAAAATAGCGGTGCGGCGGCACCACGATCGGGCCCCAGTTGTTGCGCGACGGATGGTATGACACGGACGCCTGCGCGGTCTTCACGAGGTGGTCACGCTGCCAGCGGAAGGCTTCGCCCGAGACGTCGTCGTCGGGCTCCGATCGCACGACATAGCGCTCGGTGACGCGAACCCCGTTGCGCACGAGCACGCCCTCGGCCATGGCGAGCGTGTCGCCGGGGAGCCCTACGAGGCGCTTCACGAAGTTCTTGGACGGATCGGGCGGCCACTTGAAGACGATCACGTCCCCGCGCTGCGGCTGCCGGATGGCTGGGAGACGCTTGCCGCCGACTGGCAGCTCGGCGCCGTACACAAGCTTGTTCACGAGGAGAAAATCGCCAACGCGCAGCGTGCTTTCCATGGAACCGCTCGGGATCTTGAACGCCTCCATGATGAACACGTGGAGGAACAGGAACAGGAAGAGCGCCACGCTCAGCGAACGGGCCCACTCCCACAGGAACGCCGCCGGCTGGATGCGTGGCTGGTTGACGCGAGCCAGCGCGTCGGCACGCTGCTCGGCGGTGATATCGATCGCCGGCCCTTCGGCCGTGGGTTTGACGGGGCTCACGACCTCGCTCATGCGCGGGCTCCGAGCACGATGCGCGCGCCGATCGCCTCGGCGGCCGCACGGATCGCGTCCAGGGTCGCGCCGCTGGCTCGCGCCACGAGAACATGGTGTCGACCTTCGCTCGCGACGGCGACGTCCTCGAGCGTCACGCCAGGCATGGCCGCCTTGAGACGGGAGGCGACGTCGGGCATGCTCTCGGCGCTGACCACGACCGTCTGGTCCGTGGCGGGTGCGGGCGGGATGTCGCGTTCCGCCAGCGCCCCGACCACGCGGTCCACCACCGAGGCAATGAGCGCATCGCGACCGTGCCGGTGCGCGACCCTCTCGGTCACGCGCCGGATCAACTCGTCACGCTCGGCGGAAGACAGCACCATCGTCGTCGGAATTAATGCGCCCTCCGAGAGGGACGGTAGGGAGTCTCAACCGGCGCGGCGTGCCGTGCGCGGCGACCGTCGATCATGCGTCGTACGTGTCGATCTGTGCCCGCTGCAGACTGCCGGAGTAGTCCACGTAACACACCTTGGTTTCCGAGTAGAACTCGTACACCTCCCAGCCCCCTTCGCGGTGCCCATTGCCCGTCTGCTTCACGCCGCCGAACGGCAGGTGCGCCTCGGCACCGATCGTCGGTGCGTTGACGTATGTGATCCCGTTGTCCAGCTCCGCGAGCGCGCGGAAGGAGTGCAGGACACTCGTCGTGTACACCGATGACGACAATCCGTAGCGCACCCCGTTGTTGACGGTAAACGCCTCCTCGGCGTTGGACACCCGAACCACGGAAAGCAGGGGTCCGAAGATTTCTTCCTGCTCCAGGCGCGACCCGGCCTTGACGTCGGTGAAGATCGTCGGCTCGAAGAACCATCCGTGAGCGAGGTCACCCGCGGTCGCCCGTGCACCACCTGTCACCAGCCGCGCGCCTTCCCCGCGGCCGATCTCCACATATCGCTCCACCTTGCGTAGCGCCTCCTCGTGAATGAGGGGCCCCACATCGGTCCCCGTCCGTCGCCCGTCACCGAGGCGCAATCCCTTCACCCTGTCGACGAGCAGCCCGAGGAACTGGTCATGCACCGCGTCTTCCACGATCAGTCGACTCGTGGCCGTACAGCGCTGGCCCGTGGTCCCGAAGGCGCCCCACAACACGCCTTCCAGCGCCAGGCCGATGTCGGCGTCCCTCAACACGATCTGCGCGTTCTTGCCGCCCATTTCGAGGGACAACCGCTTGTGGAGCCTCCCGCAGGTCTCCCCGACCTTCGACCCCGTTTCGGTCGAACCTGTGAACGAGATCACAGGAATCGCGGGATGCGCAACCATCGCGGCGCCGACGGGATCCCCAAAGCCGTGCACCAGCTGGATCACCTTGGGCGGCAGCCCCGCCTCCAGCATGATCTCCACCAGCACGTGTCCGGTGTGCGGCACGTCTTCGGCCGGCTTGAAGACGCATGCGTTCCCGCAGACCAGCGCCGGGAACATCTTCCACGTGGGGATGGCCATCGGGAAGTTGAACGGCGTGATGATGCCGCAGACGCCGATCGGGCGGCGATAGGACATCGCCCACTTGTTGCGCAGCTCGCTCGGGACGGTGTAACCAAAGAGGCGACGCCCTTCCACCGCGGCGTAGTACGCGGTGTCGATGCCTTCCTGCACATCGCCGCGCGTTTCGGCAAGCGGCTTGCCCATTTCGCGGGTCATAAGGTTCGCCAACTCTTCCTTGCGGGCCGACATCAGGTCGCCGACGCGCCGCAGCACGTCACCGCGCAACGGGGCGGGTGTGCGGCGCCACAGGTCGAACCCGCGGGTGGCGCTCGCAACGGCGCGCTCCACGTCGGCGACGCCGGAGCGCGGAAACTCGCCGATGAGGTCGCGATGATCGGCTGGGTTGCGATTCTCGAAGTACGCACCCGTCGAGGGGGCGACCCATTGTCCGGCGATGAAGTTCTGATATGGCATGACGTATGGGACCAGGAAGGCAATGAACCCGGGCGAGTGCCACGGGACCGGTGAGGAGTCTATCCGGCCGCGCGGCTTACCGCGCCGTGGGGGCCGCTACTCACACAGCCATGCGGCGGGATGATCGGCGCTGGGAATCGCGTACCCAATGCGCGGCAGCACCTGGTTGGCGGCGAGCAGGGCGCCCCACAACACGAGCGCCAGCGACAGGAGGTGGCCGCGCCCCGATCGGTGTCGCCAGGTCCACACGGCGCTCCACGCGCCCGCGATGCTGATGAGGCCGGCCGAGGCGAGGTACCCCGCCAGCGGGAGCCCGCAGCGCGCTCCATACGGCCAGAACATGATTCCGACCCCAAGGGCCGAAGCGATCACCAGCCGCAACATGACGCCGAGCGTCGACGTGCCGGCCTGCTTCTGCTCGGCGACCGCTTTGGCCGCCGGCGTCGGGGCGCCCTTGGCCGGCAGGAGCGCTTCGTCGGAGATCGACTCCAGTTGGCGGTCGATCTTCTTCAGTTCGTCTTCCCAGTTCTTGCTCACGATTCCCGCTCCAGGCCGTGGCGCTCGATCTTCTTGTAGAGGTTCGATCGGGGCATGTCGATGCCGCGCGCGGTTTCGGACACGTTCCAGCTGTACGCCCGCAGTTTGTGCAGCAGGTAGGCGCGTTCCGCTGCGTCCTTGAACTCCTCGTATGTCGGGAGGTCGAGGAGTGCCCCCAGCGGTGATCCGTCAGCGGGCCGCGTGCCGGAGAGGCGACCGATGTCGGCCGCAGTGATGCGGGGGCCGGGCGCGAGGATGAGCGCCCGCTCGATCGCGTTGCGCAATTCGCGCACGTTGCCGGCCCATTCCATCTGTGAGAGGGCTTCCAGCGCCGACGCGTCCAGCGCGCGTGGCGAGGCGCCATCACGCGCAGCCAAAACGTTCACAAAGTGCTGGGCAAGCAGCGGGATGTCTTCCCGACGCTCGCGCAGCGGCGGCACATGCAGCGGAACGACGTTGAGTCGGTAGAAGAGATCCTCGCGAAACCGCCCGGCAGCAATCTCCGATTCGAGATTCTTGTTCGTCGCCGCGAGCACGCGCACATCCACCTGCACCCGCTTGCTCCCGCCGATGCGCGTGACTTCGCCGTCCTGCAGCACGCGCAATACCTTGGCCTGCGCGGCCAGGCTCATGTCGCCGATCTCATCGAGAAAGAGCGTGCCCCGATCCGCCTGTTCGAACTTCCCCGCACGGTCGGCCACCGCACCGGTGAACGAGCCCTTCATGTGGCCAAACAGTTCGCTCTCGATCAGTTCCGAAGGGATCGCGGCGCAGTTCACCTCGATGAATGGCCGATTGGCGCGTGGTGACTCGCGATGAATGGCGCGCGCGACCAGTTCCTTGCCGGTGCCATTCTCTCCGGTGATCAGCACTCGCGCCGGTGTACCCGCCACTTTCTCGATGCGATCCAACAGCGCGCGGATCGCGAACGAGCGGCCAACGATCTCGTAGCGCGACTCGATGGACGCCCGCAGCCGTGCGTTCTCCTCCTGGAGCGACAGGTGCTGCCCCAGGTTGCGCAGCAGCACGAGAATGCGATCGGTGTCGAGCGGCTTCTCCAGAATGTCGTAGGCGCCGAGCTGCGTGGCCTCGACCGCGGTCTGCAGCGTGGCGTGCCCGCTGATCATCACGACCGTGGCGGCCGGATCCAGTTCCCGAAGCCGACGGAGTGCCTCGAGTCCGTCCATGCCCGCCATCTTCACGTCCATGAAGACGAGCTGCGGACGCCACTTTTCGTAGGTGGCGATTCCGTCGGCGGCGGACGTGGCACTGCGGACCTCGTAGCCCTCGTATTCGAGCAGCTGCCCCAGGGCCGCGCGTACACCCTGCTCGTCGTCAACGATGAGAATCCGCCGGCTCATGGCGTGGACTTGTAGAGGATGACCCGACCTCGGGCGACGCGAATGTCGCCCACGTACGGGGGCAGTTCAAACGTAATCGTCCGCGTCGGGTCACCTGGAACGTCGCGCGAACCGCGATCGAGCTGTGCAATGAGCGCGCCGAGGAGTGGCCGCGGCACCTCGATCCCGCCAACCGTCGCCGCGTCGACTACGAACGCTCCACGCCCGCGCGCCACCCCGCGCGGCCTGCCGGTGATGGTCACGGTCTGCCTGGCGGTGAGGAGCGCCTGGAGTGGCCCGAGCCCATCGACCGCACGCAGCGAACTGAGGTCGAGCGACGCGCGGATGCCCAGGGCGTCGCCAACCACCGACGCCTCGACATCCTGCACGCCAGGCGGTACGCGGCCACCCGTTGCGCCGAGGATCAGCGCGGCCACCTCACCCGGCGTGAGGGACGTGAACACCTCGCCCTCTCGCTGTTGCAGCGCTTCCACGCGGCGTCGGGCCGCCGGGGCCTCGTCAGGCGTGATCGGTACCCATGTCACCGGCGTACGAAGCGGTTTGCCCGTCACGCGCTCCCACCACAGCTCGCGCGAGAGCCAGGCGCCGACGCCGAGGGCGAGCAGGACGACGAGACAGCCTATTTGCCGCAAGCAGCCTGACATTCAGCGATCGATGAGTGGAATCGTGGACAGCACGTCGTAGTGTGACCCTGCGGCGCCGGGTCGACTGCGTACGAGCGCGACGTCCCGAACGCGCATGCGGAAGCGTACCCCCACCTCCGCCGCGCGTTGCACGAGCCTCGCACCCGCGCTGGGAGTCAGCGGTGCCTTCGCGCGAGCCAGCGTCACATGAGGTCGGAACGGGCGCGACTCGAGCGGCACGCCAACGAGTGCCCCAACGCCATCGAGGTTCCCGGCCAGCCTTGCGAGCGACGGCGAAGCGTCCATGCCCAGCCATACGACGCGGGGTCGGCGGAGATTCGGGAACCCGCCAACGCCCTCGAACGACACGTCATGCGAGGCCACCGCTCGAACGGCGGCGGTCGCGGCCTCCACGAGTGCTGGCAGACGATCCTCCGGAATCTCGCCGAGAAACTTGAGGGTCACGTGCAGCCGTTCCGCGGGAACCCACGCCAGTTCCGGCACGGACTCGCGCAACGCTGCGGTAGCGGACGCGATCTCCGCCTGGAGCGGCGGACCAGGCGTCAAACCAAAGAAGAGTCGCACCACGCTGCGCCGGCCGATGGGATCTCGACGGCCGCGTGCGTGAAGCCGTGCTGCCTGGCCAGCTCGATCAGGTGTCGTCGCGCAACGGCGTCGAGCGGAACGTAGCGTCCGGTCGGCAGGAGAACGGCCAGTGTGTCTCTCGCCTCCACGGACCAGGGCAAGCCGCGCGTCGCGAGGGCGACCTCGAGCGCCTTTGCGTGCTCAGGCATCGGCATTGACCAGCCCTTCGAGCACGTTGAGGGATCCGGATCGGAACCCGCGCACGTCGAGTGCCACACGCGCGAAGCCGGCGCCGGTGACCGCGGCGCGGACGCGCTCTGCGGCTGAAGGCCTCAGCCATCGATCCAGTTCGCTCGCCGACAGTTCAACCCGAGCGAGGTCACCGTGGTGCCGGACCCGAAGGTCACCCGTGACACCGATCTGACGCAGCGCATGTTCGGCGGCCTCGACCTGTCGCAGTCGCTCAGGCGTGACGGCCGTGTGGTACGGAATGCGCGACGACAGGCATGGCGAGGAGGGTTGCGACCACGTGGGCAGTCCGAGCGCGCGCGATCGCACGCGGATTTCGTGCTTGGTGAGCCCGACCTCGGCCAGCGGCGACCGCACGCCATGCGCGACGGCCGCGGCGGCACCGGGTCGGTAGTCGGCGCGGTCGTCGGCGTTGGTGCCATCGATCACCACCGCCAGCCCGCGCGCCCGCGCGATCGGGACGAGGACGCTCCAGAGTTCACCCTTGCAGAAGAAGCAGCGGTTCACGGGATTGGCCGCGTACCGCGGGTCGTTCATCTCGTGCGTGTCGACCTCCAGCAATGGCAGCGCGATGGCGCGCGCGACGTCGCGCGCCGCGGCCCACTGCGCCTCGGGATACGACGCCGAGCGACCGACGACGGCCAGAACCCGTGCGCTGCCTAACGTTTCCACTGCCACGGCCGCGAGGTACGCCGAGTCAACGCCGCCACTGAACCCGACCAGTACCGACCCGGCGTCGCGCAGCCAAGCGCGCAGGGCCGCTTCCCGTGGCGTGACATCCGCGTCGACGGTGGATAGTGGGCTCATGCCGCAAGCTAGGCGCGCTCCGCGGGCGGCGGCACCCGCGCGGGCGCCCGAAAGAAGATCGCCTCGGCCACGTGCGCCCGGGTGAGGCCATCGGCGCTCTCGAGGTCGGCGATCGTGCGGGCGACGCGGAGTACGCGGTGGTACCCCCGCGCCGAGTACCCTGCGCGCTCCGCTGCCTGCACGAGGAACGTCCGCGCGGCTGGCTCGATCGGTGTATGTACGTCGAGCCAGCGCCCGCTCGCCTGCGCGTTGCAGCGTACGCCGCGCTGCGTCGCGAAGCGTTGGCGCTGACGCTCGCGCGCGCAAACCACACGCGCGCGCACCTCAGCCGAGCCGGCGCCGGCCGGCTGCGAGGGGAGGTCCTGCAGCGCGACGGCGGGTACGTGGACCGTCATGTCGATGCGATCGGCAAGTGGCCCGGAGACGCGCGCGCGGTGCTTTTCAACGTCGGCCGCCGAACACGCGCAGGCGCGCCGTGCATCGCCGGCAAAGCCGCAGGGGCACGGGTTCATCGCTCCGATCAGCGCGAACTGCGCCGGGAACTCCACGGACTGCTGCGCACGTGAGATCACCACCTTGCCGTCTTCCATCGGTTGGCGGAGCGCATCGAGCCGAGCGCGCGGCATTTCCTGCAGCTCATCGAGGAAGAGGACGCCGTGGTGAGCGAGTGATACTTCGCCAGGCCGTGGCGTGCTGCCTCCGCCGATGAGCGCGGCGACAGAAAGCGAGTGGTGGGGTGCGCGAAAGGGGCGCAGCACGTCGCGCAGCGAACTCGAAGCGATGAGGCCGGCCACCGAGTGCACGGCAAGCACTTCCAGCGCCTCGGGGTCGGCGAGTGGAGGGAGTATTGATGGCAGGCGACGGGCGAGCATGGTCTTTCCCGCCCCGGGCGGCCCCACCAGCAGCAGCGCGTGCCCTCCGGCGGCGGCGACTTCGAGGGCGCGCTTGGCGGTCTCCTGACCGGCGACATCGGCCAGGTCTGCGTGCGACGGCGGCGCGTCGTCCAGAACCTCGGGGACCGCGACCTCGCATGGAACGCCGGCGCGCAGACAGCGCACGAGGTCACGCAACGTCGGCGGCGTCCACAGGTCGAGGCCCTCGACGAGGCGCGCCTCGCGCGCGTTCGCCGGTGGCACGACGAGTGGACGCGCGGGGAGCTCACGGGCCGCGCGCATCGCCACCGGCAGGACGCCGCGCACCGGTCGCAAGGCGCCGTCGAGCCCGAGTTCGCCTAACGCGATCACCCGGCGCAGCGGCTCGGGGTTGACCTGGCCGGTGGCCGCAAGCACGGCGAGCGCGATCGGCAGGTCGAATGCCGTACCGTCCTTGCGGATGTCGGCGGGCGCCAGGTTGATGGTGTAGCGTCGCGGCGGCAGCTCGAACCCCGAGTTGCCCAGGGCGGCGGAGACGCGCTCCCGCGCCTCCTTGATGGCGTTCGCGGCGAGGCCCACGATCGTCCACGAGGGAAGCCCCCGGGTCGCGTCGACCTCGACCATCACCTCGTAGGCGTGCACGCCGAGGACGGCGGCGGATCGCACGGCGGCCAGCATGTCCCCACATTCGCCGGGGGCGTGCCGAGCGGCGGCATCGTTCCGTCCCCGCTCGCATCGAAATCCTGCCCAGCGGCCGGTGGGTCAGTCGACCGCGAACGCTCCGTCAATCACGTCGGCATGCGCGGCGCGCAATTCGTGGGTCTGCATCATGTCGAGGAACGCCGCGGTGATGGTCGGCTCGAACTCCGTACCGATGCGCTGGCCGATGTACTGCAGGATGTCCTGCGTCTCCCACGCCACGCGGTAGGGCCGGTTGGTCCGCAACGCATCGAACACGTCGCACACATGCACGAGCATGCTCGCGTGATGGCAGTCGCACCGCCGCTGGCGCGTGGGGTATCCGCCGCCGTCGATCATGATGTGATGCTCAAAAGCGACCACGGCGCAGAGATCCAGCCGGTGATCGTGTTCGAGGATCATGCGCGCGCCGTCCGCCGGGTGGCGCCGCATCAGCGCCAGTTCATCGGGCGAGAGCTTCCCGGGCTTCCGCAGTACGTCGAGCGGAACCTTCACCTTGCCCAGGTCATGCAGCAGGCCGGTCATGCCGTACTGCCGCACCTCGCGTCCGGACAGGCCCAGGTACTCGGCGAGCGCCATGCTGAGGACGGAGACGTTGAGCGCGTGCGTCGTGGTGTACTGGTCAAACTCCTTGAGTGTGAGGAGCGGCAGGAGCACGCGCTGACCGGCGTGCATGGCCGTTGCGAGCGTGTGCACCACGGTCTCGGCTTCGGCCAGCGGGAGGTCGTTGCGCGTCGTGACTTCGTCATGGACCCACTGGACGGTCTCCGCCTCCTCACTCAGGTCGTATGACTCGTAGTCGCCATCGTCGGAGCCCTCGGCCACCGGTTCGTTGCCGCGAACGCCCACGGCGCCGTAGCGGATCGCTTCGGTCCCGCCCACGGGCGTGCGTGCGTCCAGCACCAGTTCCCGCGTCACCTGCGCGCCGAGCCGGACGACCAGTCCGTCGAGGAACGCGCGGTACTCCTCGCGCGAGACGCTTCGCTCGAACTCCATGCGCTGGACTCCAGCGGAGGAAAGCCGGCGTGCCCAGTCCCAGCCCTGGAGGTCGCGCAGGGGTCGGTTCGCGTACACCACCTCCGCGCCGAGGAACGAAAACGTCGGTCTCGGATCGGACTCGAGCATGACCCGAAGCAGATCAAACGACACCGACGCGGCACGATCGCGCGCCGGGTGACCTTCGGCGTAGAGGGACATCTGCGCGAGCGCCTGCGCGAGCGATGTCAGGTAGCGCACCACGTCGTTCATGCGGCCCCCCGCACCGAGGGATGGACCGCTCGGCGGTACTCTGCGACCCGACCCCGGTCCACGAGGGAAATCACCCGGGCGGCGACAGGCGACTCCGGATAGTTTGCGACCAGGGCAGCGGCCGCTGCGATGCATTCCGGGGTTGGCTTCCGCAGGCGCGGCGGGCCCACCATCCATCGCCGCGTCAGCAACAGGTTCCCGAGCCACGCCTCGGCCTCCGGCGTGGCCGAGCTCCCGACGGCGCGAATGAGCCGCACGCGCAGGTCCGGCGTCAGCTCCGGCTCCTGGTAGCGCGCGATCAGCGACTGGGCGACGTCCCGCGGGCATGCGCCCGCCAGATGCACGAGCCCGATCGCCACAATGCTCATCTCGCGATCCTTCAGCGCGGTCACCACCGCGGAGTCGTGCGACTCGTCGACGCGAATCAGGTACCGGATCGCCTCGCGACGGATCGCGACGTCCGGATGCGTCGCATAGTACGACGGGTCGACCTGCGCCGGCCATTCGTCGAGCTGATCGAATACGGCCAGGAAATGGCGGAGCAGTCGCGGCGGCGCGCCCGACACATACGCGCCGACCGGCGCCAACACGTCACGGCCGATGCGCACCAGCAGGTCGACGAGAAGTGCTGCGTCGTCGGACGCTCGGCCTTCGAGCGCGGCGATCAGGGCGCCGACGGCCCGCACTTTCATGCGATCCACCGCCTGCCTGAGCAGCGCGACGTCCAGTCTGGACTGCGCCAGGTATTCGCGCAGTGACGCCTCGTTGAGCACCCGATCGACCAGGGCCTCACGCACGCGCGACGGCGGATACTCCTCGAGGCGTGCGATCACCCCGGCGAGCCCGTCGCGGAGGGCCAGGCGTGCCAGGGCGGCCTCGGGCGCGGGACCCAGATGCTGGGTGTGCAGGCAAATATCGACGACGCGTTCCGGTTCGGCCATGTCGCGACGCCGGTCCGCATTCACGCGCGCGTCCGGCGTGGACGCGCGTTCGAGCAGGCGCTCGTACATCTCCGGGTTCGGGTTGTCGAGCGTCCACCCATCGAGCAGCCGCCGGATCGAATGACGGAGCACGCGCTCGGCTTCGGCGCCGCGACCACCGGATTGCTGGGCACGCGTCGTCAGCTTCTGGAGCAGGCGCAGCATCGCCCCGGACACCGACACGGCGTCGTTGCGCGATGCCGCACGCACGAGTTCGAGCACCGCGCGCGAGGCCAGCGTCTCGTTGGCCGTACGCACGACCTGCGCGCCACGCACGGCCCCACCGGCCCGCAGGAGTCGCGCGAGCGCCGGTTCTCCGATCGACGCGATGAGGTCGGACACCCGTTGCCGCTGGGCCGCCGTGACGCCGTGGGCGCGCTCTCCCAGTTCCTCGAGCAGCGCGGCGAGCCGTTCGATCACCGCCGTGTCGAACGCGGCGTCTCCCGATCCGGCCCCGATGGCGGCGGCCATGATCCGGGGGTCCATGGTGTCGCCCTCGACAGCATCTCCGCGCATGGCCGCCGACGACAGCGCGCGCCACGTCGCGTTCTCGTGTTCGGCGGGCGCGGCACTCACCTCGTGTCCGAGCAGCCCGAGGCGCTCGAAAGCGACCGGATGAACGGCGACGTGTTCGCTGCCGTTGTCACGGCGCGCCCCGAACGGTTCGCCCATCTCGTCGACGGGCTGTGCCGCTTCGTCGAGGAAGCGATCGAGTTCCTCCCGCGTGACGCCGCGCTCGAAGCGGAACGCTCCAACGAGATGGTTCCCGAGCCGCGCAGCAAACTCGGAAAGCAGCGGATGCGCGTCGTCCGAGGCAGCGCCATCGATGATCAGCCGGTGGTCAGCAACGCCAATGGGCACGTCGGTGCGATCTGCGAGGATCGAGGCCAACCGCATGTACACCGCCTCGACCGACCCCTGCAGAATCGGGTGCCCCTTGGGGTAGATGGAGCGCTTGTGCACGGCGATCGCCATCTCCACGACGAAGTCGTGGAGTTCGCGCGGCAGAGCGACGCGTGGGCTGGACGGCGGCGTGTGGGTGGGCATGCCAGGACTCGCCTCTATAGACGAGACGGGCGAACCCTAGTCACGGGAAGCCAGAGCCCGGGTCGGGTGTGCGAGCGGCGCCCAGGCTCAACGGGGCGTCCCGCCGGTCGTGGGGCGGCGCGTCGGCGCGCCACGACCCATTCAATTGCGACGCCGGCTAACTCACTGTGTCACAACTGCTTGAGTCAGCAGGCTCTCTCGGTCGGCTCCTGCCCGCCGGCCGCAGCCCTGGGGGCCGCATGAGGTCTCGTGCGCGTATAGCTGGCAGACATCGACGCCAACGTCACCGGGACGGTCAATTCGCCGGTTCGGCCTCCAACGGAGCGTAGTCTTCGCCCGGATTCACGTAGCGGTCGCGCTCGACGCCATACTGCGTGTCGTGCAGCTCCCGATAGCGTCCCCCCTGCGCCATCAACTCTGCGTGGGATCCGCGCTCGACGATCTCCCCCCCCTCGACCACCAGGATCTGGTCCGCGCTTTCGATCGTCGACAGGCGGTGCGCAATCACGAACGTCGTGCGCCCTTCGCGCAGACGCCCCAGCCCGTCACGGATCATGGCCTCGCTCTCGCTGTCCAGGCTCGACGTCGCCTCGTCGAGGATGAGGATGCGCGGGTCGGCAAGGATCGCACGGGCGATCGCGACGCGCTGACGCTGGCCTCCTGACAGCTTCACGCCGCGTTCGCCGACGATCGTGTCGTACTGCTTCTCCCACTTCTCCACGAACTCGTCGACGTGTGCGATGCGGGCCACCGCACGCACCTGCTCGGTGGTCGCCTTCGGGCGCGCATACGCGAGGTTGTCGCGGACACTCCCGTCGAACAGGAAGTTGTCCTGCATGACGACGCCGAGGTGGCTCCGGTATTCGCGCAGCCGGAGACCGGAGAGCGGCTGTCCGTCGACAAAGATCTCCCCGCTGTTGGGCCGGTTGAACGCCATGACGAGCCCGATCAGCGTGCTCTTCCCCGCCCCGCTGGAGCCGACCAGTGCGGTGGTCGATCCGGCCGGCGCCGAAAACGAAACGCGACGAAGCACCGGCACGCCTTCGACATATTCGAAGCTCACGTCGCGGAACTCGATCGCGCCATTCACGTGCGGCACCGGCAGTTTCTCGGCATCGCGCGCGTCTTCGGTTTCCATGTCGCGGATCTCGCGAATGCGATCGAGCCCAGCGAAGGCCTCCGTGATCTGCGTGCCGATCGACGCAATGCCCACGAGCGGTGCCGCCACCATGCCGATGAAGAAGACGTACATGAACAGATCGCCGAGTGTCATCTGTCCGCTGCCGATCGCCTGGCCACCCATGACGATGAGCAGCACGCCGATCACGCCGACGATCACCGTCGTGCCCGCGCCAACCGCCGAGGTGCCGGTGATCGTCGACCGCACGTTCTCGAACAGGCGCTCCGCCCCCTCGATGAACGTCTGCTCCTCCCGCTCCTCCGCCGTGTACACCTTGACGGTGCGTACGCCACCGACGCTTTCGGTGAGGCGGCCCGTTACCTCCGCGTTGATCTCGCCGCGCTTGCGGAAGATCGGCCGCAGCTGTTTGAAGGCCACCGCCATCATGCCGCCAAATGCAGCGAGGAGCACAATGGTGAGCGCCGTGATATGCCAGTTGAGGTAGAACAGGACCCCGAGCGCGATTACGGCCGTGAACAGTCCGCCAACGAGCTGCACGATTCCGGTGCCGACGAGGTTTCGCACACCTTCGGCGTCGGTCATGATCCGCGAGATCAGCACGCCGGTCTTGGTGCCATCGAAATACGAAACCGGGAGCCGCATCACGTGTCGCTGCACCGCGATCCGCATGTCCGTGATCGCGCGCTGCGCCGCAATGCTCACGACCTGCGAGAGTGAATACGAGGTGATCGCCTGGACGATCGTCGCAGCCCCGGCGGCCAGCGCCAGCGGCCAGAGCAGGTCAAATCTTCGCTGGCCGATCACGGTATCGATCAGGTACTTGGAGCTCGCCGGAAGCACGAACCCGGTGAGCCGGTTGACCAGCATCAGCACCGAACCGATCCCAAGCGAGCGGCGGTGTGCCCAGATGAGCGAGCGGGCCTCGGCCCAGGCCCGGGACACATTGATCTTTTTCTTCGGCTTGTCTGACGGTGGCATACCGGAAGCGGGTCGAGGCGTCGCGAAAGCTAGCCGGACTCCGCGCTGGACGCGCATTCGCCGCCCCCGTGAAACCGCGCGAATCGCGCGGCGTACGGTGGTCACACCCGTGCACGGCGGAGGCACACCATGTGGGCGCTGATCAAGGCAATCCTCGTGAAACTGGCGCTCATCAAGACCTTGCTCCGCATCCTCGCGAGCCTGGGCTGGCTGCTGCCGCTCGCCCTGCTCCTCAAGGCCATCGGGATCCCGCTGCTGATCCTGTTTGCGCTGCTCGCACTGCCCGTGATCATCGTGCTCGCGGTGATCGGCCTGCCGCTGCTCCTGGTCGTCGTGGTCGGTGGAGGCTTGGTCACGTTTGCGATCTGGGTCGCGAGCATGGGCCTGCTGGCTCTCAAGCTCGCGCTCCCCATCCTTGCGGTGGTCTGGCTGATCTCGTGGCTGAGGCGTCGCAACGACGACGGCCCCGCGACGGCGGCGGACACCGGCACGGCCTGAGCGTACGGGGCGCCGAGCGGTCGATGTGACGCTCGACTTTGGCTGGCTGGCGTAGCAGAGTGACGAACTGGGGTTTGCCCGAGTGTTTGGCGCGTGGTCCAGGGCCGACACATGGAGGCGACCTCCGCCGTTCCACTTCGCGCTGCCTCCATGCCCGTCCGCCCCAAGCCGAGTTCGCCTGGCGCCGCCGATTCCCCATCGGCCGCTCTCCTGCGTCGGCTGGCGGGTGCGCTCGCACCGCTCGTCGACACCACCGACGTACTGCGCGTCGCGGTCGACACCACGGTCGAGTTGCTTGAGGCGGTGGCCGGTGCGGTACTGGTGCCGGCCAGCGACGGGACTCATGTACGCGTCGCCTACTCGCGCAACTATCCCGCCGCGCTGAGCGAGGGCTTTCCACAACCGATCAGCGCGTACCCGCTCGCTGATCGGCTCCTGCGCGAGCGCTCGCCGGTGTTCCTCGAGAGTCTGAGCGACCTGCACGAGCTGGCACCCGGGGTTCCCCTGCGCGCCGATGCCGGCGCGCGCGCGGCGCTGCCGCTGGTCGTGGGCGAGCAACTGCATGGTGCGCTGGTCATCAGCTTCCCCGCCGGCCGCGCACTGACCCCTGCCGATCGGGAACTGCTGCTCGCCGTTGGGCAGCAGGTTTCGATCGCCCTGCACCGGGCCACGCTGTTCGAGCAGGAGCGGCGCACGCGGCGCGAGGCCGAAGACGCCGCACAGATGCTCAGCGAGGCGCTCGACCACATGACGGACATGCATTTCGTTGCGGACGACGAATGGCGCTATGTCCGCATGAACACCGCCATGCGCACATTCCTCCAGAGCCTGGGCCTCGAGCCGGATGCGCTGCTCGGTCGGTCCATGTGGGAGTGTTTCCCACGCCTCAAGGGCGGCGCGATGCACGAAGCCATGGCGGAGTCCCGGCGCACCGGAAAGGCGGTGCGATTCGTCGCAGTTGGTGTCTATGCCAACACGCGCTACACGGGTTCGGCGTATCCGGTGACCGGCGGAACGGCGGTAATCGTGGAGGACACCACCGAGCAGGAACGCGTGCGTCACGGCGAGCGCCTGCTGGCCGAGTCAGGCGCGGCGTTTGGTGCGACGCCCGACGTCCAGGCCACCATCGCGCAACTCGTCGCGCGCGTCGTGCCGCACCTCGCCGACGTCGCCGTGGTGTTCGTGAAGCGCGACACCGGCAGCATCGGCGTCATGGCGCTCGAGTCGGTCGAGGGGAGCGCGCGCGACGCGCTCACCCGCTTCGATGCGCGCTTTCCGATCGATCAGACGCCGTGGCATCCGATATGGACGCCGATCAACGAAGGGCGTTCGGTCCTCGTCGCGGATGCGGCGGCGCTGGTTGGCACGGGCGTCGACCAGGCGTCGCGCGAGGTGGCACAGCTCGTGCACGATACGTCGACGACCAGCCTGCTCATGGTTCCCCTGCAGGCGCGCGGCAACGTGCTCGGCGCCCTCGCGATGGGTACGCAGGGCAAGCGCCACCGATTCGACGACACCGACCTCGCACTCGCCGAACGTGTGGGCCACCTGGCCGCGCTGGCGCTGGACAACGCGCGTCTGCTCGCCGGCGAGTACCGATCGCGTGAAGAGGCGGAGCGCGCGCGTCACGCGGCCGAGCGTGCGAGTCAGGCCAAGAGCGACTTTCTCGCGATGATGAGCCACGAGTTGCGCACGCCGCTCAATGCGATCGCCGGGTACGCGGAACTGCTCGAGCTTGGGCTGCGGGGCTCGGTGACACCCGAACAGGTGAGCGACCTGCAGAAGATCCGGCGAAACCAGCAGCACCTGCTGGGGCTGATCAATTCGGTGCTCAACTTCGTGCGGCTGGACGCCGGCCGCGTGGTGTACGACGTCACCACCGTGCCGCTGGCCGCGTGCATGGGATCGATCGAGTCGCTCGTGGAGCCGCAGCTCAACGCTCGTCGGCTCCGCTACCGCTGCGACCTTGCCGACGCGGCGCACACGGTGCGCGCCGACAGCGAGAAGGTGCAACAGATCCTCCTCAACCTGCTCGATAACGCGATCAAGCACACGCCCGTCGAGGGTACGATCGTCATGCGCGCCGAGGTCACGGGTGCACACGTGCACGTGGTGGTCACCGACTCGGGCCCCGGGATCCCTTCCGAACGCCTGGACGACATCTTCGAGCCGTTCGTGCAGGCAGGCACCGAGCCCGCGCGCCAGCAAGGCATGGGGCTCGGCCTCGCGATCAGCCGCGAACTCTCCCGCGGCATGGGCGGCGACCTCGTCGCGCGGTCAGCCGACGGCGAGGGGGCGTCCTTCGTGCTGACGCTGCCGCGGGGCCCCGATCGACCGACGGGTTAGCGCTCCCGCACTTCGTGTCCTGCCAGGCGCCACGCCTCGTGCGCGCGGGACAGGTCGGGTTCAGGGACCAGCAGGTAGTCCGTGTCGAACGTGGAGACCGAGAGAATGCTGATGCCCGCGGCCGCCAGCGGCGCCACGAGGGACGCCAGGACCCCCACCGCGTCGAACGGGAGCGGGCCGTCGACCACGTAGAGCGCGAAACCGCGCTCGGCGCGCACGGTCGTCGGGACGAGCGTGGCGTCACACACCACGGATGTCTCGTCCGGCGTGCGCGTGACGCTCGCGAACGCCGAGCGCGTCGCCCACCACGGCCACCCCTCGCTCGGCGCGAGGCGCGCCACCGCAAAGGTGTCCCCAACGCGCCGCAGCGGGTATGTCACGCGTCGAGCCCGAGCGCGCGCTTGATTCGCCGGATCTGGTTCCGGTGCAGCAGGTCGTGCGCGGCCAGCAGTCTGATAATGTGCCACACACTCTCGGGCCCACGTTCGTTATGCAGGCCAACGCGCGCCCGTTCCGTTGCCGACAGGCCGCGCGCAAACCGCAGGTTGCGGCCGCGCAGGACGCGGAGCTCGTTGCGCAGGGTCTCGAGCGGATCGTCGGTGTAGTGCAGACGCGTGGCCCACAGGTCCTGGTCGTACCCCTGGATCGGTGGGGTGTCCTCTGCCACGATCAACCGCACCCGGTAGCCGTAGACGATCTCGGTATCGACGAGGTGCGAAAGCACCTGGGCGATGCACCACTTGCCGGGCGCTTCGGGGCGCCGCGCGTCGGCCTCGCTGAGCCCGGCCGTGAGCGCATCGATCGCGTCCGCGGATTCCGCCCACACCGCGAGCGGGTCGCGATCGCCAAGCAGTTCGAGGAGTGATGCCGTGTACTTCGCTCCTTCCTCGAGCGTGCTCCCCGCCCGATTGGTGAACGGCGTGTCGGCCGCCGCCTCTTCGAGAATGCGCTGGATCTGCGCCAGGTGCCGGCGCTCGTGCTGTCCGATCATCAGCACCCATTGGTACAACGTGATGTTGCCCAGCGCGGGATGCGGGAACCGCACCTCGTCGAGCGCGAATCCGTTCGCCTCGGCGGCCCAGGTGTGCAGGCCCTGACGACTCTTCGACAGGCGTTCGAACAGGCCTGCCGGGTCGGGGCGATCCATTGGCGTGGTGAACGACGGCGCCTGGACCGGATTCACCACCACCGGAAGGCGGGACCAATCGAGCGAGTCGAGCAGGCTGGTCTCCGCCGTCTCCGGTCCCAACCCCGCCTCGCGCGCACGCCGGAAGGCTTTGAACAGCGCCCGCACGGTGGAGTCTTCGACGAGGTGCAGATGGCCGACGATGTCGCGCACCGTCCAGCCACCGGCGTGGGATCGTGCATCCCACTCGCGCGGGCCCAGCGGCTCGAGGAGACGCTGCAGGTCACGGCGGGCCTCATCCGTGTAGTCGAGGAGTTCGCGGAGTCGCGTGTGCATGGCGGCGCAATCTAGTGAGGGAATCCCGAACCGTCCCCGGAGCAAACCCGGCAAGTCGGTGAGTAGTGGTCGTCACGTCGCGATGCAACTACTTTCCCGCTGCCATGCGCGATCTCGTTCCCAAGCTGTTCACTACGCTGCAGCACTACGATCGCGCGCAGTTCGCCCGCGACGTCATGGCCGGGACCATCGTGGGCATCGTCGCCCTTCCCCTGGC
Source organism: Gemmatimonadaceae bacterium (assembly GCA_020846935.1). Classification (NCBI taxonomy): domain Bacteria; kingdom Pseudomonadati; phylum Gemmatimonadota; class Gemmatimonadia; order Gemmatimonadales; family Gemmatimonadaceae; species Gemmatimonadaceae bacterium. Next base: position 203,991 of record JADLCY010000011.1, read on the forward strand.
GATCGCCTTCGGGATCGCGAGCGGCGTCACGCCGGAGCGCGGGCTCTACACCGCCATCGTCGCCGGATTCATCATCTCCGCGCTTGGTGGCTCACGCGTGCAGATCGGCGGGCCCACCGGCGCCTTCGTGGTGATCGTCTACGGCATCGTCACGGAATACGGGCTCGAGGGTCTCACCATCGCGACGCTGCTGGCCGGCGTGATGCTGGTGGCGATGGGTGTGGCGCGCATGGGAGTGATCATCAAGTTCATTCCGCAGCCGCTGATCACCGGCTTCACGAGCGGCATCGCCGTGATCATCGCGTTGGGGCAGGTGAAGGATCTGCTCGGCCTTCGAATGGGCGCGGTGCCGGCCGACCTGGCGGGCAAGCTGTCGGCGTACTCAACCAACCTGGGCCTGGCGACACCGTGGGCCATCGCGATCTCCGCCGGATCGCTCGTGCTGCTCGTGCTGTGGCCCCGCGTGAGCACCCGCATCCCCGGACCGTTGGTGGCCCTCGTGCTCACCACGCTCCTGGTGCAGACGTTGGACCTCCCGGTTGAAACGATCGGTTCGCGCTTTGGTGCCTTGAGCGTGACATTGCCCGTGCCGGTCGTCCCGCACCTCACGTTCACCGAAGCGACGCGCCTGGTGTCCCCGGCGTTCACCATTGCGTTGCTCGGAGCGATTGAATCGCTGCTTTCGGCGGTGGTGTCGGACGGCATGATCGGCGCACGTCACCGCTCGAACATGGAACTCGTGGCGCAGGGCGTGGCCAACATCGCGTCACCGCTCTTCGGCGGGATTCCGGCCACCGGCGCGATCGCGCGAACCGCGACCAATGTGAAGAACGGCGGCCGCACGCCGGTGGCTGGCATGGTGCACGCGGTCGTTCTGCTGCTCCTCACGGTGCTGTTCGGTCAGTGGGCATCGCGCATTCCCATGGCGACCCTGGCGGCGATCCTCATGGTGGTCGCCTACCACATGAGCGAGTGGCGCACCTTTGTCGATGAGTTGCGCGGACCGCGCGCCGACATCGCGATCATGCTCGTGGCGTTCGTGCTCACGGTGGTGGTCGACCTGACCGTGGCGATCGAGGTGGGCATGGTACTCGCGGCGTTCCTGTTCATGCATCGTATGGCCGAGGCCACCACGGTCTCGGTGGTGACACAGGAACTCTCAAGGGCCCGTGATGGCCGCGAAGAACTGACGCGGGCATCGGATGTGCCGCCGGGGGTCGAAGTGTTCGAGATCAGCGGAGCGTTCTTCTTTGGTGCGGCCGAGGCGTTCAAGGAAACGCTGTTGACCGTTGGCAGTCGGCCCAGGGTTCTGATCATTCGCATGCGCGACGTGTCGATGCTCGACGCCACCGGCCTGCGCGCCCTGCGCGATGTGGTGCGGCGGAGCCAGGCCACCCGAACCCTGGTGCTGGTAAGCGAGATCCACTCGCAGCCGCTCCTGGTGCTGGAGCGTTCGGCGCTGGGCGAAGAGCTGGGTTCCGACGCTATCTTCCTCACCCTCGACGATGCCCTTGACCGGGCCCGGGCGTTCCTGGCGGATCGAACCCCGACACCGATCGCGACGCCGGTGTCCGGCCCTGATCGTTAGGCGCCGGGCGGGAGGGCCCGTCGAATGTCGCGCTGGCCGTTGGCCACGCCGAGGCCCACGCTCACCCCGAACGCGATCGCCGTGCCCCCACCGATGATTGGGAGCAGCGCCGCAGCGAGCCCCCCCACCGCCAGCGCCCCAGCACCCGCGAGGATGGGAGCGAACCCTGACTGCGCACCGTCAACGTAGCGCAGCCGGTCCCGAACGAAGGCACGCGCCTGGGTGTATCCGATGAGGGCGGCCGCGGCCGAAATGGCGAAGGCAATGAGACCAATCATGAGTCGGCTGGTGAAGTCTTGCGCCGTCACTACGCAGCGTGTGGTGGCTGTGTTTCGCGGCGTGCTGCCCCTCGCCGCGACGTCCCGGTAGCTTGGCACCTTCCCAGGCCGGAGCGACCCATGCGCGCGGCGATCATTACCAGCTTTGGTGGCCCTGAAGTCCTCGCGGTGCGCGAAGTGTCCGACCCCGTGGCCGGCGAGGCGCAGGTGCTCGTGCGCGTTCGGGCGAGCGCGCTCAACCGTGCAGACATCCTCCAGCGTCTTGGCCGCTATCCCGCCCCACCGGGTGCACCCACCGACGTCGCAGGCATCGAGTTCGCCGGCGAGGTCGCTGCCTGTGGCCCCGGCGTCACCAGATGGCAGCCCGGCGATCGCGTGTACGGCATCACCGGCGGCGGGGGCCACGCCCAGTTGCTGGTCGCGCACGAGCGTACCATCGTGCGCATCCCCGATCGGTGGTCGTTCATCGAGGCAGCGGCGATTCCCGAAGCGTTCATCACGGCGCACGACGCGCTGGTCTCGCAGGCCGGGCTCGAGGCCGGTGAATCGGTCCTGATTCATGCGATCGGCAGTGGCGTCGGCCTGGCCGCCTCGCAGCTCGCGCACGCACTCGGCGCCCGGGTCTTCGGCACGACGCGCAGCCGTGCCAAGCTCGATCGTGCGCGCGAGTTCGGCATGGACGACGGGCTCGTCGTCGGCGACACGCTCGACACGTTAGGCAGCGCCGTCGACGCGTTCACCGCAGGCGCCGGTATCCACGTCACGCTCGACCTGCTCGGCGGGCCCTACCTCGGCGCCAGTCTGCGCGTGGCCGCACTGCGGGGCCGTGTCATGCTGGTCGGCACGATCGCTGGCGCCACCAGCACCCTCGATCATCGCATTGTGCTGGCCAGGCAGCTCACGTTGCGCGGCACGGTGCTCCGCCCCCGATCGCTCGCCGAAAAGGTCGCGGCGTCGGAAGCATTCGACCGCGACGTGACGCCGCTGTTGGCCGCCGGCTCCGTGCGGCCCGTCGTGGACTGCGTATTCCCGCTCGGCGAAATCGCCGCCGCGCACGCGGCGATGGAATCGAACACCACGTTCGGAAAGGTGGTGGTCGACCTGGGCTGAGCCGGAATTTGAAATTGGTTCGGTTTGATGAACCAGCTCCTGGAACTTGCACGGCGGGTTCGGCGTATTTATGCATATACCGTGCATAACCTCGCATCTCGCCGCCGTCCGGCCCACCCGCGAACACCCACCCGCGCGCACCTCAGTGCAACGCACGCGGCGCGCGCGGCACGTCCCGGTGACGCCGCCGACATCCACGCGCTCATTGCCACGTTCGTGGACGATGGTCGCCTGCTCCCGCGCGCGTTGCACGAGGTGGAGTCCGCCCTCGACGACTTCGTCGTGATCGTGGATCGCCACGATCGCGTGCAGGCCTGCGCCGCGCTGGCCGAGTATTCCCCGTCGCTCGCCGAGGTGTCGTCGGTGGCGGTGGCGCCGCAGGCCCAGGGCATGGGCCTGGGCTCGCTCGCCGTGCGGAGCGTCGAGGCCGTGGCGCGTCGCCGAGGCGTGGTCGAGCTGTTCGCGCTGTCGCTCGCCGAGCCCTTCTTTGTGTCGCTCGGGTATGCCCGCACCCACCTCGCGGCCTTCCCCGAGAAGGTTGCCCGCTACGAGGCACTCGTCGACCGCGGGGTATCGGTGACCCCGAAGGCCTGCTTCCACAAGACGATCGCCTAACGATCGCCCGGCGCTCCCAGGCGCCGCTGAGGCACGACCCCACTCGACGCTGTCGGTTGTGCCGACGGACGGCCGGCAGCAGTTTCCCGTGCCCGGCTCTCCGGGCGTTCCCCTGCGAGGAGACAGCGATGCACGGCCTGATGATGGACATGCCCCTGTCCGTCCCGATGATGATCCGCCGCGCCCTGACCTCGTTCAGTGGGCGACCGGTCGTGCACCGACGACCGGACCGCGCCGTGGCTCGGACCACGTATGGCGACCTGATCCCGCGCGCCGGTCGGCTCGCGCAGGCGCTGCGGCGGCTCGGGGTGCGTCCGGGCGATCGTGTGGCCACGCTCGCGTGGAACCACGCGCGCCACGTCGAGGCGTACTTTGCGATCCCGTGCCTGGGTGCGGTGCTCCACACCCTGAATCTGCGGCTGCACCCGGACGACATCGCGTTCATCGCCAACCACGCCGCGGATCGCGTCATCCTCGTGGACAAGGTGCTGTGGCCGCTGTGGGAGAAAGTGGCCGGCCGGGTGAAGCCCGAGCACGTCATCGTGATGTCGGACGACGGCGACGCACCGCCGGGAACCCTGGACTACGAGGCACTCATCAGCGGCGAGTCTGACGCGTGGTCGTGGGACGACGTCGCCGAGCATGAAGCCGCGGCCATGTGTTACACCTCCGGCACGACGGGCGCCCCCAAGGGCGTGCTGTATTCGCACCGCTCGATCACCTTGCATGCGCTGGGTCTCGGCCTCGTGCAGGCCTTCGGGCTGAGCGACCGCGACGTGGTGCTCCCCGTCGTGCCGATGTTCCACGTGAACGCGTGGGGGCTGCCGTTCGCATGCGCCTTTCTGGGCAGCGGCCAGGTGCATCCCGGCCCACACCTCGATCCGGCGTCGCTCCTCGGCCTGCTTCAGGACGAACGCGTCACCCTGACCGCGGGCGTCCCCACGATCTGGCTCGGGATCCTGCAGGCCCTCGACGCCGCGCCCGGCACCTACAAGCTCGATGCCTTGCACACCATGGTGGTGGGAGGCGCCGCGGTGCCCGAGTCTGTCATCCGCGCGTTTCGCGAGCGTCACGGTCTCAACGTCGTTCATGCCTGGGGCATGACGGAGACCTCGCCCCTCGGGACCGTGAGTCGGCTGACCCCGGAGCTCGACACGGCCAGCGACGACGTGAAGTACGCGTATCGCGCCAGACAGGGTCGACCGATGGCATGTGTCGAGGTGCGCGCCCGGAACGAGGAGGGACTGGTCGCGTGGGATGGCGCGACGATGGGCGAGCTCGAGGTGCGTGGCCCCTGGGTCGCACGCGGCTACTACCAGTTGTATGGCACGAGTGATCGCTTTACCAGCGACGGCTGGTTCCGCACGGGCGATGTGGTGACCATCGACGCGCTGGGCTACGTCACGATCCAGGATCGGGCCAAGGACCTGGTGAAGTCCGGCGGCGAATGGATCAGTTCCGTCGCGCTGGAGGGCGCGCTGATGGGGCACCCCGACGTCGCCGAGGCCGCGGTGGTCGCGATCGCGCACCCACGATGGGATGAACGTCCACTCGCTCTCGTCGTCGTGAAGGAGGGGCGCAGTGTCGACGAGGCGGCCCTGCGGGCCTTCCTTGCCGAGCGTTTTGCCAAGTGGTGGGTCCCGGACGCGATCGTCCGGGTCGACGCCATCCCGAAAACGAGCGCAGGAAAGTTCCACAAGAGCGTCATGCGCGAGCAGTTCCGGGAGCACTATGGCAGCGGGCGACCCGCCGCCGGCGGGTGATCCGCCCGCGCGGCGGATCATCCTCGTCGACGCCGACGCGTTCTTCGTCGCCGTGGCCCGGCTCGTTGATCCCGCCGGGGCTGGCCGCGCTCGGCTGCTGATCGTTGGCGGTGGCGGCACGCGAGGCGTGGTCTGTTCCGCGTCCTACGAAACGCGCGAGTTTGGCGTGCGCTCGGCCATGCCAACGGCGCGCGCGCTGCGATTGTGCCCCGGCGCGATGGTCGTCCCGGTGCCGCACAGCGTCTGTGGGCAGAAGAGTCGCGAGATCCGTGCGGCGCTCGAGCGGTTCTCGCCCGTGGTCCAGGGGGCGAGCATCGACGAGTGGTATGTGGACCTGAGCGGCACCGAGGCTCTGTACGCTCACGCCTCGCTGCGCGACGTGGCGCACCGGATCCGCGCCGCAGTGCAGGCGGAGACCGGGCTCACGGTGTCCATCGGTGGCGCCACGAATCGTTTGGTGGCCAAGATCGCCGTGGAGCGCGCCAAGCCCAAACCGGGAACGCACGCCGACGGCGTGTTCGTCGTTGCGCCGGGCCAGGAGTCGGCGTTCCTGGAGACCGTCGCGCTCGCCGACATCCCCCTGGTCGGGCCGCGATTTCGCGAATCGCTTGCGTCCAGGGGGCTGCGCACCGTCAGCGACGTGCTCGCCGTGGACCTCGCGTCGCTCACGAGGATGCTGGGTGCGCGCGCGGCCCGGTGGCTCCACGATCGCGTGCGCGGGATCGACGATTCGGCGGTTCGCTCGCGCGACATGGCGCGCAGCCTGAGTCACGAGGAGACGTTCGGCCACGATCTGTCGAGCGACGAGGACCTCGACCGCGAACTCGTGCACCTGGTCACGCGGGTCGCCCACGACCTGCGCCACGACGGGCTGATGGCCCGCACCGTGACACTCAAGCTGCGCGACGGCGACTTCACCACGCGGAGCGCAGGGCGAACGCTCCCGGCCGCCGTGCTCTCCGACCGCGTGATCCTGACCACGGCGCGCGCGCTCCTCGCCAGGCTGCGGCGTGCCAGGCGCGTGCCCGCGCGCCTCCTCGGCGTCGCCCTCACCGGACTCGAGGACGCGGACGTCGACACCCAGCTCTCGCTCTTTGCCGGCGACGTGACGAGCCCGGTGGAATCGCAGAAGGACCGGGCGCTGTCACAGGCCATCGACGCGGTGCGGCAGCGCTTTGGCCGCGACGCGGTCGTGCCCGGGCGCCTCGCCGACGGGAAGCGGCGCCTGCGGCGTTAGGCGTGCGCGATCACGGCCGCGGTTGCGGCAACCCCGCCGAAAGCGCGTTGGCGATGCGCTCCTGGCTCCGCTCATTCCGGGTGAAAACGAGCGCCGCGAGGTTGTTCGACGTCACGAGCAGCGGCAGGACGGGATAGCTCCGTCGCTGCCCCCGGAGCGAGACGCTCAGGCTGTCGAGGCGATCCGTGTCTGCGCGCCTGGCCTCGGCGGTGCCGTAGAGAAACACCTGAACTTCGTCACCAGGTACGCCCACGTCGTACCCGATGCCAGGGACAGAAAACAGGTCCAGTGTCACCGCCTCCGGGCGGCGGGTGGCCACGAGGCCGGCGTGCAGCATCCGGTCCTCGACGGAGCAGCGCGCCCAAAGCCCGGACAGCCGGCAGGCGGTGTCGCCAGGCGCGGCCGCCGGCGGCGTCACGACCACCCTGGGTGAATCGACGGCGGCATCGCGCGACTCGCGCGGCCCGGCGCAGCCGGCAAGCAGGACGACGGCGGACCTAACGAGACCACGCGGCGGACGCAGCATGAGTCCAAGATACGTCGCGACGGCGGACGCCGGAACCGCCGCCTCCGGCCGACCGCGGTCGCGAGCCGCCGCGCTCCGTCAACGGTCGATCGAGCAGCACGAGGAGATCGCGCCGGTGTTCGCGCAGTGAAGGTTCAGCCTTTCCGGTCGCGCACGACCGGCATTACTTGAAGGCGCGCTGCTCCCGCTCCCACCCCCCGATCCATCCCCCATGCCTGCTGACGACATCGAATACCGACTCATCGGAGATGACCTTCAGGGCGTGATCATCACGCTCGACCCCGGCGAGGCGGTGGTCGCCGAGGCCGGGGCGATGATGTACATGCAAGACGGCATCGCGATGGCCACCACGCTCGACCAGACGGGACGTGGCGGCACCATGTGGGACAAGCTCAAGTCCGCGGGCAAGCGCGTGCTCTCGGGCGACTCGTTCTTCGTGACGTTCTTCATGAACGAGACGACCGTGCGCCGGGACGTGGCGTTCGCGTCGCCGTACCCGGGCAAGATCCAGCCGATCGACCTCCGCTCATGGGGTGGCGATCTCATTGCCCAGAAGGACTCGTTCCTCTGCGGGGCGCGCGGCGTGGATGTGACCCTCGCGTTTTCGCGGCGCATCGGCGCGGGATTCTTTGGCGGCGAGGGATTCATCCTGCAGCGCCTGCTTGGGGACGGCCTGGTGTTCCTGCATGCATCCGGCACCCTGCTCGAACTCACGCTGAACGCCGGCGAGCGGCTGCGCGTCGACACGGGGTGCCTCGTCGCGATGCAGCCCACCGTGGACTACGACATTCAGATGGTGCCGGGGGTGAAGACCGCGCTCTTTGGCGGCGAGGGGCTGTTCTTCGTTCAGTTGACGGGCCCCGGAAAGGTCATCCTGCAGACGCTGCCCTTTTCACGCCTCGCCGATCGGATCATCGCCGCGGCACCACGGGCCGGCGGCGCGCGCCGCGAGGAAGGAAGCGTGCTCGGCGCGCTCGGCGGCATGCTCGACGGCGATCGCTGATCGCGCGCATCATGGCGAAGCAGCAATCGATCGATCCCGCGACGGGGAACGTCGCCTTCGAAATCGAAGAGCACTCGCCGGCGGAGGTGGAGGGCCGCGTGGCGCTCGCCGCGTCCGCAGCGGTGGCATGGGCGGCGAGCGCCGTCAACGACCGCGCCGAGCTGCTGTTCCGTGCCGCCGACCTGCTCGAGGCGGAACGCGAGGACTTCGGGCGCCTCATGACCCAGGAGATGGGCAAGACGCTCGCGTCGGCGATCGCCGAGGCGGAGAAGTGCGCCGCCGCCTGTCGCTACTATGCTGACAACGCCGCGCGCTTCCTTGATCCGGAGCTGGTCGTCGATCACGGATCGGAGCATGGGGAGGTGTGCTACCAGCCGTTAGGCACCGTGCTCGCCGTGATGCCCTGGAACTTTCCGTTCTGGCAGGTGATCCGCTTCGCGGCGCCGGCAATCGCCGCCGGCAACACGGCGCTGCTCAAGCACGCCTCCAACGTTCCGCGCTCGGCGATCGCGCTCGAAGACCTCTTTCGGCGCGCGGGGGCGCCGCCTGGTGTGTTCCAGTCCTTGCTGATCCCCGCGCGCCGCGTCGCCGACCTCATCGCCGACCCACGGGTCCACGCCGTGACGCTCACGGGCAGCGAACCGGCGGGTCGTTCGGTGGCCGAGGCCGCGGGGCGACATCTCAAGAAGGCGGTGCTCGAACTCGGTGGCAGCGATCCGTTCATCGTCTGCGAGAGTGCCGACCTCGATCGCGCGGCCGCGGTCGCCGTGACGGCGCGATGCATCAACAACGGGCAGTCGTGCATCGCGGCCAAACGCTTCATCGTCGTTGCGCCCGTGTTTGATCGCTTCCTCGATCGCTTCACCGCCCTGATGAGCACCCTCAGGGTCGGCGATCCCATGGACCCGGACACGGACCTCGGGCCGCTGGCCACACCCGCCATCCGCGATGAGCTCGACGCGCAGGTCACGGCCAGCCTCGACGCGGGCGCCCGGCGGACGCTGGGATCAGGCCCGATACCGGGGCGCGGCAACTACTACTCGCCGACGATCCTCGTGGACGTTCCGCGGAGCGCGCCGGCGTGGAGCGAAGAGCTGTTCGGTCCGGTGGCACTCTTCCATCGTGTGGCGTCGCTCGACGCGGCGATCGAGCTGGCCAACGCGACGCGGTTCGGACTCGGCGCCAGCGTCTGGACCGCAAAGATCGCCGATGCCCGGCGCGCGGAGCTCGGACTCGATTGCGGGACCGTGTTCGTGAACGGCATGGTCGCGTCGGACCCGCGCTTCCCGTTTGGGGGCGTCAAGGCGTCGGGGTTTGGCCGCGAGCTCGGGGTGTGGGGCCTGCGGGAGTTCGTCAACGTGAAGACGGTGCGCCGCTTCGGCCTGGAGCGTTAGGCAGGCTCGTCCCTGGCCGGCGTGTCGCCGCGCCCGAGGACGCGACCCCACCACGTGTCCTGGCGGCGCGCCTCGCGCTCGCGCTCGGCCACCAGCTCGCGCCACGCGTTGCGCATCGCGTCGCCGTCCGCGAAGCGCGTGGCCGGGTCCGGTGCGAGCCCCTTCTGCAGGAACGCAGCGATCGGCTCGGGCAGCATCGACGTGTCGGTGCGGGCGCCCAGCTGCTGCGCCAGCAGGCCCTGCGGATCCGGCGCCTCGAACGGCGGGCGACCGGTGAGCGCGTAGTAGATGATTGCCGCCGCTGCGAAACAATCGACCGCTGGCCCCTGGGCTTCTCCCAGGATCTGCTCCGGCGCGGCAAACGCAGGCGTTCCCGTGACGCCGGCCCGCTCGCCCTCGGCCCGAGCGATACCGAAATCGGCGATCCGCCACCGCCGGTAGCGATCGATCAGGATGTTCTCCGGCTTGAGGTCGCGGTGTATGATGCCGACCGCGTGCGCGGCGGCGAGCGCGTCGAGCACCCGATCGATCTGGCTCACGATGCTCTCGAACGGCCGCGCCCCGGCGCGCGCGATGAGGTCGGCGACGGAACCACCCTCGGCAAGTTCCATCGTGTACCACGATACTTCGCCGCGCGCATCCCAGTCGAAGATGGGAATGATCGCCGGGTGCGCGAGTTGCGCCGCCAATCGCGCTTCGCGTCGGAACCGCGCCACCGCGTGTTCGTCTTCGGCCACCGCGGGGTGCAACATCTTGAGCGCCACTTCACGCTCCAGGGACAGATCGCGCACGCGCCAGACGCTCCCGAACGTGCCGCGGCCCAGGAAGCCCAGCACATCGTAATCATCACCGACGGCCCAGCGCAGGCGACCCTCTTCAGTGAGCGCCGTTGGAATCGACGGCATCGAGCTGAACCCGGCGCGCGAGCCGGAGACGCGCTCGAGGGCGCGCAGCATGAACGACAACGAGCGATGCCGCTGGTCCGGGTCGCGCCGCAGCGCGACATCGAGGATCGCCGCGATCGACTGCGGCACCTCGGGGCGCAGCAACTGGAGCGGGGGGATCTCGCCACGCGGCGGCAGCTCGCCGGTGATCGCGAAGAACAGCGACGCCGCCAGCTGCCACTGGTCAGACGCCAGCGTCGGTCGCCACTCGCCGGCACTCCACTCCGGCGCCATCGGCGTCCAGCGCGAGTCCGGCGCGAGCCCTTCCGGGATCTCGCCACACGGGAGTGCCCACTGCCATCCGAGCAACCAGATCCGGCCCGACGGCGCCGACCAGATCACCTCGGGCGACACCGCGCCGTGCGCCGAGCCCTGGTCATGGACGTACACCAGCAGCGAACCAACGACGCGCAGCAGCCTGACCGTCTCGGGAATGTCCATCGCCCCCGTGCGACGAACACGGGCCCCCGCCGCTTCTGCCGCCAACCATCGTCGCAGGTATCCGGGCCCACGCTGACTATGGGGATGTGGCGCCCAGTAGTGATACGTGGTGGGGATCGATGGATGGTTGCGATGGGCCAGCGCCCGGGCCTCGGCGGCGAGCCAGTTCAGGTGTGTCGGATCCGGGGCCGACACCAGCGAGAGCGAACGCCCCAGGGCGTCGCGGACTTCCTGGTAGTGTCGGTGCTCCATCGACACGCCTTCGGTGCCCCACGCCCAGTCCGGTGGGAGCTGCCAGCTCCGCAGGTGCTCCGGCAACTCGTGCGACACGCGGTTGGGCGCGTCACCCAGGGTCTCGGAAGGCACGGAGCGTACGTGATCTGCGGGTGTGGGCGGCATGCGTGAAAGCTGCTATGTCGGCGTCGCCGCAACCAGCGCGAGCGACGCCGTCGCTCCGCGCGGATCTCGTCGCTCGAGCCGGATACGGCCACCCCACGATTCGACCAGTCGTTTGCTGATCGCGAGGCCGAGTCCACTTCCGCTGGTGCGCGTGGAGAACTGCGGCTCGAACAATCGCGCCACGACGTCATCCGCGATACCGTCACCATCGTCCTCGACGGTCACGTGCACCTGGTCATTCTCGCCTCGCGCACGCACGGTCACCTGGCGTGCGTGCGCGAGGCGTGCGTTCTCCAGCAGGTTGAGGAGCACTTCGCGCAGTTCGCCCTCGCGGGACAGCGCGTGAAGCGAGCCAGGCACGTCGGCGGACCACGTGATCGCACTGTCCCCCATCCGCTCGAGATCCACGACATCGCGCACCACGCGTGCGACGTCGACCGGCTCGGCGGTCGCCGCATCATCGGGGCGCAGCCCAAAACGCGCAAATGATCGTGCGATCTCGTCGAGCCGGTCGATTTCCTCCAGGATGCGGGCGACGTTGCGGCCAAGAATGGTGCTGAAGTCGCTGCGCCCATCGGCGTGGGCGCGTTTGACGTGCTGCACGCCAAGACGGATGGGCGTGAGCGGATTCTTGATCTCGTGCGCGACCTGTCGCGCCATCTCGCCCCACGCAAACACGCGCTGCGCCCGCGCGAGGTCGGTCACGTCGTCGAGCGTGAGGACGGCGCCCCCGTCGCCTCGGGACAGTCGCGTGAGGCGACCCCGGAGCTGGCGGCCGCGCCACCGCAGCTCAAATGCGTCGTCTTCGAGGTCACCGGCGAGGAAGGCCGCACAGCGTTCGGCGATGCCGGGGAGGCGTTCGACGCGGTCCCGGGGATGCAGCGTCCCAAGCAGTCGTTCGGCCTGCGGGTTGGCCAGGAGCACCGCGCCGTGTCGATCCAGCGCCACCACACCACTGGCGACGTCCCGGAGCACCGCTTCGGTTCGGCGGCGCGCGGTATCGAGTGCCTGGCGCGAGTCGCTCAGGTCAACGGCCATGCGCCGAAACGTCTCGAACACGTGTGTGAACTCGCTTGGTGGCCGCGGGCCTAACGCGGGCAGCTCGCGGGCGCCGGCCGCAACGTCGCCCGCCGCGCGTCGCAGCGCCGCGACGGGCCGCGCAAAGGCACGCGCGGCGAGCCCGCTCAGCCAGAGCGCCACCAGGGTACCGATCGCCATGGACACGGCGAGCAGCGCCACGAGATCGCGCTGCTGCCGCTCCAAAGTCAGTTCGCTCCGACGCGCCGGAGCCGCCAGGACGGAGCCATCGGCGAGCACGCGGTAGCCGAGCAGCGTCGGCTCCCTCCCCACGGTGATGCGGCGGTTCGCCGTCTCCTCCGCGCCCCACAACACCTCCTGCGCCGCGACCGGATCGAGCAGGAGGCCGAGCGGCGCCAGTCGCGCAAAGAGCACGTCGCTCGTGGCCACCAGCTCGCCCTGCCGGTACTGGAAGAGCGGCGCGTCGAGCCGCCCGGCTTCGGTGCCCAGGTCGAGCGCGCCGCGCGCGCTCACGGCGCGCAGCGTCTCCTGCACCAGGAGCGACCGGGAGAGCGCGTCCTCGGCACCAAGACGGTTGTACGTCCAGATGGCGAAGGCGATCGACGGGAGGGCAAAGGCACCAAAGATCGCAACCGTCAGTCGAGCGCGGTACGAACGCCGGTATCGCGCGGCACGCGCACGCAGCCAACGCGTCAGTGCGCGATCGGACAGCGCGACGAGCATCCAGAGCAGGCCGAACGCCGCGACGTCGAGGATGACCAGGAGCGTCCCGCGGACCAGGAGCGCATCGAGCGAGCGCAGTTCGACCTCGGCGTGTGCATGCAGGTTGCCAAGCACGGCCTGCATCTGCCAGTCGCCGCGCAGGGCGTCATCGCGGCGGATCCAGCGCTCCACGTGCGCGGCCGGGGGCGCAGTGGCCGGACCGAGTGTGAGTCGATACGGCGGCTCCGTCGCTGTCGGCGACTCCACGCCGAGGAGCGCAGCAAAGGGGTCGTCAGCAATGAGCCGCGTGCGCGGCGCAACGGCGATCGTGATTGCATGGGCCGAGTCGAGCGGCGCCCCGACCACGAGCTGCACACCCTGCGTCGACCCGAACTCCCGCGAGATCACGGTGCCCGTGGAGTCGGCGTAACGCGCGAGTTCACGCTCACCCTCGGCACGGCGTTCGAGGCGCGCGAGGTTGAGCACCGCATCGGGCACGATCGATGCCCGCGGTGACCACACCGCCAGCTGAACGGGATTGGCGGCGGCAGCGAGCCCGGAACCCACGTACAACTTCAACAGGTCCGCCGACGTCCGCGGCGGCGGACGCTTCTGCACGTCGTCGAGCAGTCGCGTCAGGAGCACACGTACCTCGGGATCCGCCGCGCCAAGGCCAGCGGCGTCTCGCTCCGCCAGGTCCACCCGCTTGCGCGTGATGGACCCCCACACGAGTGTCGTCGCCCCGCAGGCCGCCAGGAACGCCACGTGCAACGGGAGCGTGCGTGAGCGTCGCGTGATCACGAGCGCGCTCATCGCCGCGATCCAGAGCACGGGGTACCATGACGGAAATCGACCCGGCGCCTCCAGCACGACCGGCGCGAGCACCGCCGCGGCGGCACCGAGCAGCGATCCCCAGGCCGCGCCGTTAGGCAGGCCGCGGCGACGCCACGCGCTGGTTGCCCACACGCCGAGCAGCAAGGTGCCGGCCGCAACGAGGAAGAGCGCCACTTCCCACGCCACCCACAGGGTCGCCGGTGCACCGCGTGGAGGCAGTTCGATCCCGCGCGCGAGGTAGCGCAGGAGGTATGGAGCGCCCACGACGCAGGAGGCCGCGAGCGGCAGCGCCACCCACACCGGAGGACGCCAGCGGCGGTCGCGGGCGAAGGCGATCACGACCAGGCAGGCGAGCGCGCCCGTCATCGCCAGCGCGCCGATGCTTGCCGTCCAGGGGCCGCCGGACGCGGAGAAGTAGTAGCCCGAGTTGAACGCAGCGGTGACGTTCGACAAGCTGCTCAGAGGCGCCGCCCCGATCGTGGCCCCAACGCACAGCAGCGCCACGAGACGTCCGACGAGCCCAGACGCGCCCCGCCAGACAATCCCCAGGCCAACGACGAGGATCGCAAGCGCCAGGGTCAGCACGATCACGCGATACCGCTCCTCGAGCGCGAGCCGCCGCTCCGGCTCCGGCGTGGGAACCGGGCGCAGCCAGAGGTCGGGGCGTCCGTCGACGCTGAGCGTGGCCGCGCTGTCGAGTGGCGTCCGGGACGCGTCGATGCGCTCGAGGCCGAGCCGATCGGCCATGACGCGGAGCCAGGGCCGCGCCAGCTGATCGGCCGGCGCGAGTGCGTAAAGAGTGCGCATCGCGATCGCCTCGCGACCGTCCTGCGAGGCCCGGGCGTACACCACACCGTAGAACTCGTTATGTGCGATGCCGACCGGGAGTGCCATGTCGGCCAGCGGCAGTCGCACCAGGCCGGCCCACGCTTCGGGCACCCCGGCGCGCAGAATCACGCCCGCAGCCTCACCACCCGCAGCCGAAGGCAGGACCGGCTCCAGCAACGTCACGGACGTCCCCTGCCCCGTTACCGGGAGCCCCGCCAGGGCGCGGGCGGCGCGCTGAAGTTCATCCGTCAGCTCAGCGCCGCTCCGTTGAAGGACCTCGAGCGCAACGCCTGGCACGCTCGCCCCCTCGCTCGAAGATGGCCGACCGAGCGCGCGCCACGCCGCCACACAGGTCAGGATCATCGCAGCCTGGCTCGCGATGAGCGCCAGCCAGGCCGCGCGCCGCGAACGGACCAGCGCCACGGTGGCGATCGTGGCGGCGGTCGTCGTGACGAGATAAGGTACGCTCCACGTGCGCAGGAACAGCGCACTCGTCACGCACGCGACACCGGCGAGCAGGAGGCCGGCACCCTCGCGACGCCCCACGCCGCCCGAAAGAGATGGCTGAATCACGACCGCAGCCCCTGCGCCTGAAGGAGCTGTCGCCGCCCGCAATCGCCGATGCGCTGGCGCGCGACCCCCGACTCCTGCTGCCCGTCGGAACGTGCGAGTCGCATGGCCCTCACCTGCCGATCGGCTGCGATACGATCATCATCGACCGGCTCGTCGACGACCTCTCGGCGGAACTCCAGATCCTTCGGGCACCGACCCTGGAGTACGGGGTCAACGTGCCGCACGAGCGGCCGGCGCCGGGCGGAGCCGGACTGCGCCGGAAGTCGCTGCTGCGGACCCTCAACGACCTCATCGATGCGTGGGAAGCCGGGGGCGTGAAGGAGTTCGTGCTCGTGACCGCCAACGGCCATGACGCACACGTCGAAGCCCTCTCGACGGTAATCACCACCGCCGCTCGCGTGCAGGTCATCGACGTCCTCGGAATCGTCATGCCCGAGGCGACCGACAGCCCGTACGGCGCGTTGCATGGAGACGAAATCGACACCTCGCTGATGCTGTTCCTGCATCCCGATCTGGTGGACATGGGTCGCGCCGAGGACTTCCCGCTGCCGTCACGCCGGGGGCTCCGTAGACTTGGACGGGCGAACCTGAGGGTGATGCGAGCCTCCGCGGGATCGATGGGCAATCCGTCGGCGGCGTCGGCGGCGAAAGGTGAGGCTATGTACAAGCGTATCAAGAGGTTGATTCGCGACAAGGTGCTGCTTGCGCCCCAGGACGACGAGGACTAGGGTGACATATCGGGTTCAGAACGGGTCCCTTCCACTGGTGTACCATCCCGGTGCCATGACGCGACTATCCCTGCTCCTCCTCGGTACGGTCCTGGCCGCTCCACTCTCAGCCCAAGGCGTGCGTTCGCTGGACCGAGGATCGTTCACGATCACGGTGAACGGCCAACGTGTGGGTCGCGAAGACTTCACGATCAGTGGGACGCCCGGTCCGAACGGAATGGAGTACCTCTCTCGGGCGACGGTGGTCTACGGCGATCGCCGCATGAACCCGTCGCTGTGGTCTGACTCCACCGGAGCGCCGTCGCGCTACACCGTGGAGGTCAAGGGCACGAGCGGGGCTCATGAGCGCTGGATGGGCCGGATCGCTCGGGGGCGAGTCAGCGCGCAGATCGACAACGCCCGCGGCCCCTCCGAGCGCGAGTACGTGGTGGCGGACGGTGCGGTGCTTCTCGATGACGACGTGTTTCACCAGTATTTCTTCCTTGCCCAGCGCAGCGGGGCGAGTACTTCGATCGTGATCCCGCGTCGCAACGCCCAGCTCGTCCTGCGGGCCACGGATGGAGGAAGCGACCGGGTAACAATCGGCGCCACGGCGCTCGACGCCCGCCACATCGTCTTCACTGAACCGACCGGCGCGACGCGCGACGTGTGGGTGGACGCCAAGGGACGCGTGCTGAAGGTGGCAATTCCATCGCGGAATCTCGTCGCGCTGCGCGACGACCCGCCCTCGGCATAACGCGCTCGGTCCCACACGCCCCGCGCACGGACGGGGCGTTTTGGGTCTTTCGGTCGTGAAACCGACCCAGCGGACGTCCCGTACGTCCGGCAGCCTTCATCTTCGCCATATCACGTCATGCGACGACTCGTCCTCCTGTCCCTTGCCGCGCTTCCTTCGCTCCTTGGCGCCCAGGCTGCGGGACCGGTGCTCACCCTCGAAGAAGCGGTGCAGCTCGCCATCAAGAACAACCCGACCTACCTGCAGAGCACGTCCGGACGCTCGCGGGCCGGCGCGGCAGTGCGTAGCGCGTACGGCAACCTGCTCCCAAGCGTTCGCACGTCATTCGGATCCTCGTATCGCGAGGGGCGTGCGCAGTTCTTCGCCGGGCAGGCGTTCGGCTCCACGTCCGACGTGTTGTCTTCGAGTGGCGACGTCTCGATCGACGCGCAATACAGCCGGGCCTCGTTCCTTGGCGTCAGGCAGCAGCGCGCCAACCTCGATGCCGCCGAGGCCGAGGTCACCAGCGCGGCCGCCACACTCCGCACCAACGTCATCACCCAGTACCTCAACGCACTGCAGGCCGAGGCACGGGCCGCCTTTCAGGACACGCTCCTGGTGAGCACCCAGGCGCAACTCGAGCTGGCCCGCGCCCGACAAGCCGTGGGAGCAGCCACCACGCTCGATGTTCGGCGGGCCGAAGTGCAGGTCGGCCAGCAACAGGTTGCCAGACTGCGGGAGCAGAACACCGCCGAGCTGGAAAAGTTGCGGCTCTTCCAGCAGATGGGCGTGGAGCAGCCCGCCGACGTGCGGTTGACGACGGCCTTCGGCGTCGAGGAGCCTACGGTGCAGCTGCAGCAGGTGCTCGACCTCGCCCGCCGCGCGAACCCGGCCCTGGTCGCGCTCCAGTCGCGCCAGCGCTCGGCCGACGTACAGGTCTCATCGGCGCGTTCGGCGTACCTCCCGACGCTTTCGCTCTCCACGGGCCTCAGTGGCTTCTCGCAGCAGCTCATGGACATCGACGGGCAGATCAACGATCGCAAGGCCGGCATTCTGGGCAGTCGCGCCTCGTGCTTCTCGCAGGACTCGCTGCGGCGCGGGGCCGGGCTGTCGAGCATCGCCGCCCAGTGCAACGGCATCGCCTTCACCCCGGCCATCGAGGACGCGATCCGCAGTGGCAACTCCCAGTGGCCGCTCAAGTTCACGCGCAGCCCGTTGAACTTTGCGGTGCAGGTCTCGCTGCCTCTCTTTGACGGTTTCCAGCGCGAGCAGCGCGTGCAGGAGGCCCAGGCGTCGAGCAACGACGCCCGGTATCGCCTGCGCGAGCAGGAACTGCGCCTCACGGCCGACGTCACATCGGCCTATCGGACACTCACGACGGCGTATCGGACCGTTCGCCTGCAGGAACAGAACTCGGTGACGGCGCGCGAAGCGCTGGCCCTGGCGCAGGAGCGCTTTCGCGTCGGCGCCAACACGTTCGTTGATGTGACCCAGGCACGCAGCGATTACGAGCGCGCCGAGACCGATCGCATCAACGCGATCTACGACTTTCACAAGGCCTTCGCCGCCCTCGAGGGCGCGGTCGGCCGTCCACTTCGCTGAGCGAGGAATCCATGAGCAAGGGTATGCGTTGGTCCCTGATCGGCCTGGGCGTCGTGGCCGTGGCCGCGGTGGCAGCCACGACGGCGGCCAAGCGAGGGGCCAAGGGAACCGAGGTTCGGATGGAGACCGTCGAGCCTCGCGATCTCGTCGCAGCCGTGACGGCCTCGGGCCAGGTCCAGCCGCGCACCAAAGTGGACGTCGCTGCCGACATTTCCGGGCGCATCGTCCGCCTGTCCGTCAAAGAAGGACAGCTGGTGAAAAAAGGCCAGTTCCTGCTCGAGATCGACCCGCAGGAATACGTGGCGGCCGTTCAGCGCAGTGAGGCCGCACTCTCCTCGTCACGCGCACAGGCGGCGCAGGCCAGGGCCAATCACCTCCAGGCGCAGCGGAACTACGACCGCAGCATGGAGATCCGCAAGACAAACGCGCAGCTCGTCGCCGAAGAACAGATCGAACAGCTCAAGACCACGCTGGAGGTGAACCTCGCCCTGTACGAGTCCGCGCAGCACAACGTCGATCAGTCCGTGGCCGCCCTGCGCGACGCCAGGAGCAAGCTGTCGAAGACCACGATCCTCGCCCCGATGAGTGGCCGCATCACGCGCCTCGTCGTCGAAGAGGGTGAAACGGCGGTGCCCGGCACATTCAACAAGGACGCCGCCACGCTGCTCACCATCTCCGACATGAGCGTGCTCGAGACCAAGGTGAAGGTCGACGAGACCGACGTGTCGCGGATCAGCGTGGGCGACTCGGCCGTCGTGCAGATCGACGCCTTCCCGGACACCACGTTCCTGGGCAAGGTGGTCCAGATCTCCAACAGCTCGGTCAAGGCGGCGGCAGCGGGCGCACAGACGGACCAGGCCATCGACTACGAAGTCACCATCCAGCTGCTCAATCCGCCGCCTGATACCCGACCGGACTTCTCGACCACCGCCAAGGTGGTCACGGACGTTCGCGACAAGGTGCTCTCGAT
The DNA here is from genome assembly GCA_020846935.1 of Gemmatimonadaceae bacterium. Taxonomy (NCBI): domain Bacteria; kingdom Pseudomonadati; phylum Gemmatimonadota; class Gemmatimonadia; order Gemmatimonadales; family Gemmatimonadaceae; species Gemmatimonadaceae bacterium. The sequence continues at coordinate 223,279 of JADLCY010000011.1, forward strand.
TCCGATCATCGCCCTTACCGTGAGGGAAAACGAAAGCGTCGGGAGCGGAGATTCCGCAGTCACCGTGGGCCGCGCCCCCCAGAAGGAAGTGGGCAAGCGGGACGTCGAAGGCGTGTTTGTCGTCGCGGCGGACAACAAGGTGACCTTCCGGCCCGTAAAGGTAGGGATTGCCGGAGATCGGTATTTCGAGGTGATTTCCGGTCTCAGCCAGGGCGACAAGATCGTGGGTGGCACCTATCAGGCCATCCGCGAGCTGAAGGACGGCGACCTGGTCCGCCAGATGAAGGAAGAAAAGAAGCCCACACCCGGATCGAAATCGTGAGCGAACACTTCGGAACAGGGAACCCGCTGACCACCACTGGCGAGCACGCCATGAGCACCACGGCCGAACGAAAGGCCGTGGTCGCGCAACCCGGGGCGACGCCCGACAGGAACTGGGTCATCGTCACCCGCGGTCTCAAGCGCGAGTACGACATGGGCGGCGAAATCGTGCGCGCGCTCCGCGGCGTGGACCTCGCGATCCGACGCAACGAATACGTCGCCATCATGGGCCCCTCGGGCTCCGGAAAGTCCACGCTGATGAACCTCGTGGGTTGCCTCGACACACCGACCGCTGGTGAGTACTGGCTCAACGGCATGCTCGTGTCGAAAATGAGCGACGACGAGCTGGCACGCGTCCGGAACAAGGAAATCGGGTTCGTTTTCCAGACGTTCAACCTGCTGCCGCGTGCCACCGCCCTGCACAACGTGGAGCTTCCGCTGGTCTACGCTGGCATCTCGGCCGACGAGCGCAAGCGCAAGGCGAAGCACGCGCTGGAAAAGGTGCAGCTGGAGCACCGGATGACGCACAAGCCCAACGAGTTGTCCGGTGGACAGCGCCAGCGCGTGGCGATCGCTCGCGCGCTGGTCAATGACCCATCGATCCTCCTTGCCGACGAACCGACCGGCAACCTTGATTCGCAGACTTCGACGGAGATCATGAAGGTGTTCGAGGGGCTCGCGAGCGGCGGGCAGACGGTGATCATGGTGACCCACGAGCCCGACATCGCGTCGCATGCGCGACGCATCGTCGTGCTGCGCGACGGCCTCATCGCCAGCGACGACCGTCGTCAGGCATTCAAGGAGCAGCACGGTATCGGTTGACCGGACGTTGGGCGAGACCGTCAGCGTCGCGGCACCGGGGGGACAGTTCAGGCGACTGTCCCCCCTTTCTGCTCTCTCAGGCTATTTTTCGGATGACCTAAATCAAGCTTCGGCGTTCTCTTCCCCACTCGCCTCGCGCTCACCGCTCATTCGCTGAAAAGTGCTTCCCCTCGACGTCGTCGCCACCGCGTTCGCGCAGATCCGGTCCGCCAAGTTGCGGTCGTTCTTCACGCTGCTCGGGATCATCGTATCGGTGACGTTTCTGGTGGCCGTGCTCGCGATCATCCAGGGCCTCAACGCGTACGTGAAGGAGAACGTCGCGGACGCCATGATCGGCGCAAATGCGTTCCAGGTCCGCCGCAGCCCGATCAACGTCTCGGGTTTTGTCGACGAAGAGGTCGAGCGGATGGCACGGCGCCCCCTGATCACCCGCACGGATGCCGAGGCCGTGCGCGCCGCCTTCCCCGACGCGGAGGCCGTGGCAATCCAGTCGGGCTGGCCGACGCCGTCAGCAGACGTCACCTGGCGCAATCGCACGGTCGGTGATGCCCTCGTCTTCGGGGTCACGGCGCCGTTCCAGGTGGTGCAGGACTATCGGCTCGAGCAGGGGCGCGCGCTGTCGGACATCGACGTCACGCAGCGTCGGACCGTGGTCGTCCTGGGCGCCGAACTTGCGGAGAAGCTGTTCGAGACCGTCGATCCGGTGGGGCAACAGGTGCGACTCCGCGGCGAGCTGTTCACGGTGATCGGCGTGAACGCGCGCAAGGGTCGCGTCCTTGGTCAGTCGTTCGACGGATACGTGCTCCTGCCGTTCACGCGCTTCGAGATGATGTACGGCAAGCGGGCCTCGACCACGGTGTCGATCAAGATGCGCGCACCCGAGGATGTGGCGACGGCCATGGGCCGCGCCGAGGAGGCGATGCGTGTCGCTCGCGGCCTCCGCCCCGGGCAACCGAACAACTTCTCGATCGAGACGTCCGACGCGCTGGTGAACTTCTGGAAGACGCTCACGCAACTGCTGTTCGCGATCGTGCCGGCCATTGTATCCATCGGCATCGTGGTGGGCGGGATCGTGATCATGAACATCATGCTGATGTCGGTCACGGAGCGGACGCACGAGATCGGGATCCGGAAGGCGCTTGGCGCCCGGGCGCGCGACATCGAACGGCAGTTCCTGGCCGAGGCGGTGGCGCTGGCCTCGCTTGGGGGGTTGCTGGGCGTGATGGTCGGGTGGCTGCTCGCCGCGACGGTGGCGGCGGCGTCGCCGCTCCCGACGCGCGTCACGTGGTGGTCGGTGGCGATCGCGCTTTCCCTTGGCGCCGGAGTCGGCATCGTGTTCGGCGTGTATCCCGCGCGACGGGCCGCGCGCCTCGATCCGATCGCCGCGATGCGGGCCGAATAGATGCGACTCGCCGATCAGATTCGCGAAAACGTGGGCATCGCGATCGACACGCTGCGCACGTCCAAGCTGCGCTCGGCGCTCACGGTACTGGGGGTCGTCATCGGCATCAGCACCGTGATGGCGATCGCGACACTGATCAACGGCGTGCAGCAGCAGATCGTCACCACGATCCAGACCGCGGGCCCGACGACGTTCTACGTGATGAAGGTCTACTCCGAAACGCCGCTGAACCCCGACAACCTGCCGGCGTGGGTTCGCATTCGGCCCGACCTGCATGGCGACGAAGCCGAGCGCTTTTCCCAGCTGCCGGAGATCGGCTATTCGTCACTGTGGGGCATCAAGGTGGCGCGCGTGGAGTACAACGGGCTGCGCGTGCAGCCCAACCGCATCTACGGCGCGGACTCGCGATTCACGGAGATCATCGGTGGCGAGCTGGCGAGTGGCCGGTGGTTCACGCGACAGGAGGTGGCCGGCGGGCGCAACGTCTGCGTACTCGCCGAGTCCGTGGTGCAGACGCTCTTTGGCCGCGAGAACCCGATTGGCAGAACCGTGCAGCTCGGCGGTCGCCCGGCGACCGTGATCGGGGTGTACGCCCCGCTCACCAACATCTTCGATCCGCCGGGTGTCGAGACCGCGGCGATCGTCCCGTTCCGCTGGCTCGATCAGCGCTTCGACATCAACCGCACGCAGGAACAGTTCATCGTGATCAAGCCGCGGGCGGGGGTCACGGTCGACGCGGCACAGGACGCCGTGCGGATCGCCCTGCGGGAGATGCGCGGCCTGCGCCCCTCGGCGCGCGACAACTTCGACTTCATGACGCAGGGGCAGATCCTGCAGGTGTTCAACAACCTCACCGGGGCCTTCTTTCTGGTGATGGTCGCCCTGTCGTCGGTCGGTCTGCTGGTCGGCGGCATCGGGGTGATGGCGATCATGATGGTGTCGGTGACGAGCCGGACGCGCGAGATCGGCGTGCGCAAGGCGTTAGGCGCCTCGCGTCGCGACATCATGATGCAGTTCCTCATCGAGGCGGCGACGCTCACCGGCATTGGTGGCATCCTGGGCATCATCACCGGCCTGCTGATCGGCAAGGGCATCTCGATGGCCGTCAGCGTCTCGGCGTCGACGCCGCTCAGCTACACGGTGGTGGCGGTGCTCCTCTCCCTCGGGATCGGCGTGACGTTTGGCCTGGTGCCGGCGCGGCGCGCGGCCCGCATGGATCCCGTGGAAGCGCTGCGCTACGAGTGACCTCCGCCTGACTTCGCGGGTGCGATGCCGGGCGGCTACCTTCCAGCATGTTCGACCTCCATATCGTGGCCATTGCGCCGCACCCGGACGACGCCGAGCTGATTTGCGGGGGCACCCTCGCGCTCGCGGCCCGGCGGGGGCAGCGCGTCGGCATCATCGACCTGACGCGGGGCGAGACGGCAAGTCGCGGCACCCCGGAGCGCCGTGCCGAGGAGGCGGCGATTGCGGCGGCGATCCTGGGCGTTGCGGAGCGCCGCACGCTCGGCCTGCCTGACGCGGGCATCACGAACACGCCGGAGACCCGCGTGCAGCTCGCGCGACTCCTGCGCGAACTGCGGCCGCGCGTCGTCATCGCCCCGGCTCCGGCTCCCTTTGGCCGGCATCCCGATCACCGCGTCGCGGCAGAACTCATTCGTGACGCGGTGTTCGTTGCCGGATTGCGCAAGGTCGCCCCGGAGGTTCCCGCGTTTCGGCCTCACAAGGTCGTCCACGCGATCACCTACCGCGAAGACTTTGTACGCCCCACCTTCGTCGTCGACATCACCAGTACGTTCGACGCCAAGCTCGCCGCCATTGCCGCCTTCCAGTCGCAGTTTGATGGCGCCATCCAAGCCGGAGAAGTCTATCCCAACGGCGAACCGCTCGCCGACATCATCCGCCACCACTCGGCGCACTACGGATCGCTCATCCGGGTGAAGTACGGGGAACCGTTCTTCACCACCGAGACGATGCGCGTCGACGATCTCACCGCACTGGAGGTATCCACGTTTTGACGACCACGGCGCACTCCGACGTCACCTACGGCTCCTACCTGTACGTCGACGAACTGCTGACCCTGCAGCAGCCCCGCTCCACACCCGAACACCCCGACGAGTTGCTGTTCATCGTGGTGCACCAGGCGAGCGAACTGTGGTTCAAGGTCATGCTCCATGAACTGCGTGCCCTGACCACGCATCTCGGGAATGCCGACACGCTCGCGTCCCTGACCGCGATGCGGCGACTCAACGCGCTCATGCGCATCGTCGCGTCGCAGCTCTCGGCGCTGGACACGCTGCCGCCGCAACGCTTCGCGGAGTTCCGCGGGTACCTCGGATCCGCGAGCGGCGGACAGAGCTATCAGTTCCGTGCGATCGAAGCCGCCTCGGGACTGCGCGACGAACACTTCATGCACGTGCTTCAGGAACACGGGCCCATCCCGGCGGTAGTCGCTGACGTGCTCACGCGCCCTACGCTGCAGGATCTGTTTCTTGGCCTGCTCGCCAAACACGGAACGACGCTGGAACAGGTCTACGCCGCGCCCGACAAGACCGCGCACTTTTTGCTCGCGGAGAGCCTGATCGAGTACGAACAGGGCTTTGGCCTCTGGCGATTCCTGCACGTGCAGCTGGTCGAACGTATCATCGGGCCGCAGACAGGTGGCACCGGCGGCACGCTGGGCGCCAAGTACCTGCAACGCACGCTGCAGCAGCGGTTCTTCCCCCGTCTCTGGGAGGTGCGGTCGACGGTGTTCGGGACGCGAAGCAGTGCCTGAGGAGCGCTGGTACGACGCCAGCGTCCTGCTGCGCCCCGGCACGCCGGAATGGCCGGGGGACAGCCCATTCGATTGCCGCTGGACCTGGCGTCTCGCCGAGGGCGCAAGCGTGAATCTCTCCACGGTTTCGGGGAGCCCACACGTGGGAACACACGCCGACGCACCGCTGCATGTGCGGGACGGCGCGCCGGCGTCGCACGACCTGCCGGTCGAGGCCTTCATCGGTGAGGCCTGGGTCGCGGACGTCCGGCACGTGACGGGCGAGATCACGCTCGCCGCGCTGCGGCTGCCCGACGAGCGCCGCATTCCGCGATTGCTGCTCCGCACGGGTCGCGACATCACCGGTGGACGTTTTCCCGACGCGTGGCCGTCGCTCTCGGTTGACGCAATCGACGCGCTGCACGCGCGCGGGCTGCGACTCGTTGGCACCGATGCACCGTCGGTGGACGACCGCGAGAGCAAGGACCTGCGCAACCATCACCGGATCTTCGACGGTGGCGCATACGTGCTCGAGAATCTCGACCTGCGCGGGGTCGAGTCGGGCGCCTGGCACCTGATGGCGCCCCCGCTGCGCATCGAGGGACTCGACGCGGCGCCGGTCCGCGCGTTGCTCAAAGCACCGCCGCGATGAGCGCGTGGGCGATCCGCGTCCACGAACTGGTGAGGGACTTTCGCAGCGTGCGGGCGCTGGACCACGTCACCCTGGACGTCCCGGCCGGCATCGTGTTCGGGTTCCTCGGGCCGAACGGCGCGGGCAAGACCACGCTGATCCGGGTGCTGCTTGGCCTGGCCCACCCCACCGCCGGCCGCGTCGAGGTGCTCGGTCGCGACCCGGTGCGCGATGGGGAGGGCGTGCGCACCGCCTGCGGCGCCCTGCTGGAACACACCGGGCTCTATGAACGACTGAGCGCGCGGCAGAACCTCGACTTCTTTGCTCGCGTGTGGCGACTGTCGCCGTCCGATCGCAGCGCCCGCATCCGCGAGCTGCTTTCGCGATTTGGCCTCTGGGAGCGGCGCGACGAAGTGGTGGGTACCTGGAGCCGCGGCATGAAGCAGAGGCTCGCCGTCGCCAGGGCGGTGCTCCACCGTCCACCGCTGGTGTTCCTCGATGAACCGACGGCCGGCCTCGACCCGGTGGCCAGCGCGTCACTCCGGGATGACCTGGCTCGCCTCTCGGGCGATGAAGGGGTCACCGTGTTCCTCACGACGCACAACCTCGCGGAAGCAGAGCGCCTCTGCGCACTGGTCGGGATCGTACGGCGAGGAGCGCTCATGGGCTTCGGCACGCCGTCGCAACTGCGCGAACGTCGCACCCGCGACCGGATCATCATCGCCACCAGCAACGCACCCACGGATGACATCGTGAACCGCCTCGCGCTGGTCGAGGGCGTGGCGTCGGTCGAGCGCGTCGATGGCGGACTTCGCATCCAGTTCACGCCCAGCGGCCGTACGCCGGCCCTGGTCCACTGGCTCTCGGCGCATGGCGTGGACATCGAGCAGGTGCGACCGGACCGCGCCACGTTCGAAGATGCGTTCCTCGACCTTGTCGACGCCCCGGGCGCCGGAGCGCGCGCATGATCCGCGACACGTGGACCGTGACGCACAAGGAGTGGATGGAGATCATGGACCAGTTCGCGCACGTGCGACGCGGCGGATGGTCCATCCTGCTCGTGGTCGCCTTTCTCGGGATCTTCGTCCCGCTCCAGCTGGGGCCCGGCTGGGCGAATCTCACGATCATGTTCTTCTATTGGCCGTTCATCACTTCCAGCATGACGTCAACCATCGTGTCGGACTCGGTGGCGGGTGAGCGCGAACGGCACACGCTGGAAACGCTGCTGTCCACACGACTCAGCGATGCGTCGATCCTGCTCGGCAAGGTGATCGCGGCGGTGCTCTACGGGTACGCGTTCGCGCTCAGCAACCTGGCGATCGGGCTCATCACCGTGCGTGTCGCGTTCGGCGAACGTGCCGAGTGGATGTCGGCCCATCGATTGGTTTCGCTCCTCGTGCTGCTCGGCACCTCCGCCACATTCGTGTCCGGGCTCGGGGTGCTGGTGTCCCTGCGCGCGGCGACCGTGCGGCAGGCGCAGCAGCTGTTCGGCGTGATCCTCCTCGTGGCAACGATGATTCCGGTCGCGGCCGTCCAGTTTGTTCCCGAGGCGTCGCGGGCACGAATCTCGGCCCGACTGGGCGACCTGGGCGTGGAGGGCGTGGCCTGGTGGATCAGTGGGACGTGTGCGGTGCTCGCCGCGATACTGCTCCTGATTGCCGTTGGGCGCTTCAGGCGCGGTGAGGTGGACCTGGGCTGAGCGGGCCAGGATGGCCGAGGCCCTACCACGACCCTGGGTAACCGGGCATTTTTTCTTCATGAGCAGCCCGATCTACCTGGACTACGCGGCCACGACTCCGGTGCGAACGGAAGTGCTGGAGGCGATGCTGCCGTTCTTCGGGCCGCGGTTCGGCAACCCCTCGAGCATGCACCGCTGGGGTCGTGAAGCCCGCACGGCCCTCGACGAGGCGCGTGAACGCGTGGCGCACTGCCTGGGCGCACATCCCGACGAGGTGTGTTTCACCTCCGGGGGAACCGAGGGCGATAACCTCGCCCTGCTCGGCAGCTGGCGGGCGGTGCGGCACGTGCGGCCCGCCATCGTCACCACGCCGATCGAGCACAAGGCGGTGCTCGCCGCCGCACATCAGGTGCAGAAGGAAGGCGGCGAAGAGCGCATTCTGGAGGTATCGCCGGACGGGCTGGTGCGACGCGAGAGCTACGAGGCGCTCGTCGACGAGCGTGTGGCGTGCGTCAGCATCATGTGGGTGAACAACGAAGTGGGCGTCCTGCAGGACATCCCGGCACTCGTCCCGCTCGCCAAGTCGCGCGGAGCCCTGTTCCACACCGATGCCGTGCAGGCGTTCGGAAAGGTGGTCATCGACCTGCAGGCGCTACCGGTGGACTACCTCACGATCTCGGGTCACAAGATCGGCGCTCCCAAGGGAATCGGCGCGATGTTCCTGCGTCGAGGCACGCCGCTCGAGCCCCTCATGCACGGCGGCTCGCAGGATCGCGGCCGTCGACCGGGCACCGAAAACGTGGCCATGGCAGTGGGCTTTGCCGTCGCGGCCGAGCTGACCCTGGCGGAGCGTGAGTCCGAGGTGGCGCGTTTGCGGCAGTTGCGCGATGCGCTCGAGGCCGCGCTGCTCGCGCAGATCCCGGACGCCGTCGTGCACGGACGAGGCGCGCCGCGCGCGCCGCACATCCTGAATATCTCCGTACCGGGGACCGACAGCGAGGCGATGCTGATGGCCCTGGACCTGCGCGGCGTCGCGTGTTCGGCGGGGTCGGCGTGTCAGAGCGGAAGCGTCACGCCATCGCATGTGCTGTCGGCGATGGGCGTGTCTCCCGGTACGGCGGCCGCGGCCATCCGCATGTCGCTGGGAGGCCTAACGAGTGATGTCGACGTTCAGCGCGTTGCCGAGGTGTTCCCTGCCCTCGTCACCAAGGCCAGGCGGCTCAGCGGAGTGAGCTGAGATGCCGGCGCGGGTGCTGGTCGCCATGTCAGGGGGGGTCGACTCCTCGGTCGCGGCCGCGCTGCTCGTCGAGCAGGGGTACGACGTGGTCGGCGCCACGATGAAGCTGTTCTGCCACGGCGACGAGGTGCCCGACCGGCCGTGCTGTTCGCTCGATTCGGTGAACGACGCGCGCCGCGTGTGCCAGGGGCTTGGCATTCCGCACTACGTCCTCAACCTCGAGACGCGGTTTGGCGAGGACGTCGTCGACAACTTCGTGCAGGAGTACGAGGCGGGCCGTACCCCGATTCCCTGCGTGCGCTGCAACACGTTCACCAAATTCCGCGACCTGCTGCGCAAGGCCGACGCGATCGACGCACCGTACATCGCGACGGGGCACTACGCGCGGATGGCCAACGGCGAGCTGCATCGCGGCGTCGACCCGGACAAGGATCAGACGTATTTCCTCTGGGGCATCGATCGCGCGGTGCTCGCCCGCATGCTGCTCCCGGTTGGGCACCTCACCAAGGTCGAGACGCGGCGAATGGCCCACGCCCACGGGCTCGAGGTGGTGGCGGAAAAGGTGGAGAGCCAGGACATCTGTTTCGTGCCCGATGGCGATCACACGCGCATCATCGCCCAGCGGCTCGGTGCTGACACGCCCTCGCTGTCGCCCGGCCCGGTGCTGCACATCGACGGGCGAGTGCTCGGCGAGCATCACGGGTACGCCCGCTTCACGATCGGCCAGCGGCGCGGACTGCCGGGCGGCTTCCCGGAGCCGCTGTACGTGGTGGCGATCCGACCGGAGACGCGGGCGGTCGTGGTGGGGCCGCGGGCGGCGCTGCTCGGGAGTGGCGTGGTTGCGCAGGAGGTGAACTGGCTCGTCGACCCGCTGCCCGTTGGCGCACACGTGCAGGTTCGCGTGCGCCATCGCTCGGCGGTCGCGCCCGCCGAGATCGTTCGGGTGGAGGCCGACACGGTGGAGTTTGCGCTGGACGAGCCCGTGGCCGCGATCGCGCCAGGTCAGTCGCTCGTGATGTACGACGGGGACCGCGTCCTGGGTGGCGGGTTCATCGCGCGCGCATCAGGTGTGCGCGGCGCCCTCCCGATCCTGGCTGCCTGACGAGGGTCGTCGGCGCACGGCCACCCTCATGGCAACGGGTGGACGAGTCGCCTTCACTCGTCCACCCGTTCTGCTGCCAGGCTGTCGGTTACGCGTTCCGATCAGCGCACCCAGTGTACCCCGAGTTGTTCCGCTCGGCGTTCGAGGGGATGAGGTTGACGTCGGTCCCGTAGGTGCCGCCCTTGAAGTACGCCCCCGACGGAAACACGGTCTCGGCGCCGCGAGAATACTGGCGAATGAGCCTTCGCAGGTCACCAACGCGGTGTGCCGTCAGCCAGAACCAGAAGGCGCGCTCGCGAAACAGCGTGTTGACGCGATCGGTCTGCGTGCCCGGATCGGTGAGCGGCGCAAGGCCGGTGAGCGTGGCGCGCGCTGCATTGAGGTAGCCCAGGTACCCTGGCAGGTCGCCGGCGGCGAGCGCGGCCTCGGCCTGGATCATCCGGGCCTCGATGCCGCTCGCCAGTTCCACTGGTGAGTCGCCCGCCGGGAACTTCGTGGGCATGACGGCTGGCGAGCCGTCCTGACCAGGGCGGGTCGCACCGAACTTGATACGCGGGTCGCCCGACGAGAGGTAATCCAACCCGTTGCCGCCCTCACGATTGACCACGCCGAAGTTCGGTGTCGCGACCATCCAGTCGTACACGTCGTTGACGATCGTGGTGCGGGAGTGCTGCACCATGTAGGTATACGACGTTGGCACGTTGGCCACGAGAGCGGCGGCCGCGGCGTATTGCGTGGTGCCCTGGTTGAGCAGCGTGCGTGCCTTGCCCAGGGCAATCAGGTTGCGCGTTGCGGCATCGGTGGCCGGTGCGAGCGCGAGCGCCGAATCGAACGATGCAATCGCCCGTGAATAGAGCTGGGCATTGGTGAGGTTCACCGTCTGCGGGTTGGCGTCGTCGGCGTTGCCGATCGGCACACCGTTGCAATAGTGCTCGGCCGTCAGTGTGTACACGTAGGCCTCGAGCGCCTGCAGGTTGGCCATCTGCGTGCTGTTGGTGGCCCCGGGCGCTCCGTACTGGGCCAGCGCCTTTCGGGCCCGGATCAGCTGGGTCTGGGCGCCACCGACCAGCGTCCACACGGTCGACGGAAACGTGTTCTCGTTGACCGCGCGGCTATCGGCGTGTTCGGTGCCACCGCGGTGCGTCGTCATTTCGTCGGTGAGCAGGCCGCCGAGAATGTTGAGGCCGACGCCGCTGCCGGCGTTGTCACCGGAATAGAGGTTGGCAAAGTTGCCGAGCGCAGAGACACGGAGGGCGGCCGCACCCGTTGGGCTGGCGGCGGCTTCTGGCGTGATCTGATCGGGCGTGTTCACCGCCAGCAGCTCGTCGCGGCTGCAAGCGGCGCTCAGCGTGGACAAGCCAAGGGCGAGCAACGTCCGCCCGTGTCGCGTCCAAAGATGCATGCGAGTCATGCGTGTGTCCTCGTTGGGTGCGTGGGAGACGCGGTTAGAAGCCGATGTTGACGCGCGTGATCCAGTAGCGCAGGAGCGGAGTCGAGAAGAAGTCGTTGTTGCCACCGCCCGTATTCTGGACCGAGCTGTTGGTCTCGGGGTCGATGCCCGGGTACTTGGTCCACGGCACCCCGAGGTTTCGACCGCTGAAGACGATGCTGACATTGCGGCTCTTGAGGTATTGCTGCGTGAGGCGCTCCGGCACCTGGTAGGCGACGGACAGCTCGCGGAAGCGGATGAAGTCGTTCTCCACGAATGTGCCCCAGACCGTGCGCTTGGACGGCGAGTTGGCCGCCACCGCCCGCGCCTGCCATTCGAGCGGCGTCTTCGGGTCGTTGACCTCGCGACAGTTGCCGGTGCCCACGCAGCGCTGGTTGAAGTAGCCCCACTGGTTCCAGAACTGCCCGCGATAGTCGAACAGGGCATTCACGCGCAACCGATTGTTGAAGAAGCCGAACGTGTTGTTCATGCCGGCTTCGCGCTGCGGCAAGGTGGATCCGCGGTACTTGTCGGCGCCCACCGTGATCTCGGCGTCGGTGAGGATGCCGTCCCCATTGGCGTCGTTCCAGCCCGTGAGTTCGCGGTCCCAGAGACCGAACAGCGGATAACCCTCCACGTTGCGAGCACCGACCGGGCTGCCCAGCGCCACGTCACCGTCGTCCAGCAGCTTGTTCTTGATCTGCGAGCCACCCAGTCGGAGGTTCCAGCTGAATACCCGCTCCTGAACGATGTTCGCGTCGATCGTGAGCTCGAAGCCCTTGTTCTCGACGGCGGCGAGGTTTACCCACTGCGTAGTGCCGGCGCCGTAGGACGGCGGCAGTGGCTTGGCAAAGAGTGCGTCTTTGGAGCGCTTGCGGAAGTAGGTGGCTTCGACGTTGATCCGATCCGAGAAGAGGCCGAGATCGAACCCGCCCTCGAGTTCCGTGGTGACCTCAGGCTTGAGCAGCGCATTGCCGATCGAGGTCAACCTCAGGCCGGGCAGTTCGCCGTTGTCGGCCGGGAAGGTCGAGGCATTGAGGAACTGGATGGCCGCCGTGGTTCCCGGCTGTACGCCGGCCTTTCCGTAGGCGACGCGGACCCTCGCGCGCGAGATCCCGAGCACCGGCTTGTACCACGGCTCTTCGCTCAGCACGTACGAGCCTGCGGCTCGCGGGTAGATCGTGTTGCCAACGCTGCGGCCGAACGCCGAGTTCTGGTCGGTACGCAGTCCAAAGGTGAGAAACAGGCGGTCCCGGAGGCCAAGCTGCTCCTCCACGAACGCACCGTATGTCGCGTTCTCCGTCGTGAACTCGAAGGATCGCACCAGCCCGGCTGAGTTTGTCGTGGTGGCGCCCGGCGGGAGGTTGTACCCCTGCCCCTGACCCTGATACTGCTCGTCCTTGAACCACTGCAGTCCGACGGTGGTTCGCGAGTTCAGCGTGGGTGTGACGTCGAGCGTCGCCGTACTGCCGAGGTCCACGGTGAAGCGTGACGTGTTCGATCGATCGTAGAACTTTCCGCCTTCCAGCGGGTTGGGCCCCCATGCCTGGGCGGCTCGTGGACCCTCGCCGCGCAGATTCTGGCGATGGTTGTACGAGTGGTCCTGATCGAGCCCGGTCGTCGCACGGAACTGCAGCCAGGAGCGCGGCGTGTAGTTCCACGCCGCCGAACCGACCAGGCGGTTGTCGGTGAGCTTTTGCTCGATGGAGAAGATGTCGCCGACAAACTCGCGCTGATATCCGTTGGTGGCATTCTTCCAGCCCGGCCCCGTCATGCCCTGGAACGTCAGGCCGGCAAAGAAGCCGCCATCGAACGGAGTATACAGTTCGCGATACGTGTAGCCGGTCGACACGTCGAGCGTCATGTTCTGCGCGAGCGCGAGCTGCATGTTCGCCCGAAGCGTGTTCTGTTCCAGGTGGTTCGGATTGATCTGGCGTTCGGTCGGCGCCTTGCCGCGTTCCGTCGTCAGACGCCGCACCTCGCTCGAGGGCATTTCGTAAGGACCCGTCTCGATCTCACGTTCGCCGGCCACGAAGAAGCGAAGGAGGTCGGTCCCGCCCGAGGCCTGCAGGCCGCCCACGTAGCGAGGTTTTTGCGTATACGGTGAGGTGCCGGCGTCTCCCAGCGGATTGTTCCTGGAGAGCGAGTCGATCACGCACGTCCTGGCCGCGAAGTTCGCGATGCGACACTGGATGTTGGGCGCGCCGATGCGCTGGCCCGCGGCGTTGATGCTCTGGCCCCAGCTGCGCCAGTTGTCATCGAAGGTCGCGGGCTGATCGACGAGTCCGTATTCACCCTGCGCGGTCCACTGCGTGCGCCCGGCGCGGCCACGACGCGTGCGAATGACTACGACGCCGTTCGCAGCGGCCGTGCCGTAAAGCGCCGCCGCCGATGGACCCTTGATCACGTCCATGGATTCGATCTCCTCGGGATTGATGCCCGAGAAGCGATTGATGCGCTGCGTCGACGTGTTGCCTGGCGCCGCACCGTTGTCGAATCGGACGCCATCGACCACGATCAATGGCTCGTTGGTGAGACTGAGCGAACTCGTGCCGCGGATGCGAATCGAGGAGGACGTGCCGGTCTGGCCGGAGCCCTGGATCACCTGGACACCCGGCGTACGGGCCTGGAGCAGCTCGTTCACCGTCGTGACCGGTGCAACTGCCGCGATCGAATCCGTTTTGATCGTGGCCACCACGTTCCCGAACGACTTTCGCTCCATCTGTCCCGTTGCTGTCGTCACGACCTCCTGGAGCCGCGTCGCCGCCTTCGTCATCGTGAAGTCGAGCGTTACCGACCCATCGGCCGTCACGGTCACCTGCTGCTGCACCGGCGTGTACCCGATGCGCACCACGCGCACCTCGTGTGCCCCCGCGGGCACTCCCGTGATGCGATACTCACCATTGAGCGACGTCGCCGCACCGAGTCGCGTGCCGACGACGACGACCTGCGCCGCGTTTACCGGGCCGGACCCATCGGAATCGGTGACGCGACCGGTGATCGATCCAATGGCCTGCGCCCGGAGTGCCGATGTCACCCCGAGCAGAACTGTGGTCGCCACCGCGGCGCGGCAGGACCATCGACGTAGGACAGACGTGGACACTGTGCCTCCATGTGAAGGTCGTGCGAATCCATGTGCTGCGTGCACATGCCGGGACCACGACCATGCGTGCTGTCGTGCCTGACGAGTGCATAACGCGTTGCGCAGGCGTTCTGCTGCGGCGTGCGCATCACGTGCGGAGCACCTCGGATCCGCTCATCACGGTGCAACGCGTGGCGACGCGCCGCCACGATCCGTGAGGGGTAAACGCTGACGAGCTCTGGAGTGGTGGAATGCCTCACGCGCAGCCGAACTCGTCCTTGCCGACGCGTGGAACCGCAATCAACGGCGGCGCGCTGTCACTCCCTCGATCGGGAAGTCGCCGAACATGCCATCGACGCCCAGCGCCATGAAGCGCCGCCATTCCGCGGACGCATCGCCTGCGTACGCCGCAGGAAGGAACGGCGCGTCGGAGCGCAGCGTCCACACGTGCACGGCGAGGCCAGCCGCGTGCGCATCCTGCACGAGCGTGGTGGGCGCGGCGAGTGCGCCGCGATCGTCCACGGGCTGCACGAGTTCCTTGTGTACGCCAACGCCAAACGCATAGCCAGCGATCTCGCGCAGCGATGCCGCCGAGACGAACTCGGCGACGGTGCGCCCGTCGCCCGCCGCCACACGATCGGCCGGCAGGCCACCCTTGTCGATCAACTGGATCAGGCGAATCGATGTACGCGCACGCAGCGCGCGAAGGTTGCCGCTCTCGAACGACTGGATGAACACCTCGTGGTCGCGTTCGTGGAATCCGTGGCGGGCCAGATCCTCCAGCAGGCGCTCTTCGAGCGGCAGCCCGATCGATCGGAAGTAGGTCGGGTGCTTGGTCTCGGGATAGACGCCAATCGTGCGGCCGGTCTCGCGCTCGCGCCGGCGCAGGAGTGCCAGCACGTCGTCGAACGTCGGCACGCTGAAGCGTCCGTCATTCGCGTGCGATCGCGTGGCGAGTCGCTCCCGTGCCCGCAGGGTCCGGAGTTCGTCGAGCGTGAGATCCTCGACAAACCATCCGGTGACGGCGTCGCCGTCGACCATGATCGTGCGTCGCCGCTCGGGGAAGCGCGTGGCCACGTCGGTCGTGCCGGAGATCTCGTTCTCGTGACGCGCCACGAGCACGCCGTCCTTCGTGCTCACGAGGTCGGGCTCGATGTAGTCGGCGCCCTGCGAGATGGCGAGATCGTAGGCCTCGAGGGTGTGCTCGGGCAGGTGGCCACTCGCCCCACGGTGCGCAATCACAAGTGGTCCGCGCATCACCGAGGTCACCCGGGCGACCTCCGACGCGGGACGCGCACACGCGGCCAGCAGGAGGAGCATCGCGCCGCATCGCACGGCGAATCGCGGAGCGCGGTGGCGTCGCCGGATGCAATCATCAGGGAGATGCACGTGCCTCGAGACACTGGGTCCATATCGTGACCACGGCCACGTCCTCGTCAGAGCGGCTGCGCCCAGCGACCGCCAATACCCGTGGAGAACGCTGGTACTCCGACCGCGGCCAGCACGAAAACCGTTCCGGCCACGGCACCTCGCTACGACTTCATGCCCACCGATTCGGCAAATGCGCGGAACAGCTTCTCCTGCTCCTCGGTCAACTCGTCAGGCACCGTGATCGTCGCCTCGACGATGAGGTCGCCTTTCTGGCCATCCTTTTCGATCCCCTGCCCACGCACGCGAAAACGGCGTCCGCTGTCAGTGCCGGCGGGAATCTTCAGCGTCACCTTCTTGCCATCGAGCGTGCGCACCGTGATGCGCGTCCCGAGCGTGGCCTGCGCAAGGTTGAGCGGAACCTCGGCCACCAGGTCGTTGCCGTCGCGGCGATAGAACCGATCGGCCTGCACCAACAGCGTGATGTCGAGGTCGCCCGCCGGGCCACCGTTCGAACCCTTGGCGCCCTGCCCCTTGAGTCGGATCTTCGTACCGGTGTCCGCACCCGCCGGAATCGTCACGAGCACGCCCTTGCGACGGCGCACCTCGCCGGAGCCACTGCACGTGGTGCAACGCTCGGTGGGCACCTGGCCACGGCCGGCGCACATGGGGCACGGGCGATTGACGGCAAAGCCACCCTGACCAAACGACACGACGCCGCGGCCATTGCATTCAGGACACATCTTGATCGTCGCGCCAGGCGCGGCGCCGGTGCCCTTGCACGTATCGCAGTCTTCGTTGACGTCGATCTCGATCGGCACCTTGCCCCCGGCGGCCGCGGTACGGAACGGGATCTCGAGCGTGGTTTCGATGGTCTGGCCCTGTTCGGCGGCGCGACCTCTCGGGCCCCCCTTGCCGCCACCGAACATCGAGCTGAACAGATCGCCGAGTCCCCCGAGGCCGCCGATGTCGAAGTCCTGGTAGCGCGTCGAACCCGACGTCGCCCCACCGGCGCCGCTCGTCGCGCCCGGGCGAGGACGTGGTCCGGCGCTGCCGCCCGCTCCCGGGAAACCACTGAAAGCACCGAGGCGCCGCATGTCGTCGTACTGCTTCCGCTTCTCCGCATCGCCGACCACCTGATACGCCTCGGAGATCTCCTTGAAACGCTCCGCCGCCTTTGGATCGTTGGGGTTCGCGTCAGGATGATACTTCTTGGCCAGCCGGCGATATTGCTTCTTGATGTCGTCGGCTGCCGCCGTCGACGACACGCCGAGGACGGCGTAGTAGTCCTTGCTCTGCGCCATCGCTGCCTAACGGCCCCTCACTCGGCCCACTGACGGACGGCGACGCGCGCGGGCCGCAGCAGCTGGCCACGAAAGACGTAGCCCGGCTGGAACACGCGTGAAACGACGTGGTCCATCTCCGGCGATTCCGCGGGCTCCGTGCTCACGGCCTCATGATGATTGGGGTCGAAAGGGTGATCCACCGGATTCACCACTTCGAGCCCGTGCCCGCCCAGGGCCTTGAGCAGCTTCTTCTCAACCATGGCCACCCCTTCGACCACGGTGCGTGCGTCGGTGGAGTCGGGGTCCACGTGGGCAAACCGAGCGACGTCGTCGATCATCTCGAGAAGCCCGCTCACCAGGTCGCCTTGCGCGCGCCAGCCGGCCTCCTGCCGCTCGCGCACGGCGCGCTTGCGGAAATTGTCGTACTCGGCGGCGAGCCGCAGATGCTTGTCGCGCTGCTCGTCCAGGGCTCGCTGCCAGTCTTCACGGGACGTCTCGACGCCTGGGGCGCCGTCGGCCGGCGCCCCCCCCGAAGTGTCGGGCTCTTGGATAGGATCGTGTTCAGGCATGTCTCAGGATTACTCACGTGAGCGCGCGAGGGTTTCGACCCCGTGTCGGGCTGGCCCAAAGGCGCAACTCAAATCTCCACTGTGACTTGAGCGGAAACAACGGCCCGTCGAGAGGCTGGCTACGCGGGGCTCCCTTCCTCCGCGGCTGGCGCCAGGCGCCTCCGGATCATGTCCAACGCAGTCTGCGTGGCCCGAAACCGAATCTCCTGCCGGTCGCCGATCATCTGGCCCCCGAGGGAGAGGGGGGCGCCGTCATCGACCAGGGCGATCCAGACGAGGCCCACCGGCTTGGCAGGCGTCCCTCCGCCCGGGCCGGCGATGCCGGTGATGCCGATGCCGATGGACGCTCCCAACCGTTCGCGAGCGGCACGCGCCATCGCCTCAGCCACCTCCCGTGACACGGCGCCCACGTTCTCCAGCATTTCGGGCGTGACGCCGGCCAGTGTCTCCTTCGCCTGATTGGCATAGGTGATCAAGCCGCCCAGGAACACATCGCTCGATCCGGGAATCGCCGTGAGCCGAGCGCCAAGCAGGCCCCCCGTGCAGCTCTCGGCGACGGCGAGCGTTCGGCCGAGGGCACGGCAGCGCTCGAGCACCACCTCGGCGAGATCGGTGGCGCCTTCTGCATACACGGGGGAACCAATGCGACGCCTGAGCAGGTCGGCTCCGGCCCGAAGCGCGACCTCAGCGACGGCCGCCGACCGGTGACGACTCGTCAGGCGGAGGTCGACGCCCTCCTGACCGGGCAGGTACGCCAGCGCGAGCCCGTCGATCCCCTGGGCCGCGTCGCCCAAACGGGCCGGAAGGGCGGACTCGGCGATCCCGGTCGTGCGCACCACAAGCGAGCGGATCGGTTCCGCGTTGGGCGGAAGTCGCCGCCTCACGAGTGGCTCGAGCTCATCGACCCACAGCCCTCGCATCTCCCGGGGCACACCAGGCAGCATGGCGACCCATCGACCGTCCGCATCCTCGAGGAAGATGCCCGGCGCGCTTCCATGCCGATTGACGAGCACGGTGCAGCCTCGGGGCAGCATCATCTGTTGCTTGTTTGCCTCGGGTGGCTCGCCGGCCCGACCGCGCGACCGCCAGATCTCGCGAAGGCGTTCCCACTGCACCTCGTCGAAATAGAGGTCGCGCCCGAAGATCGCAGCGATGGCCGGCTTGGTGAGATCGTCGGCGGTGGGCCCCAGCCCTCCCGTGGTGATGACGGCCCCGGAGCGCGCCAGCGCTTCACCGACGGCGCTTGTGATGTCGTCGGCGTTGTCGCCCACTGATCCACGGCGTGCCACGGAGACCCCGAGGTGCGCGAGTTCGCGCGCGAGCCACGCGCCGTTGGTGTCGACGGTCAGGCCTAACAACAGCTCGTCGCCGATGGTGACGATTTCCACGTTCGGATCGGGCGGAGGGCCGGGCGACGTGGCGACCACAAGGTCACCTCGCACGCCGTAAGGCGTGGACATAAAGCAATAGGGCGAAGCGCTTCAAGCGCTCCGCCCTGATCTCGTCGTGACCGACCCTTCAGCTTCGTGCGCTCCGATCTCCCAGGAAGAGGTTCCCGTAGCGCTGCAGATAGAGCCAGAGGGAGTAGAGGGTCAGGCCCACGGCGATGAGCATGGAGACGGTGCCCACGATGCCGTTGAAGTAAGCAAAGGCGTGCCACGCGTCGTTGTTCCAGCGGTGTTCTGCTGCGGCGGAGGCCGCAAAGAACCAGAAGAACGCCGCGCCCACCCAGATCAGCTGGAAGGCGGTCTTCCACTTGGCGGGGCCGATTGCCGCGATGATCACACCGCGCCGCTTGGCGTATTCGCGGAAGACGGTCATGAAGACCTCGCGGCCGAGCACGATGGCGACGATCCAGAACGGCAGGCCAATCAGGCCCAGCGGGGTGACGAACGGCCAGGAAATGCGGGCGCCGTGCATGACCGGGCCCACGGTGCCCGCGGCGGCCCAGCTGGCGACCGGCGCGGTAGTCACGAAATCGACGTCGCGCGTGAGCCAGTACATCGGGAGAAGCGTGGCGACGAGCAGGAGCTTGTCGGCCAGCGGGTCGAGGATCTTCCCGAGGTTGGTGACGAGGTTTCGGTCCCGTGCCAGCTTGCCGTCGAAGTAGTCGGTGACGGCAGCGGCAACGAACAGGAGCCAGGCCGAGAGGCGCGGCATCCATCCGGCGTTGACGATCAGTGCCGCGATCAGTGGCGTCGCGGCGATTCGACTCATCGTAATGGCGTTCGGCAGATTCATGGCCGGACGGTAAGGCGTCAGGACAGGGCTTTCAGGACGAGTTTGGAGACCGCCTTCAATGTATCGAAGACCCCATCACCGGTCACCGCGACCGCCTCGAAATGCGTGGCGCGTTCGACCCACTCTCCCGTGGCCACCTGTTCTACAAGGTACGTGCCCGCGTGATACACGTCAGGCGTGTTTCGTTGCCGAGCCGGCTCGGTGACTTCCCAGCCTGGATTCAGAGATGCCTGGAGTTCGGCCAGCGTGGCCGCGTTGGGCAGGTCGCGCTTGTTGTACTGGATCACGAACGGCATGCGGGTCAGGTCGTACCCGTATTCGCTCATGTTGTCGTACAGGTTCTGCATCGACTCCAGGTTTGCCTCCATGCGGTCGACCTGGGAATCGGCCACGAAGACGATGCCGTCCACTCCCTTGAGGATGAGCTTGCGGCTGGCGTTGTAGTAGACCTGCCCCGGCACCGTGTAGAGATGGAACCGCGTCTTGAAGCCGCGAATGGTCCCGAGGTCGACCGGGAGAAAGTCGAAGAAGAGCGTGCGCTCGGATTCGGTGGCGAGCGAGATCAGCTTGCCG
Source organism: Gemmatimonadaceae bacterium (assembly GCA_020846935.1). Taxonomy (NCBI): domain Bacteria; kingdom Pseudomonadati; phylum Gemmatimonadota; class Gemmatimonadia; order Gemmatimonadales; family Gemmatimonadaceae; species Gemmatimonadaceae bacterium. The sequence continues at coordinate 243,775 of JADLCY010000011.1, forward strand.
CGCGTCGAGGGCGCGACCTTCTGGTAGACGTGCTCGAGGTTGGTGGTCTTGCCACCGAGCCCCGGCCCGTAATACACGATCTTGCAGTTGATCTCGCGTGACGCGTAGTTGATCATCGACATCGTCGTCCCCTCGCGTCCCGACTACTGGAAGAGACGATCGATCTCGTCATCCACATCGCCGAGCAGCGCGGGCGCGTGCCCCGCGTGGCGGGTGGCCGAGCCCGCGAACATCCGCTCGAACAGGCGATTCAGTTCCTCGACGACGCCTCGCATCTTCAGTCGGACCATCCCCAGGGTAGTGCGGTTGTCGAAGAGTACCACCAGGATCGCGCGGCGCGCGACGTCGGCCAGGAGCATCGACTCGCGCTCCCCCTGGTGAAACAGTGTGTTGAAGTCGCGCTCACCGATCAGGCGCGCCAACTGGTCATTGGCCGAGAAATCAGCGGCCGCGAGCGTGGCGAACGCGGTCACGTCAAAGGCCGGCCGGTCGCCGCCGGTGGTGATCAGCTGGCCGCTTCGATCCACAACCAGCGCGCAGCGCGCGTTGCAGTCGAGGAGGAACCGCTGCAACTGCTGTCCGATGGCCGCGTTGTCGGCTTCGCTCAGGGACCAGCTCGTCGCTCCAGGATGCATTCGTCAATTCGTTAGGCTCCCGGCACCGGGAGCGCCATCACCGCATGTCGCGCCGCGCTGCCAGGGCCTGCGCGATCGTGACTCCGTCTGCGTACTCGAGGTCGCCGCCCATCGGCAACCCGCGCGCGATCCGACTCACCCTCACCGGCAGCGGCGCCAGCAGCTGCTGCAGGTACAGCGCCGTGGCCTCCCCTTCCACGCTCGGGTTGGTCGCCACGATCACTTCCACCACGCCCCCGGCAGTGATCCGCCGTTCGAGATCCCGAAACGAGAGATGTTCGGGACCCACCCCGTCCAGCGGCGAGATCCGCCCGCCGAGAACGTGATACAGGCCACGAAACTCCCCCGCCCGCTCGATTGCGCCGATATCTGCCGCTTCTTCGACGGCGCAAATCATGGTTCGGTCACGTCTTGGGTCCCGGCAGATCGCACATTCGGGATCTTCGGTGAGATTGTGGCACGCCCGGCAGGGGTGGACGCGCTCCGTCAGCACTTCCAGGGCATGCGCCAGCCGCCGACTGCGTTCGGGTGGCTGCTTGAGCAGGTGGTAGGTGAGGCGAAGCGCGGTCTTGCGTCCCACGCCGGGGAGCTTTGCCAGTTCGTTGGCCAGGTCGTCGATGGCCGACATACGTTCAGAACGGCAGCTTGAACGGCAGGTTCATCCCGCCGGTCAACTTGCCCATCTCGGCTTGCGCCGTCTCCTTCGCGATCTCGGCGGCCTTCTTCTGAGCCTCGGTCATCGCCACCACGATCAGGTCCTCGAGCATCTCAACGTCCGCCGGATTCACCGTTGATGGGTCGAGCTTGACCTTCCTGACGTTCCCCTTGCCATCGCATTCGACGCTCACCATGCCGCCCCCCGCCGATCCGGTGACCGTGAGCTTCGCAAGTTCTTCCTGCATCTGCTCCATGCGGCTCTGCACCTGTTGCGCCTGCTGGAGGATCTTGAAGATGTCGGCCATGGGGACGGATGATCGAAATGGGGACGCAGGGAGGCGGGAAGCGCGTACGCACGGCGCCGTCATCGAACGGTCGGCGCGCGGGTTCGGACCCGCTGGTGCGCCTTCCTAAAGTAGCTCGAGGTCCAGCGCGTCGATCGCGTCGGCGAGCATCGGACTCTTCTTGCGCAACGACTGCAACGTATCCGCCTTGACGCTTTCTGCGGTCATGCGCTTTGGGGACGGTCGCGCGTCACTGGCTGGGGGCTTGATCGCGACCCTCGTGATTCCGGCGATGCCCGGAACGAGCGCGCCGGTCAGGTCGGCGATGCGCGACGCCGCGCCCTCGTGAAGTCCGGGCTGGTCGAGCTGCAGGGTGAGCAGCCCTCCGGCCGTCACCGCCACTGGAACCGCATGTTCGAGCAACGAAGCGACAAGCGGACGGTCTCGCCGCAAGCCGGCGACGATGTCGTCCCACGCCTCCACGATGGCGTTGATGTCCAGCGGCGCGGCGGCCCTGCCGGAGGGATGGGATGCAGGTTGCGTGGCCTGGGACTGGACCGGCGCCACCCGCCGCGGCACCGGCTCGGCTACCGCCATCCGTCCGCCGGCGGACCCTCGGGCGTCCGTGGCCCCGGGCTGGGAATCGGAGAGCGCCCGCGGAACCGGTTCGGTTACACGCGGCATGGGGGCGGCAGCGTCACGACTACCCGGGCCCTCGGCGCGCACCGGTCGCTCCGGGGGAGTCGACGGCCGCCCGGGCGGAATCGAGAGGCGCTCGCTGGCAGCCGTCGGTCGCTCGGGTGCGGACGAGAGTCGCTCGGCGCCAGCCGTCGGTCGCTCGGGTGCGGACGAGAGTCGCTCGGCGCCAGCCGTCGGTCGCTCGGGTGCGGACGAGAGTCGCTCGGCGCCAGCCGTCGGTCGCTCGGGTGCGGACGAGAGTCGCGCGGGTGGGGTCGTTGGTCGCTCGGGCGGAGCCGAGGGTCGGTCGGGGGGAGCGGACGGTCGCGGTGAAGGCGCTGGATTGCGGCTCGCCGTCGCACCACCGCCACCACCGCCGCCACCGGGACCCATCTCGCGCAGCACGGCTTCGAGGTCCACCGTGCGATCAAGCAGCGCAAAGCGCACGAGCAACGCCTCGAGCAGGATCTGTTGCTGACCGCTCTTTCGGAACTTGGGTTCGAGCTCGGCAACCGCCGTGAGCATGCGCAGGAGGTCGCCCGACGGGTATCGGGACTTGCGGTCTTCGAGCGCCTTCAGCGCCTCTTCACTCACCTCGACCGTGCGCGAGCCGAGGCTGACGGCGAGCTGTGCCCGGAGCATGTCGCTGAGCCCGGTGAGGAACTGGCCGAGATCGATTCCCATCTCCACGAGGCGCGACACGACGTCGAAGACGTCGCCGGCCCGCCGCTCGGCGATGAGGTCGAGGAGACCGATATACTCGTCTTCGGGCACCAGACCAAGGGCCTCGCGCACACGCGCCGAGGTGACTTCGCCATCGCCTAACGCGAGCACCTGGTCGGTCAACGAAAGGCCGTCCCGCATCGAGCCGTCCGCCGCGCGTGCGATGATGGACAACGCATCTTCGCTGGCCGTGATGCCCTCATCAGCGAGCACCAGGCGCAGGCGATCCCGGACATCGCCGGCGCTCATGCGCCGGAAGTCAAAGCGCTGGAGCCTCGACAGCACGGGGGCGGCGAGCTGGGTGATCTTCTGCGGCTCGGTCGTGGCGAAGACAAACACGACGCGCGGCGGCGGCTCCTCGAGGATCTTGAGCAACGCGTTCCACGCCTCGCGTGTGAGCATGTGCGCCTCGTCGACGATGTAGACCTTGTAGCGGTCGTCGCCGGATGGGGCGTACATCGCGCGTTCGCGCAACTCGCGTGCGTCGTCGACGCCGCGGTTGGAGGCGGCGTCGATTTCCACGACGTCGAGACTCGCCGAGCCGGTCCAGATGCGCTCGCAGGACTGGCACGTGCCACACGGTTCGCCGTCGGCGCGCTTGTTCTCGCAGTTGAGGGCCATCGCAAGGACGCGCGCCAGCGTGGTCTTGCCGACGCCGCGCGGGCCGCAGAGCAGGTAGCCGTGCGCCACGCGCCCCCGGGCAATGGCTCCCTTGAGCGTGGCCGCGACGTGGGACTGCACGGCCACGGTATCGAAGCTCTTTGGACGGTACTTGCGGGCGAGGGCGATCAAGGTCGAGGCAGGGGCTGGAAGAACAGTGGCGGGACCGATACCGCTCGACCTCGCATGCTGGGGGCCGCAGCCGCGCACAGCAAGGGGGCCGGCGTCGTAAGGAAACAAAACGCGCGGGGGCGATGCCGTCGTCGGCGATCAACCCCCGCGCAATACTCCAGGTCTGACGAAGCAACGCGAGACATCGCGTACCGCTGCTACCTTCGGGGTCCTCACGGGGTTGGCGCGCTTACGCCCTCCGGGACCTGGAGCACCGGGAAGTGTAGCGCACCGCGCCGGATGGGGCTACCCGCACGCGCCGGTGCTGAGCACGTGATCGCCCGCGTGCGCCCGTCGGCAGTGCACCCCGACCCACTCCTTCGGCGCGGCCGTTTTCCACGGCGACGTCGCCAGTCGACTCGCTGGAGCACCCACTGCGGTACCCGGCGCTCACCCTCGCCCCCACGGCCGAGTTTACGCCCGCCCGCTGGACTGGGCGGGCCATTCCGACGTGTCGCCGAGCGCACGCCAGGACTCGTCGAGCGCCGACAGCACCACCTCGCCCGCGCGATCGACATCTTCACCGCGTGCATCGAGGTGCAGCACGGCACGCACGCGCGATGGGGTCCACGCCCCGACCAGCACGCCGTCCTCCCGGGCGCGCCGTGCCACGTCGTGTGCACTGAGTCCTGGCGCGAGGTCGATCATCACGATGTTCGTTTCCGGCGGAACCACCGTGGCCGCAATGGCGTGGTCGACCTTTTCGGCGAAGCGCGCGGCGTTGGCGTGATCTTCGGAGAGGCGGCCGACGTTGTGCTCGAGGCCGTAGAGCGCACCGGCGGCGAGGATTCCGCTCTGTCGCATCACACCGCCCAGTCGCTTGCGGTGTTCGTTGGCGCGGTCGATCAGCTCTTCGTCGCCAACCAGTGCAGCACCGGCTGGAGCGCCCAGGCCCTTCGCAAACGAGACCATGACGAGGTCCGCGTAGCGCGCGAAGTCGCGCAGCGACGTTCCGGTCGCGGCCGACGCATTCCAGAGCCGGGCGCCGTCAAGAAACACGGCGCATCCCTTGGCCCGCGCCACATCGTGCATCGCCTTGATGCCTGCGAGCGGCGTGACCAGACCACCGGCGCCGTTGTGGGTGTTCTCGAGGCAAACCAGCGATGCGCGGGGCGAGAACGGCGAGGCCGGCCGAAAGACACGCTCGAGGGATCCGGAGTCCATCATGGGTCCCTCGCCCTGCACCGTCCGCATCTGCACGCCAGCGATCACGGCCGCGGCCACCATCTCGCGATCTACGAGATGTGCGTTGAGATCCGCGTAGACCTCCGTGCCCGGTTCGCTCAGCGTCCACACGGCGGTCTGGTTGGCCATGGTGCCGCTGGGGAAGAACAACCCCTTTTCCTTACCGAGCAGCTCGGCGACGCGTACCTCGAGGCGCCGGGTCGTTGGATCGCCGTCGAGATAGTCATCGCCGACCTCGGCGGTCGCGATCGCCTGACGCATGCCGGGCGAGGGCCGAGTGACGGTATCGGAACGAATATCGATCACGGCGGGGGGAGCGGAGGCATCATGGCGGCCTGAACCGGCCGATTCGTGCCCTCCAATCTAGGATCGTGCGGCGGTTCCGTCACGAAGAATTCCACCATCCCACGGTCTCGAACGCGGACCGTGCGCGCGTCAGACGTCGAAACGTGCGCGCTGGAGCCGCCTGACCCGCCGGAGTTCCTGCGCCTGCGCCACCTCGCCCCCAAGCACAAAGATCATCGACGCGTAGTAGACCCAGAACACGACCGAGATGAGCGCGTACAGCGTGCCCGTGTACACCGAACCCGGGTCAAAGGATCGTGTGACCGCGGTCCAGGCATTCCGGGCAAGTTCGAGCAGAACCGCCGAGGATAGCGCGCCCACCATCGCCTGACGCCAGCGAATCTTGCGGTTGGGCAACACCTTGTAGAGCGAGAAGAAGATCAGCACGACGAAGGCGAATGCGATCGCGCGCCCGATCGCGTACTCCACGGCGCCCATTACGTCCTGCCGCAGGCCCACCGCCATCAACGCGTTGAGCCCCCGCGTGCGGGCCACGGCGAGGTAGAGGCTGAGCGCGATCCAGACGAGCAACAGGATCGACGAATACACGGTGATGCGCACGTCGAACCACTTGCCAATGAGGACGCCACGCTCGGTCTCGATGTCGAAGATGTCGGCGAGCACCGTGCGGAGCGACCCGAACAACCGGGTCGACGCCCAGATGTAAACCACGAGCCCCCAGGCGCCAATCGAGCGTCGCGACGCGACCACGTCGGTGATGAACCGATGCAGCGGCGCGTTGGCGGATTCCAGGTGCGGCGGCAGAAAGCGGTCGGCCAGTGCGATCACCTCGGAGACCGAGGCATCGGTCGACAGGCCGAGCACGACCGTGAGTCCCGCGATGAGCAGCAGAACGAACGGCACGGCAGCGAGCATGAGGTTGAACGCGATGCCGCCGGCGAGGAAGAAGATGCGATCCTCGCCGCTCGAGAGCCACACACGCCGGACGTAGTCGCCGAGCGCCGCAGCGAAGGCCACGATCGCGCGACGCGCACGCGTCACGACCGTGTGTGCGCGCGTGCGTGGCGACGGAGCATCCACGGGGACCGACATGCGACCGGGCCGGGCGCGGCGATCCCCGCGGGCCTAGTCGCTGAGCGAGGCGTCGTCGGGCGCGGCCTCGACCACGATCGCGCCCGGGGTACCAGGCATCGGACGATGGACGGCCAGCGGTTTGACCGTCCGGCGAACCGCGGCCTGCGTACCTCCAACCGCAAGTTGCCGGAACAGGAACCCGAACTTGGCATCGTACGCCTTGGCCAGCGCCGCCTTCACGTCAGGTGGCAGATCCCACAACCGGCGCTTGAACGGTCCGAGGGCCTTCTTGCGCGTCTTGTAGAAGAACTGCTCGTCGGAGTCCGTCGCCTTGCGCTCGTCCTTCGCGTTCTCGCGCAACCAGCCGTAGATCTCGTCCCGGAGCGCGGACGGCAGGTGGTCGTACAGCATGTTCTGGAAGTTGGTCGCGAGGTGGATTTCGGCCGTTTCGGTACGCGGGAAGTGATGGAAGGCGTCATCAGGCAGGGTCGACGCACCGTGCTGCACGGCACCCGAGAGGCCGTAGTCGTCGCGCGCGATCTTCGAGAGTTCCTGGAGCGTGTTCAGGTCGAGCTTCACGTCGGCGATCGACCCGTCGGCAAGCACGACGCCCCCGTGCGAGGTGCCCGACTGCACGGAGATCTTGGACAGTCCTGCGGCACCGGGTTGCAAACGGGCAAGCGCCGCGTTGAACCCGTCCATGAACGCACGGAGTTCCGGCACCGTGGAGTTCTCGGTGCCGACTTCGCCGATCTCGCCGCCGACCGACACGGTCACGCCCCTGGGCTCGATCCCGCGAATGAACGTGGTGATTGCCGCGCACTCGTCGTAGTTCAGCCGCTGCTGCTCGGCGAGCGTGGCACGGGACAGGTCCACCAGGGTGGAGGTGTCGACATCGATGTTGTAGAAGCCGGCCTCGATGGCCTCAGTGGCGAGCTTCTTCACGTTGTCGACTTCCGTGACCGGATCGGCCGCATACTTCTTGTGGTTCACCTGGAAGTGGTCGCCCTGGATGAACACCGGGCCACGGAATCCCTCGCGCAGCGCGGCGCCAAGCATGACCGCGACGTATTCGCTCGGTCGCTGGTCGGTATAGGCGATCTCGGAGCGCGCGATCTCGAGCAGGAACGCTCCGGCCTTCTGTTCGATCGCGACGCGGAAGATGGCGCGTGCCGTGTCGTATGCGGCGCCGCGCACATTGATCGCCGGCACGGTGAAGCCACCCACCTCGCCACGGCCGCGCGCGAGGTACAAGTCATGAATGGATGCCGGGCGCACGCCGACCGCCTGGCCGATCTCCCAGATCAGCCAACGGGCGTAGTCCCTGGCCGACCCTTCGCCGAACACGGCTTCGCGCACCAGGGCGTCCATGCGATCGGAGCGCAGGACCGCCTCGTCGTGAACGGTGACGCGAGAATCGACGCGGGTGATGGCGTCACCGAAGGCGGCGTGTGCGTTGGTAGCGGTCATGAGGAGAGATACCGGTGCTGATCGATCGTGGAAGGAAACGTGCCGAAAGCTACTCCTCCGGCGGAGCGGCCGGAGGAGTCAGACGCGGCGGTCAGGCGACGGTTGCGGCAGCGCCTCGAACGCCTGACGCGAACGATCGAAGCCGGGCCGGCCCATCATGCCGTACGTGAACTGCTTGCCGAGCTCCACGCCGGGCTGGTCGAACGCGTTGATCCCGTAGAGGGCGCCGGCGTACGCCGTCGCGATTTCAAGGAACATCATGACCGCGCCCACGTGCCAGGCGTCGACGCGATCGATCTCGATCGTTGCGCTCGGTCGACCACGCGAAGCCAACGCCCCCGCGGTCGCCCGTCGCTCGGTGTTGAGCAGCTCCCACAATGAGTGGCCGCCAAGATAAGCCAGGTCGGGTACCTCGGCATGGATGGAGGGAATGGTCACGTCCACGGACGGCGTGGCCACCGCCAGAAACGTCACCGTCTTGTCGCGCGGGCCTTCCATGAAGAGCTGCACCTGGCTGTGCTGATCAGTGGCGCCGAGCGCGGGCACCGGCGTCGGACCGACGTGACGACCGTCCGGATGCTGCTTGCCCAGGCTCTCGGCCCAGAGTTGCACGAACCACGCCGCGACATCGCGGAGCGGGTCGGCGTAGGGCATGAGTACCTGGATCGGTTTGCCCGCCGTCGTGTCCGCGAGCCACTGCAACACCCCAAACGTGGCCGCGGGGTTGGCGGTGAGCACGGAGCTGTCCGTCCGCCGCACCATGTCACCAGCGCCCGCGAGCAGCGCGGCGACGTCGATGCCGATCAGGGCCGCTGGGAGCGTACCCACCGGCGAGAGCACGCTGAAGCGTCCGCCGATATTGCCCGGGATGTCGAGCGCCGGAATCCCCTCGGCGTTTGCGATCGGGCGCAGCGCACCTTTGGTCGGGTCCGTGACGAACACGAGGTGCGCCTCGAGCGGCAGCGCCGCGCGGACGAGGCGATCGCGCACCACGAGATACTGCGCCATGGTCTCCGCCGTCCCCCCCGACTTGGAGATCACGACGAACAGGGTGGTCGCCAGCGTGACCCTGGCAAGCACCGCGTCGATGGTGACCGGATCGACATTGTCGAGCACGTGCAGGCGTGGCCAGTCGTCGCGCGCCGCGTCGTCGAGCGTGTTCCATTGTGGCGGACGCAGGGCATTGCGCAGCGCGGTCGGGCCGAGCGCAGATCCGCCGATGCCGAGGAGCACCACGTCGCGATACCGTCCGCGCGTGCGTGCCACGAAGTCGCTCACCTGACGCTGGAGCCCTGCATCATCAGGCAGGTCGAAGAACCCCAACTCTCCGCTGCGCCGCCGCACGTCGACGGCCGCGTGTGCCGCCGCGAACGCGTCGGCGGACGCGGCCCAGCGGTCGACGACGACGCCGCCGGCCACGGCGTCGGCGAGCATGAACGTGTAGTCGAGCGTCAGCATCGGCAGGCAGGTGGATGGTCGTGGCGGTGATGAAGGTCAGGCATCCGTGCGGACGATGAGACCATCAAACGCCGGGGCGATCCCCCGGGGCAACTCGGCCTCGAGGTCGGCGTGAAAGTTCTGGTGCGTCAGGTGCGTGAGGTATGTGCGTGGCGCCCCGACGTCGTGCGCCACGGCGACCGCCTGGGCGAGCGAGAGATGCGTCGGATGCTCCGTGCGAAACAGCGCATTGAGCACGAGCACCTCCACGCCGCGCAGTCGCTCGACCGCGGCCGGTGGCACCGACTTGGCATCGGTGACGTAGGCGATGGGCCCGATGCGGTACCCGAACACGGTCACGAGGCCGTGGGGCACGGCGATCGGCTCGACGACCGCATCGCCAATCGTCACGACTTCGCCGTCGCGCAGGGGACGCGCCGATCCCTCCGGCTTTGACGTCCCGGGCAGCGGACGCAGCCGCTCGTCGAAGATGTAGGGAAACCGGCGACCGAGCCGATCGAGCGTGTCTGCCGGTCCATACATCGGCAGTGGCGAGTCGCGACGCACGGTGAAGGCCCGAATGTCGTCCACGCCATGAATGTGATCGGCGTGATCGTGCGTGAACAACACCGCGTCGACGCGATCGACCCCTGCGGCCACCAGTTGCAGCCGCAACTCGGGCGGGGTGTCGATGAGGAGCCGCGTGCCACCGTCGGTCTCGATGACGGCGCCACACCGCGTGCGACGATCCCGCGGATCCGGAGAGCGACACACTTCACAGCGACACCCGATCTGGGGAACGCCGAAACTGGTGCCGGTACCGAGGAACGTGAGCTTCACGAGGGCGCGGACAGCGGAAACGGGGTCGAGTCGGAAGCTACCCCCAACCGCAGCCCCGGTGTCAGGGCACGTGCGTCACGCCGTTGGGCCAGCCCGGTCCTCGAACGCGAGGAGGCCTTCGGAGGTCGCCAGGGCAAAGGCGCCCCACAGGATGAAGGTGACGCCGAGCATTTCCATCGTCTCCTCCAGCCACACGAAGGCGGGCCCGAGCTTCGCATGGATGCCGAGGCTGACGACCGGCTCGATGCCGAACGCGCCGAGGGCAAAGACGAGCAGCCCTATGCCGAAGGCCTGGAGCGCGCCGGGGACCGCATCGAACGCCGCCTTCGCGCGTCGTGCCGCGACACCGATCACGATCAGCACCGGAATCCCGAGCGCCGGCAGCCACAGCGTCTTGAACTCGCCCTGCCCCTGCCCAACCTTGCCGCTCACGCCGATCGAGAGCTTTTCATGCACCTGCGCGATCTCGTCGAGCGAAAGCGCCATGAAGATCGCCGACGTGATCGCAAGCGGGATGGCCGACGCCGCCCCCCGCTTGCGCTGCCGATACGCAACGAACGCGAGCAGGCCGGCAACGACCGCCCATTGCATCGATGAATACCACGACGGCAGGTTCGCTTCGTCGTCGAGGTCGACAAGTCGGTTGATCTTGGCGAAGGGCTGACCGACGAGGCGGTTCACCACATAAGGAATGCTGACCAGGATGTCGGCGGCGAAGAACGCCTTGACGGGTCGCGAGAGCGCTGGGAACCGCATACCTCGTGGTGTGAGAGTCAGGCCGGGGAAGCAGACCGGCGAGGGGTGCGTCAATCCGGAGCGGTCAGACCAGCTCCACCTTCATCAGGTTGGTCGTCCCGGGGACATCGAAGGGCACGCCGGCCGTCACGATGACGCGATCACCCTCGCGGGCGAGGCCGTGTTCGAGCAGCGCCACGCGCGCCTTCGCATACATCTCCGCATAGGTCTCGCTACGCTCCACGAGCACGGGAATCACGCCCCAGACCAGCGCCATCTGCCGATAGGTGCGCTCCACATCGGTGAGCACGAGGATCGGGACGCCGGGACGATGCGCCGCGACGATGCGCGCGCTGAAGCCGCTCTTGGTGAAGACGATCACGAGTGGCGCGCCCAGCAGTCGTACCGCCGTGGCGGTGGCGGCCGCGATCGTCTCTTCGGTGGTCACCGAGCCGGGCGCGAGCCGGCGCTCTTCCGGACGCGCGGCGGGGTGCTGCTCGATCTCGGCGATGATGCGCTGCATCGCCTGCACCGCGAGCCGTGGGTACGAACCGGAGGCCGTTTCCGCCGAGAGCATGACGGCATCGGTCCCGTCGAGGATCGCGTTCGCCACGTCGCTCCCCTCGGCGCGCGTGGGACGTGGATTCTGGATCATCGACTCCAGCATCTGCGTCGCCGTGATCACCGGGCGCCCCATGACGTTCGCCAGACGGATGATACGCTTCTGGACGAGCGGCACCTCCTCGAACGGCAGCTCCACACCCAGGTCGCCGCGCGCGACCATCACCGCATCCGTCGCGCGCATGATCGCGTCGATCTGTGCGAGCGCCGTGTCCTTCTCGATCTTCGCGACAATGAGCATGCCCTTCGGCAGCAGCGCGCGCAGCATCGCAATGTCCTCGGCGCGGCGGACAAAGCTCAGTGCGAGGTAGTCGACGCCGTGCTCGATCGCGAAGGCCACGTCGGCGCGGTCTTTCTCGGTGATCGACGGCGCCGAGACGGCAACGCCGGGGAGGTTGAGTCCCTTGTGGCTCTTGATCGGACCACCGTAGACGACGCGCACGTGCACTCGGTGCTCGACCACGTCCATGACCACGAGTTCTATCAGGCCATCGTCCACGAGGATGCGATCGCCGGCGTGCACGTCGGCGGCCAGCGCGTCGTAGGTGACCGGAATCTCACCGGCGACGCGCAGGTCCTCGTACGCGAGCACGAGATCCTGGCCGCTGGCCACCACGATCGGCGCATCGAGGTTCCCGATCCTGATGCGCGGGCCCTGGAGGTCGCCGAGAATCGCGACCGGTCGTCCGCGCAGCTTCGCCTGCTCGCGGACGAGCTGGATGCGTTCGGCGTGCTGTTCGTGCGTCCCGTGCGAAAAGTTGATGCGGGCGACGTTGAGGCCGGCGTCCATCAGGGCGCCGATGGCCTCTGGCGTCGCGGTGGCCGGGCCCAGCGTGCAGACGACCTTGGTCCTCGGGATGTGCGATGACACGTTGGCAGGTGGGGGCGTTGGGGGCGCGTTGGCTGGCCGGATGCTGCGGGCGCATAGTCGCCCCCAGCATCACGGATGCTTCAGGCCACGCGACTCGCGCCTAACGCGGCGCGCTTGCGCTCGATGCCGGCCACGAGGCCGTCGAACGACTTCTGGAACGACGTGAGACCGTCCGCGAGCAGTTTGGCCGTCACCTCGTCGATGGGAATGCCGATGCGAGCCAGTTCGCTGATGACGCCTTCGGCCTCGGCGACCCCACGATCCACCGTGCGTTCGGTGACGCCGTGGTCACGGAAGGCATCGATCGTGGCGGGCGGCATCGTGTTGATCGTGTGCGGGCCGATGAGGGCCTCGACGTAGACCACGTCGCGATATGCCGGGTTCTTGGTGCTGGTGCTCGCCCACAGCGGCCGTTGCACGCGGGCACCGAGCGCGCGCAGGCGCTCCCATCGCGCACCAGAGAACCGCTCGGTGAAGAGTCGGTAGGCGAGCTTTGCGTTGGCGATCGCCGCCTGCCCCCGGAGCGACGCCACCGCGTCGCCGCGCGCGTCGAGGCGCTTGTCGATCTCGCTGTCGACGCGGCTCACGAAGAATGATGCGACCGACGCGAGATGATCGATCGGCTGGCCCGCCGCCACGCGATCCTCGAGCCCGCTCAGGTACGCCTCGATGACCCGATCGTGGGCGCTGATGGCGAAGAGGAGCGTGATGTTGACGTTGATGCCTTCGCTCGTGAGCTGGCGAACGGCCTTGGCACCCTCGGCGGTGCCCGGCACCTTGACCATCACGTTGGGACGGTCCACGGCGCGCCACAGTCGACGCGCTTCTTCGACGGTGTCTTCGGCGTGATGAGCGACGCCCGGTGACACCTCGATGGAGACATAGCCGTCGGCCCCCTGCGACTCCCGGTACACGTCGGCAAAGATGTCGCAGGCATGGCGTACATCATCGGTCTCGAGCTGCTCGAAGACCTCCCACGCGGTCGCCGTCGCGGGAATCGCGGCGATCTGCGCATCGTACGCCGTGCCCTCGGCCAGGGCCTTCTCGAAGATGGTCGGGTTGGATGTCATCCCCCGCAGTCCGTCTTCGCGAATCGCACGCGCCAGCGAGCCGTCCACCAGCATGCGGCGGTCAATGAAGTCCAGCCAGACGGATTGTCCGGCCTCGTGGAGCATGCGCATTCGTTGAGTCATGGTCTACCGTACCGCCCAGGTGGTCGTGAACTCGCGCGTGCCCCACATGATGCGGAGGTCGCCGCGTGGTGCGCCTTCGGCGCCGGGAACGAGGGTGATCGACAGCGACTCGACCGGCGTCGCGAGCGTCTTGCCGGTGAGTGGCACGCGAGCGTGATCGCGCTCGGCGACGTATTCGGTGCCCCACTGTCCCGTGTTGGTGTTGATGATGAGCTTCCACGGTCCCTGAGCCGACGTTTCCGCGTACAGCGAGTAGAGACCCTTGGGGACCACCGTGCCACCAATGACCAGGTCGACGTCGGTCTTGAGCGTCGTCGACGTGTTGGCGCCAAGCCGCCAGATCTTGTTGAGGTCATCGGGGAGCGCGCCCGCCACCGTGCGGCCACGGGCGTGCGGCTGCCCGTATTCGATGCGCAATACGTGGGGCGCCGGAGCGGCACCCGTGGCGCCCTGCGGACGCGGCGTCGAGAGGGCAACCTCGACCGTTGCGCGGGTGCTCGGCGCCGATCTCAGGGTGGACTGGGCACCGACGGCGCCAGCGAAAAAAACGATCGGAGCGAGAATCGCGGCGTGGAGTCTCACGGAGCGGTCCGGAAGGAGTGGACGTGCAGTCGATCACGAAATCTGCCCGGGTGATCGGGAGCCGGGCAACCGCACGTGCACTCGCCTGTGGGATTTGCGCGACCAGGAGCACCCCGATGGGGCGATCGAATCGGGTTCGGCCGGATTCGTCGCCAGGCAAGACGGACCGGTTGGGCGCGGCGCGCGTATGGTGGAGGGTCGAGTCCAACTCCGTTCGTTCAGGGCGATTGGCCGCCCGTGGTGTCCGTACCGCAGGGCCGCAGAGTCTGGTGGCTGTTCGATCCTGAATGGAGGTTCCCATGGTCCGGTTCGCGTTGGCGATTGCCCTCGTCCTCGCAGCGCATGCGTGCAGCGAGAGCACCGCCACCAACCAACCCGGTGCGTTGGCGCGCTTCGAGGTCGAGGTGTCGGGCGAGAAGTTCGTGGTTGCCGTCGCGACGCAGGCGCAGGCGGAGGCGATGCGCGCGCGCTTGCAGAGCGGCACGCGCGGGGTGGTGATCGGCACGCTGGCAGCCGGGCATGGCGGATTCAACGCGCCGTGGGCGTGGCACCTGACGACGCAGAGCGCGACGACGGCGGATCTGGCGATCGAGCTGTGCGACGGCCGGCCGAGCATGGTGAGCGCCGACCTCGCGTACTGGCTCGGCTCGGTGCGGCAGTTCTGCCCATGGGGCGCCAGGGTGACCCGAGAGCTCTAGCGGCCGCAGCGCCCGCGCGTCCTGACCGGGCTGGCTGCGTCAAGCCAGCGGTCAAAGCGCGCGATGTGGACGAGTCGGCGAAATGGCCTGTGGGTTGCCCTTTGCCCGGCCGGCCTTTGATTCTCCGTTCCTCGTCAACGGAGAACCCCGGATGCGACGCAGCATCGTTCGTGCGATGTGCACGGCGGCCCTGATCCCCGCTTTCGCCCAGGCCCAGGCCCGCCCGGCCGCGGCGCCCCCACCCGACCCGCGACTCGCGAAGCTCAAGGTCGAGGCCCTCGCCAGCGTCGAAAAGCGCGCGAAGATGGTGCAGGAAATTGTCGACATGCTCTTCTCCTTTGGCGAACTGGGCATGCAGGAAGTCGAGACGTCGCGGTACCTCACCGGACTGCTCGAACGCAACGGTTTCCGCATCGAGCGCGGCGTGGCCGGCATGCCCACGGCGTTCACCGCCACCTGGGGGTCGGGCAAGCCGGTGATCTCGCTCGGCTCGGACATCGACGGCATTCCGCAGGCGAGCCAGAAGCCCGCCTTCGGGTATCGCGAACCGATGATCACCGGCGCCCCCGGCCATGGCGAGGGACACAACTCCGGGCAGGCCGTGAACATCGTGGCCGCGATCGCCGTGAAGGAACTCATGGAGCGCGAAAAGATCCCGGGCACGCTCATGTTGTGGCCCGGCGTCGCCGAGGAGCAGCTCGCCGGCAAGGCGCACCTGGTGCGCGCCGGCGTGTTCAAGGACGTGGACGTGGCCCTGTTCACGCACGTCGGCAACGACCTCGGCGTCTCCTGGGGACGCGCGCCGATGCAGGCGATGGTCTCGGCCGAGTTCCGGTTCAAGGGGCAAACCGCGCACTCCGCGGGCGCACCCTGGCGCGGCAAGTCGGCGCTCGACGCGGTGATGCTCATGGCGCAGGGCTGGGAGTTCAAGCGCGAACATCTCGAACCGCAGCAACGCTCCCACTACGTCATCAAGGACGGCGGCGACCAGCCCAACGTGGTGCCGCAGACCGCGAGCATCTGGTTCTACATTCGCGAGCGGGACTACGAGCGCGTGCAGGCCAACTTCGAGGCCGCCAAGCGCATCGCCCGCGGGGCCGCGCTGATGACCGACACACAGCTCGACACGGTCATCATGCTCGGCTCGGCCTGGCCTGGTCACTTCAGCAAGCCCATTGCCGAAGCGACCTACGAGAACATCAAGCGTGTGGGCATGCCGTCCTGGGACGCCAACGACCAGGCCCTGGCCAAAGCGCTGCAGAAGGAGCTTGGGTTCCCGGAAAACGGGCTCCAGAGCACCGTGCGCACGCTGTCGCCGCCGCCCCCTCCCGACGTCGTGTTTGGAGGCTCCGACGACATCGGCGACGTGTCGTGGAACGTGCCGACGGTGACGCTCAACTATCCGTCCAATATTCCCGGTCTTCCCGGACACAACTGGTCCAACACCATCGCGAGGGCCACGCCGATCGCGCACAAGGGAGCGCTGGCCGGGGCCAAGGTGCAGGCGCTGACGCTGCTCGACCTGATGCTGACCCCGCGAGTCGTGGCCGACGCCTGGACCTACTTCCGGGACGTGCAGACCAGGACGACGAAGTACACCTCGTTCCTCGGCCCCAACGACGGGCCACCGATCTGGCTCAACGTCGACATCATGGCGCGCTATCGGCCGGAGATGAGGAAGTTCTACTACGACCCCTCGAAGTACTCCACCTACCTCGAGCAGTTGGGAATCAAGTATCCGACCGTGAAGGCGGTCACGCAGTAGGGTCCGGTGCTTCGGCGCGGCGTCGGCAGTGGTTCGCCCGACGTCGTGCCGGCACGGAGGTTTTGCGATTCCGGTCCCAGCACTTCAGTGACGCGGATTGCTGCCGAAGCTCCTTGCAGCACCCGAGGAGCCGAACATGCTGGTCCGAGACGCCATGACGCGGAGAGGACATACCATCCGCAACGACAAGAAGCTGGCTGCCGCACGCGCCATCATGGAGTGGGCCAGTGTGGCTCACTTGCCCGTGGTCGATGCGCAGGGCGCCCTGGTGGGCGTGATTACGCACGACACATTGCGCGCGGCAACCCCGGCGGCCATCGATGCCACCATCCCCCGCGCCGAGAGCGATCGCACGCTCGCGGTCACGCCGGTGTCCAACGCGATCGTGTCGGATGTGCCGAGCGTGAGTGCAGACGCGGCGGCGTGGCAGGCCGCCGAGCTGATGCAGCAGCACCGGGTCACGTTCCTCACGGTGGTCGATGGAACGCGGGTCGCAGGTGTCGTCACGGCCAGCGATCTGGTCGCGATGATCGAGCGTACGCCGAACCTGCGCCTCAGCGCCTGAGCTGACGGCGCCTCGCTGGGTCGTTCAGGCTCGGTCGGTCCACCGACCGGCAGCGACTCACGGTCCAGGCGTTGATTGAACCAACGCTATGGGCGCCACGGCTTGCCGAGGCCGTGCACCGACCGCATCGTTCGCGGTCCCCAGCCCAATCGAGACCATGCTCCGTGCCCCCAGGCGCGCCGCGCTCGCGCTTGCCGTCGTCCTCGCTGCCCCGTCGCTGACCGCGCAGGGCACCGCCACCACCCAGGCCCGACTCGACCGGCTCAAGGCCGAGGCCGTCCAGAAGATCGACGCGCGAGCGAAGCTCGTGCAGGAGATCATCGATCACGTCTTTTCGTTCGGCGAACTCGGCATGCAGGAGTTCGAGACCAGCAAGTACCTGACGGGGCTGCTGGAGCAGAACGGTTTCAAGGTTGATCGGGGCGTGGCGGGCATGCCCACCGCGTTCGTTGCCACCTGGGGTTCCGGGAAGCCGGTGATTGCCCTGGGATCGGACATCGACGGCATCCCGCAGTCCAACCAGAAGCCGGCCTACGGATACTTCGAGGCGCTCGTTCCGGGCGCGCCTGGCCATGGCGAGGGTCACAACTCCGGGCAGGCCGTCAACATCGCGGCCGCGCTCGTGGTGAAGGAGATCATGGAGCGCGAGAAGATTCCGGGCACGCTCAAGCTCTGGCCGGGCGTCGCGGAGGAGCAGGTGGCCGGCAAGGCACATCTGGTGCGCGCGGGCGTGTTCAAGGACGTGGATGTGGCCCTGTTCACGCACGTCGGCAACAACCTCGGGGTGTCGTGGGGTCAGTCGGGCTCGACCGCGCTCGTCACCGCGCTCTTCAAGTTCAAGGGCCAGACGGCGCATTCGGCCGGGGCGCCGTGGCGCGGCAAGTCGGCGCTGGACGCCGTGATGCTGATGGGCCAGGGCTGGGAGTACAAGCGCGAGCACCTCGAACCGGCACAGCGTTCGCACTACGTGATCAAGGACGGCGGTGATCAGCCCAACGTGGTGCCGCAGACGGCGAGTATCTGGTTCTATATTCGCGAGCGCGACTATGATCGCGTGCAGGCCAACTTCGAAGCCGCCAAGCGGATCGCGCGCGGCGCGGCGATGATGACCGACACGCAGCTCGACACGGTCATGATCCTCGGCTCGGCGTGGAGCGGGCACTTCAACAAGGCGATCGCTCAGGCGACGTTCGACAACATCAAGAAAGTCGGGCTCCCGTCGTGGGACCAGAACGACATCGCCCTGGCCAAGGGCATCCAGCGCGAGCTGAAAGTGAACGAGCGCGGCCTTGAGACGACGATCGATTCCCTGGGCGGACCGGTGGATCCGGCGCGGTCGATGGGTGGCGGTTCGGATGACATCGGCGACGTGTCGTGGAACGTACCGACGGTCACGCTGCGGTATCCGTCGAACATCCCGGGACTGCCTGGGCACAACTGGGCGAACGGCATCTCGATGGCCACGCCTATCGCCCACAAGGGGGGCGTAGCCGGCGCCAAGGTCCAGGCGATGACGCTGCTCGACATTCTGCTCACGCCCAAGCTGGTCGCCGACGCGTGGGCCTACTTCAACGACGTCCAGACGAAGACGACGAAGTACAAGTCGTTCCTGGGGCCCAACGACGGACCGCCGACGTGGCTGAACGAGGACATCATGGCGAAGTACCGCCCGCTGATGAAGCCGTACTACTACGACGCCACGAAGTTCAAGAGCTACCTGGAACAGCTGGGCATCAAGTACCCGACGGTGAAGCCTATCGCGCAGTAGAGGACGACGCGGAGGGTGAGGCGCGCGGCCGCACACTGCCGCGCGCCTCGTCGTTGTCGGATCCCGCGATGCGAGTCTACCGTGCCGCGGTGGTGCCCGCGCTCGATCGGGTCGTGAGCACGACGACCGACATGGAGGGGGACGCCGCCGCAGAGCGCCTGCGTGCATCCGGCGGCGCGGAGGCGTAGCGTTCCTCCATGCCGCTGCTTCGCCTTTCCCGACTCGATGCCTCGCTGCGGGCGACGGTCATTTCGAGGACGCCCCTTCGCTACCGCGAGGGGGCGGACGCGCGGCTCGATCGACCGCCGCACGTGCGGGCCGCGTCGAGCCTGACATGGATCGGCGACCGCGTCGCGCTGGTCCAGGACGATGCAAACTTTCTCGCGCTCATCGATCCTGTCTCTGGCGTCGTTGAGAGCGTCACCCTGCCGGTTGGCCGTGGCGGCGTGCGTGTGTTTGACGACGCACGCGGGAACAAGCGCGACAAGTTCGACTTCGAGGCGTGTTGCACGTTGCGAGACGCGGATGGTCCGGTCGTGCTGGCGTTCGGGTCGGGGTCCCTGCCGGCCCGGCGCCGCGTGCTTGTTGTCGATCGTTGGGGGGCCACGGAGCCGCGCGTGACGGTGGTCGACGCAACGGCCCTGTACCTGTGCCTCGAAGCCGAACGTGACTTCTCCGGCAGCGAGATGAACATCGAGGGCGCGCTGGCACTCGATGACGTGGTGCGCCTCTATGCGCGCGGCAACGGCGCGGCTCGCGACGGTCGTGTGCCGGTGGACGCCACGGCGGATCTCGATGTCCGCGCACTGCTGGCCTGGCTGCGCGACTCCCGCGCCACGCCACCGCCGCCTTTCGGCATCGTGCAGTTTGACCTTGGAGAGATCGGAGACGTGCGCCTGGGGTTCACCGACGCGACGCGGCGAGGCGCCGCCACCCTGTTCAGCGCAGCCGCCGAAACCTCGGCGGACGCCGTCGGCGATGGTGAGGTCGCGGGATCGGTAGTCGGGGTAATCCCCGCCGACGGCCACCTACGGCATGCCCTGCTGTGCGACCGTGATGGCCAACGGCTCACCGACAAGGTTGAGGGAATCGTCGCCGTACCCGCGCAACGCGACATGGTCTATGCCGTCATCGATCCGGACGACCACCGCCGGCCCTCGGAGTTCTGCGAGGTGCGCCTGGAGGGGAACTGGTAGCCGGTATGCGCAGCTACTTCTTGCAGAAGTGCTTGAACGCCACGTCGCCAAAGCTGCCCGCGAGCGTCGGGCCGTAGCCCGGGATCTGGTTCACCTTGTGCGTATAGATCCTGTTCGCCTTTTCGTCGTGGTAGATCCAGCTCTCCTTCACGGCAAACGACGCGGCGCTGCAGTTGAACATCGCGATGGCCTTTGAGGCCGTCACGTCGCCCTTCCCCGGGATCGCCACTGGCTTGGCGTAAACGACCCGCACCGTGGCCGTGATGATGCCATCCTTTGCCGTCTTCACGGTGCGCGCCTCGATGAACACGGGATTGCCCGTGCTCGTGAGGCCGACCTGCTGCCAGCGTCCCTGCACCGCGCCGACCAGGACGAGCGCCGCCATGAGCGAGGACCTCATGCGTCGAAGTTCTCCTCCTGGTAGTTGTTGCTCCCGGGCGGGCGGCGCGCGCCCTGCTGCGCCGCTGCCTCCGCCTTCGCGGCCTCTTCTTCGTACGTGGTCGTCGGCACGCGGAAGGCTTCGGTCAATGCGGGATCGGTCGGCTTGCCGAGCACCCGACGCGCGGTGTATTCGCCAAACACCGGGCCCTGCTTGAACGCCTCGGCGTTGCCGCCGCCAGCGATCCACACGTTCGAAAAATCGGGGTGCTTGTCGATGATGAAGTTGCGGGAGACTGTCGTCTCGTAGTGACAGGCGCGCTGCTCGTTGATCGGCATGTCCTTGAGCAGCGGAAAGCGTTCGGCCAGGAAGGTGCGTAGGCGGGCGACGTTAGGCGCGCCCACCATGCGCTCGCTCGTATCCGGATCGCCCGCCTGACCGCCACCGATACGCGTACGGAACCCGTGGTTGTCCACGGCGAGCGCCGCCCACCCGGTGATGCCGGGAAAGTTGTGGCTCGGCATGTCGGGCGCCTGGAATCGCTTGTCGCCGATCGGCGTCGCCATGTAGAACACGTTGCCCATCGGGGATCGCATGCGGGGCCCCAGCAGGTTGGCGAACACCTTGGGGAGCCACGGCCCGCAGGCAAAGACGTATTGTCCACCGCGGATCGACGAGCCATCCGAGGTGAGCAGCTGGTCGATCTGGCCCGTGCCGCGCATCAACGTGCTGATGCGGTCGATGCGGAGCGTGCCTCCGTGCTTCTGAAACCAGGAGGCGACGAGTTCGCACGAGCGTCGCGCCCGCACGACCCCGGCCTGTGGCTCGTAGATGATCGCGTTGATCCCCTGCAGGTCGAACACCGGCCAGCGATACCGGGCCTCGTCGACGGTGAGGGTCTCGTGGCCGATGCCGTTCTTCACCCACCACTCGCGCGTCTGCGTGAGGAACGGCTCCCACTGCGCGCGCGTGATGAGGTCACCCGTGGTGAAGTAGACCCGCGCGCCCAATTCCTTCCAGAAGATCTCGTCCCACTCGCGCCAGCGCGTAATCGCGGTGTTGGCCCACAGCATCCATTGCTCGCCGTTCGGCCGGTCGCCGTAGGACGTGCGCACGCCGCGGGTGACGTCGCCGGACGTCGAACGGGAATTGCCAGGGCCGTACGCATCGACGAGGAGCACCTTCGCTCCCATCGCGTTCAGGTGCAGCGCGGTCCAGCCGCCGATAGCGCCCGCGCCGATCACCACGACATCCGGCAATCCCTTCTGGAGCGCCGGCGCCACGCCGGACGACGGAACGATCGTCGCACCCAGCGATCCCGTGCCGGTGAGCAGGAGACCGGTCTGGGCTCCCGCCTGCTTGATGAAGTCGCGGCGGTCGATGCTCACCGGAGGATCAGGGACGAGGAGGAATCGAGTCGATGCGGATCAGCTTGAGCTCGGCCTCATCGACGGAGAGCTCGGCGTCACCCTGCGGGTACCCGTTCAGGTTGAGGATGTACGCGACGATGTCGACGTAGTCCTTGACGGGCAGCTGGCCCGGGTTGTCCTCGGGCATCGTGGTCTTGATCAGCTCGTACAGGTCAAAGACGGTGCGCCCTTTCCATGCCTGCTCGAACGACTCACCCGTGTAGGCCTCCGCGCCGTGACAGCTGCCACAGCTGGTCCGATGAGTGGCGCGCCCTCGGGCCACCTGCTCCGCGTTCATGACGCCGGACATCGCCGATCGTCCGGCCGGGGCCAGGGTGGAGTCGCCCTGGGCGAACGCGGAGGGGGTCATCAACAGGCCGGCTGCGGCGGCGACCAGGGTACGCAGTCTCGAATGCATGTGGTGGTCTGGCGTGAAGGCGAGGAAGCGTCGACGAGCGCTGGTAATGTTCGCGCCGGCGCGCCGCCCCACCAGTGCCATCCGCTCCCCCGCGCCTGGCGGCCTGATCCCGACGCCTTCGACGGCAGCCAGGCAGCGGGTCGCGCCCATGAGCTACGCCACGGCAAGGCACGTCACACCTGGGTGAGCAGCCATCGCCACATGCGGTGGCCACCGGCCTGCGACGGAAGCGTTCATCAGCGGAGCGTTTGGGTGCTGCTCCCGGGGGGACATCCCTTGCGGGGCTGACAGGACCGACCGAACGTGAAGGCCTGCGGCACCCGAATTCCCACCCGGAGATCCTCCGATGCGCCGTACCCTGATGTTCGTCGTGGTGCCCGTGTTCGCATGCTCGTCGTCGCGCACCACGGTCGAGTCGGCGCCGCTGTCCGGGGCGAGCGCGACCGCGGCGGCGACCACCAGGGGTCGCACTGCCGACGTGATCCCCGAAAGCGAAATCTCCCAGCAGACCGGCGTCACCAACGCCTACGACCTGATCCGACGCCTGCGACCGAACTTCCTGCGCAACGTCGAGCGATCGAGCCTTCGCACCAACTCCAGCGCGCCACTCGTGCGCCTCAACGGACAGCTGCTGGGCGAGCTGACCGAACTGCGCGGCATCGAGGTGACACTGGTCCAGGAGATCCGCTACTTCTCGATCGTCGAGGCCGAAAGCCGCTGGAGCGGCACGCTGGGCCGGCCAGTGATCGCGGTCACGACGAAGAAGACCCTGAAGTGAGGCGAGCGCGCGGTTAGGTTCCGTGCATGGGTTTCCGGGCCATCAACCTCGTGCCGACATGAACGAGAAACAGCTGCAGAAGCTGATCAAGCAGATGGAGAAGAAGGCCAAGCCGGCGTCCAGGCCCGCGCGCTGGAACGATCCCACGCTGGCGGCCACGCAAAAGGATGCCGAGGAAAACGTCGAAGAGGCGAAAGAGATCTTCAGGGAGATGAAGCGCCGCGAGTTCTGAGTTTCGCGGCTTCCGCGCGACGTCGGACCGCCGACACGGAGTCGGCGTCGACCGCGGCCGCCAGCATCTCGATGAACGCCGCGCGCGCGGCAGACGGTTCGCGGCCGGTCGCCACGGGCCATGCACTGATCATCGCGACCACCAGGCGTCGCGCCGGGTCGATGTGGATCAACTGCCCGTGGATGCCTCGCGCGCCGAAGGTGCCGTCCGCCGATGTCCACCACTGGTAGCCGTACCCACGGCCGTCGCCCAGGTCCACCTGGGATTTCGTGGCCTCCTCGAGCCATCCGTCGGCAAGCACGGGTCGACCGTTGATGCGACCGCCATCCAGGACAAACTGCCCGAAGCGGGCAAAGTCGCGCAGCGTCGCCTGGAAGCAGCATCCGCCGTGTTCGTGGCCTCCGCGGTCGAGCTGCCACGTCGCGTCCTGCTCCATCCCGTAGCGACCCCAGATCTTTCGTGACAGGTAGCGGGACAGCGGCTGGCCTGTGGCCGACGACACGAGCACGCCGATGAGATTCGTCTCGCCGGTCTTGTAGACCCAGCGGGTTCCGGGCGTCGTATCGCGCGTGAGCGTCCGCATGAAGCTTACCGTCGCGTTCTCCCCCCGCGGTGGCCGGTGCAGGTGGAAGCGATAGACGTCACTCAGCGTATCGGTGTAGTCCTCGTTCCAGCGCACCCCGGACGTCATGGTGAGGAGCTGCCGCACGTTCACACTGTCGTAAACGCTGCCCTTGAGGCCGGGGATGTATCGCGTGACGGGGTCCTCGACGCTGGCGATGTAGCCGTCGCGTATCGCCGCGCCCACGAGTGTCCCCGTGATCGACTTCGCCACCGAAAACGACGTCCATTTCTTCGAGGCGGACTGGCCGAGCGCGTAGCGCTCGAGCCGGCGCTCCCCGTCGACCAGCACGACGACGCCGGCCACCTTCTGCTCGGCGATGTAGCGATCCAGGGCCTGCCCACTTTCGGTCGAGGGGGCGAGCGCGGCCAGCGGTGCGCCGACGGGCAAAGGATGTACGCGGACGCCGCGCCTGACGATGCGATGCTCGTAGATCGCGCTCCAGCGCGGGAACCCGAACTCGCGTTCGGCCTGGTTCCAGGTGGCCAGGGGACGGTCGCGCAGGTCCCGGATGGTCGGTTGCGAGAGGAGCGTGCGCCCGGCAGCAGCGAGGAGCGCGAGGGAGAGAGAGAGGCGCGATGCCAGCATGCTCGAAGTTTACTCGGCGCGACCGGCGCGCGTGGGCGCATGGTGACCAGAGGACCGCTGCGACTGGCGACTCATGGTTCGTTGTGCTCGCCGGAAATGGGGATGCCGGAAGGTCCGGGTGAGGCCACAAGCGCACCTCATGTTCCGCGTCGGCCTGACCGCTCGTCCTTGCCCCACGCGTACCGTGGGCCGCGACGCCCTCCTTGCCGTTCGATCACTCCGGCGCAGTCCCGGCTTCGTGGCGCTTGTCGTCCTGTCGCTCGGCGTCGCCCTCGGCGTGACGACCACGATGTTCGGGCTCGTCGACTCGGTCCTGCATCCGCGGGTCCCGCTGCTTTGCCGTGCGCATCGCGTTCGGCTCGTCCGAAGCGCAGGTCGCGCGCATGACGTTGCGTGACGGGGCGACGATGGCGCTTGCGGGGACGGCGGTGGGCGCCTTTCTGGCGATGTGGCTGGCGCGCGTGCTCGACGCGATGCTGTACGACGTGTTCTACACCGACGCGCGCGCGCTGGTGGTGGCCGAGGTCCTGGTGATCGCGGTGACCTTCGCGGCCGCTCTCGTTCCGGCGCGACAGGCGGCGAGGAGCGCTCCGGCGGAGATCCTTCGCGCGCGCTGACGCGAAGGTTGGGACGAGCCGATGGCCGTTCGCCCCCGCGGGATCGCCGTCTGCCATCTGCGGACTCGGTCGCGCGCCCGCGACGCGTGAGAGTTGCGGCGCGAGACACTCGCGCTCCGCCCTCCCGTCACCCACCCGCGCCATGCCCACCTCGATTCCCGGTGCCCGCCGCTCGATCCTCACATGCGCCGCCCTGGCCCTGGGACCGGTTGCATTGCCCGCGCAGGGTGCGCGCGTGTCACTGGCCGACCCTGCGGCATACGGCGCCGAGGTCGAGCGCGCGGTGACGCTCGTGCGGCGCGCCACGGCAGCCTACCAGAACATCGACGCCGCGATCGCCGATGGCTTTCCCCGTGTGGTCGCCAGTTGCCTGGCGAATCAGGAAGCCGGCGGCATGGGACATCACCACACCAATCGCGCGCGGATGGACGCGTCCGTGGAGATCGAGAAGCCCGAGATCCTGCTCTACTCGTACCACCCTGACGGCCGCTACGTCCTCAACGGCGTGGAGTACATCGTGCCGTTCAGTGTCTGGCCCAGGGACTCCGCGCCGCCACGGGTCATGGGTCGCGACCTGATCCCGAGCGAAGGTCTCAACCTGTGGTACCTGCACGTCTGGATCTGGACGCCTAACGCGTCCGGCCTGTTCTCGGACTGGAATCCCACCGTGACCTGCCGGCCCGCGGGCGGCGGCGGCCTCGACCTCTCATCGCAGCGCTGACCGGCTGCGCGCGCATCAGGTCAGGTAGTTCTCCCTCACATGCGTGATGTGGAAGGCGACGTGACCGGCCAGGATGTGCACGAGCGCGCGCACGGTGACCGGGTTGCCGGACACGATTCCGCTGCGGTTGATCGCCTCGTCAGGCATCGCCTCGATCGCGGTGATGTTGGCCAGCCGCGCAGTGCGCCACTGCCCCAGCACCGAGGCGACCGAGTGCGCATTGAACTGTCCGTGGGGCGTCCACTGATCCTGGTCAAAGGACGGCAGGGGGTTCGCGTCGCCGCGCGCGATGTGGAGCGCCCGGAACCCGAACACGCGCTCGGTGTCGGCCACGTGCCCGATGACCTCCTTGAGGCTCCACTTCCCAGGGGCGTAGCTCGCCATTCCCTGGGCCTCGGTCACGGTTGCGAACAGCGCCTCGAACTCGGCGACCTGTGAACGCAACGTCGGCATGAGCTGGCCGTCAGGGACGAGCGTGACGTAGCGCTGGAAGTAGGGCGTGTATTCGGACGGGGATGGCGCGTGCATGGCGGCGGCTCGCAAGAGAGGATGGGCGAACGAGGTCGACGGTACGGGGGCGTTCGGCGTTCCGTACCGTCCGTGAAATCTGGCGACCTCGGGCTCAATCCGCGCGCGGCGAGGCGGCGCGGTGAGACCCCAGGGTTGCACCGTCGACCGGGTGACTGAAGCGGAGAAGCGTCGCGGGTCGCGCAGCCCAACTGGAGCGCGCTCGCCGGGGCACTCGTGACGCGCGCCGCTCTCGATGTGCGGGCCCGTCAGGTTATCGCCCGCTCCATCGCGAGTTCGGCGTCCAAAGACACACCGTCGCGGTTGATCGTGGCCACGGCGACTGTCTTGCCTCTTGCGAGGTAGCGTACCGTGGCATCGCGGGCGGCCAGGCTGCCGTCGATCTCGATGCGGTCCCACTGCGCCGCGTGACCGACGTAGTTGATCGTGGCGTCGTAGTGTGCGCTCCAGAAGAACGGCACCGCGTCGAACGCCACGTTGGCGCCGAGCATGTTGCGCGCCGCCGCCACCCCCTGGCGCTGGGCGAGCGCCCAGTGCTCCACGCGAAGACGCTCACCGGTATGGGGATCCGGCCAGCGCGCGATGTCGCCCGCCGCCCAGATGGCGGGGTCACTCGAACGCAGCTGTGCATCGACCAGCACGCCGCGATCGACCGCGAGCCCTGCGGCCTGCGCGAGTTCCAGATTCGGCCGCACGCCGACGCCGGCGACCACGAGGCCGGCGCCGAGCAGCGTTCCGTCGTCCAGCATCACCCCATCGGGACGCGTCGACACGGGCTTGCGTCCGAGATGGAACGTGACGCCTCGCGACTCGTGCACACTGCGAATCCAGTCGCCAACCTCGGGGCCAAGCACGCGCTCCAGCGGTCGCGCATCGGGGGCCACGACGTGCACCTCGAGGCCACGCGCGACGAGCGAGGCGGCCACTTCGAGTCCGATGAAGCTCGCGCCGATCACGACGGCGCGCCGCGGCGCCGCCTGCTCGGCCGCGCGAATAATCGCTCGACTGTCGGCCAGCGACCGGAGCGTGAGCAGCGGCAACTCCGCTGCGACGGGGATGTCGAGCCTCACGGCGGTCGCTCCCGTCGCGAGCAACAGGGCATCGTACGCGAGCGTACTGCCCCCGTCGACCGTGAGGGTTCGCTCGGCCGGGGTGATGGCCCGCACCCGCTCGCGCCGCAGCTCAATGCCTCGCGCCTGCAGCTGTTCGGCCGAGCGCAGCGTGACCCACTCCTCGGGCGCACTGCCGGCGAGGTAGTCCTTGGACAGATTCGGCCGATCGACCGCAGCGGCCGGATCGCTGTCGAACAGGGTCACCGGTCCTTCGTAACCCTCGTCGCGCAGCGCTTCCGCAGCGGCAGTGCCCGCGGCACCAGCGCCGATGATGACGACGGAGGACGGCGCACTCGTCAGGCGCCGCGACGGTGCTGCCGCGGCACGACCGGTCACGCGCACAGTGCCTCCCTGCTCCTCCACCGCATAGCATGCCACCGGTGCCAGCGCGGGCGGACGATCCGACTTGCCGGTACGGAGGTCGAAGGCCGCGTGATGCCAAGGGCAGCGCACGGTGTGACCCACGACCAGACCTTCGGCGAGCGGGCCGCCGTAGTGCGTGCAGGTGGCGCCGATGGCA
Organism: Gemmatimonadaceae bacterium; assembly: GCA_020846935.1. NCBI lineage: Bacteria > Pseudomonadati > Gemmatimonadota > Gemmatimonadia > Gemmatimonadales > Gemmatimonadaceae > Gemmatimonadaceae bacterium. Next base: position 271,813 of record JADLCY010000011.1, read on the forward strand.
TGACATCGGCCTTCGACGCGGGTGATGACAACGGCGTCATCACCCACACGACCGGCGAGCAGGGCGCCCTCGACAATCGAGTGCGCAGGGACACCCGCGGCGAGATCCGGGGTGTCGGGAGCGGGAGCAGCGTGATCGGCCATCAGACGTCTCGATTGAACGGCGGGTGCGGCGCGTCCGCGCGCACCGGGAGGCGGCCGCGCCTCGTTCCCGTTTGCGCGAGAGCACCCGACACCCACACCTAGTCGAGCGCGCGGATTCAGTTCCCCGAGGTCACCAGGGTACTGGCCGGTGCCCTGGGAATCGTGAGACGGAACGTGCTGCCCGATGTCGTGCTCGCTGCGAGCACGACGTCACCGCCATGCTCACGCGCCACGCGTCGGCAAATGGCCAGTCCGAGCCCGGCTCCGTCCGTGCCTGACGATGCGCGCACGGCGTCAGCGCGAAAGAATCGTTCGAACAATCGCGCCTGCACCTCCGCGGGGATGCCGGCGCCATCGTCGCGCACGTCGAGCCGCCAGCGCGGGCCATCGTCGCTGACGTCGATGACGACGACGCCGCCAGGTCGCCCGTACTTGATGGCGTTCACCACGAGATTGTCGATGGCGCGTCGCAGCAGCGTCTCGTCTCCCAGCACCAGACCTTCGTCGACGCCGCGCACCTCGATGGATGCCTGACGGGCCGCGGCCAACGATCGGAGGTCGTGGGCGCTGTCTTCCGCGAGATCCCTGAGGTGGAGCGGCGTCCGGTTCAGAATCGGCTCGCCGGCATCGGCACGCGCGAGGAGGAACAGGTCACCAACGATCGCGCGCAGGCGATGCGCCGACTGCCTGATCGTGCGCAACGCCGTCACGTAGTCGTCGCGCGTGCGATCGTCCCGCGCGAGGGCAAGGTCGGCTTCGCCATTGATGATCGCGAGCGGCGTGCGCAGCTCGTGCGACGCATCGGCGGCAAAGCGGGCCTGGGCCTCGAACGATCGTTCGAGGCGCTCCAGCAACTCGTTGAACGTGGTGGCGAGCCGTCCGATCTCGTCGGCCGGATTGACGACGGGGATGCGCTCGTGGAGGTTGGTTGCGCCGATCTCGCGTGCACGACGCGACATCACGTCCACCGGGGCAAAGCCGCGCCCCGCGAGCCACCAGCCACCAGCGCTGGCGAGCAGGAGCACCACGGGCAATCCGATGCCGAGTGCCCAACGAGCGTCGCGCAACATGCGGGTGCGCGCCGTCATCACCTGGGCAACACCAACGACGAGTGCGCGATTCCCGATGTCGTATGGCAGCAGGAGGACGCGCACCGGTCGTTCGTCGATGACGCGAGTGACGAGTGTGGGCATCGCGGGTGCGGACTCGAGCAGGTCGTCCAGCACGTTGTCGATCGCGAGGCGCGGGCTCGATGCCCCGTCGCGCGGTCCGGGCAAGGCGTCGCGCGGCGGCGCGACCGGACCGCGGGCGCGGTCGTGCAGTCGTACGGACACCCCGGGGAGCTGGAGCACGTCGAGCACGGCAGCGATCGCCACACTGTCGGCCGCACCGAGGTGACGTTCGAACTCGATCGCCGACGCGAGCGTCTCGCCGGACTCGGCAAGGAACTCGTCCACGCGCTCCAGGCTGCTGTAGGCGAGAAAGACGTACCCGGCTCCGCCGACCGCGCTCAGGAAGGCCGCGAACACCACCGCGTACCACCAGGCGAGCCGGGCGCGCAGGCTCCGACCGAACATCACCGCGACGGCTCTGCGTTGTCCGCCTCTGCGAGCATGTAGCCCGCGCCTCGCCGCGTGTGGATCAGCGGCGCGCGACCCTGATCGACCTTCTTGCGCACGCGATTGATATAGACCTCGATCGCGTTGGTGAACGGATCGTGGTTTTCGTCCCAGACGTGTTCGACCAGTTCCGCCCGTCCGATGACGCGTCCGGCGTGGCGTGCGAGGTACTCGAGGAGCACGTACTCCTTGGTCGTGAGTGCCAGTGTGCGCCCCCCACGTTCGGCCCGCTGCGCCGCGACGTCGACCGTGAGGTCACCGACGGTGAGACGCGAGGGTGAGAGTTCCGGCATGCGACGCAGCAGCGCGCGCACGCGCGCTTCGAGTTCCGCGAGGTCGAACGGCTTCGTGAGATAGTCGTCTGCCCCCGCGTCGAGACCGGCCACCCGATCGCGGACGGCATCACGCGCCGTGAGCATGAGGATCGGCACGCGGCTCCCGCGCTTGCGGATCTCGGCGCAGACCTCGAGGCCGTTGCGCTTTGGCAGCTGAATGTCGAGCACGATCACGTCATACGGATTCACGGCAGCCTGCACCACGGCGGCGTCGCCATCGGTGGCGTGGTCGACGGCGTAGCCACCTTCACGCAGCGAGCGCACGAGCAGGTCGGCCAGGCGGGCATCGTCTTCCACCAGCAGCAGGCGCATCGCGCTGTAATCCTCCGTTAAGCCGTCGGCGCGTACCATGCGCGCGGGTTCGGGATGCGGGCTTTGGCCGCACCACCCCCGCACCGTGGCGCCTTCACGGACAACATAGCTGGAGATACCCATGCGAGCACGACGCACCATCTTCCTTGCGGGCCCGGTACTGCTCTGGGGCGCCCTCGCGGCAGCGCAGGGCAAGTCGCCGACCACTGCGAAGCCGGCACCGGCGCACACGACGACGGCCACGGTCGCCGATACGGCGCACAAGACGGCCGCCAAGGCCACGCACCCCACCGACTCGGCGAAGAAGTCGCCGCGTCACAAGGCACGCAAGCCCAGGTCCTGACCGCTTGCGGCGTCGGTGCATCGGGGGATGTCACCGGCGCCGCACGGTTCGGCCGCCACGATGCGCGCCCCGTTCACTGTGCGGTCCGTTGGTTGGGTGACCGCCGCGGCATTGCTCGGGGTCGCATCCTGGTGGGGCGTGCGCCGCCGCCCACCCGCAGCGCGCGTCACCGAGTTCCCGACCCGCATCGCGGGCGTACGGCTCGCCGTGATCTTCACCGGCGACGAGGGGACGACCGATGAACTGCGGGCGCTCGCCGCCGCTCTGGCCCGGGACGGCACACCGAGCGTTGCCGTGGCGCCATGGCGTGACGGCTCGACGCCGGTTGGCGTCGGCGGGGGCGTCGATGCGCTCGTGCGCACCTACCTCCGGACGTGGGACCGCCAACGCCTCATCCTCATCGGTCTCGCGCGAGGTGCCGGCACCGCGCCGTTTGTCGCCAATCGCCTGCGTGGCGACGTGCGCAGCCGGATCGATGCCCTGGTCCTGGTCGATCCTCCGCCCCGTGCCGCCTTCCGGGGCCATCGCGGATGGGGGTCCGGTGTCCGGCCCACCGACCTCCCCGTGCGACCCGAGTTGGAGCGCCTGCGCGGCGTCCCCATGCTCTGCCTTTCGGATCCGCGGGGCTACTGCGCGTCGCTCGATCGCGGGCTGGTCCAGGTGCTCGCGGATGGCTCCGACGCTCGGGTGATCCGGCAAATTGTGGCGTTCCTGCAGTAGGTGTACGACTGCACCCGGCACAGGTGGCCCATGAACGTGCCGCGTTCTCACATCGGGCGCAGGGCGGCGGTGATGTCGCAGAGCGACTTGTCTCGCGGGACGTTCACGAAGTCCTGCGCACAAACGCCCCGGCCCGCGAACGAGCCGGGGCGCATTCGTGCAGCGGCATCATCCGCCGATCAGCTTCACACGCTCAACGCGGCGCTGACGCGCGCCCGTGTTGTACACGTCCAGGCTGACCACGACGCCCGCAGACTTTCCGCTCAGCGCCCGGCGCACGTCATCTCGCGTGTGCGTGGCGATGCCGTCGATGGAGAGCAGCACGTCCACACCGCGATCCGAGGGCGGCGCCAGGTGCGATTCACTGTCGGCACCGGGTTCGACGGCGGTGATCACGAGGCCGTTCATGCGCTCGGGGAGCCGAATGTCGCCCGCCACGGACGCGTCATCGCTCGGCGCGACGGAGATCCCGAGGCGCACGCCCGTGGCGTCGGCGGAGTCCGATCGGGCGGACGTCTCGCCTGCCGCGACCTCGCGCTCCATACGGGCCAGCGCCACGCGGATCGTGGCGCGGTCGCCGTTCTTGCGGCGCACGTCGAGCGACACCATGTCGCCCGGGTGGCGGAAGGCGATGCGCTCCTGCAGCTGTGCGACGTATTCAACGGGCGTGCCATCGACCGCGACGATGAGATCCCCGGCGCGCAGTCCGGCACGAGCGGCCGCGCTCGATTCGGGGGGCATCGTGGCCACCACCACGCCCTGTGCGCGCGACATCCCGGCCCACGCGGCGTCATTGGCGTCAGCCTGGCGCACCTGAACGCCCAGGGCCACGCGTTCCACGGCGCCGTGGTCGATCAATTGACGCAACACCACGCGCGCCAGGTCGATGGGGACCGCGAACCCGTAGCCGCTGTAGTAGCCCGTGCCGCTCGCGATCGCGCTGTTGATGCCGATCACGCGCCCGTGCAGGTCGACCAGCGGGCCACCGGAGTTCCCGGGATTGATCGCTGCGTCGGTCTGTATGAAATCCTGGATCGACCGTGAATTGCTGCTCGGCAGCCGCAGCGTGCGCCCCTTGGCGCTGACGATGCCCTCGGTCACCGTGAAAGTGAGCTCCTCGCCAAGCGGGTTCCCGACCGCGAGGACGAATTCGCCGACGCGCGCCGAGTCGCTCGACCCGAGTTCAGCCGGCACGAGGTCGTTGGCCTTGATGCGCAGGACGGCAACGTCGGTGGGCTGGTCAACGCCGACGACCGTTGCGTCAAACTCACGCCGGTCGAGCAACCGCACCCGCACGCGGGACGCGTGATCCACGACATGGGCGTTGGTGAGGATGGTGCCGTCCTTCGAGACGATGAACCCCGATCCGGAGGACATCGCCCGTCGAGGCGACGGCGATGGCGACGACTCGTCAGGCATGCCGAAGAACCGGCGAAACTCCGGCGGGAAGCCATTGGGTGCGGGCGTATCGTCGGCGGCGTCGGCCGTGACGTCCGCGGTGATATAGACGACGGCCGGCTTGACCGTGGCCGCGGCGGCCACCGTCGCGTCGTTCAGCAGCGCGACGCTCGCCACCGGTGGTTCGCTCGCTGGAGGTGGTGCCGCGTGAGCGAGCAGGGTGCCGCGAGGGGCAAGGGTGACGCCGGCAACGCCCGCAACCACCAGCGCTCCGGTGGCGGCGAGTGTCCGCGAGAGGGAGAGTGTGTATGACATGCGACGGCTCCGTTCGGTTGGGTACGGTGGAGGGCGCTTGATGGTCGCCGTTCCGCACGCAACGTGCATCCCGCTCCCTTACAGTCCGGTGAACGACGCGTTCATCGACCGGCAAGGTTCTCCCCGACATCCTGCACGTGGCGCCTCGAGCCATGGAGGCTCGGCGCTCCAAACCAGGAGGCATCATGCGCCGCTTCTCACTCCTCGCGCTCACTATCGGTGCGGCGACCCTCGTGGCTGCCGAGCCGGCGCACGCCGCGCGCGACACCACCAGTGTTCTGCTGCAGAACGATCGCACGGTCCCCGTCACCGTCTACCTGGAAACGGGCGGTCGGGAGATTCAACTGGGCAAGGTGGGCCCGATGGCCACGTCGACGCTCGTGATTCCGCGGTGGCTCGTGAGTTACGAGACCCCGCTGCACATCTTTGTGCACCCCGCCAATGGCGACGACCAGGACAGTGGACTGCTCGAGGTGAACACCGGCGACCGCATCGGCGTCATCGTGCCGGCCCGGGATGTATTCGAGCCCTTCCCGCTCGATCGGTGACTCGGGGTCGTGGTCGGGTCGGCGCGACCCGGCCACACTCCCGTGCCTGCCTAACGAAGCACGAGCCCGGCGATCCCTCCCGAGATCAGCGAGGCGACGTTGGCCAGGACGCGCGGCAGCGCGAGGCCCGCCGGCGATGCGAGATAGCGGGGCTCCCACTCCGGATCGAACTTCTCCTTCCACGCACGGAGCCCGCGAAAGTTGTAGAAGTGCTCCGCATGGCTGTACAGGAGCCGTGCCACGCGGTGCCACCGCGGCGCCAGGGCGTGCGCCTCCATCCCCGAGAGTGGCGCCATGCCAAGATTCATCCAGCGAAACCCGCGCGCGCGGCCCAGCAACATGAGCTGGATGAACAGGTACTCCATGGCACCGGGCGGCGCGTCCGGCAGGTGACGCATCAGGTCCACCGATAGCTCGCTGCCGTTCCCGGTCCATACGTTCGCGAACGCCACGATGCGCCGGTCGATGCGAATCACCGCGCAGGGAAAGCGCTCGATGTACGTGGGGTCCCACCGCCCCAGCGAGAACCCCTTCTCCCGCGTGGCCTTCGCACCCAGCCACGCGTTCGACACGCGCTCGAGTTCCGGCAGACCCGTGGGTACCTGGGTGCTCTCGATCAGCTCGAAGGCGCCCCCCGCACGCTCAACGTCGCGAATGGTGCGACGCAAGCCGCGACGTCCTCCACCATCCACCGCAAACGACTCCAGGGGTACCCTGCCCTCTTCACCAAGCTTGAAGAGCGTGAGCCCGAGGTCGATGTAGAGCGGCAGGTGGCGATTGCTGACTTCATAGAACACCGGCGCGGCCCCGTGCTGGTCCGCCGCCTCGCGAAAGCGCCAGGCCAATTCGCGACGGCTGTGATCGCTCCCCATCGGGTCGCCGAGCGCCACCCAGCTGCCTCCGCTCACGCCGTACATCAGGAACCCGTCGCGCTGCTCAGCAAACATCAGGTGCTTGTCGCCAAGGAGCGCCAGCGCAGCCGCGGTCTCCGGGAGCCTGGGAACGAGCGCGGCGACTTCCTCGAGTTCGCTCGTCGTCGGCAGGGCGAGTACCGGGGCGGCGTGGCGCAACAGGCGCACCGCACCCACCACACCCAGCGCGATGGCGGCGCCCGCGGACGCCCGAAGGAACCGCGGCGCGTCAGCACGTTCCGCAAAGTGCCACCAGAGATCCGTGGAGTACTCGACGTGACGGAACGCAAAGAGTCCGGTCCACACGCTGACCCCGACCACGGCGAGCACCGCGGCGACCCAACCCGGGCTGAGCGGCTCGGCGAGAAGCGAGGCGCGTCGGTAGAACGCGCGACGGCTCGCCGTCAGCACGACGAACACGACCGACAGCGCTGTCGCTTCTTCGTAGTCCAGTCCCTTGAGCAGCGACGCAGCGATCCCGACGCCGAGCAGCACGCGCGTCAGCTGGGCCGCGGCGTCGAGCCGCCGCGTCAGCGCCCAGCCCAGCACGACGAGCCCGGTGCCCGCGACGCTCGCGGCGAAATGTGACAGCTCCACCACACCCAGCGGCATGACATCCACGAGCATGCGCATGCGCCCGTGGAGACTCGGCGTCGCGCCGGACAAGAGCAGCATGGCGCCGCCGATCATCGTCATCGCGCCGATCGCGGTCGGCAGCAGCGGCTCGGCCCAGCGCTCGAAGCCCGCTGACACCATGCTCGCCGCACGCGCGAGACGCGCCCGTTGCCATCGCGCTTCGTGCGTCACCAGCAGGGCGATGGCCCCCGTGAAGGGCAGCAGGTAGTAGACAGCCCGCCAGGCCAGGATCGCACCCAGCAACCGATCGGCGCGCACCGTGTCGCCGAACTGCAGCACCATGAGCGTCTCGAAGACGCCGATGCCGCCAGGCACGTGGCTGAGCAGCCCGATGCCCTGCGAGAGGAGGAAGGCGCCAAAGAAGGCGAGGGCGCCGACGCCGTGGCCTGCCGGGAGCAGCACCCAGAGCGACAGGGCGGCGAGGCACCAGTCGGCAGCCGCGACCGCATACTGCCGCGCGACCAGCGACGGGGCCGGGACGCGCAGCTCATGACCACCCAGTCGCAGGGAGCGGACACGAGCCACGCTGATCGCCACCCACGCACTGCTCCCGCAGAGACAAAGCGCCGACAGCAAGCGCACAGCCATGACCGGCAGGTGCAGTCGTTGCAGCGCGACCAGCGGTTCGACGACGCCCACGAGGCCGGTGAGCGTGAGGATCCCGAGCGTGAACGTGGCACCGGAAAATGCCGCGGCGCGCGCGATCTCCCATGTATCCAGCCCCCACGCGCTCCAGAGCCGCAGCCGCAGGGAGCTTCCGGTGAACGCCGCAAAGCCGAGCGTCTGGCTCACGCCGTACGTGATGATCGATGCGAAGGCGATCTGGCGATAGCGGAGCCGGCGCCCGACCCAGCGCAGCGCGATCGCATCGTAGCCCGGGAGCACGGCGTACGAGGCAATGGTCGCCGCGACGGACAGCAGGAGCGCCTGCCAGGGCACGGCGCGGGCCGCGGCGACGATCTCGTGGTAGCGAACATGCGACAGCTCCCGGGCGAGGAGTAAGAGCATCACCGCCAGCGCCGCGAGGCCGAACACAGGCGTGAGCCAGGGGCGCGCCCCACGCCACCAGCGTGGAACACCGGCCGGCCCTGCAGGCGGCTCGGCGTTCGGGAGGGTCACGGCGGACATGGCGCTCAAACTCACCTCCCTCAGCTTGCCGCAGGATGAACGCGCGTCGTTGCCGTTGATCCTCCTGCAAGGTAGGCAGGCGTAGCGTGCGTCCATGTTGCTCATCTCATCGGTACTCCTTCTCGCGGCGGTGAGCGCCTGCGACAGCAGCGCGACCGTGCGCCTGCCACTCATCGAGCGGCCCGCCATGGCCGATACCAATGCCACGCTCGTCGTCCTGCTCACGGGCGACGGCGGCTGGGCGCACGCCGACGAAGAAGTGGCCAAGGGGCTGCGTGCGCGGGGCGCGGCGGTCGTCGGGCTCGACATGCGTGCCTACCTTCGCACGCGCCGTTCGCCTGACGAAGCGGCGCACGATGTGGGATGCCTCGCCGACGCCTACGCCGCGCGATGGCAGCGCGACCGCCTGATGGTGCTTGGCTACTCCCGCGGCGCCGACATTGCGCCGTTTGTCGTGGCCCGGTGGGACGATGCCCGGCGAAGCCGCATCAACCTCGTGGCACTCGTGTCGCTGTCAACGCACGCCAACTTCCAGTTCCACCTCATCGACCTGATCCGCGACGTGTCACGCGACACCGATGTTCCCGTGGCGCCCGAGCTGGGCCGGCTGCGGGGCCTGCGGGCCATCTGCATCTATGGAACGGAGGAAGACCACTCGGGGTGTCGAGGTGCCGACACAACCGTGATCACGCCGTACGCGCGCGACGGTGGTCATCGGCTGACGGGCGGCTTTGACGCCATTGCCGCGTTGCTCGAGCGAGGCCTGCATCCCGGGTAGGTTCGATCAGTCGTCGGTGGTGCGCGGGTGGGCCTTGAAGAACGCCCACATCACGTCCGTCGCGTCGAGCGTGCTGCCCGGGTCGTCACCACGGCGCCTCCCGGCACGGCCGCCCGGCCACGCGTGACCGCCTTCCTTCACCTGGTAGAGTTCCACGGCAACGCCGTTTCCGCACGGCCACGTCCAATGGATGACACCGTTCGCATCGCGTGTCGCCGGCGTCGCGCCGCACGCGGCGGCGCGGGCCCAGTACGCGCCCTGCTCGGCGTTTGGCCTGGGCGGCACGCCGTCCCACGCGCGCCGGCCGATCCCGTCTCCCAAACCACCGGCTGCTGGCACCGACGTGTCTTTCAGTCCATTGAATATCACGGCGGAGACGGGGCTCGACGGCATCGCCTCGTCGCCAAACACCGCTCCGACGACCGGCGCGATCGCGGCCGGTCGATGGCGGAGTTCCCGGCCCAGTCGATGCGCCATCATGCCCCCGTTCGACATCCCGGTGACGTATATGCGCCGCGGATCGACGTTGAACTCGCGACCGATCGCGTCGATCATGGTGTCGATGAAGCCGACGTCATCGACTCGGTTCTCCATCGCAAAGCCGCAGCAGTGCGCGGCATTCCACGTCAGCAGGCGCCCACCGGGCCGGCCGCTGCCGTTGGGATACACGACGATGATCCCCTCGCGATCGACCAGCCTCGTGAACCCGCTCATCGCCTCGGCATTTGCGGCGTTGCCCCCGCCACCATGCAGCACGATGACCATCGCACGCGGCGTCGCGTCGCTCGTCGCGCTCCGGGGCGCCCGCACCACGTAACTGCGTTCCGTCCCGCGAACCTGCAGGGTGCGCAGGCCTTCGTCGCCTGCGGCTCCCCGCGGACGCCGTAGCCGACCCTGTGACTCCGCCTGCTCCGGCGCGGCCAGGGTGGAGGCCAGGACGGCCAGGACAAGAAGGGTCGTGGGTCTCATGCAGCCGTAGACGCGACCACGACCCGGCGCGTTAACGTGACAGACGGATTCAGGAACTGCGGAACGCCTTGGGCAGTGCGTGCGTGGGGCCTCGAACGTACCGGCGGCCCGCTATCCAGGGCCAGCGGTGACGGCTCCACTCCCGCTCTCACTCGCGAGCAAGGCACCTGGCCGCCGTATGGCGCGTTCCCCTCACCATCCGAGCACCAGCGCAAAGACCAGCGGCGCCACGATCGACGCATCGCTTTCGATGATGTACTTCGGCGTGTCCACGCCAAGCTTTCCCCACGTGATCTTCTCGTTGGGCACAGCGCCCGAATACGAACCGTAGCTCGTCGTCGAGTCGGAGATCTGAGCGAAGTACCCCCAGAGCGGCACCTCGGGACGCTGCAGGTCCTGGTGGAGCATCGGGACGACGCAGATCGGGAAGTCACCGGCGATGCCGCCCCCGATCTGGAAGAACCCGATCGACGACGCCTCGGCGGTGCGCGTGTACCAATCGGCGAGCGCGATCATGTATTCGATGCCCGTGCGCACCGTGTGTACGTGCGCCACGTCGCCGCTGATGCAGTGCCCGGTGTACATGTTGCCAAGCGTCGAGTCCTCCCAGCCCGGCACGAACATCGGAAGGTTACGCTCCGCGGCGGCGAGCAGCCACGAGTCCTTTGGGTCGATCTGGTACGCGTTGCGGAGGGCGTCGCTCAGCAATACACGATAGAGGAACTCGTGCGGAAAGCGGCGCTCGCCGCGCGCGTCGGCGGCCTGCCACTCGGCGAGCACCGCCGATTCGATGCGCCGCATGGCTTCCATCTCGGGGATGCACGTGTCGGTAACGCGATTCATGTGGCGCTCGAGGAGCGCCTGTTCGTCGGCCGGCGTCAGGTCGCGGTAGTTGGGCACGCGCTCGTAGTGCTCGTGCGCCACCAGGTTGAAGACGTCTTCCTCGAGGTTGGCCCCGGTACACGAGATCGCGTGCACCTTGCCCTGGCGGATCATCTCGGCGAGCGAGCGGCCCAGCTCTGCGGTGCTCATGGCACCCGCGAGCGTGACCAGCATGGAGCCGCCGTTGGCCAGGTGAGCGCGGTACCCGTCGGCGGCGTCGACGAGGGCGGCGGCGTTGAAGTGGCGGAAGTGGTCGCGGGCGAAACGCGAGACCGGTCCAGCGACGGATGTCGTCACCGAGGTGTGCGGGGCGGGCATTCGACTGCACCTCGCGCGCGGGGCGTCGCATCGGGATCGACGCGCGCGCGAGACCCCGAGGGACGTCCTACGGTCGCGCGGGATGCGCGCCCGCCATCGGAACGTCTGGTGGCTCGCAGGGAACCGTAGGGAGTTCGCGGCAGAGACGCAACCATCGGGGCATCCCCTGATCAAACCCGATCGGCCCTGGCGCTGTCAAAGGACCGTTGCGCCGTTCGTGCGCTGGCCCTCCACCGCGTCCGACTGGCACAAGCGCACGTCGCCACCTCCACCGCCGAATCCGATGCGCGATCTCCGGTTCGCCGTTCGCACGCTGCTCAGGACGCCGTTCGTCACCGCTGTGGCGCTGCTGTCGATCGCGCTGGGGATCGGCGCCAACGCGGCGATCTTTTCGCTGTTCGATCAGATGCTGCTGCGCCCGCTCCCCGTACACGCTCCGGACGAGCTGGTGAACCTCTCGCTGCCCGGGCCGATCCAGGGCAGCGACTCGTGCAACCAGTCGGGCGGCTGCGACATCATCTTCAGCTATCCGATGTTCCGCGACATCGAAGCGCGCCAGGAGGTTCTTTCCGGCGTCGCCGGGCATCGGTTCTTTGGCGTGAGTCTGGTCGTGGGCAACGCGCCGATGACCGGCGAAGGGAGTTGGGTGACGGGGAGCTACTTCTCGACGCTGGGCCTGCAGCCCGCGCTTGGTCGCTTGCTCACCCCGGCCGACAATGAGCCCGGCGCCGACAACATGGTCGCGGTGCTCAGTCACGGGTTCTGGATCGACAAACTGGGCGGGCGCCCCAATGTGCTGGGCGAGGCGCTGCGCGTGAATGGCCGGACGTACACCGTCGTCGGCGTTGGTCCTGCCGGGTTCGACGGCACCACGCTGGGTTCCAGGGCCCTGCTGTTCATCCCGATGCAGTCGCGCGTGTGGGTCGGCGACCACAACGGCCTCACCGACCGCAGGGACTACTGGGTGTACATGTTCGGTCGGCTCAAGCCCGGCGTGAGCATCGCAGCCGCCAGGGCCGGGCTCGATCGCGTGATCACGCCGATCCTCACGGATGTCGAAGCGCCGCTGCAGGAAGACTGGAGTGCGGCGACGATGGCCCGGTTCAAGGGCAAGCGCATGGTGGTGGAACCCGGCGCGCGAGGGCAGAGCGACATCCACGGCGAGGCGCGCACGCCGCTCACGCTGCTGCTCGGCATTACCGGCGTTGTCCTCCTCATCGCCTGCGCGAACATTGCCAACCTGTTGCTGGCACGCGGCGCGAATCGAGCCACCGAAATGGGCGTTCGGCTCGCCCTTGGTGCGGGCCGCCGCCAGCTCGTGCGGCAGCTGCTCATCGAGTCGCTTCTGCTGTCAACAGTTGGCGCCGTCCTGAGCCTCCTGGTCGCGTTCTGGACGCTGCGCGGCATCGGGGCGCTCCTGCCCGCAGACTCCACGGGGGCGCTGCGCCTCGATCTGCAGTGGCCGATGGTAGCCTTTACCGGCGTCCTGGCCGTGGTGACCGGACTGCTCTTCGGCCTGTTCCCCGCGCTCAACTCCACCCGCGCGGACCTGATCTCGTCCATTCGCGCCGGAGCCGGACAGATCGCCGGCGGCCGTGTCGCCGCGCGCTTTCGCACCGGGCTTGTCGTGATGCAGATCGCCCTCTCGATGGCGCTCCTCGCGTCCGCAGGCCTCTTTCTCAAGAGCCTGGCCAACGTGAGCCGCGTGGAACTCGGCATGAACGTGGACGACATCGTGACGTTCGGTGTCTCACCGCTTCGCGTGGGCTACGACACGCTGCGCGCCAAGGCGCTCTATGCGCGCATCGAAGAGGAGCTGGCGGCACAACCCGGCGTCACCGCGGTGACGAGCGGACTCGTCCCGCTCCTCGCCAACTCCAGCTGGGGAAACAACGTGATCGCGCAGGGCTTCGAATGCCTGCCCGACATCGACTGCAACTCCCGCTACAACGCTGTCGGTGCCGGCTACTTCGGCAAGATGGGCGTCACCCTGCGCTCCGGTCGCGACTTCACGCTGGCCGACGGGTACGGCTCCCCGCCGGTCGCCGTCGTGAACCAGGCCTTCATCGAGAAGTTCCGCCTGGGCAAGGACGCCGTGGGCAAGTTCATCGGCCGGGGCTCGCAGGGCGACTCGCTCAACATCCAGATCGTCGGCGTGGTACCGGACGTCAAGTACAACGATGTGAAGCGCGAGGCGCAACCGGTGTTCTACCTGCCGTGGGCACAGCAGGGCATCCTGGGCCAGCTGTACTTCTACCTCCGGACCGACTTCCCGCCGTCGCAGCTCGTGGGCGCGCTGCCAGCCATGATGGCGCGCATCGATCCCACGTTGCCGGTTGAAGATCTGCGCACCATGCGACAGCAGGTGCGCGAGAACGTGTTCCTGGATCGCATGATCTCGATCCTTTCGGCGTCCTTTGCCCTGCTCGCGACGCTCCTCGCGGCCGTCGGTCTCTACGGCGTCCTGGCCTACTCCTTTGCGCAGCGCACGCGCGAGATCGGCGTGCGCATGGCCCTGGGCGCCGATCGCGGGACGGTGCAACGCATGGTGCTGCGGCAGGTGGGCCTGCTCACGGCCTGCGGCGCGGTGCTGGGGATGTTGGGCGCCTTTGGGCTTGGCCGCGCGGCCGGCGCGCTGCTCTTCGGGCTGGAGAGCCACGACCCGGCGGTGTTTGCGCTCTCGCTCGTGGTGTTGACCGCGGTGTCCTTCAGCGCCGGCTGGGCCCCCGCGCTGCGCGCCAGCCGCACGCTGCCAATGCACGCGCTTCGACAGGACTGATCTCCGGGCAGCGCGACCTCCCCGTGCGAGCGGCGAGGTCGCGCACCCGCGGGACGCCCACTTCTTCGAGCGCATCAGTCGGCGGACCCAGCCCTCGGTGGAGGATCCCTGCACATGCAGGTATCCGCCGGCCGCCACCGCACCCCCGCCCCACCCCAGCATACCCACGGAGACATCCGTCTGCATTGCCTGGCCTTCGACGGCCACCACCTGCACCGACGTCCGCGCGTCGGAAATGAGGATCGTAGGGGGCTTCCACCTGAGCCCACGGTGCGGGTGACAGCTCGTCGGGGTTCACGCCAGATCCCTCAGCTCGAGCGCAAGCCAGGCGCGGGCAGACTTCCAGTCACACGCCACGGTCGCCTCGGAGACACCGAGAAGTTGCGCAACCTCGGCGACTTCGCGACCGCCCAAGAACCTGGCCTCGACTACCGCGGCCTGACGCGGATTGCGCAGCGCCATGCGATAGCGCCGCTGGCCTCGCTACCTCGCGGGGCCTCCCAGCCGTACTGCCCACAGCGCAGCCGCAGCAGGCAGCACCAATACGCCGATGGAGGCCGCACCGAGCAGCGCCACGATCGTCACCGCGACCGCGACGACGGTGAGCCAGCTCCGCGGCCACGGAACGACACCCCAAAGGAACGGCAGCAGGCCAAGAACACCGGGGATCATGACCAACAGGACGCCCGTGCCGAAGGTCTCCCAGCCCGTCAGGTGTTCGATCGTCGCGGCGGTGCGCAGGGGCGCACCGGTTGCGGTGATCGAGGCCGACTCCGTAGTGCGCACGCCCATCGGCCCTAACGCGATGGCCAACGTCGAGATCATGGACGTCAGCATCGGCGCCAGCGCCAGGGCCCAGCGTTGCGCGCCGCTCCATGTCAGGCGCGCCCGGTTCCACCGCAGAACCAGGGCGCAACCCGTCCACAGCATCGTCAGTACGAGCCAGCTCAATTTCACCTCCAGCCATGCGGGACGGAGCTTCAGCAAGTATGCAATCACATCCCGCGATCTGCCTGTTGCGCTGCGGGCCTCTGCCGGCGTGCGTCGTGCCTGCCCGCTCAGAGGTGTAGCAAGGCGAGTCGATCGGCCGGCCGCGGGTCCTCGGCCTTCGTCAGCCTGACGTCGAGTGCACGCACGATCTCGCGGGCCACGCGCTCCTGCACGTCGAACACGTCGTCCACCGTCCCCGCGTACCGTACCGCGCGGCCGCAGAGGCCGTTGGCCGGATCCGCCCCCGGGTTGCGCGAGCCTGAGCAAGCCGTCGCGGCCGCGTCATCACCCCGTGGCGCGGGCCAGCCTGGTGATGCGCAGCTGCAGCGCCTTGACCCTGGGCTGCAACGCAGGATCGGCTCGCTCCCAGAGCCGTGTGATCTCCGTGTACCGCTCGATCGCGCGCTTGGGCTGCCCGCGTGCCTCGTACAGCTCGCCAAGCCATTGCAGCGCTGGTACCCGCCAGCGTGGGGACGCATCCAGGTTGGGGTCCGGCATGTCGAGGTAGCGCTCGAAGGCCGCGATGGCGGAGTCGGCCTGCCCCAACTCCTTGAACGCGACCGCCCGCAGGACGGCGTACATGTTGACCTGCGACATGTGACGCCGATTGGACTCATCCAGCTCCCGAATGGCGTCTGACCAGCGGCCTTCGGTATAGGCGAGCGCTCCCCGCAGCCATGCGCGTGCACCCTCGGGATCGTTGGCACTCGGCACCATGTCGCGTTCGGCGCCCTCGACCACCTCGCGTGTGAGCTTTGGGTCGCGAATCAGCAGCGCCACGCCCAGCAGGTTGTACCACGGGCGCGCGTCGGGCGCCATGGTCGACATGGGCGTGCGCGCGAGCCCGCGCCGAACGGCGGCGAGCGCGGCGCCTTCATTGCCGTCGAAGCCTGACTCGTAATACGCCGTGTCGAGCGACAGCGTGATCTGGTTCTCCGGCTCCGGACGCGCCTTGAACAGAGCGAGCGACGACATGGCCGTCCGCCGCCGCGCCTCCTGCAGCCGGCCGCGCAGCTCCGCGGTGCCTGCGAGACCGCCG
This sequence comes from Gemmatimonadaceae bacterium, assembly GCA_020846935.1. NCBI lineage: Bacteria > Pseudomonadati > Gemmatimonadota > Gemmatimonadia > Gemmatimonadales > Gemmatimonadaceae > Gemmatimonadaceae bacterium. Next base: position 287,976 of record JADLCY010000011.1, read on the forward strand.
TTCGCTCGTATCTCCTGCCGCAGCGTTTTCGGCGCCGCCGCGACCGCCCTGGCCACACTGTCGGCACGATCGAGCTGCCCCTGTCCATACGCCGCATACCACTCGGCTTCCCAAAGATCATTGCTTGCTGGCAGGGCCTCTCGATAGCGCCGCACCGTGGAGTCCAGGCCAGTGAGGTGGCCGTTGCGGATCTGCATCTGCGCCAGGTTCGTGAAGGCGCCACCAAACGTTCGCGGTAGCAGGGTCACACGTCGGTAGAGCGACTCGGCGGCCGCGTAGTCCCGCTTTCCGTCGCTGAGAATGACGGCCGCGTTGTTGAGCGCGGCGGTGCTCGTAGAGTCGAGCACGAGCACCGACTTGTAGGCAGCGCCGGCGCGATCGAGATCCCGCACCGGCCCCTGCATGTAATAGTAGGCCTCGGTGAGCAGACGCTCCATCTCGGTCAGGCGATCGCGATGCCGAAAGGCCACCGTGATCGCGGCAATGCGCTCCTGCCGACGCCCTTCGTTCCCGTGGAGGACCGCGATCTTGCGCCACGCCATGGCAAAGGAGCTGTCGAGCTGCACCGCCTCCTGCAACATGGCGATCCCGCGCTCCTGCTCGCCCCGCTCGTCGGCCAGGCGCGACCCTTCCACGTATTTCCGCAGCGCGGGGAGCGATGACGTGGTCACGCGTTCGAGTTCGCTGCTCTCGCGCACGGACTTGAGCGATTCTCCGGCCTTGGCCCGCACTGCTTTGGAGAGTTTGCCGATCGCCGGCAACAGGTCATCCAGCCTCGCCGCTTCTTCGCGGAACAGGGCCAGTTCGCGACCGTCCAAGGTCCCCACCAGACGTGCCGAAACGACGTAGCTCGAACCAAGCCGTTCGATGTCGCCATCGAGCACGGCCTTCGCGCCCTCGCGCGTGGCGATTTCCCGGGCCAGCGGGTAGGCGACCGTGGTATCGAGGGGGCGCTTCATGAGGCCGAGCAGATCGCGCATCGCCGAGCGCGTGAGCACCCGGAGCGAGGTGGACTGCGCCAGGTCGGTGCGCAGCGCTTCGGCCACCGTGCCGCCTAACGTGGAGTCTCCCTCCGGTGACCCGAAGTCGGCCACCATGACCACTTCGCCTTCGCCAAACGCACCACTGCCGCGCAGCGATGCCATGGGCCCGATACCCAGGGCGCGCAGCACCATGTATCCCACCACCAACACGGCAAACGATCCGACCGCGATCCCTCCGCCCAACCAGGTGCGCCGCCACGAGAGGTGCGGGCTGGCCCGGGCAGCGAGGGTCGCCATCGTGCCCCTTGGTGCGGCACTCCCCGGTGTGACGGTGAACATGCGGTGCGTCGTGCGCTGGGCAAAGGCGGTGAGCGCAATCACGGGCAGCCCGGCCAGCATGACGCCCACGGAGCCCGGCAGCACCCAGTCCGGAAGCCCGACCACGCTGGTGGCGGCCCAGGCCGTGATCGCCACGAACGCCGCGGCCGCCGCCCACAGCCCGATCGCCCTGCCTAACGGCATGCGCCCACCGGTGAGGATGGCGGGGGCCGCGGTGCTGCCCCCGCCCGTCGTGATCGCCTCCAGGAGCCGAGCCACGTCCCGTGCTTCCGCCGGCCGACGCTCCGGATCCTTCTCGAGGCACGACATCACCAGCTCCGCGAGCGACGACGGGCAGTCGGGTCGCACGCCCAGCAGACTGTGGGGCGTCTCTCCCAGGTGGGCGGCGAGCAGCTTCGAGGGCGTCGTCGCCTGAAAGGGAGGCCTGCCGGCAATCAGCTCGTAGGCCATCGCGCCGAACGCGTACAGGTCCGCGCGGTGATCGGTATTCGGGTCGCCCACGGCCTGCTCGGGCGCCATGTAGGCCGGCGTGCCTAACGCCATCCCGGCCTGCGTCAGGGCCGTACTCCGCACTTCGGCCGTCGTTCGGCTCGCGGAGATGGCCTTGGCGATCCCGAAGTCGGTGACCGTGGCGCTGCCCGCTGACAGGAGCACGTTGTCGGGTTTGATGTCCCGGTGTACGACGCCGTGCGTGTGCGCGTAGGCGAGCGCGCGGGCCACGTCGCGCAGGATGCTGACGATCTCGGTGATCCCGAGCGGGCCGCGTTCGAGTCGATGTCGGAGCGAGTCGCCATCGACGTAGGGCATGGAGAACCACGGGAGGCCGTCGGCGACTCCGGCCGTGAGCACCGGCACGACGTGCGGATGCTGCAGCTGTGCGGCAAGCAGCACTTCGCGCCGGAACCGCTCGATCGAGAGACCGGCGAGCAATTCGGGCGCGAGGATCTTGACGACGACGCGGCGATTGAGTGCCGTTTCGCGGGCGAGATAGGTGCGGGACATGCCACCGCCTCCGAGTTCGCGCTCGAAGACGTATTGGCCGGCCAGGGTCGACTCCAACGAGGCCCGCAGCGGGTCCATTTCACAGGGGTGGAGGGCGCGCGAACACTGCTGATCGAGCGTCGAAAGGGCAATGCCCGAGTTCGCCGCTGTGGTCCCGATTCGCCCGCGCGGGCGTGAGGCGCTCGTCGCCCGGACGGCCGAGGGGCGGGCGCTTCGGCTCGCCCTTGGCCCGCACGCGCGCACCCACAGGATCCATGCGATGGGCACCTCCGGTGCCCGCGCCCCTGCCCGCACGCACGCACCCACGCACCCACGCACCCACACGATGACGACGCCGGCGCGGGCCGGCCGCACGAATCCCGTCCCATCCACCGTCGCCACCGTGGGTGACCCACCCACCCACGACCATGCCGGCCTCAGCGCGCGACGCGCGTCGGCATCGGCGTCGAGCCGATGGTGCCGGTTCCTGACTCACCCGAGTTGTTGACTCGGACAGCACGAGGATGCGTGGCCGGCTTCGATCCTTTCACACGTTGCGCGGACGCAGGAAGCGGCTTGCCACCGAACCGCGCGTACCGGCCGACGCTCCGGCTAGCGATCGAGCGCTGCGGGACCCCGCCCGAGTTCCTCGGCCGCCGCTCGATACTTCGCCGCCTGTTCCCCGGCGCCGACGCGTGCGCCGAGGGCCGCCGCGTTCTCGAGGCACACGCGAAATCCACCCGCGGTCACGGCGTCGGCAAAGATCCCGGGCGGCGCATCGTCGAGTGCGCTGAGCGCCAGTGAGAGCCACCGCCACCCGCCAGGAGCATCGCCGGCCGCGGCGATGGTACGCGCTTCCGCACACACCGCGTCCAGGCTTCGCTCCGTCGGTACGTTTGTCTGGTATCCGAGCACGTCACGCAGTGCAACGAGTGCGCCGGCCGCGTCGCCGCGCAGAACCATCAGCTGCGCATCGAGCAGGTAATCTCCGGTTGCGCTGAGGTTGCGCACGATCTCTGGCACGACCGTGGGAAACGAAAGGGTAGCCGCAAAGCCCGGACCCTCGACGAGCCAGTTGCCCGTCGCTCCCCCATCCACCCGACCGTGCTCCTCGACCAGGCGACGGATCAGCGTCGTGATGGTGTCCGCGGGCTCCTGCAGTGCCGAGTACATGATCAACAAGTCCGTATCGCGATCGAGCGGTCGCGGGGTGCGCGCGCGAATCCACTGATCCGCCTCCGATACGCGGCCCCTCAGCAGTGCCAGGCTCGCGAGAATCGCCCGATCGACGGACTGGATGGGCGCGAAGCGCTCGAGCAAGGAGTCGGACAGGGCACGCGCGTAAGGCAGTCGCGTGCCGTCGCTGACACCACGCTTGATGAGCATTCTCACCTGAGCCGCACCGGTCACCAGCTGCTGGCTGGGCGACAACGCGGCTTTGCGGGCTGCCCTGATGCTCTCGAACATGCGTTCGTCGCGCTGCATCTCGAAGGCAATCGATCGGGCGAGGAGCGCATCGCTGCTCGACGGATACGCGGCGACCCACGACGCCGTCAGGCTGTCGAACATGCGCCGCTGCCATGACACGGCCTGTCCGTGCGTCCGGGGAAGAATGTCTGAACGGCCGCGTCGCAACGTTTCGCTCGGGATGGCCACCAGGTATAGCGAGTCGCGCGCCATGGCCGGCACGCCGGCGTAGCGGCGCCCAGAGGCGTCACGACCTTCGACGATGGCGTTCATGGAGGTCAGCATGAACCGGCGAACCAACTCGAACGACCGATTGCCGAGGGCCGGGTTCGCGGGCACCAGCTCGAGGGCCCGTCGGTAGGCATCCAGCGCGGCGTGATGGCTCGCTCGAAAGCGCGGGCGGCTGGTCTCGCCAATGACCAGCCGGTCGCTGCGCAGGCACCATGCGTAGCCCAACCACGCTTCGTATGCGCCCGACAGGCTGTCGGCCAGGTGTCGCCAGATCGGACACGCGCGCACGACGTCGGAGCGCGCCTGGAGCAGAAGTGGCCTGAGATATGCTATGTCTCGGCGACTGAGCCGCTTCGGAAACTGCTGCGCGCGCGTGAGAAGGAATGACCACTCGGGCAATGGCCTGTCGGACCACGATCGTACCTGGGCGAGCCTGAGCGCGGCGCCCGCGAGGCCCGGGTCATGGGTCAGGGCCAGCGCGAACATGGAGTCCGCGGTGGTGACATCCAGCGTCTCCAACGCGGCAATGCCGGCGGCGTACGCGAGCCCGGTGGGGTAGGACGTGATGCCAGCGCCGCGCGCGGACTCGGCGAGGAGGAGTTGCGCGACCATCCTGGACGGAAGGCTGTCATCGATGGCGCTGGACGTTGCGATGAGCGGCTGCTCGATATAGCGCACCAGTCGCGGCGGACGAACCTGCCAGAGGCGCGCGATGACCCTGGCGCCGTCATGCAGGGAGTCGACCTCCCCTGTCACGACGAGATCCGCGCGAAGTCGTCGGCCCAGTTCCTGGATGCCGCCATCCGGGATGGCGAGCTGACCGGCCACTGTCCCGCCGACGACGTCGAGCCCCTGCCAGGCGTACAGGGCATCGCGAATCCGTGCTTCGATGTTGGGAGCGACACTCGCGCCGCGACGTTCGAAGCGCGTGACCGCAACACGCGTCGTGGGCGCGGCAGCGACCGAAGGCTCCGAACGCGGTCGTGCTGCGCGCGCCATGAGGACGATGCCCACCAACGCACCAATGCTCGCCACGGCCGCGATCCGTGGCGCGGTGACCCACGGTCGCGGACTCCGCGCACCGAGGGTATTGCTGACGGCCCGAAAGGCGTCGCGGGCGTCTGCCGCCGTGGCCCACCGATGCGCAGGATCGAGATGGAGACATTTCTCCACGGCCTCGCTCAGCGCGCTCGCGACATCGCCTCGGCGACTGCGCACCGTCGGCAGGTTCCCCTCGAGCCGCTTGAGCAGTGAGCCCGGGCCGGTCGCCTTGCCGTACGGCAGCTCACCGGTAAGCGCCTCGAAGAGCGCGACCCCGAGGCTGTACAAATCGCTCCGTCCATCGAGGTGGCGCCCGCCGGCGAGTTGCTCAGGGCTCGCGTAGGCCGCGGTGCCCGGCGGCCCCATGCTGGAGCGCGTGGGTCGATCGTCTCCTGTCAGTTCTGTCCAACGTGCCACGCCAAAATCCGCCAACCACGCGTTGCCGGCCAGGTCGAACATGATGTTGCTTGGCTTGACGTCGCGATGGACGATGTGTCGGCTGTGCGCATAGTCGAGTGCGTCGCACATCTCGCTGGCCATGCGCGCGGCGACGCGCACGTCGAGCCGTCCGGCGCGCATGCGCCTGGCGAGCGTTTCTCCCTCGACGTACGGCATGACGAGGTATGGGCGCCCGTTCCATACTCCCGTGTCGAACATCGGCACGATGTGCGGGTGCCGGAGGTTCGCCATGACGCGAACCTCCTGGGAGAAACGCACCCGCGCGTCCGACGTGGTGCTGTCGTCGCGAAGCACCTTGACGGCGACCAGGCGCTCGGCGGCCACCTCTCCGGCGGCCTCCTTGGCCAGGTAGACCGTGGCGAAGCCGCCGGAGCCCAACTCCCGCAGGATCTCGTACTTGCCCCCGATCCAATGCGCTTCGGATGCGCTCATCGCCCCCCCTGTCGGTCGTGGGGGAATAACCTACGCCAACCGGGACGCCCAGGCGACGCCCAGCTCGAATGGCTAGAGCTCTGGAGTACAGCACCCGTACGGACATCGCAGCCACAGCCCTTCGTCCATGGGATCCCATGCGAAACGCGTGACCCACTCGCCGCTGGAGGAGTGCGCGCACGCCGCGACCACCGTGGTCGGGTCGTGCCTGAAGCGTGCCCACGTTCGAACGCCGTTGTTGTGAGGGCAAGGCGTGACGCCCGTGGTGAGCGGGCACGTCTGGTTCGCGGCGGCTCCGTCCACGCACATCTGCACGATGTTCTCGCCGAGCCTCCATCCCCGAGCCAGGTACTTGGCGGGGGGATTCACGTTCCCTTCGACCACGAGCGCGGCGACATCGAGGAACGATCCGGGAGCGTTCTTGAAGTCCTCCATCTGGGTTCGCTTGAGCGGGTGGATGCGCGCGAACACGCCCGAGGGTCGGAGTTGCGTTTGTCCGCTGGCGTCCACATAGGTGTCCGCCAGCATCTGCCGATCGTACCAGCCCTTCATCTTCCTCGTCTTCTTGACCTCATTGTCGGTGCTGTTGTGCGAGCCAGGCGGTTCGGAGTCGGCGCTGTTGCGTTCCTTGAGTTCGCACCAGAACGCGCCGCAGCGCACCCCGATCTGCTGCTTGTTCCCTGCCCACTCGAATCGCACGGCCCACGGGAGCTCGGCGGCGGTGAGCACGTTGTCAAAGTCACCGGGCGGCACGCGTCGGGCCGAAAGCTCCACTGCACCCGGCGAGCCCGCGGCCGCCTGCGACGTCATGCTGGCGTCGTCATTGCATCGCTTGCCAGGCTTTGGGGGCATCGTGTAGGCGACCGGGCCGGTGGTCGTCAATCCGAAGTACATGCAGAAGGCGTCGCCAATGAATCCAAGCGGCGGATAGTTGAGGGTTGCGCGCACGCTCGACGCGGAGGCAATCCAATACACCTTCCCGACATTTGTTGTGTAGGTCGCCTCGGGCCACTTTTTGTCGCTCTGGAAGAGGAGGATTTCCGGGCCATAGGTATTGCCCGCTGGCATGACCATCCGTTGGTGGTCGCCGTTCACCACCGCCGGATCAGCTCCGAACGCCGCGAGCACAAGATTCGCGCGCTGAAGGGGTCCGTAGCCTTTCCGAGCCAGGTTCTCCTGCACGGCGCGGCGCATCCTGCGAAGCGCCTCCTCACTTGCGCCGAGTCCTCTGACGTCTTCGGCGGTAAGCGGGGTCAGGTTGGTCGCCTCCTCGACGGCGTGCAGCCGTGGGTCATTGGCATACTCCACCGCCACCGCGACGTCGATCTCCATCTCGGGATCGAGCGCAAACGCCTCGAGGTGCGTCAACGCCTCCGGCTGCGGTGCAGCGGCAGCGGTGGCCGCAGCCGAATCGACCGCCGCCTCCTGGCCTCCGCAGGCAACCACCAGAGCCACCAACCCGCTGCTGCAAAGTCGCACGCTCGCTCGCATGACCACGCCTCCAGGTATCGAGAGACCCACGCTGATTGCCGAACCGCACTCGCGGACGTGCACCGTCAGCTGCACGATGCACGCCCGCCCCCTCCCAACCCCGTGCCTACGGCAGGATGATGTCCGTCGTGCCGAAGTCCTGACACACCTGCTGCTGCCCCGGGTCGACGTAGCAGAGGAACCCATCCGTCGATCGCCGGGAGTACCACCGGATGTTGCCCGCCACGTCGATGGCTTGTACCTGCAACACCCACTGCCCACGTGCCGCCAGGGACGAGAACGTGATCGTGCATTGCCACGTGCCGTTCGTCGGCGTGCCGCTGAAACGCGCCGGGAAGCACTCCTGGAACTGCGTGGTCTGCGTGCTCCAGTACTGCACCCGGAGGAAGTTCACGCCAGACAGATTGTCGATGACTCCAAGCGTGGTCGTTACATCCGGCCCGTTGCTCGCGATGTTTACCGTCTGCAGGTCAGGCGGCCGGGCATCGCCGGTGCTTGTGACCACGACTGTGGGTGAGGGAATGCAGTTCCCACCCGGATTGCACAGCTGCCCGTTGCCGTTGTCGCGGAAGTCCGAAGCACCCGACCACCCACCGTTGCCCGCGCGATCCGGCACCCGCAACAGCTGGAGCTTCCACACACCGGCCTCGGCCTGTGCCGGAATCAGGACCGGGCACTCCCAGAATCCATTCAGGCTGCTCCCCGATGTCATGGTACACGTCACGAACTGGAAGCCCGGCGTCTGACCACTCGGCCCAAGCAGCACGAAACCGAAGAAGTCGAACGGCACAAAGTTGCCCAGCCCCGCCAGGTTGTCCGTCGCCAGGAAACCAAACTGGACGATGCGCGCGCCCGCCGCGGCGTCCACGCTCACGCTCGGCGCAAACATGCGGGGCTGCACGTCGAGACTGACCGCGAGCGACGACACGACCGGTGGCGCCACGTCGTCGGGCGCACTGTTGATCGTGATGCGGGGCACGCTGGCCACGCAGTCCGGCGGTGCAGAGCCCGTGGTACACAAGCCGTTCTGCGTGTTGCCGTAGATCACGCTGTTGCGGACCTTGTCGTGCAGCCACACGATCTGCGGCACCCACAGCCCGCTCTCCGCATAGCGCGGCACCGTGCTCTGGCAGACCCACTCGCCGTTCGTGTCGCTCCCCGAGGTCGGAGGCGCGCCCGTGAAGCAGGGGAACCGCAGCTGACGCCCCGTGGGGCTCACCCATCGGATGTCGATGAACGACACCCCCGCGATGTCGTCGGTGAGCGAGACGCGCATCGTGAGCGCCGCGTCCGCAGACGACGCCGACAGCGTCACCGCGTTGCCATACGTGCCCGTCACCGGATCCAGCACCTCCAGCGCGCGTACCCTGGGCGGCAGCACGTCCTGCGGCGTCTGCGGGTTGCGCGGAATGATCACGTACACGCTGAACCCGTTCACCTCGGCCGACACCGTGTGATTGACCACGTCCACCCGGCCGGCGTTCTGCTGCACATAGGCGCCGTTCACCAGCTTGTGAATGCGCAGGTCCGCCTCATTCACGTTAGGCGGCAGCTGTGCCGGATCGTACGGAATCGTCATCGTCGCCGGCAGCATGAAGCTCAGCCCGTCCGGCGCAAAGTCCCACCCGGTGCCCGGCACCAGCGGGAGGTGCGCCGGCGGCAAGTTCGTCGCCGGGGCGGCCGTGATGAACACGTCACTCCGCACAGCGCCTGGCGGCACGACGAGCGAGATGCCGCTCGTCAGGGTTACCGTTCCCCCCTGGATGCCCACGCGACCACCCGTGCCCTGCGCGATCGCAAACTTGATCGGCAATGGCGCCCCCAGCGGCAATCGCACTTGCCCTGATCGATCCGGTTCCTCTCGCGGGCCAAGCACGTTGACGTCGGCGTATCCCAGCTCTCCGCCGCTCGCGAGCACGCGTACCCGGTACGTCTTCGCCGGATCGAGGCCGTCGCTCTGCGTGATCCACACCGCGCGGTAAAAGGTGTTCTCCACGAGCGCGAGACGCTCGCGCGAGTCGCTCGTCGACGTGATGCGGCGAACGAGCGGCAACACGCACGCCGTGCCGTTCCACTCGCAGATCTCGACCGCGAGCAGGTCGAGGACGGTGGCATCAGGCCGGATGCCCACTGGCGGCGTGGCCGCGATCGGCGGGTAGAAATGGAACCCGCTGATGGCCGCCGGCCCAACCGACATGGGTGCCGACACGGCCGCCTCGATGCCGGTTGGGATTGGCGGTCGGACCGGCTGCTCGACCTCGGTACACCCCCACAGCACGGCCGCCGCCACGGCGCCTGCCGCCATGTGAACCTTCGACATGTACTCCTCCTCGGTTGTGCGCGTGCTGAGCTGATGCGCGAGGAGGGCCGGGCCTTTCACCGTCGGCCGGTCAGGTCCGGGGTCGGCTGAAGGGATCCACTGCCGACAGACGCCCTTACGCGCCACCACGCGGCGGCCACAGGGTGGCCACAGCATCGCGCATCGCCCGCATGCTCGAGAACCGATCCGCTGGATGGCGCGAGAGCGCCCTGTCCACCAGCGCCTCCAGGTCGGGCGGTACGGTCTCGCGGAACACGCCAAGCCGAGGCGGGGCGAGCCGCAACTTGTCGAGGCCGGGCGCGCCGTCGCGCCCGAACGGCAGGCGTCCGGCGATCAGCTCGAACAGGATGGTCCCGAGGGCGTACACGTCGCCGACCACGTTGGGCGGTCCGCCGCTCACCTGCTCCGGGCTTTGGTAGTTCGGCGATCCGAGCGAGAGCACCGTGGACCGATCTTCCCGCACGACCGCGTGTCTCAGCGCCTCGACGAAGCCAAACCCGCCAAGCATGATCGACTCACCGGACAGGGCAATGTGCTTGGGCCTGAGGTCGCCATGCACGCACCCGCCCTCGTGCGCATGGGCAATGGCATCGGCCAGCGACGTGATGATGCGCAGCGCCCGGTCGATCGGCACGGCGCCGCCCTGGCGCAACGCATCACGCAGTCGCGGGCGCCCGTGTGCCGCGCACACCACCACGAACCCCTCTGCGGAGGCTCGCCATGTGAGCGTGGGAACGATCGCGGGATGGGAGAGCTTTGCGGCGTGCGCGAAGGCGCGGTCGAAGGCCGCCGGCGTAAGGGCCGCGGCCACCCTGGGTTGCAGCAGGTGCGCCTCGCGTGTCGAGCCGTCAGTCGCCATGAGCCGGTAGGTCGCGGCCAGGGTCCCATCTTCCACCAGGTCCACGACTCGATACGATGCACCAAGGAGCGACCCGACCAGTCGCCGGCGCCTGGCCTCAACGTCGCCGGGCTCAGTGTGAACGGCCAACTCACCCGCAGGCCCCCCCGGTGTCCGGACCACGCCTGACGAGTCCGCAGACGCCCGGAGCCGCTCGATTCCCACGAGCACCGCGGGGTCGACGCTGCCGATCTGCGCCCGGGCCAGCTTCACGTGCAGTTCGGCGATGCGCAGCCCTTCGACAAGCTCGCCAGCCTCGAGGTGCGACGACAGCAGCTCAACGACGGCGCGCGCCCGCAACGGATCCTTTGCCACCACCTCGCGCCACCGCGCGGCGGCGGCGCGATGGTCACCTTGCTCTGTTGCCCGGCGAGCGAGGCGCTCCATGGCGTCCAACACACGTCCGGACAACCGTTGCCGCACCGACGAGAGCTGCTGCTCCAGCTCACGGGACCCGCCGATGCGCAGTCCCTCGGCGAACTCCCCTCGATGCATCGCCGCCGCACGCTCCAGATGCCCGACTTCCAGCGCACGCTCGAACTCGTCCACGTCACACACCAGGACACCGGCGCCCCAGCGTACCGTCGGCCCTGCAGCGAACAGCCGCTTCTCTCCAAGGTCGCGTCGCGCGCGGCTCAGCAGCTCATCCAGCGAATGCCGAGCCGCCGCGTCGTCGCTGTCGGGCCAGAGCCACGCGGCCAGGCGATCGCGCGTGACACCCCGTGTGCCCGCGGCGCCCAGCAGGGCGAGCAGGGCACCGCGTTGCCAACCGCGTTCAGGCCAATCGAGCAAGACCCCGTCGCGAAGCAAGGCCAGGGGTCCGAGCAGGTTCAGTCGAAGCATGCAGGAATTGGATCGCGACGGGGCTCCCGGCGCCAGCCCGCACGCATTGAGGAAACGTTGAGGAGGCGTTGAGCCCGGGTCGACATGCTTGCGGCGACCTCCGATCGGGTTACCGCCATGCCGTCCGCCTGCCTCCACACCGTTGCCCACCCCGCGCCTTCGCCCGCACTCGACCACGCCGTCGCCGTCCTCCAGGTCATGAATGACCCCGCCGGGCTCCTCACCACTCAGGAGCAGCGGGCCGTCGCCATGATCTTCATGAGCTATCGCGACATGATGCACGTCGCCGCGCGACGGGTGCTCGCCTGCCCGGCCGATGCTGAAGACGTGGTGCACGAGATCTTTGCTCGCCTTCCGCAACTCATCCGCGGCTATCGTCATCGCGGTCTTGGCGGCTGGCTCCGCCGGGTTGCCGTCACCCACGCGCTCATGGTGGTGCGACGCCGGCGCACGCACGATGCGCTGCTTGGCGAGATCGTCGATGCCCTCGGTTCAGACCCCAGGGAGGTGGACGACGAGGCCCTGCGCGCCGCCATGGTGATGCTGCCCGTGGCCCTGCGCGAAGTCGTGGTGCTGCGCTTCTTCCTGCAGCTGCCGCATGCCGACATCGCCGAGCTGTTGGAGCTGACGGTGACGGCGTCGGAGCTGAGGGTGCATCGGGCGGTGCGTCGGCTTCGCGATCTCGTGGTCACGCCCGTCGCGCCGAAGCCGCCACGCCAAGCGGCATGAGGCAACGGCATGCCGATGCCGACCGCGCGGGGGTCCTCGCAGGGATTCGCTCAGGCCTCGGCTGGCCCTTGCGCCGATTCGCGGCGCAGCACCTCGCGCCACTGATCCCCGAGATCGAGTTCGGCGACCCACGTGAATGGCACGTTCGCTCGCGATCCCATGGCTCGACGGTGACGCATCCACAAGGTTGGGGTCATAGCGATCGCGTACGCCGACAGCGCACGTGTCAGACGTTCGGCGAGCTGGCCGGTGCGCACGCCGGGCACACCAGCTCGATGCGCACGCGGGCCGGATTCTTTCATGATCGCGGACATGAGCACGGCGCGATGGATCCGGAGGTCCACCGCGCCGTGTCGCCCGCATTGGCGCCGGCGTCAACGGAGCCGCTCGCTTCGGGTAATCAGATAGCGATTGGCGCGACCACCCAGGTTCTGCACCTCCAGCTTGTACCGCCCGGTGCCCGGCGTTTCGAGCAGGCACATATCGGTCGCGTCGACGTCGGAGTCGACGAGTACCCCATCCTGGCCGTACACCCAGCAATCGAGATCAGACGTGCCGTTGCCGCGCACACGCAGCCAGTTGTCGCTGGCACCGATGCGGACATGGTGCTCCCGGATGCCATAGCCGGCGATGGACTGCGCCGGAACATCGGCGGGTGCCGCGGCCGAGGTGACGAAGAGGGCTGCCCCGCCGAATCCGGCGAGGAGAATGAGCGAGTTGACTGCGCTGGACATGGTGACCTCCGGGATGGGCGCCATGCAGAAGATGTGCGGCCCATTCCCGCTCTTTCATGCGTTCGCGCTACATCTCCGGCGTGCAGCACCCATACGGGCATCGAAGCAAGCCTTCTTCTCATGTACTCCACGATCCTCATGTCCCCCCAGTTCTGCTTCCCATGGATCGCGCGTCGCAGCGCATGCTCCCCCACGTCACCTTGAGCGAACACCCTCGGTCGACGTGCCGGATTCGCAAGACTCAGGAGCACCCGGCGGGGGAGAACCTGGCGCCCCACTGAGGCGCGGGCGAGTTCCTGAAGCGCTGCGGCGGCGTAGGGCATGACGCCCGTCTGACGCCTGACGCGATTCTGGTGCAGCTTCCTGCCCTCCTCTCGCTGCACCGATCCAATAGATGTGGCTACGCACCCTCGGCTCCGCCGAGATCGCTCCTGACGCCGAGGCGCCCCCTGCCCTGGGCGCCGGCAAACCCGTCGCGCTCCTCACCTACCTCGCCGCATCCGGCCGCACCGCGACGCGCAGCGTTCTCCAGTCCCTCCTGTGGGCCGACCTCGAACCCGACGCCGCGCGACACGCGCTGCGCCAGGCGCTCTGGTACCTGCGCCGCAAACTCGGGCCCGACATCGTCGCCGCCGACAGCGAAACGGTCACGCTTGGCCCCCACGTCCGCGTCGATCGCGACGCGCTCCTCGCGGCCTCGGCCGCGGGCGATCACGACCTGGTCGCCGAGCGGTACACCGGACCGTTTGTCCCGGGGTTCGCTGCCCCAGGTGGCGCCGGGTTCGAAGAATGGGCCGCGCTCGAGCGACGCCGCCTGCTCGAAGTCTTTCGCCACGCCGTCGAGCTGATCGTCTCGGCGCGCGTGGCCTCGGGGCGTGCGCGCGATGCGATCGATCTGGCCAAACGCCTCCGCGACTACGACCTCTACAACGAAAATGGCTGGCGGCTGCTCCTCGACGCCTGCGCGTCGGCCGCTGACCTGCTCACCGCCAAGAAGGAAGCCGAAGCGCTCCAGCAGCTCGCCGAGCAGGACGACCTCGAACTCGAGCCGGCGACCCGCGCCGCGATCCGCCACGCGCGCGCCGCCTCGACCACCAACGGCGCCGCGGTCAACGCGGACGAGCCGGCGCCGCAGGTGCCCGTGGGCTCGCTGGTCGGGCGTGAAGAGCACTTTGCTTCGCTCCTCTACGCCTGGGATCGCGCGCGCGCCGGCGCGACGGTGCGCATTCATCTCACAGCGCGACCCGGCATCGGCAAGACCCGCCTCCTCACCGACTTCGCCGCGCGCATCCGCGCCCTCCGTGCCAAGGTCGTCACCGCGGGCGGGCGTATCGGAGCCCGCGACATCCCGTGCGCCGCCGCCGGCGACCTCAGCGAGGGACTCGCGGCACTGGCCGGACGTCAGTCGATCTCCGCCGAGTCGGCCGCCACGCTCGTTGCGCTCAATCCCGCGCTCTCCACCTGGTTCGAACGTCCCGCGCGGCACGCAGACTCCAACGACGCGCTGCGTTCGCGAACGCTCGCGCTCCGCGAACTGGTACGCTCGGCGACGTTCGAACATCCGGTCGCCATTCTCCTCGACGACCTGCACTGGTGGGACGAGGAGTCCAGCACACTGCTCGCTGCCGTGATCGACGGGTTGGGTGACGCCCGACTCCTCCTCGTATCCACGGGACGGCCCGAAGCCAGACGCGCCCCGCTCGTGAGTGGACCCGCCACGCAGCACCTGATGCTGGAGTCACTCACCGCCAGCCAGATCGAGGAACTCTTCCTGAGTATCGCCCGCGCGCCGGCAGAACCGTGGGCCGTCACGTTCCCCGCCGAGCTGTGGCGCGCGTCGCGCGGCTCCCCGCTGCTGGCGCTCGAGATGCTGCAGTTGCTGGAGCAGCGGCAACTGCTCAGGCGGGAACTGGGCGCATGGGTATCATCCCGGCCCGAGGCGCTGGCTGCCGAGCTTGCGACGAGTGATGTCCTGCAGGCGCGGCTCGAAGAGCTCGACCGCGGCGATCGATGGATCCTCCTGCTCCTGGCCACCGCGGGGACACCGCTCGACCTCGGTGACCTCACGGTCGCCTCGGAGCGGCCAGGCGCTGAAGTTGAGGAGCGCCTGATGGGGCTCGACGCGCGCGGGCTCGTGATCCGCACCGGGACGTTGGCAAGCGTGGCGCACGACGAGATCGGCGACGAGGTGCTGCGCCATGCGGGGCACGAGGCGACGGCACGTGCCGCATTGCGGCTCGGCACCGTGCTCGCCAGCGAGGCCGGCTTCAACGAGAACCGGGCGCGACGCGCCGGGCAGCTGCTACGCACCGCGGGCCCCGACGTGCAGGCCGAACTGGTGCATCGCTTCGCCGCGCACCGCTATGCAGCCGGAGATCGTCGCGCGCCGGCCGGAATTGCCCGCGAGCTGTTCGGCGGTCAGCTGTCCGCGACGGATGAAGCCGCCGTCTCGCGCCGGCTGCCGTGGACGTGGCGACTCGGCCTCGTGTCCGCGGCCCGGCGCCGTGTCGCCCTGCTCGCCGCAGGCGCCGTGGCGGCCTTTGGTATCGCGCGAGGCATGTTGCCATCCGCCGCAGCACCGCCGGACGCCGTGCTCGGCATCGCGGTTGTCGACACCTCGGGGAATCTCTCGTTCTTCCAGGCGGAGATTCGCGACGACGCATGGCTTCCCAACACGCCGATCACCACGACTCGGTGGCCCGACGTGGCTGGCTATGAGCTCAGCTCCGGCAGTCCGCGCACCCTCACGTGGGACCCTGTCCGCGCGGTGCTATACACGGCCGAGGCATCCGAGGAGGGCACCATCGACCTGTTCGCGCGTCAGGGCGCGCGAGCACCGGTGCGGCTCGCTGGTGCGCCGGGGGACGACGGGATGCCATCCCTCTCACCCGACGGCACCAGGCTCGCTTTCAGCACGGCGCGGTGGGACACGCTGAGCCGTTATGACATCGCCGTGTACCGCTTTGCCGACAGCAGTGTGACGCAGCTGACTTCCGGGTTGGCGACCGACGCGGCGCCCGTGTGGGCACGCGACGGCGAACGCATTGCCTTCAGCCGCAACAACTGGCTCGTGCAGCCTAACGAGTTGTGTGTCGTGGCAGAGCGCACGCGGGCGACCAGCTGCACGCCGCTCGACTCAGGGCACTGGGCATACGTCCAGGGTTGGCTCGATGACGATCGCGTGCTCTATGTGGAGTTCTCGCGCGGCAGTCAGGAGCTTCGCGTGCTGCAGGTGTCGACCGGCGCCCGTGAAACGATGTTCGCCGGACCCGCCTCGTCGTTCGCGACCCCGAGCCCCGACGGCCGGTGGGCCTTCTGCATCTGTCCGTTTCGGCCGGGCCGCGAACCCGAACCCATCCTCTTCCCGATCTCCGCACCCTACCTCGCGCGCCGGGTGGTGCTGTCGGCGGATGTCACGGGCTTGCCGCGCGCATTCTGGATCAGCTCGCGCTCGAACGCCGCCGTCGCACGCGTGACGATCCACCGCGGCCTCGATTCGCTCCCTGTTGGCGTCGCCAGCCAGCTCCTCGCCACCGTCGAGGACGGACGCGGCAATGACCTGCGCGACCACGCGCAGATCCGATGGTGGGTGCGGGACACGAGCGCGGCCCGTATCGATCCGACGACTGGAGTCCTCACTCCGCTGCCGGGCGCAGGGCGCGTGATAGTCCACGCCTCAGTAGGGCGCAGTGCTTCGGACTCCATCGTGATCGACACCTATTCCCCCGACGTGACAGTTCGCCTCGACGAGTCGTGGCTCGATCCCTCTCTCGCGGAGTGGATCCCCTATGGCAAGCCCGAGCCGCGCATCGTGACCTCGCGCGGACGGCGCGCGTTCCTCAACAACGGCGAAGGATCGTTCACCAGCGGCGCGGTCACCCGTCGCTCGTTCGATGGGCGCCACGGTCTCACCGTGGACGCCGAAATCTCCGCCCTCGTGAACAAACCCCAGTGGCAAACCCTTGGGCTGATGCTGCGCGAGCAGCTCGATACCACCCGCGTCCGTCGATCGCTCGGCCACAACGTGGATCCGGACATCGGGGGGCTTGCGACGTGCGGTGTGGGGTTCCCCGGCGAAGACCAGGTGGTCGACGGCAAAGTGATCTCCATGAATCACTCCGGCGGCTCGTACTCCATCGCAGCAACGCCGTCATGGCTGGACGGCACGTGGCACTCGATCCGAGTGCAGCTCTTCCCTGACGGACGCTGTGGCCTGGCGCTGGACGGCCGACCGATCGTGGTGCTCCCGGCCGGGCGTCGCGTGAGCGCGAGCTATCGATTGAACCTGCTGGGAAACTCCCGCTGGACGGAGATGCTCATCGGACGCGTGGTGGTTCGCGAGGGCGTCGCCACGGACATGGACTGGTCGCGGCGCAGGGGCTGATGCGCGCGGTCGGGGTACCACATGCCGCGTGCGACAGTCCCCTTCCCGCGTACCCGACGCGGCGCTACCCTACACCCCCGCACCCACAACCCAGTCCTATGTCTCCACGACTCGCCATGGTCGCTCTCGCCACCCTCGCCGCATCTCCGTTCGCTGTTGAGGCCCAATCGGGTAAGTGGGTCGGCACGATCGCTCAAATGTCCGGCGGTGGCGCCGCAGACATATCGGTCGAGCCGCGCGGCGGCGACAAGTCCCGCGCGCGCATCACGTTCCGCAACGCCAAGGGCGCCATCCAGCTCGCGTGGGACATCGTCGCCGGCAGCTGCCGCGACGAAGGCGCGCCGGTCGCTCCCCAGCCCGCGTTCAACCAAATCCAGACTCAGATGGACGGCGGCGGCAGCGGCACGGCCACCATCCCAAAGCTCGAAAGCGGCAAGCGCTACTACGTCCGCGTGTTCGACCCGCAGACCGCGCCCACCGACGCTGCCGCGTTCGGCTGTGCGAACCTGAGCGAAAAGCCCTAGACCCTGCAGGACGAAAACGAAACGGGGGCGAGCCAGTCCGGCTCGCCCCCGTTCGCTTGCTACCGCCTCAGGCAGGCAACCGTCTCAGGGCGCCCCGCCAGGCAGACCAACGCCGCCGAACGTGTAGTACGGCAACCCCTGCGAAATCAGCTCGCGACCCGACACCGGCATCTGGAACGGCGTCCCGCGCACCAGCTTGCCCCAGCCGCGCGCATCGAACCAGGCCACGTCGCCCCGATACGGATACAGCTCGATCTTCTTTTCGTACTGGATCGCGTCGAGCAGGTTCCCGCAGCTGCCGTCGTCCTTGCGCGGCACGCAGTCGCGACCGGCAGGCGGACCGTTGGCGTCGGCGGCCTTGAGACCCGCAGCGACTCGGGTGGGGTTGATCAGCGCGGCCGCCTCAGTACCGCGACCCAGACGATACAACGCCTCCGCCCGCACGAACTTCATCTCGTCCATCGACAGCTCGAGGATGAAGGCTCGGGACCCGGAATCCGCAGCGGTGTTGAGATAACGCGTGCTGCGGTATGACGAGGTGAGGTGTGGGCCGTTCGTGGCGCTGCCCATGGTGCTCGACAAGCGCGTGAAGCGCGTGCCAGGGGTGGTGTTCCCTGCCGCGCCGTGGATGCGCCGGTCGGGTGTGGTGATGGTGAAGGCGGTACGCGCCGCCAGCGACGCGGCCACCCACGCCTGGTACCTGCCCGAGGTGTCCGCCGGTCCGATCAGGCGGTTGCTGATCCGCACGGTGTTCTGCGCGAACGAGTTGTTGATGTACGTGGAACCCGTGCCGGCGATGGCGGGATCGGCCTGATGACCAAAATCGCGGGTGATGGTGGAGTCCAGTCGCGCCAGCACCGCGGCCCATGGCACGGCTGCCCGCTCGGCGGCGTTCCTGGGGGCGTACACATCGGCATGCACGAGGTAGGTGTAGCAGATGCGGACGAGTTCATCTCGCGTGATGGGCCGTCCGTTGATGAACGTGGCCGGCCACGTAAAGTTGGCCGTCGCACGCGCATCGGCGATGACGTTGCGCAGCTGCGCCTTGGCTGCCGCCAGAACCTGCGCCGACGGACTCAGGTTCTTGCCTCGCTCGCCCTGCGCCGTCGCCGTGTCGGTGATGAATGCCTGGTCGAAGTACAGGCCGTGACGCAGCGTGTTGATCGCAATGATGAACTTCGCGAAGATGAGCCGCGACGGGGTATCGGCTCCGTTGGGCGTCGTCGCGTTGACGGCACCGAACTTGAGGGCGTTGCCCTTGATGCCCTGGAAACTCTCGCGCGCACCGGCAATGGACTCATACGGAGTCCAGTAGCCGCTTCGCGTCGCGCAGTTCAGGTTGTCCCGATTGTTGATCGGGATGCGCGGCTCGTTCGAGAAGTCGATGTAGGTGATGCTGGTCGAGGTGTTGTCGTCGCCCCAGATCGCCATGGGGAGCGTGGGGCAGGTGGCTCGGCTCACTTCGGTGTAGGCCTTCCACGACCCGATCAGCGCCGCCTCCGTGTTCGCCGGGTTGGAGAACACGTTGCTGATGCCAAGGCCATTGGGGTCGGTCACGTCGAGGTCGAGACAGGCCGAGAGGCTGCCTGCGAGGGCGAGCGCGGCTGCCGTGAGGCGTGCGTTGGACATGATGGCGCGCCTCATCAGAAAGTGACAGTGACCACACCCGTGAGGGTGCGGGTGAGTGGATACGTCGCGTCGTCGAAGCGCACGGTTGGGCTGCCCGCCATTACGTTGAGCCCCGAGTACCTCGTGAACGTGGCCATGTTGCGGCCAAGCAGGTCCACCTGCATACGGTCGATGCCAAGCTTCCCGAGCCACTGGTGCGACTTGGACTCGAACGTGTAGCCCACCAGCAGTTCCGAAATGCTCAGGTGGGTCGCACGCTCGACGAAGTTCGCCAGGTACAGGTTGTTGTTGTTCGACACCGCGTTGTAGTACCGCACCGACTTCTTGAGATGATCGGCTTTGCCGAACTGATCGACGTCGGGGTGGTCACCGGACGCGTAGTACGTCTGGTTGGTGTTCCCGTACACATCGCCACCAAGCTGGCCGGCGGCCTGGATGTAGAACCGCAGGTTGCGATACCTGAAGTTGTTGTTCAGGCCGAACTTCAGAGCAGGATTGCTGTCGCCGATCTTGCTGTAGTGGAGCTGCCCGTTCTCGTCGTAGCGCGGCAGCGGCAGGCCCCAGCCGTAACTCACGCCGTCGATGAGGACCTGCGTGCCCCAGAGGTTCTTGGCCACGCCGTCGCGCCAGGTGTTGCCAACGCCCACCGGTACGACGAAGCCCTCGTCGTTGATGTCGAACGCATTCATCGAGTTCGCGTGCCGCACCGGCAGGTGCGCCTTGTCGCGCACGATCTGATTGCCCCACATCTCGCTCAGGCGGATGCCGTCGCATTTGTACTGCAGCCCGTCGTCGAAGCAGGTTCGGCCGAAGTTGCCGGTGTTGAGCCGCGAGTGGTCCGCCACCAGCAGCACCGTCCATTGCAGGCCGCGGGGATTGGTAAGCACCGCCCCCTGGATCGTGCCCTCGATGACACTGCCGCCAAGCTTGGCCGGGTTGGTCACCACGAGCTGGTAACCCGAGACCGCGGGCGCCGGGATGTTCACGAACACGTCGCGGCTCAGGTTGCGAACCCAGGTGAGCGAGCCGGACACGCGCGACCGATAGGACATGTCGAGCCCGAGTTCCTGCTCGCGGGTGAACGTGGGCGAAATCTTCGGATTGCCCAGGTTGCTGCGGCGAATGCCACCGCTCCCGTCGGACGACATGGCCTCGTACTGGTACGAGAAGTTTGGGCTCACGCCCGTCACACCAAAGCTGTAGCGCAGCTTGAAGTTCGTGAAATTTTCGAACGGGAACCAATCCTCTTCGCTGAGGAGCCATGCCATCGAGGCGCGACCGAACGTGTTCCAGCGATTGGCGCGACCGAACAGCGAGTTGCCCTCACGGCGCAGCAGGAAGTCACCGATGTACTTCTCGTTGTAACTCACGCCCAGCGTGCTGATGACGCCCAGGACGCGGTAGTCGGTGATGCTCTGCGTCGAGTTCTTCGTCCGCGCCTGCGCCATCGACTTGAGGCCTTCCGTGGCGAAGTCCGTCCCCGTCGTGCTCACGCTGGGGTTGTACTCGCGCCGCTGTTCGCCGCGCTCAGACAACCGGAACGTCCATCCGCCGAGCTGCTTGGTGGCGGTCGCCGTCCCGGTCATGATGTAGCCGTCAGTGGTGTTGTTCTGGATGTTGAGGCTACCGGTGCTCGGGCTCAGTCCGCCGGTGCTGGTCACCAGCGGCGTGCCGCGAGCCGTGTAGCCGGTGAGGTTCACGTCACCACGGTCATAGTTGCCGTCGGCCGCCAGCGTGAGCCACGAGAACGGGCGGTACGCACCGTTGACGTTGATCAGCGTGCGCTGCCGGCTCGCGACGCTGTCCTTGATGAACTGCGTGTACAGCGGATTCGTGTACAGCGTGACCGAATCGGGGACGATGACGTAGGGAAAGCCGAAGGACGGGAACGGCGCTTTCTCCTTCAGATTCACGTCGGTATCGATCCGGTAGAAGTTGTTGAACGACGGCGCCGACACGTCCTGCACACCGCGCGTGTGGCTGGCCGAAATGCCGACGTTGAGCTTCTCGTTGAGCCGCGAATCGACATTCACGCGGAACGACTGACGCCGATACCCCTCGTTGTCATCCAGGACGCCGGGGTTGATCGTGCGGGTGTACGCCACGTTGTAGTTGGTCGACGCCGCGTTGCCCTGCACCGTGGCCGTCTGTGAGTTGTACGAACCCGGCTTGTAGAAGAGCGCCGCATGGTTGTACGTCTTCGACGTAAACGGCGCGTCCATGATGCCCAGCGGTTTCAGCGCGCGCTGGGAGCGCGGTACGATCTGCCCCGTGGCGTTGAGCCAGTTCCCTTGCGCATCCTGCATGAACGCGTGGTGCTGGTTCTTCTCCATCGTCACCTGGTAGCGGTCCACGCCGGCCTCGGTGCGCACCTGGAACTGGTTGGACCCCAGCGCGAGACCCTTGCCACGCTTGGTCGTGATGGCGATGACGCCGGCCGCCGCACGCGACCCATACAGCGACGCCGCCGCAGCCCCCTTGATGACCTCGATGCTCTCGATGTCCATCGACTCGATGTCTTGCGTGGTAACAGACTGCCCCTGATTCAGGAACACCCCGTCGACCACGAAGAGCGGGCTCGGAGGTGCGCCATCCTCCGTGATGCCCGAGATTGGCGTGCGAAGCAGGATGTTCACCCCCGACCCCGGCGCGCCACTCGGCCGCGTGATCGCAACACCCGCCACCTTGCCGGCAATCGCGCCGGCCGCCGACGTCGTTGGCGGCACCGGCATGTCGGCCGCGGTGAGTTTGTCGACCGTGATTGTCGACTTGGCGACCGACACCTCGTCGATGGTCCCCGAAACCGTCACCTGGTCCAGGCGCAACACGCTCGGGTTCATCATGAAGTTGATCGTCGCCACGCTGTCGGCGACGAGCCGGATGTTCTCGCGGCGCTGCGCCGAATAGCCGAGGAACTTGGCTTCGATCGAGAAGATGCCGGTGGGTGCGCTGGCGATGGCGTATCGACCGTCGTCGCCCGTCGTCGCCGTGACCGGAGTGCCCACGATGATGACGTTGACGCCGCGCAGGGGTTGTTTTGTCTCCAGATCCGTGACGAGGCCCGTGACGCGTGCGCGACGTGCCGACACGGGTGTCTGATTCGCCTGTGCCTCCAGGTCGACGGCACCAACTACGAGGAGCAGCACCAACGACGAAGCCAACCGGGAACAACCGCGGACCACAAGGGTCCGCCGAGCATACGAAACTCGGCTCATGTTCTCCTTTGGGGATGAGGGTCTGGGTGAAGCCGGCGGAATATTACGACGCCTGGAAAAATCAGCTAGATCGCTGGAAACCAAACTGTCGATCAGCCATTTTCTGCCATGCTCGTATCCAAACCATGGGTGCGCGCCCTCGTGCGCCTCGCGGTGACGGCCCCCGCCTGGTCTACGGGCGCACAGGTCACCTCTGACTCCGGCGCCGTCCGACCCGTGGACGCACTCGTCATACGAGTCGTGGATGTCGTGGGCCAGCCTATGCCACAGGTCGAAGTGTCCATCGTCGGATCCAACCGATCCGGCCGCACCGACGACCGTGGTATATGGCGAACCGTCGACCCCCCACCTGGTCCCCGGGTGGTCATGGCCCGGTCGATCGGGTACGTGCCCTATTCGCGCGAGCTGCTGATCGGCAACGGAGCCCGCGATACGATCACGCTGCTGCTCCGTCGGTTCCCCCGGACGCTCACTACCATAGAAGTCCAGGCGCGCACCCGCGTGATGACGAGCCGCGTGAACGACGTGGCCGAGCGGCTGCTCCAGATGCGGGTCGGCTCTGGCAGGTTGTTCACGCGCGAGGAGATCCTGCAGATGCGGCCGTATTCGGTCGCCGAGCTGGTATACGGCGTCCCCGGCGTGAACATCCGCCGCGGTCAGAGCGAGATCGTCGCAACCTCCACGCGCGCCGGCGTCGGCATCATGAACGTGGAGGGGCAAGCCTGTCAGCTGCAGTTCTATCTCGATAGCACGCCCATCGACAACGAAGGCGTCGTGGTCCTCGACCCCACGACGTTCCGGAGCGTCGAGGTGTACCCGCAAACCGTTCAGCTCACCGGCCTCGCGATGCGCCCCGATCGGTGCGGAGCCATCGTGATCAACTCGATGCGCCAGCGGTAGCCGACGAGGCGCTGCCAGGTCGCGCCCGCGGAGCACCCTCCGCAATCGTGCGGAAGGACGACGGCATGACCGAGTCCACTCCCCCGAGCAGGCCATGGATCGTGCGCACGATGGGAATCAGCGTCGTTCGATGGCCCCTGCCGACCTCTGCTGCCTGTGGTCGGGTTCGCCTCGCTGTGGAGGTGGCGCGCCAATGACCGAGGCCCGTTCGCCACAGACTTTCCTTCGTTGAAGGCGATAGCTACCGTCGACTCTCGGAGAGTCGCGGGGACCGTACGCGCGCCATGGCGGCGCCGACGGGCAACCGCTACATGGGTGGAGGAACGCGACCATGGGGCTCGTGTGCAGTCTGATCCTGCAACCGGTCATCCAGCTGGTCTTCATCGTCGTGTCGGTGATCGAGTTCATCCTGATCACCATCTGTCGCCTCGTCACCGAGTTGGTCGAGGTGCTCAAGCAGGTGCTGCGCTACGTGTGCCGGAACGTCGTGCGCACGGTGTGCGACACGATCTGCGGCCTCGTGTGCGGCATCTGCGACTTCTTCTGCGGCATCTTCGGATGTGATTGCGGCTGTCGCAACATCTGCGACACGATCTGCAAGACGGTCACCGAAATCGCCTGCGGCTGGACCTACGTCGTCGAGGCCGTCCTCGACTGGGTCACGCGACTGGTCTGCAACTACATCATCCAGGCGCTCATCCGGTTGATCAATCTGATCGTCACCTTCGTGACGATGGTGCTGACCTGGGTCTGCACGCTCATTGACCTGATCATCCGCTGGCTGCTCTGCATCACGCGCCTCGCCGAACTCTGGGACAAGATCCTCGGTGATACCCGCGAACGACGCTTCCGCGTGGCCCCGCGCATCGTCCGCAATCGCGCGGGTCACTCCAGCTGGTTCATCTATGTCAACAACCCCGACCCCGCGGGCGTGGTTGATCAGGAGTCCCTGCTCTATATCCTGAGCGACGAGGGTCGGCCCTTGCGCGCCGTGCGGGACCGGGGGACCGGCAGCATCGGCTACTTCGAGGTCGAGACCAAGGGCGACTTCATCACCGGACGACTGCGTCGCCGGCGCGACGGCGACGATGGCCGCGAGGGCGAGCTGGTGCCGGGACGGCCGTTCCTCTACCACGCGCACAAGGTGATGGAGATCGCGAGCCACCTCTTTGGCGACATCTTCGCCACCAACGTCGACGACGACGGCACCGGCACCGACTTCCGGCGCAACCTCTTTACCTACCAGCCCAACGTCCAGGCCTGGCTCGGCGCCTCAGGCGCGCTCCTCGACAACCACTACAACAACTGGAGCGGCAAGTACACGAGCCCCGGAGCGTCCGACTACTTCGGCGACCTCACGATCAGCGACATGGGCGTGCGTGTCGATACCGACGACACGTGCAGCCACCCGACCAACACGTTCCTGCACCTGTCCACCGGCATCCAGTTGCCGCCGCCCAACACCGACGTCGCCGAGGACATGGGCTGCGGCGCGGGCCAGACGCTGACGTTCGACGAGACGAACTACCTGATGCAGCACCGGCACGACGGCTTCTCGATCGCCACGTACTTCGTGTCGCGCTACGACAAGGACGACTCGCACGTCGGCTGCAACGACCTGCTGGGCTACACGACCGTCACGTTCGAGGGCTCGAGCGGGCCGCTCTTCGTGCGCGACATGGTGCTCGCGTACGAGGCGGACACCAATCAGATGATGGCCGCCATCGTGCGCAACCTCATCGCCACCGAGATCGCGAGAGTCGCCGAGACGTATATCCACGAGCTGGGGCACCAGAGCGGGCTGCTGCACCAGGAGGACGATCCGGACTGCGCCGATCCCACGACACTGCACATCGCGCGCATGATGAATCCGGGCGCGACGGTGCGGCGGGCCTGGAGCCGCATGGAATGGTGCCTCATCCGCGGCACTTGGTACGTCACAGCCAGCGGGATCTCGAAGTTCACGCAGGCGCCGGAGCTGCCCGACTCGGGCTCCACGCCGGCCCCTCCGATCCCATGAGCCATGCCTGACGCGGTCGATACATCCGGGTGGTGGAGTAGCATCCTGCGACGTGCACGAGAGCGTGACGTGGAGCGCGTGCTGCTCTACGACCGCTCGCGACGCAGCGTTCTCGCGGCCTGGTTCGCGGCACGCGGACAAGGCACGGTCACGCCCCTTCTTGCCGACTACCTCAAGGCCCTCCTCGGCGCGGTCCTCGGCTTCTGGCTGCTCGCCTGGCCGCTGGAGGCATGGCTCGCGTGGGATCGCGTGGCGGTGTATGCCGCGCTGGGTCTCGTGTTTTCGCTGCAGGTGACGCACCACGCCTATCGGCTGGCGAAGGACCCTGCGTACACCGTGCGGCGCTGCAACTGCGGTGGTTCGCGCCAGGATGACACGAAGGCGGTCCTCACGAGCCGCGCCGGAACGATCGCCGGTCTCCCGGTGTCCTGGCTTGGCGCGGCGGTCTACGCGGCGCTGCTCATTACGGCGTCCTCTGGACAGGTGGGAGCCGAACGCGCGCTGGCGGTGACCGGCGTGCTCGCGAGCGCGTACCTGGCGTTCGTGATGGTGGCGAGGATCGGAGCGCTTTGCACCACATGCATCAACGTGGCCGCGCTGAACGTGCTGATCGCCTCGCGCGTACTCGGGTAGGGTTCCGCGCTCCGGGCGTCGGGGGTCACCGCGTCGCCCGCTCAGGTGCAGATTGGGGCCGGAATCCGCCCACCATCATCGCGCCGCCCGATGCTCCGCTCCCGGTTGTGCTTCGCCCTCGCCACGCTTGTCGCTGCCCCGGCCCTGCAGGCGCAGGCAACGACCATTCACAACGTCACCGTCATCGACGTAGCGACCGGGCGCCTGCAGCCGGGTCGCACGATCGTCATCGAGGGCACGCGCATCGCACGCGTCGAGGCAGCGACGGAGGCCACGCGTGCCGCGGCCACACTCGACGGCACGGGGATGTTCGTGATCCCCGGACTCTGGGACATGCACGTGCACGCCTACTTCACCAACGACACGGCGCGCTTTCACGCGACGAACGAGGTGATGCTGCCGCTGTTTGTGGTAAACGGCGTCACGGGCGTGCGCGACCTCGGGAGCAACCTCGACGCGAGCCTTGCGGCGCGCGACAGCATCGCCGCGCACCAGCTCGTGGGACCGCGCATGGTCGTGTCCGGACCAATGATCGATGGCCCCACGACGCGGTATGCCGCCGCGATCAAGGTCGCCACGCCAATCGAAGCCCGCGACGCCGTGCGCACCCTCAAGCAACGTGGCGTGGACCTGATCAAGGCCCAGACCCTGATTCCACGCGACGCGTATTTCGCCATGGCCGACGAAGCCAATCGCATCGGCATCCCGTTCGAGGGCCACGTGCCGCGCGAGATCACGGCCTGGGAAGCCATCGGTGCGCGGCAACGCAGCTTTGAACACATGATCGGCGTGGCCGATACCGCCACGTCGCTCATCGCGGCCCTCGCGCGCAACGGCGTGTGGCAGTGCCCCACGGTGATCAACAGCGTGGGCACGGCCGCCGATCTCGCGAACGACCCTGGGCTGCCCTATTGGTCGCGACCGGCCGTGGAAGGCTGGCGCCGCACGGCGCTCGAACGCCTCTCGGCAACCGATTCGGCGACGAAGGCGTTTGACGAGCGCGCGCGACGTCGGCTTGGGCTGATCCGGACGCTGCACGCGGCGGGCGTACCGTTCCTCGCCGGCACCGATGCGCCGGCCGGGTACGACCTCGTCCCGGGCGCCAGCCTCCATCGCGAACTGCAGCTCTTCGTGCGCGCTGGTCTCACGCCGCTCCAGGCGCTGCAGACTGCCACGCTCAATCCCGCGGTGTACTTCAAGCGTGCGACAGTCTGGGGGGCGATTGCTCCCGGGAAGGTCGCGGACCTGGTGGTCCTCGCGCGCAACCCCCTCGTCGACATCGCGAACACGCGCAGCGTGATGGCGGTCGTGGCCGATGGCAGGTATTTCTCTCCGAGGGAACTGGACCGTATGCGGCTCAGGCTCCTCGAGCAGGCCGCGAAGTGAGACGCGTGACAGGCACGGCCCCTGTTCTGCGCAACCTGTCAGTGACTCTCCCACCAACGCATCGATGACGAACTCCCTGGTCGCAGCGCTCGCGTTCTCTCTTGCCGCGTGCGTGAGTGCGTGTGGTGGTTCGTCGACGGCGCCCATCCCCACGCCGAACAGCGGCTCGATCACGGCACGCATCGATGGCGCGTCGTGGTCGTCGGGCCAGGGCGCGGCCGCCGTGCACGCGGCCCCGGGCCTCTACGCCATCTCGGGCATCAGCGTCGGGAGCTACACCATGGCCCTCACACTCAACAACATTCGTGGTCCGGGGACGTTTCCCCTGGGAGTAGGACCGCAGGTCCCCGGTGGCTACGTGGTGCTGTCGAACGCCTCCGGGGGCTGGGCAACGCCCCTGTCCGGCGCCGCCGGCACCATCACACTCACCACGGTGACCGACACCCGCATCGTGGGGAGCTTCTCCTACAATGCGGAGCCCGTGAACGTCGGAACGACCGGCACCCGCGCGGTCACCAACGGTGCGATCGACATGGCGGTGAACACGAGTCCCGGAACCGGTGCACCGCTCGACAACGCCGGCAGCACCTTCACGGCCTCGCTCAACGGATCCCCGTTCGTCGCGGCGGCGATCGCCGGGTCACTCACACCCGGTGGCATCTTCGGTGTGGCCGCCAACAACGTGACCCGCTCGCTCACCCTCACGTTCTCGCAGGTGGCCGGCCCGGGCAGCTACTCCACGAGTGCCAACCCACTGCGACAGGTGACCTACAGCCTGCCGTCAGGCGCCACGTGGTCCTCGCAGGGCGCGGGAGGCAGTGCGACGGTCGCCATCACGAGCATCACCGCGACGCGCATTCGTGGCACGGTCACCGGCACGCTCGTGCCCGCGCTGGGCGGCGCCACGGGGAACGTCAGCATCGTGGGCGGCGCGTTCGATATTGGCCGTTAGGCGCCAGACGACGTGAAGGTTCAAACGGCGGTTGACCGGCCACCACGCATACCGCCAGCGACCTTCGCCCACCACTTCGCCAGGCGGTGTCAGCACGCCACGACGGATCGTAACGATCACGCGGGCCCCCGCCCGCACGTCCACCCACGTTGCCGAGCGGGGCACGTCGAGCAACTCGTCGCGAGTCGGCAGGCGTGCCCGGTGTCACTGGTCGCAGATGGCGCTGGCGCGCACACGGCCTCAAGTTGCGCTCGTGTCCACCTTCGCATCTCGCGCGTATCGCTTCTATACCAGGCTCACGCCTCCGCGCGTGCCGGCCGGCGTCGAGGTCATGAATCCGTACCAGGACCGGGTGGCCCGTGGCTACGCGCGTCAATTCCTCGACCGCTACTTCGACGACGACGATCCACGCGTCCTCATGCTGGGCATCAACCCCGGTCGCTTTGGCGCTGGCATTACCGGCGTCACCTTCACTGATCCCATTGCGCTCGCCGACGCGCTCGGCGTCGAGAACCACCTGCCCCGGCGCCATGAGCTGTCGTCCGTGTTCGTGTACCGGATGATCGAGGCATTCGGCGGACCACACGCCTTCTATCGGCGCTTCTTCCTTACCGCACTCTCCCCGCTCGGCTACACGAAGGGCGGCAAGAACCTCAACTACTACGACGGCGGCCTGCTTCCGCACGTGACGCCGTTCATCGTGCGGAGCATCGAGCAGCAACTCGCGATGGGCGGACGGCGCGATCACGCCGTCGTGCTTGGCACGGGCCAGAACACGGACGTGCTGCAGCGCCTCAACGACAGGCATGGCTTCTTTGAACGGATCCACGCCGTCGAGCATCCGCGCTTCATCATGCAGTATCGACGCAAGCGCCTGGACGAATTCGTGGCGCGCTACCTCGAGGCGTGCGCAGCCGCGCTCACTGGTTAGTCGCTGGGCGGCGCAGAATACACCACCGGTGCACTTCTGGCACTCCAACGCCCGGGACCATCACGCGACTGCGGATAGTCCCAGTGTTCACCCCGTCCCGTCTCTCCCACCTTGTCCTGCGTCTCGTCGCACGCACGCGCGAGGCAGCGCGCAGCACGGGGCTGCGCATCACGGGAAACTGAGGAGGACGGAACATGCACACCGCTCGATACCTCACCGTCGCCGCGCTGGCGACCATCGCCGCCTGCAGCGACACCGACCGGCCCACTGAGCCGCGGCAGCCCGACGAGCAAGTCACACTGAACGTCCAGGCCGCCAGGGACACCGCTGTCGGGCCCAACGACTACATCGTCGTCCTCAAGGACACCGAGGGCAACGTGGGCGCGGCTGCGACCCGCTTCGGCGCGATGGCCGGTGTTCAGGTGAAGACCACGTGGGACCAGGCCCTCAAGGGCTTCCTGGCCGAGCTGACGCCCGCTGCGCTGGAGCGCCTTCGCGCGGACGCGGCCGTCGACTTCGTCGAGAAGGACGCCATGGCTTACATGGACCAGGGCGGCAGTGTCCAGGTGATCCAACCCGTCGCCGGCATCTGGGGGTTGGACCGCATTGACCAGCGCCCGCTGCCGCTCAACGGGCAGTACCAGTACTTCCGCACCGGCGGGCCCCCGGGCGTCGTCATTCACGTGTACGTGATCGACTCCGGCATCAACCTCGGCCACGTCGACTTTGCCGGCAGCATCGGTGCGGGCATCTCGTTCGTCCCTGGCGCGCCGTCAGTGATGGACTGCAACGGACACGGCACGCACGTCTCGAGCACACTGGGTGGCAACACCTTTGGCGTCGCCAAGGGCGTGATCATTCACCCCGTGCGGGTGTTCGACTGCGCCGGCGGTGCCCCGTTCTCGCGCATCATTTCGGCGGTGAACTGGGTGCAGGCCAATGACATCGCCCCGGCCGTGACGAACATGAGCCTCGGCGGCGGGTTCCACGCCGCCACCAACGGCGCCGTGAATGCCCTCGTCGCCTCGGGCAACTCCGTTGTCGTGGCGGCCGGCAACAACAACGCAAATGCCTGCGGCTCGTCGCCCGCCAGCGCGGTGAACGCGATCACGGTGGGATCGACGGGCGATCCGGCCGGTGCGGCCGTGCCGCCCGCGATCCCCGATCGCCGGTCGTCATTCTCCAACTGGGGCCCCTGCCTCGACCTCTTCGCGCCCGGCCGGAACATCCGCGCGGCGTGGATCGGCGGCGCGGCGGTCACCGCCCTGCTGAGCGGCACCTCGATGGCCTCACCGCACGCAGCCGGCGCCGCCGCGCTGCTCCGGGACAAGTTCCCCGCCTGGACGCCGATCATGGTGCGTAACTCGCTGGTCGGTAATGCCACGCTCGGCATCGTGACCAACCCCGGCGCCGGTTCGCCCAACCGGCTGCTTTACATGGGCTACATCCTGTAGCGCTCCCGACCATGCGCATGGGTGCGCGGGCCAGTCACCGCCCGCGCACCCACGTCGTTCCTACTTGCGCCAGTAGTTGTTCGCCGCCGCCACGGTCTGGAAATTGATCGCCACCACCTGCGAGGCCGCGGTCAACGCCTCCGCGGAGTTGGCGTAGTCCGGGCGCAGTCGCTTGAGGACGTCAGTGTCCGGCTGGGTGTACTTGACCCCGCGACGACTGAGCGTGATCGCAAGCTCGAAGCCCTCCTGCGGCGTCTGGGTGATGAGTGATGGCAGCCAGGTGTCCGTCATGTCAGGTTCTCATGGGTGAACGTGTCGCCGACCGAAGGTCTCGGCGGTGTGCTGGGTCAACAGGTTGCAGTTCGTGCGGCTACGTCGCTTGCGCCCGTGCGCATGAGGTCATCTGCGCACCTGCGGCTGCGTCGCGTGCGCAGCGGCGGATGCAGTCATCTGCGCGTCTGATGATGCAGTCATCGCGAGAAGTTCGTCGAGGCGCGATGGATCAAGGGGCGAGCCATCCGGCGCCTCGAGCACGAACCCGGCATCGCGGATCATCTCGTAGTCCTCGGCTGCCGACTGTCCGGGTGTGGTGAGGTAGTCGCCGATGAAGATCGAGTTGGCAGCGTAGAGCCCCAGTGGCTGCATCGATCGCAAGTGTACCTCCCGGCCTCCGGCAATGCGAATCTCCTGCGAAGGCAGCAGGAACCGGTAGAGGCACAGCACGCGCAGGCAGCGTCGCGGGTCGAGCGCAGAGACATCGGCGAGGGGCGTCCCGTCGATGGGAATCAGGAAGTTGACCGGGATGCTCCGCACGCCCATGTCACGAAGGGACATCGCGAGGTCGATCACGTCGTCGTCCTGTTCGCCCATCCCGATGATACCGCCCGAACACGTCTTCATGCCACTGCGCGCGACATGCCCAACCGTCGCCCGCCGGTCCGCAAACGAGTGCGTACTCACGATCTCTTCGGTGAAACGTTCGGACGTGTTCAGATTGTGGTTGACCTGATCACAGCCGGCCTGGCGCAGTCGCTGCACATGGTCCTCCGTGAGCAGGCCCAGGCAGGTACACACGTGCATGTCGTGGCGTGACTTCACTTCGCGCACGGCATCGAGCACACGGCCGAATACGCGCTCCCCAGGCGCTCGACCCGAAATCACCAGGCAGAACGTGCCGGCGTTGAGGCTCGCCGCACGTTCAGCGGCCGCGAGGATCTTCTCACGAGCGAGCATCGGATACTTCTCGATCTCCGCCGTGGACACCGAGGACTGCGAGCAGTAGTGGCAATCCTCCGGGCAGAGCCCGCTCTGCGCATTGAGCAGGAAGTGCAGTCGTACGCGATTGCCGAAGTGGTGCCGCCGCACGCGGTACGCGGCCGCGAGCTGTTCGAGCAGCGCCTCGTCAGGCGCCGAGAGCACGGCCCGTGCCTCGTCTCGGGAGATCAGCTCTCCGGCCAGCGAGCGATCGGCGATGGTGTTCCAGTTCATGCGTGTGACGGAAGGAGATGAAGAAGGCGCTCCACCGCGCCGTCGAGGTGGCGCGCGGTCGCCTGCCAAGGGAACTCGATGACTGGCACGTGTTCGAGTTCGTGGAGAAGCGCCGCGTTCGACGCCATCGACGCGTCGCTTGCGGCGTTGACGTGATTCAGGGCGATGGCGCACACATGCAACCCGGCGCGCCGCGCCGTCTGTGTCGTGAGCCGCACGTGGTTGATGACGCCGAGCCTGTTGGCGGCGACGATGAGCGTGTCCAGCCGCCAGCGCCGGAACAATTCCGCAAAGGAGTCGCTCTCCGTGACCGGAACGAGCAGGCCACCTGCGCCCTCGACGAGAAGTGCGTCGGCGCCCGCCGCGGCCGCGTCCACGGCGCGATCGAGCAGCCCCGGGTCGATCGGCCGCCCGGCCTGCCGAGACGCCACGAGCGGGGCGAGCGGTTCCGGGAATGTGATCGGCGCGAGCGTTGCGAGCGCAATGCGCCCTCCCGCAGCGCGCGCGAGCCGCGCACCGTCGCGCTCGACGTCATCCGGCGCAACGCCAGTCTCCACCGGCTTCATCGCCGCCACGCGAAGGCCGCGCGCCGTCAGACCCGCCGCGATTGTACATGTCACGACCGTCTTGCCGACACCCGTGTCCGTGCCGGTGATGCCGAGACGTATCATTGGCGGCTCACGAAGTCGACGATCACCTCGCAGGCCCCAGCAAGGTCGGTATCCGTGCTGCAGTACGGCGGCAGCAGGTAGACCGTATCCCCAAGCGGCCGCAGCAGTACGCCGCGTTCGAGCGCGAAGGCACGGAGCGCGGGTCCGGCCCCACTGAGGTAGCCCGTGTCGTCCACGGCGAGCTCAGCGACCAGAATGGTCCCGAGCACGCGCACGTTGCGTATGCCTGGCGTTGCCCCAAGCCGCGTCGCCCAGCCCCGATGAGACGCCTCGATCCGCCGACGATGGGCCGCGCAGTGGTCGTTCAGCAGGGCCAGCGATGCCAGCGCCGCCGCGCACGCGATCGGGTTCGCCGAGTAGGAGTGCCCGTGAAAGAGTGTTCGTGTACGATCGCTGGAACTGAATGACTCGAACAGCGCCTCGGTGGCCAGCGTCGCCCCAAGCGGGAGAAAGCCGCCGGTGATTCCCTTGGACAGGCAAAGCAGATCGGGCGTGACCCCCGCGTGTTCACAGGCAAAGAGCGGCCCCGTGCGGCCGAAGCCTGTCATGACTTCGTCCGCAATGAACGGAATGCCCTGCGCACCACAGCGTTCTCTCAACGCTCGGAGCGAGTCGGCGCTCCAGAAGCGCATGCCGCCCGCTCCGAGTACCATCGGTTCGACGATCAGCGCGGCGAGTTCCCCTCCCCGTGCCGCGATCACCGCGTCAAAGGCCGTCACCACGTCCGATGTTGCCGGATCCGGAAGCCGGACGACTTCGAACAGGTGATCGGAGAACGGGCCCGTGAACAGCCCTCGCGCGCTCACACTCATGGCCCCGAACGTGTCGCCGTGATACGCGTGCTCGAGTGCCACGACGAGCCGTCGTGACTCGCCGCGGTTCCGCCAGTACTGGAGCGCGATCTTCACTGCGACCTCGACCGCGGTCGATCCGTCGTCTGAGAAGAAGACGCGCGACAGTCCCTGGGGCGCCACGCGCACCAGCTCTGCGGCGAGGCGCGCCGCTGGCTCGTGCGTGAACCCGGCAAAGATCACCTGCTCCAGACGCTGTGCCTGCTCGGCGATCGCCGCAGCAATCGACGGGTGCGCGTGACCGTGCAGCGTCACCCACCACGAGGAGATCGCGTCAAAGATCGCGCGTCCGCCTTCATCGTAGAGGTGTGCTCCCGAACCTCGCACGACATGCACTGGCGTCTCGCCAAGGCCGTGTTGCGTGTAGGGATGCCAGAGGTGACGCGCGTCCGCCGCGCGAACATCGAACCCGACGCTCATGCGGTGAGCGCGGCGGCCGTGCCGTTCCCCGGGAGCAGCGCGGCAACGGCGTCGGCGAGCGCGTCGATCTGCGCCGTAGTGTGTGAAGCGCTCACGGTGATCCGAAGCCGCGACGTACCATCCGGAACTGTGGGTGGCCGCACGGCGCCGGCCAGGAAACCCTGGGCTTCGAGGCGTGCGCCCAGGGCCAGCGTGCGCACTGCATCGCCCACCAGCACAGGGATGATGTGTGCGTCGTCGCTCCCGGGTACATGCAGCCCACGCGCGCGCAGACGCTCGCGCAGGTGTCGCGCCACCGCACGGACACGAACACGGCGCTCAGGCTCGGCGCGCGCGATGCGCAACGCTTCGCGTGCGGCCGCCGCCTGCATCGGCATGGGTGCGGTCGAAAAGACAAAGGACCGCGCGCGATTGATCAACACGTCGCGCAAGGTGTGGGAGCCGAGGGCGAACGCACCGGCGGATCCGAACGCCTTGCCGAGCGTGCCAACGATGACGTCGATGCCCTGCGTGACGCCAAGGAGCTCCGTCGACCCTCGGCCCCCGTTGCCGAGCACTCCCATCGCGTGCGCATCGTCCACGTACGTCCACGCATCGTGTTCGCGCGCGAGCGCGACGATCTCCCTCAGGGGTGCAAGGTCGCCGTCCATGGAGAACATCCCATCCGTCACGATCATGGCGCGCCGATACGTGGCCCGATGCGTGGCCAGCAGCGAGGCGAGGGCGCCGAGGTCGCCGTGCGGATACACGTGGACGTCGGCGCGACTCAGTCGGCAACCATCGATCAACGACGCATGATTGAGCTGCTCGGCAAAGATGGCGTCGCCGCGTGTGACCAACGCGGGGATGACACCCGTATTGGCCGCGTACCCGGTGGCGAAGCTCAGCGCGGCCTCGACGCCAAACCACGCGGCGAGATCCGCGTCGAGCGCATCGTGGACGGCCGTGTTGCCAGCGATCAACCGGGACGCGGTGCCGCCGGTGCCAAGGCTCCGGGTGCACTCCGCTGCTGCTGCAGCCAGCCGGGGGTCGGTTGCCAGCCCGAGGTAGTCGTTAGAGCTGAAGTCCACGCGAGCGCCGTCAGGAGTGTCGACGATCGCCCCGTCGCGATGGATGATCTCGCGCAGGCGGCGGTGCAAACCTCGTTCCCGGAGCGAGGCAAGCTCCGAGGCAAGGGCGTGGTCCAATGAGAGGGAGGTCCTCAGCATGACGGAGCCTAGCCACGATGAGTGCCTTTCTCAATCATGCCATTCTCCTCGCCCACTCGATCGGTTGACATCGTACGGGAATGGTCCGCCGCGAAGCAGCGCGCGGCCCGCTCGTGCGATCGACTCGATTGAGGCATCTTCCATCGACACCCGCCGACGGAGGCCGCCATGTGGAAGGTGTTGGGAGCGATCGGCACCGCTTTCGTGGCCCTGTTGGCTGCGCTGTCCACCATCAAGTACGAGCAGAACCCGCTCGTGCCGGGCCGCGACACCCGGTTTGCGACCTGTACCGCCTGCGCGTTCGTCGACTCGCTCGCGTTCAACGCCGAAATCGGTGGGGACAGTGCTCGGCTCGTGCTGACTCCACGACCGCTATTGGGGCGACGTGAGCATCGCCGACATGGCCCGTCGGCGCGGCATCACCTACTCGGCGATGGCCGTGCGGCTCTTTCGGCTCATGGCGCGCCTGCGTCGCGAGATGGAGGACTGACGTGCATCATTGCAACCCGTTGGGAGAGCATCACTTGGCGCTCGATGTAATATCTCGGGCCCTTCGTGTGTCAATGCGGTAGACCTCACTTTGCGACCATGCCAAATCGCCCCCCTTCCGATCAGGTTCCGCGGCTTGTCGATCCCGTGCACCGGGACGCGTTCACTCGCTTCGTGAATACGGGCGAGCTTGACGATCCCGCGTTCACCGAGTTCCTGACCACGAACGCGCGCTGCCAGCAGGCGATCGAGCTGATGGCTACGGAGCAGCTCGATGCGCTGCGGTCGTTTGGTCAGTCGTTGCGGGAACCACCGGTGGTCGAGGCGCGGGCCGCGGCAGCGGATGTTTCACGTGCGGACGCGGACCCGCTGGTGTCCGAACGGGCCGAGCTGGTGACGTCGCGGACGGCGGCGGCTGCAGGGAGTCCACGGCAGGCCGAGGAGTTGCGACGCGCGTTGGCATCGCGGCTGGTGGCGGGGTGATCAGAAGGTTCCGGTGAAGCAAAAGGGGGCGACCTGAGTCGCCCCCCCTTTTTCAGCCTTGGCTTGCTTGTTAGCCGCACTCACTGAAGCCGCACACGTGACACTTCACGCACCCCTCGGCAAACTCCAGCTGCGACCCGCAATCCGGGCACGTCCCGATGAAGCTTTGCGCTCCGTCTTCGATCGCCCCAAATGCCAGCTGCTCGCCTGACGGGCCTCCAGCCACCGGTACCGACGCCACCACCGTCTCGATCGCCGGCGGCGCACCCGGAGCTGGCGAAGAGATCAGCTCCTGCTGAACCCCCTGCTTCTCCTTGTTCCAGTCAAACAGCGCCGCACCGATCGCGTCAGGCACCGACAGCACCTTGCTCGGCCCAAGCCCCACCGCGCGATCAGACGAAATCCCGCGCAGCTGCTTGTGCACCGACGCCAGGGGGATCCCTGACCGAAGGGCGAGCGAGATCAGCCGCCCCATCGCTTCGGCGTCCGCCATGGCCGAGCCGCCGGCCTTGCCCAGGTTGATGAACACGTCGAACGGCTGGCCCTTTTCGTCTTCGGAGATGTGCACGTACATCGTGCCTAACGGCGTCTCCTTGCGGATCGACGTCGAACGCAATGTGTCGGGACGGGAGCGCTTGGCCCGGCGCTGCAGGTTCTCGCTCTCGGCGTCGAACAGCGCCTTCTTGAGCCGCTCCACGTCGGCCTCGAGCTCGGCGATGGTGCCCTGCAGGGCACCCAGTTCGCGCTTTTCCGCTGGATCGACCTTCCCTTCGCGCTCGGCCTTCGCCTTCTCCGTCGTACCGGTGGACAACACCTGACCGTCACGCGAGCCGTCGCGATAGACGGTCACGCCCTTGCACTTCGCCTGGTACGCCTGCTCGTAGATGGCGCGCACGTCGTCCTGCGTGGCGGTATGGGCGAAGTTGGTGGTCTTGGAGATCGCCGAGTCCGTGTGCTTCTGGAAAGCCTCCTGCATCCGGATGTGCCACTCCGGCTTGATCTCGTTGGCGGTCACGAACACGCGCTGCCAGCGCTCGGGCACCTCGGCGAAGTGGATGTGACCCTCCTTCGCGATCTTCTCCATCAGCGCGTCGCTGTACCAGCCCTCCTTCTGCGCAATCGCGACGAAGTCCTCGTTCACGTCGGGCATCATCACGCCGGCCTGGTTGCGCATGAAGGCCACGGCGAAGAGCGGCTCGAGACCCGACGAGCAGCCGGCGATGATCGAGATGGTGCCGGTGGGCGCCACGGTCGTGACGTTGCAGTTGCGGAGGAGCTGCATCGAGCGGATGCGCTTGCCCTCGGCGTCGCGGGCGCACGTCTCGTCAGGCCCGAAGATCGATCGCGCCCACTCGGGGAAAGCTCCACGCTCCTCGGCCAGCCGCTGGGATTCCTTCTTGGACTCGACGTCGACGAACTCCATGAGCTGCCGACCGAACTCCACGCCTTCGGGCGTGTCGTAGGCAATCCCCAAACGAATCAGTGCATCCGCGAAACCCATCACGCCCAGACCGATGCGACGGATGCGCTTGGACAGCGCGTCGATCTCCGGCAGCGGATACTTGTTGACGTCGATGATGTTGTCGAGGAAGTGCGTGGACAGGTGGATGTCGCGCCGCAGGGCGTTCCAGTCCATGCGCCCGTCGACGACATAGTACCCGATGTTGATGGAGCCGAGGTTGCAGACGTCGTAGGCGAGGAGCGGTTGCTCACCACACGGATTGGTCGCCTCGTACGACCCCAGGTGCGGCACGGGGTTGTACCGGTTGGCCTCGTCGATGAAGAAGACCCCAGGCTCACCCGTGCGCCACGCGCCTTCGATCATCTTGTCCCACACCATCCGAGCATCGAGCTGGCCCACGACCTTGCCTGACGACGGCTCGACGAGATCGTAGGAGCCGTTCACCTCGAGCGCATCCATGAACTTCGTGGTGACAGCGACGGAGATGTTGAAGTTCGTGATCTGCGTCAGATCCTCCTTGCAGGTCACGAAGTCCATGATGTCAGGGTGATCGACGCGCAGGATGCCCATGTTGGCGCCACGACGTGTACCGCCCTGCTTCACGGCATCGGTCGACGCGTCATAGAGCTTCATGAACGACACCGGCCCCGACGCAACGCCCGTCGTGGAGCGCACCATGGAACCACGGGAACGCAGACGCGAAAACGAGAAGCCGGTGCCACCACCGCTCTGATGGATGAGCGCCATCGAGCGCAGCGTGTCGTAGATCCCGTTGCTGCCGTTCGACAGCGCATCTTCGACGGGCAGCACGAAACACGCCGAGAGCTGGCCCAGGGGCCGGCCGGCGTTCATGAGGGTCGGCGAGTTAGGCTCGAACCGACGCTCGGTCATCAGCCTATAGAACGCATCCGCGACCTCGTTGACCGCCCCCTCCGACGCCCCGTACCGCCGATCCGCCTCCGCCACCACCGAAGCCACGCGCCAGAAGAGCGCCTCCGGTGTTTCCCGCGGCTTCCCTGTCGCATCCTTGACCAGATAGCGCTTGCCGAGCACGGTGAGCGCATTGGAGGTCAGCTGGAGGGGGCCGGCGGGAGGCTTGGTGGGAAGGGGCATGTCGAGTCGGGCTGCTGATGATCGGCTTTGGTGGGCGGTCGGGCTCCGGTCGACCTACAAAGAGGGCGAATCCGGCCACCTGACCAGTCCAGCGCGGGCGGGAATCCTAAGGGCGCTCGTGAAAGCGCGCCAGTGTGTTCACATCTGGCTGAATCATAACGACTTACGGAATCAACATCACAGACTTGAATTGCGCAGGTGGCTGCCGGGCTGAACACCAGCGCCCCACTGGGCGCACCCCTCGGTCTGCCGAAACGACCGGAAGCCAGGCGCCTTGGCCCACCGGGATCACCCGATAGCCCGGGTCAGGTCCCGAAGGCAACTTCCCCAACGACCTCCCCTTCCTCTATAGCTACCGTGCCCCGTCGTATCCTCGTCATACCCCTCCTCCTGGCCACCGGCGCCCCTGCCCTCGCACAGCGCGGCGGCCCCCCACCCGCCCCCGCGCGGGCCCCGGCGATCGACTCGACGTTCGTGCGCATTCCGCACTGGCGTTTCGTGGGTCCCGACGGAAACCGCGTCATCGCGGTCGCCGGGGTTCCGGGAGAATACCGGACCTACTACGCCGGCGCCGCAAGCGGCGGGCTCTTCAAGAGCACCAACGGCGGCATCCGCTGGTCACCGATCACCGACTCGTTGCGCGTCTCGTCAGTGAGCGCGGTCGCGGTGGCGCCAAGCGATGCGAACGTGGTGTGGTTCGGCACAGGCGAGACCTTCCTGCGCAGCAACATCTCCATCGGCGACGGCATCTATCGATCGACCGATGCGGGCCAGCACTGGAAGCGCATGGGACTGGAGAACACGGGTCGTATCGGCCGCGTCGTGATCCACCCAACGAATCCGGACATCGTCTACGCCGCGGCACAGGGGCACGGCTACGGGCCGCAGCAGGACCGGGGGCTCTACCGTACAACCGACGGCGGCGCGAACTGGAAGCGCGTGTTGTTCGTGAACGACAGCACCGGCGTCATCGACGTGGTGATGGATCCGACGAATCCGCGCGTGCTGTTCGCGGCGAGCTGGCAGCAGTATATCGTGCCCTGGGACAAGAACTCCGGTGGCGCGGGGAGCGGCATCTGGATGTCGCGCGATGCCGGGGACACGTGGGTGCGTCTCGATGGCGGCCCAGGGGGCACGGGCTGGGGGCGTGGCCTCCCGCGCACGGGGACGATGGGCAAGATCGGAATCGGCATCGCGCGCAGCGATCCGCAGCGGGTCTACGCGCTGATCGAGATGCGCGAGCCGGCGTTCTACCGCTCCGATGACGGCGGGCGCTCGTGGCGCGCAGTGAATCGCGACCACGACCTGCTCGAGCGTCCACAGTACTACACACGCATCGGCGTGAACCCGGCGGACGCGAACAACGTGTTCTTCGTGGGCGTACGCTTCATTGGCACGCTGGACGGCGGCCTCACCAAGATGGCGAACCCCCCGAGAGCCGGCGGCGACCTGCACGACATCTGGTGGGATCACGTCGACCCCAGCCGCTTCGTCGTGGGCGACGACGGCGGGGTGGGCATCACGATCGACGGCGGCCGCTCGTTCACGCGCATCGTGTTGCCCAACGCGCAGATGTATCACGTGAATACCGATACCAAGATCCCGTACAACCTCTACGGCAACCGGCAGGACGGCTACTCGTACGGCGGCCCGAGCAACTCGCGCGGCTCGCGATCGATCGGCGTGTGGAGCGCCGTGGGCGGATGCGAAAGCGGCTGGGCCATTCCGGACACGGTCGATGGTCGCACGGTCTGGAGCGGGTGCTATGATGCCGGCCTGGAACGCTTCGACCTGCAGACCCGGATGGCGCGCGCCGTGGAACCATGGCCCGAAGCCGGCTATGGAGTTCCGCCCAAGGATCTCAGGTATCGCTTCCAGTGGACCTTCCCGATCCACATCTCCCCACACGACCACAACACGGTGTACGTGGGCTCGCAGTACGTGCACAAGACCACCAATGGCGGCCAGACCTGGACACTGATTTCGCCGGATCTGAGCACCAACGACAGCACCAAGCAGCAGTCGTCAGGCGGATTCGTGATCGACAACCTGTTCGTCGAGAACGTGACGGTCACGTTCGCGATCGCCGAGTCTCCCCTGCAGAAGGACCTGATCTGGGTGGGGACGATGGACGGGTTGCTGCACCTCACCCGCGACGGCGGCAAGACGTGGACGAACCTCACGGCCAACGTCCCGGGCCTGCCGAAGTGGAGCACGATCACGAACATCGAACCGAGCAAGTACGACGTGGCCACGGCGTACATGGCCGTTGATGCGCACCTCATCAACGATCGCGATCCCTACATCTACAAGACGACGGACTACGGTCGCACCTGGACGCGCATCAACGGTGACATTCCGGTCAGCGTGTTCAGCTATGTGCACGTGGTACGCGAAGATCCGGTCCGGCGCGGGATGCTCTACGCCGGAACCGAGAACGCCATCTACGTATCGCTGGACGACGGCGCGCACTGGATGGAGATCAACGGCGACATGCCGCACGCGCCGGTGAGCTGGCTCACCGTGCAGGGGCATTTCCACGACCTGGTGGTCGCCACGTACGGTCGCGGGTTCTACATCGCCGACGACATCAGCTACCTGCGGTCGATGGCCGACTCACTGGCGACGCGCCGCCTGACGATGATGCCGATGCGACCGACGTACCGCTTCCGACGGGTGGCGACGCCGATCGCGGCCACCAACTCGATGGTCGGCGGCGAAGATCCGCCGCTCGCGGCGACGATCAACTATGCCGTGGGCCAGGTGCCCCGCGACTCGACGGCGCGCGACTCCGTGCGGTTTGTGGTGTCCGACGCCAACGGCGGCGTGGTGCGCCGATTCGCAACCGGCGCGCCGCGACGCGGGCTCAACCGCGCGCTCTGGGATCTGCGCTACGACGCGCCGCGGCGCGCGAAACTGCGCACCGCCCCACCGGGAAACACGTGGCTGCGCGTGACCGACTCGCGACCGCTGGTGCCGTGGGATCTGGACCTGGTTGGCGGACAGGTCGGGCCCCTGGTCGCACCTGGTCGATACACGGTGGCCATGGCGTGGGGGCGCGATACCCTGCGGCAGATCGTCGAGGTGCGCCGCGACCCGAACAGCGAAGGCACGGACGCCGATATCGCCGCGCAGGTCGCGCTCGCGCTGCGGATTCGGGACGCACTGAGTGAGACGGTGGCCGTCATCGACGAGGCCGAATGGCAGCGCCGCGGGTTCGAGCAGCTCCGCTCCACCCTTCGGGAGAAGATCCGTGACGCGCGCCAGTTTGGTGCCGCACCCGGGCGTGATCCCAAACTTGCCGATGCGGAAGCATTCCTCAAGGACATCGACGACATCGAACGCAAGGTGCTGACGATCGAGGGCAAGCTCTACGACATCACGCTCACCGGCGCGCGCGAAGACGCGTTCCGGAGCCCGAATCAGCTGTACGAGAAGCTGGCATCGGTCGGCAGCGACGTGTCCGCGTCGAGCGCCGACTTCCGCCCGACGGACCAGCAGGGCGAGGTGTACACGCTGCTCCGGCAGCAGCTCGACGGGCTCAAGGCGCAGTTTGCCCAGCTCGTGGCCGGCGACCTGACCCTCTTTGCCCAGAAGGCCGCTCGACTGGGGCTTCAGCCACCGCCGATCGTTCAGTAGCGGCCCTTCCCGGCGCGCGCTCCAGCAACACGGAACGCGCGCCGGCGCCGGGTCTCGCGGGCGCGGAGCCTAACGACCCCCGCGCTGTGCAGGCCTCACCGGCGTCGCCCCGGGCTTCCGTCGGCGTGGGTGGTGGAAGCCGGCATGAACCCCGGCATCCACGACAGTCACCGCGACCCGGCGCGCGCCGGGCCGAGCGCCACGGAGCCCGCGGCCGCGAGGAGCGCGGTGGCCAGGCCGACCATCGCCGGCGTCAGCCCGTGCCAGGCCTCCCCGGCGCCGAGGCGGAGCCCGAGCATCACCACGATCCCGCCGACGATCGCCCAGAGCGTGGCGCGCGTGTCAAC
The DNA here is from genome assembly GCA_020846935.1 of Gemmatimonadaceae bacterium. NCBI lineage: Bacteria > Pseudomonadati > Gemmatimonadota > Gemmatimonadia > Gemmatimonadales > Gemmatimonadaceae > Gemmatimonadaceae bacterium. The sequence goes on from JADLCY010000011.1 coordinate 331,123, forward strand.
GCGTCGCACCGTGAGTCCGCCCACGATGGGTACGAACAGACAGACGCCAAGCACGCTGTAGAAGAACGAAAGCGTCCCCACGATCGTGTCCGCCGCCAGCGCGATCGCGATGCCCAGCCCTCCCCCGGCTACCGCGGCGAAGCGCGCCACCCGCAGGACCTGCGCGTCCGTTGCTGATGGCCGGAGGGTGCGCTTGTACAGGTCCTGCGACAGCGACGTGGCCAGCATGAAGAGGATTGCATCGGCGCTGCTGACCTCCGCCGAGAACAGGGCCGCCAGCCCGAGCGCGCCGATGCCCACGGGCACGTCGTGCACCAGCAGCGTGGGCAGGGCGAGCTGCGGCGACGCCAGCGCGGGGTGCGAAACGCGCGCCATCATGCCCATGAGCACGGGAACGGCCGCAAAGCCGAGCAGCACCAACGCATTGAGCCCGACGCCGATGCGAACGGTCCGGTCGTCCCTCGCCCCAAAGATCTTCTGCAGGAGTCCGGGGGACACGATGAACGCGGGCCCGAGCAGGGCGAGATACATCCAACCGGAAGCGCCGTTGCGCCACGGGTCGACATAGCCCGGGTCGGCAGGAAGCGCCGCGCGAAAACCCTCCCAGCCGCCAAGCGCGGCGAGTGCGACGGGGAACGCGAGCGCGAAGCCGGCGAACTTGACGACGACCTGCACGACGTTGACCCAGGCGCTCGACAGCAGCCCACCGGCGGTGAAGTACGCCGTGACCACGACGCCGCCGAGCAGACACCCGACCCACTTCGGTGAGCCGATCATGGCAGAGAAGAGCGTCGACATCGCGATGAGCTGCCCGGCCAGGATGGCCACGGTGCCCACCCACAGCAAAACGCTCGTCACCACGCGCACGCGGGGACCAAACCGGAACTCGAGGTAGTCGCCGACGGTCCTCAGCCGGTGCTCCTCCGCGACCCGTCGCATGCGCGGGCCGATCCAGAACGCCTGCACCAGTGAACCGAATCCGGCCGCACCGACCCACCACCACCCGGCGAGGCCGTCGCGGTAGCCCAACCCGGCCGCACCGACGGTGGAACCGGCCCCGATGTTGGCCGCGATCAGTGTTGCGAAGAGCAGCCCTGGTCCGAGGCCGCGCCCGGCGACGAAGAACCCGTCGGCGCTCTGCACGCGCCGCCCGACCCAGAGGCCGACCCCAACGAGCACCGCGGCGTACGCGAGGAGGAGCGGGAGGTGCAGCGTCACTGGGCCCGCGCTAGCGCAGCGCGATGAACACGCCGTCGTCGATCACGCCGTCCTTCACGCGAAAGAGCGTCACCCCTGACGGAAACGTGAAGGCACGGCCTGGTGTGTCGCCGACGATCGCCGCCGACGTGAAGAAGCGCGTCGGAATGCCATCGTAACGCAGGGCCTCGCGCACGTGCATGTGCCCCTGCAGCGCGACCGGGTAGGGTCGCGCCTTCAGTACCTGCAGCACATCGTTGAAGTTGGACACCACGTGCCGATACGCCGTGTGGCCCGCCACCGTGATCAGGGAAGGTGCGGGCGGCGCTTCGCTGAAACCGTTCATCATGTCGACGGCGGTCGCGAACGGAATGTGGTTGAACGTGACCACGGGGACATTCGCCGGCACGAGCGCGAGATCCCGGGCGAGCCACGCCAACTGAAGCGAGTCGATATGCCCGTAGTAGCGCTGATCGTCGATGTCGACGCTATTCAGGCCGACGAAGTGGATGCCGCCCGCGTTGAACGAGTAGTAGTCCGGGCCGCGGTAGCGCCGATACATCGTGCGTCCGTAGAGCGGATGCGACGCCGCGACCCCGGAGCGGTCCCGTTCGATGCCGAACGCCTCGTGATTGCCCGGCACGGTCCACACTGGCCGCGTGAACGGTGCGATCTCGCGGTTGAACAGTTCGTAGTACCCGGTGGCTTCGGATTCGCCGACGCGCAGCGCATCGCGCACGAGATCGCCCGTGACGATCACGAAGGCGGGCGCCAGCGAATCGACCAACCGCTTGAAGCGACGCGTGCGCTCGACGCTCGATGCGGCAATGTGGGTATCGCTGGCGTGGACGAACGTGAACTCCCGCGGCGTCGGCGACTGCCTGAGCCCGAACTCGAACGGAGCACCGCGGTCGCCACCCGGAGCCGGTCGCCACCACGGTGTTGTCGGCGCAAAGCCGTCCGGGAGACTGATGGACACCACGCCGGTGCCGAAGGTGGTCAGTGTGAACTCGCCAGTCGACGCCGTCGCCACGACATCGGACTGGTTGGACACGGCCACCCGCGCCAGGCCTGCCTCCCCAGCGTCTCGGCGCCCGTTCGCATTGCGGTCCTCGTACACGGTGCCGCGGATCTGTGCCGCGGCCGCACTCGAGACCAGGCAAGCGCCCCACAGCATGGCGAACCATCTGATGCCCGTCGGCACCAGGAGCTATGCCTCGAACCCGGCGAACTCGTCCGGCTCTGGTTCCCCAGGGACGGGAAGCGCCACGCCCTCGTACACGTCGTCGAGGCTGATGGAACCGGAGAGGCCGCTCAGCCGAAGACTCCCGACACCGGCCCGTGACTCCGCAGTCCATTCCCCCGACACCTCGTCGCGCGAATGCAGCGTGACCTGGCGTCGGTGCTGACTCACGATGAGGTAGTGCTGCAGCGATGGAAGCCGCCGATAGGCGACCAGTTTCTCACGGCGATCGACCGCTGCCGTGGAGGGCGAGGTCACCTCGATCAGCAGATACGGGTCGTGCACGACCACGTCGGCGTCACGGACGGCAGCGCAGGTGAGCACCACGTCCGGGTAGTAGAACACGTCGCTCGCCACGCGTACCTTGACATCGCTCACGAAGACGCGGCAGCCGCGGTCACGGGTCAGGATCCGGAGGTGCGCGGCGAGGTTGAGCGCGATCGCGTTGTGGCGCAGCGTGCCGCCGGACAGGGCAAACCGCTCACCTCCCACAAGCTCGTGGCGCACCTCGGCGTCGCGCTCGAGACGCAGGTATTCGTCGACGGTGAAGGTCCGGAGGTCGCGATCGAACCGCATGTGCCGAGCATATGCCGAGGCGGACGGAATTGGAAGGGCTTGGGCCGGGGGGCGCGAGGGCACTGACGCGCGTTCGGGCCACCAGGTCGGGCCGGGAGCCGGGAAGCAGCCCGACGGAACAGACCTGCTCCGGAAACATGGCCGCCCCCGCGTCACGCGGGCGCACAGCCCGGCTCCGCAGCCCGCCGGGCCACGGACTCCGCCGCGACGCACGCCGCGACGATTCACCAGACATCCAACTATTAGTTGCTGGTTGAAATGAGTCCATGCACCCCAAGATTGGATGCGTGCCCGATATCGCCGGGCGCGCTCGGCATCGACGCCGTCCGCAACTCTCCCCTGCGGCGTCGCCGCCACTGACCTTCCCTTCTCGCAGGAGGATCCATGCGCCACGCATCGCTGGTGTTGGCCGGCCTCTGCCTCACCGGATCGACGGTACTCCTGGCCCAGGCGCGGCCGGCACCGAGTCGACCGCAGGAGATGACGATCATCATCGAGGTGGAGAAGGTCGGCCACCAGAGCGCACACGCCAGGCTCGAAGCCGACTGGTCCGCAGCCAACTCGCGCGCCGGCTACGCGGGGCAATACCTCGGGATCGTCCGGAACACCGGGACCAGGGAACTCTGGTGGCTGAGCGGCTTCGGCTCCAACGAGGAGCGAGCCAGGAATGCGATGGACAACAGCACGCCGCGGCTGAACGCGGTGGCCGAGCGTTTCGAGGCCCTGGATGCGGCGCACACTGATGCCGTCCGAACCGTGATCGCCACGCTGCGTCCGGATCTTTCTTCGGGCGAGCCGGCCGACATCACGAAGGCGCGCATGATCGAGGTCACGCGCTGGCGGATTCGCTCCGGCCACGACGCCGCGTTCGCCGAGGCCGCCAAGCGATACTTTGGCATCGCCGCCAGGGCCGGTGTGCAGTTCCAGACCGCTTTCTATGAAGTGAGCGCGGGCGAACCTGCGGGAACCTACATCGGGCTCACCGCGATCCAGTCGGCGGCCCACTTCGACCGTGCCCAGGCGGATGCCGCGAAGGTGTACGCGGCATTTTCGGCCGAAGACAACACGGAACTCACCCGATTCCTCAGAGAGGGCGTGATGTCGACGGAGACCCACCGCTTCCAGATCGATCCCAACATCAGCGTGCTGCCGGACGCGTGGATCGCGACCGATCCGGGCTTCTGGACGCCGTCGTGGAAGAAGGTCGCCAGGACCGGTTCGCGCTGAAGGCGTTCGCAGGGCGAGAGCGACGGGTTCGCGCTCGCGGGGACGGAGGGGGCGGTTTGCCTGAACCGTGCCCCGCGTGTTTCATAGAGGCGGTCGAATCCACTCCATTCGCTGCCCCCTCCCCCTCATGCGACTCCGCTCTCTCCCCGCCCTGCTCCTGGCCGCTCCGGCGGTGCTCGGTGCTCAGGGCCTGAACGCAGACACGGCGGCCTACAAGGCCATCAGCTGGCGAAACGTTGGCCCCTGGCGCGGTGGGCGCGCCAACGCCATCACGGGCATTCCGTCGATGCCGCTCACCTATTTCGTGGGGTACACGGGCGGCGGGGTCTGGCGCACCGACAACGCCGGCCAGAGCTGGCGCAACATCTCCGACGGGTTTTTCAAGACCAGCACCATCGGCGCGATCGCCATCGCACCCTCGGACCCGAACGTGATCTACGTGGGCTCGGGCGAACACGCGATTCGCGGGCAGTCGTCGTCGTACGGCGATGGCGTGTACAAGAGCACCGACCAGGGCCGCACGTGGACCAATATCGGGCTCCGGTCGACCAAGCAGATCAGCGCCGTGCGCATCCACCCGCAGAACCCCGACATCGTGTGGGTCGCGGCACAAGGTGATCGATGGAAGGGCACTCCCGATCGCGGCGTCTACCGGACCATGGACGGCGGCAAGACATGGACGCTGCTGCTCAAGGGTGAAAACGCCACGTCCGGCGCGAACGACCTGACGATGGATCCAACGAATCCGCGGATTCTCTACGCCGCGATGTGGGACCATCAGCGGGTGCCGTGGAATGTGCGGAGCGGCGGTCCCGGCAGCGGCATCTGGAAGACGACCGACGGTGGCGATACCTGGACGCGCCTCTCCAGTGGCCTGCCCCGCCTCGTGGGCAAGATCGGCGTCTCGGTCTCGGCGGACCCGGAGCGGGTGTACGCGATCGTGGAGGCCGACAGCGGCGGACTCTTTCGCAGCGACGATGCGGGCCGCACCTGGCGCCGCACCTCGGGCGATCGGCTCATCCAGACGCGCAGCTGGTACTACATGAAGGTGACGGCCGACCCGAAGAACCCGGACGTGCTCTGGGTGATGAACGCCCCGGTGATGCGTTCGATCGACGGCGGGCGCACGTTCCAGAGCGTGCCGGCGACGCACGGCGACAACCACCAGATCTGGATCAACCCGACCAACAGCGACTACCTCGCGAATGCCAACGACGGCGGAGGCTCCATCTCGCTGGACGGCGGCAAGACCTGGAGCACGCAGGACAACCAGCCGACCGCGCAGTTCTATCACGTCACGGTCGACGACGACTACCCCTACAAGCTCTATTCCGGCCAGCAGGACAACTCTTCGGTCGTGATCCGGAGCCGCAGCGACAACGGCTCCATCGGGACGCGCGACTGGTGGGACGGCCCGGGCTGCGAGAGTGCCAACGTTGGCGTGAGCGCCCGGACGTTCCGCTACACGTACGGCGGCTGCTATCAGGGCCTGATCAACGAGGTCGACGAGCAAACGGGGCTCTCGCGCGACATCATGGCCTACCCCGAGATGAACCTCACGGAGCCGACCGACAAGACCAAGTATCGCTTCAACTGGACGGCGCCGATCCTCGTCTCGCAGCACGACGAGAACACCGTTTTCCAGGGCGGCAACGTGCTGTTCCGCACGCGCGATCGCGGGCAGACGTGGGCACCGGTGTCACCCGATCTGTCGAAGAACGACAAGGCCCGCCAGGGCTGGGGTGGTGGGCCGATCACCAACGAAGGCGCGGGCGGCGAAGTGTACGCGACGATCTTCGTGATCAAGGAGTCGCCGCACGACGCGAACACCATTTACGTGGGCACCGACGACGGCAACGTGCAGCTCACGCGCGACGGGACGCGGACGTGGACCAACGTCACGCCGCCCACGGCGGGAGACGGACTCGTCAACGAGATCGAGGTGTCACCGTTCGACGCGGCGACGGTGTACGTGGCGTTCCGGAAGGATCGCGTGGGTGACCCGGCGCCCTACGTGTTCAAGTCGACCGACTACGGCCGCACCTGGACCCGGCTCGTGACCGGTCTGCGTGAGAACGAGCCAGTGCGCGTCGTGCGCGAGGACCCGGAGCGCCGAGGGCTGCTCTACGCCGGCACCGAGACCGGCGTGTACGTCTCCTACGACGCCGGCGTGCGCTGGCAGCCGTTCTCCGGCAACCTGCCTGTTGTCCCGGTGACGGACATCGAGGTGCGGCACGGCGACCTCATTGCGTCGACCGAAGGTCGCGCGTTCTGGATTCTCGACGACCTCTCCGTCGTGCGGCAGCACGCCGATTCCGTCGTCTCCGCCGCGGCGCACCTCTACAAGCCACGTGCAGCCATCCTCTCGGATGCCGGCGGCGGATTCGGCGCGCCGACCAGCGCGGGACGCAACCCGCCGGGCCCCGCCGTCGTGTTCTATCGACTGGCGAACGCGCCCGACAGCGCGACGACGGTGAAGGTGGAGTTCCTCGACAGCCGCGGCGCGGTGCTGCGGTCGTACTCCAACCGGGAAGGAACCGGGAACCAGCGGCTCGCCCCGGCCGCCGGGGTCAATCGGGTGATCTGGGACCTGCGGCGCCCCGCCCCGACGCAATTGCCCGGCGTGCTCCTGTTCGGCGCGCCGAGTGCCGGCGCCCTGGCAACGCCAGGCATGTACCAGGTGCGACTCACGGTGGGAACCACCACGCGCACGCAGCCGATCGAAGTGCGGCTCGACCCGCGCGTTCAGGTCACGCCCGTGCAGATCGCCGAGCGGGATTCGGTGGCCCAGCTGCTCGTCAGGCGCATCGGCGAGATGCATGACGCCGTCAATCGCATTCGTGACGTGAAGACGCAGGTGCAGGGCTTTGTCTCGCGAACGAAAGATGCCGACAGTGCCGCGGCCATCGCCGCGCGCGGTGGCGCCCTGGTGAAGAAGGTCGAATCGATCGACCCGAAGCTCACGACGAAGGCCCAGAACGGTCAGGACATCATCAACTTCGCCAACGGCATCAACGGGCAATTCGGCTTCCTGCTGGGCCAGGTCGAAGGCAACCCGGTGCTCACCGCGGGCGCGAAGCAGCGGATCGTCGAACTGGAGCGGCTCTGGTCGGCGCTCCGCGCGGAAGTGGAGTCGGTCGAGACGGATGTCGAGGCGTTCAACCGCCTGCTGCTGTCGGCGAAGATCGAGGGCGTGGTGGCGAAGAAGAAGACGGTGGTGATGTAGCACGCGGGCCGGCGATCGCCGGCCACGGTGTCCAACCGACGGGGGATGGCTTCCGGCCCCGATACGGTTCGTCCCATCACGCCGATCCTGCGGAACGCTGCGCAGGTGCTCATCTTGGGCATCTGCGCGGCCGCGCTGACCCGAGGGCAGCGTGCGGCGCCGGTTCGCCCACCGTCCTTCCGCCATCCGATGTTCCTTCTCGCCGCCCTGCTCGTCGCAAGCGCCGATCCTACGGTCCACAACGGACGGCAGCGCAACCTCGAAGTGAAGCCTCCCCGGATTGCTGTCGAGGCCGTCATCGATGGGCAGCTGGACGAGGAGGCATGGAAGCAGGCGGCCGTCCTCACCGGCTTCTCGCGCTACTCGCCCGACGACGGCGTCGCCGCCGACGACTCCACGGACGTCTACGTATGGTATTCGCCCACCGCGATCCACTTTGGCATTCGAGCCTACGCGCCAGCCGGCACCATCAACGCGACCCTGGCCGACCGCGACAAGATCTACAACGACGACCACGTCTCGATCTTTCTCTCCACGTTCAACAACGGCCGCGAGGCGACCGTCTTCACCGTCAACCCGCTGGGCTCGCAGGGCGACGGTACGCTCGCCGAGCGTGGGAACAACTCGAGTGGCACGTTCGGCGCCCTGCAGATCGGGCGCGAGCCGACCGACATCTCGCCTGACTTTGTGTTCCAATCGAAGGGACGGCTGACCGAGTTTGGGTACGAGGTCGAGGTCCGGATTCCCTTCAAGAGCCTTCGCTATCAGTCAGACTCCTCGCAGGTCTGGGGCGTGAACGTGACGCGCCGCGTGCAGGCGCGCGGGTACGAATATTCGTGGGCCCCGGCCGCGCGCGCCGCCGCGACCTTCCTCGGGCAGTTCGGCCACCTGCGCGACCTCACCGGGCTGCAGCGTGGCGTGGTGCTCGACCTCAACCCCATCGTGACGTCGCGCCGCACGGGCGCGCGGGTCGGGAGCGCCTTCGACCGCGATAACACGACCGAGATCGGCGGCAACGTGCGCTGGGGCATCACCAACAACTGGACGCTCAACGGCACGATCAATCCCGACTTCGCGGAGGTGGAGTCGGACGCCGGACAGATCGTCAATGACCCCCGCCGCGCGCTCTTCTTCCCGGAGCGCCGGCCGTTCTTCCTGGACGGCATCGAGCAGTTCGCGGTGGGCAACAACCTCGTGTACACGCGTCGCATCGCAGCGCCGCTCGTGGCCGCCAAGACCGTCGGCAAGCGGGGCGCCACGACATTCGCGCTCCTGTCAGCCGTGGACGACAAGCAGCTCTCGGCGACACTCGAAGATCGGCCCGTATTCAACATCCTGAGGATGCAGCACGACCTCGGGCGCGCGTCGAGAGTCGGCCTGTTGCTGACGGATCGCCGCGACGGCGACTACACGAACACAGTGCTCGGCGGCGATGCGCGCATCGTGTGGAAGAACATCTACAGTGCGCAGCTCCAGGCGGCCGGCAGCCGCACGGAAGCGCCCGCCGCCGACTCGCGCGTGGGCCAGCTCTATACGGCGGTCGTGCGCAGAGCCGGTCGCACGTTAGGCGCGCAGTACCGCTTCAGCCTGCTCGACGACGAGTTCGACACGCAGGCCGGGTTCATCAACCGCCCCGCCATCGTCACCACGCGACTCTCGCACAGCCTGACCCACTACGCAAAGCCCGGCAGTCTTCTTGAGCGATCGACATTCGAGATCGCCGCCGATGGCATGTGGGGCTATCAGCGGTTCGTGCATGGCGACGACATGCAGGAGAAGAAGCTGCATTTCAACAACAGCTTCTTCCTCAAGGGTGGCTGGAACATCGGCACGTCGTTCCTGGTGGAGACCTTCGGCTTCGACGACGCCCTGTTTGGCAACGTGTATGTAGAGGAACCTGGACCTGGTGGCCAGCCCACCTACCGCAAGTTCAGCGGGCGCGATCGGCTGGGGAACATCGACTATGTGGTGAACGTCGGCACGCCGAGTTTCCGCAGGTTCTCAGGCTCGGCGCAATACGTGTGGGGTCGTGACGAGAACTTTTACGAGTGGACGTCGGCCAACATCGGCTGGATCAACCTCACGCTCGCCTGGCGGCCAACCGACCAACTGCGGGTGACGGGCACCTACGACTGGCAGGGCTATCGTCGGTTGAGCGACAACTCGCTGGTGGCCGAGACCAGTCTGCCGCGACTTCGGCTGGAGTACCAGATCACGCGGTCGATCTTCGTGCGCGCGGTGGCGCAGTATACGGCCGACTACGCCGACGATCTGCGCGAGAGCGACCGCTCGCAGCGGCCGCTGGTGCGTTTGATTGGCGGTCGCTACGTGCGTGCACGCGGGTTCTCGACGGTGGAGCGACGCGCGAACCACCAGAACACGTTCCGGCCGGAGTTCCTGTTCAGCTACCTGCCGTCACCGGGGACGGTGATCTATGCCGGGTTCAACCGTACGATGACGGAGCCGGGTGCGTGGAAGTTCGGGCGCGGTGACGATCGCACGTTGACGCGTCAGTCGGACGCGATGTTTGTGAAGGTGAGTTGGCTGTTCCGACGGTAACCATGGGAGCGTAGAACGCGCGACGCCCTATCGGCGGCGCAGGCCCACCCTGGAGACTCGCACGCGGGTCGCTCCGTCGGCATCAACCTCGACGGCCGCGATTCGACCTCCGGGCAGCGATGCGATCACCCACTCGGCAACGCGCTCGCTCGCCATCAGCGCGCCTGACCTTGGATCGATGACCTCGATGATCGAGTCAAAGAGTCTCGAAAGATCGAGCTGACGGTAGTCGACTTCTCCTCCTTCGTGCGCGGCCCTCGGCCAGGCGTCGGGCCAATCCGGAGCCGGAACACGCAGGAAGACCCAGAGCAGCCCGTCGTCATCCTCGTGCATGGCCGAGACGGCAGGAGATGGCGCCGTGCGCGGTGTGCCCAGCGCCCTTCGCGCGGTACCGGGGAACCAGTCGGGTGTGCGACGGAGGAAGAACACGCGTCGGCTGGGCCAATCCCACCGACCCACCCGATACTGTGCTTCGTCGGCGGCCCAGAAGCCTCCACCTCGAGCGGGGGCAAGCACCTGCGCAAGCCTCCAGTATTCGCCGGGCCGCACCGCCCCATCGTCGGGGCCGAACGAACTTTTCCATTCCGCAACCTGGCCGGACAGATCGAGGCGATGCAGGGGCCATCCTGCGCCAGACGGTGAACCTACCGATCCCGAGCCGAGGATGGCGGCAGGCCAGTCCTCGACGAGCAGCGGCGTGGGAAAGCCTTCGACCGCGATCGTCCTCCCCGGCTTGAGATCAGCGGACCACAAGGAGAACCGCGCCGCACCCGCGTCGAGAACCAGAACACTATCGCCGCCGACGGGCACCATGTCCCGCGGTCGCACGAACTCGCCCGGTCCGGCGCCCTTGCGTCCGACGCGCCCCAGCAGGCGACCGGCGGAGTCGAACATCAGCGGTGGCTCGTCCCCTGCGAGGACCCAGAAGCGCCCACGCTGGTCGACGCGCACGGCTTGAATGCCAGCCGGAATGTCCACACCTCGTGAGCCGGTCAAGACGTGTTCGCCACGAACGGTGACCTCGCAACGAGGGCAAGCACGCTGGTCGCCGATGTGCCGCTCCGATTGCGCGCTCGCCGCGTTAGGCGCCAGCGTTGCGAGGACGATCGCCGCCAATCGACGCGCGGTTGAGCGTGCGCCCATGGCACCCTCCGTTTGCGGATGAACAGTCAGTGCCAACGTGCGAGGTCCACCGTATGCACGGGTGCGACGGGCGCCGTCGCGCGGTTGAGGCCCGCAAGCACGGCGATCCGGTCGGCGTCCGGTATCGGGAGCGAGGCAATGACGCTCGCCTGGCGACAATCCATGACCTCCAACGCCTTTCGTGTCGCGTTGTAGACGACGCTCCCCGCCGCGAGTGGCGCGAGCGCGAGCAGCGTGCGCACATCTGCGGTCGTGGCAGCCTCGACGATTGCGCGGTACGCCTCACCCGTCACGCCAGCGAACGAGGCCGCACACTCATCATGGCAGTCGAATATCGACTCGCCCGGGCAGATGTTGCAGGAGACATGTTGAGGCGCTCCGATCGAGGCGCCACTTCCCGACGCAGTATGAGCGGTACCCGTCGAGCAGCCGTACTGAAGTGCGTAGCACTGGCTCTGCGCCTGCAATTGCGCGGCGCCAACACCCGTGGACAGCAGGAGGAGTCCCATTGGGACCTTCATCTCGGCCTCCGGACGGTTCGATGTGGCACGACCATACCCCCCCCTTGACATTTGTCAAGCGTTCGATGAAGGAGTACAAACCGAACACAACCAGATGCGACACTGCCGATGTCTTCGTCGAGCGCTTCGGTTCCGGACCATGAGGCTGGCAATGGCCGTGCTCGCATGTTTCGCGCTTCCGGGCCTGACGAGTGCGCAACCGGTTCGCCTCGCCCGCCCGTCGCCTAACGATGCGTGGACCGCACATGCGGCCGCCGTGCTGGCGCTTCAGGGCCTCGATACGAGTTCGTTCATCGACAGTGCGATCGCCGCACGCGCAGGCGCGTTCCTCACGCGAGCGGTGCAGGAGATAGCGGGCCTTCCGCGCGCGATGCCCGAGGGCAACTGGTGGGCGCTGACCCTGATCCCGGACGACGGCCTGATCGACGTGCTGCAGTCGCGGCGCGGCGCTCAGCTTCAGCGCAAGTTTCTCCCACAGTGGATCGTGCGGCCCGGCGGCATGACCGGTTTGGACACGCTGCTGAACGCACATCGGCCCGACAGCGTCATCCTCCGCCGGGGTATCGGAGGAAGCGACCGCACCACGTGGTCACTTCGCGTCACGTATCGCTACGCCATGAACCTGCCCGCGATCCTCGAACGCTATCTCGCCGTCCCCGGCATGCGGGCCGGGTTCATTTCGCCGGATGACGGGCTGCAGTCAGGGTCGCTATGGACCCTGTCGCTGATCGACGACCGCTGGAGACTGAGCCTTCGCGAAGGGCTGGGCGAATGCAGAGTGCAGTGCGCGGAAGAGCGGGAGTGGACGGTGACCGAAGCGCCCGACGGCTCACCGCGCCTTCTCTTCATCTCGCCTCCACGACCGCGTTAGTCGGGAGGCGGTTTCTGTGGTGAAGCTGGCCGCGGGGCGCCGTCCATCCGGTCGCGACGTCGCCCGCCCGACCGCCCGCGCGAACGACGGCGACAACGAGCCGGAGTTCCCCGGCATGCGCGCCGCCCGCACGACGGCGGGCCCCCGGCGCACGGACGCTGGGCGACCGTGGCCGGGGCGAACGGAACTACACCGCGTCGCTCAGACTGGTGAACGAAAATTCCCGCGTACGGATCGCGGGCACGACGATCGCCTGGCCCGTGTTCCCCGACTCCGAGGCACTCACGCGGATCGCGCGCGACATCGCCTCGAGGTTGTTGAGCATGAAGATCGGCGACTCGTTGAAGCGGAAGTTCTTCACCGCGCGCGTGATCTTGCCGTTCTCCACGAGGAACGTCCCGTCGCGCGTGAGGCCGGTGTAGAGCACCGTGCGCGGGTCGACGCCGCGGATGTACCAGAAGCGTGTGACCAGAATCGCGCGCTCCGTGCTCGCGATCAGCTGCTCGAGCGACTGGTCGGACCCTGGCATCTTGAGGCCACCGCCACCGCCACCACCAAAGCCAAAGCCGCCACCGCCACCGGCGCTGTTGCTCGTCTTGCCCTGCTTCTGCGCCCAGAAGCGATCGTACGCGAGATTCTTCACCACGCCGTTCTCGATCCACACCGTGCGTCCGACCGGGCTGCCGTCCCCGCTGAACGTGTTCGAGCCGATGTCGGGGTCGAGGGGATCGGACACCAGCGTCACCCGCTCGTCCATCACCTTCATGCCGATCTTGTTGCCCCCGCCCTGTTTGGTGAAGAAGGAACGCCCTTCGTCCGCCGCGCGCGCGTTCATGGCGCCCTGGATGAGCTGGACGAGGTTGCCGACGGCGGTGGGCTCGAGGATCACGGTGTAGCGCCCCGGCTCCATGGCCACCGCGTTCTGCGACGCCTTGGCCTTGGCAATGGCCGTGGCGCCTAACGCCGCGGCGTCGATCTTCGACCAGTCCCAGTGCGCCGCCCCACCCCAACCCGAGCCCTGGCCGTCCGGCGTGCGGACCGTCGTCGTCAGCACGGCCTCGGTGTTGCGACCATACGCAAACAGGCCCTTGTTGTTCGCGATAGCGAGCGCCGTGCCGCGCGATTCGATGTACCCGGTGCTCACCAGCCCGGCGGCCCGCGCGGGGTCGATGATGGTCTTGATGGCGTTGGCGCGCGCGACGGGATCGAGTTGCGCGGTCGCCTCGCTCCAGCCAATGCCGTTGGCGTATTGCTGAGGATCAAGCTCGGGCATGGCTTCCGGATCTTCCGGCGAGAGCTTCGCCAGCGACTCGGCGTTCTTCACCACCTGGCGCAGGGCCGCGTCGTCGAGCTTGTTGGTCGTGGCCGTCGCACTCCGGCGACCAAAGAAGCTCTGCACCGTCACCACCGTGTCGGTGTTGTCACCGGCCGTCGACATCTGGTTCACCGCAAACCGCGAGTTGGCGCGTGCGCCGCTGCGGACGGTGACCCGCGTCTGCTCCGCGGTCGCGTACGACAGGACCTTCTTCGAGAGCGACTCGGCCTGATCCTTCGTGAGGATGGGTGCGCCCTGCTGGAAGAGAGAGCGAGGAGCGCTCATGCGGTCCTCCCGGTGTTGATCACGTTCACCTGGCGATGACGGGTGGGAACGCAGCCGTGCGAGACCGCGTTGGATTGGGAAGGCTGGCCCTTGGCATCGCCGAACGCGCCGCAGAGCTCGTAGCTCCGCGGCCCGCCGACCATGTCCATCGAGGCCCAGAACTCGGGCGTGCGAATCTGGTAGGCCACGTCTTTGAGCATGCCGACGACCTTGCCGCCGCGGATCTCATAGAACAGCTGGCCCCCGAACTGCGCGTTGTAGCGCTGCTGGTCGATCGAGAACGAGCCGTCTCCGACGATGGCGATGCCCCGGTCGGTCGCCGCGATGAGATCCTCGAACGACTGTTCCTTCGTACCGGGCAGCAGGGACACGTTGGGCATGCGCTCGAACTGCACGTCGGCCCACGACTGCGAATAGGAGCAGCCCTGCGACTTCACCGGACGGTTGTTCTGCTTCGACCACCACTCCAGGAACGGCGCCTGCATGCGGGTGATCGCGTGATAGTTGACGAGGATGCCCTTGTCGATGATGCGGAAGTCCTCGGGCTTCTGGCCCTCGTCGTCCCAACCGCATGCGGAGAGCGAGCCCACCTGCGAACGGTCGCCGCGGACGTTCATGAGCTCGGAGCCGAACTTGAGCTTGCCTAACGTCTTCTCCGGCGGCGCCGCGAACGACGTGCCCGCGTAGTTGGCCTCGTAACCGAGCGCGCGATCGAGCTCGGTGGGGTGCGCGCAGGCCTCGTGCACCGTGAGCCACAGGTGCGTGGGGTGCAGCACGAGATCGTAGCGGCCCACGTCCACCGGTCGCGCCGAAAGCTTCTCCACCGCCTGCTCGGCCCACTTGGTCGCGTTGACGACCAGGTTCGCGTCCGTCACGTGCTCGTAACCCAGTCCCTTGGGCTGCACGTCGGTCGACTGGCGGGACTGGAAGTCCGTGAAATCCGCCGACACCGCGGTCACCGTCATGCTGGGCTGCGCACGGTAGATCGTCTGCACCGTGTACGTGCCGTCGGTGTTGGCGTAGGTCTTCTCCTCGCGGAGGAAGAACATGCTCGACGTGCAGAAGCGCGATCCCTTCACCTTGAGCGCGGCTTCGTTGGCGGCGAGCAGGAGCTGCACCTTCTCCTCGATCGGCACTTCGAACGGGTCGACCTTGATGGGGCTCTTCCATACGCCGTTGGGCTCGGCGGGGCCGCCTGGGGCGAGGGCGATCGGGCGCAGCTGCGTGATGCGGCTGGCCTGCGCCTGTCGCGCGGCCTGGCGAGCGACGCGAGCGATCTCGTCAGGCGTGATCACCGAGCTGGCGGCGAAGCCCCAGGCTCCGTTGACGAGTACACGGACACCAAAGCCAAAGGTCTCATTGTCCTGCACGCCCTGCACCCGGCGTTCACGCGTGAAGACGTTCTGCGTCCGATTGCGTGAGATGCGCACGTCGGCGTAAGAGGCACCGGCCGCCTTGGCAGCCTCGAGGGCCCGCATCGCGAGATCCTTGAACGCGGGATCCTGGATCGGTAGCGCGTCGGGGCCGACGAGCGTCGAGGCCGCCGCGAGTGAGCGCGGCGAGAACTGAGCGAGTCCGATCGCCGCAGCGGCTGCGGTCGAGTTGCGGACGAACGATCGACGGGAATGGGACACGGGTGAGCTGGCGGGTTGGCGAGGTGGGGGATGGACCTGCAGGCGCGGAGGGGAACGGTGGCTCTCTTGCGATGACACTCACAGCGCGCCGAGGACGGCGCTGCACGCACCCCGGGCCTGTTGAGAAGCGGGGCACCGAGTGCGGTCGCTCGGGCTGCTGCGAAGATACGCTCTGGGTCCCCGAGACGCTGGGCTCCGCTGGCGACTTGGGTCGGGCACGGTGGCAGACACCCGACGCATCCGGCACGCGAGCCACCGTGGGCTCAACAGGGCCCGGCGCCTGGAGGCTGAGCTCCAGATCCACGACCTCATCGGGACGAAGCGAACGCCAGCGCCGGACGCGGCGCGAGCTTCGAGCTGCGGATGGGCACAGAAGGGCGGTCCTTGCGCCCGGGCGTGTTCAGGCCTGCACAGAGCGGGTGCCTGGGTAATGCCGGCGCCTGGGCAGTCAAGCGGTTTGTGCCGACGGTGACCTGCGGCCCCCGTTCTGGACCAAGTCACACCACCTGAGCGCAAGCACGAAGGCCCCTCGGGCGCCGAGGGGCTCGTGTGGGAACATTCGCTTCGCTGAGTGACGGAAAATCATTGCCGAGCGCGTCACGTGAGCGTCACTTGGGGTCCGCCAGATCCCGGGAAATGACGTCTTACGCGATTACCTGCCGTTGCGGCGAGCGTTTCACCATTGAGGAGCGACACCTCGG
The DNA here is from genome assembly GCA_020846935.1 of Gemmatimonadaceae bacterium. Taxonomy (NCBI): domain Bacteria; kingdom Pseudomonadati; phylum Gemmatimonadota; class Gemmatimonadia; order Gemmatimonadales; family Gemmatimonadaceae; species Gemmatimonadaceae bacterium. Next base: position 347,621 of record JADLCY010000011.1, read on the forward strand.
TCAGGTGATCACTTGCTGGAAGTGCAAGCGTCAGCTCAAGGCCCGGCGACCGGGGGCTCGGGCGTGGCGCCCGGGCAGTGAGGTGGGTGCTCGACGGGGGCGCCTGCGGTGGCCTGGGTGGCGCGCCCTGACGCAGAGTGCGCGGAGCTTACTCGCCCACGCATTTCCGTTCGGCCGACGCTGGCGGGGCGCGGTACCGGCAATGCTGGCGATCCTGGCCTGGGGAGCGCTCGCTGGCATGGTCGGCGTGACGATCCTCATGTGGCAGGCCGGGGATCGCTGGCCGGTTGCGACGATTCTGCTGTTCATCGGGCGGTGGGTCTACCTCATCCCGATCGTGGGCATCGCGCTGCTTGTGCGGCGGCGAAATCGCGCGCTGCTGCTCCCGACCTATCTCGCCCTCTGGATCGCGCTCTTCCCAGTGATGGGGCTCCGAACGGGTTGGCGACGAATGCTTCCAGGGCCAGATGGCCCGACGCTGCGGATCGTCTCCTTCAATACGGCAGCGAGTCCGATCGTGACGGACAGCCTCGAGGCGCTCCTCGAGCGATGGGGCGCGGACGTGGTGGCCCTTCAGGAGTGTTCGGCGTCGTTGGCACAACGGCTCCCCGCAATTCGGGGATTCCACGCGCACGCCGTCCGGCCCCTCTGCTTGCTCAGCCGGTTCCCCATCGTTGCTGCCGAGTCCATGGAACGATCGTCGCTGGAGCGAGTTCGGAACGAAGGCCTGGCCGGCGTTGGAGGCGCGGGGTACGTGGTGCGATACGTGCTCGAAACGCCCGCTGGGCCAGTGGGTTTCACCAACCTGCACCTCGAGACCGCACGCAAAGGGCTGGAGCCGTTGCTCGACGGATTCGACCTGAGTCGGTTGCGCGACAACTCCGACCTGCGCGACATCGAAGCGAGGCGCGCGCGCGCGTGGGTCGACGGAGGACTGGTGCCGATGATCGTGGCGGGCGACTTCAACGCACCGCGCGAAGGCCGGAACTTCGCCGACCACTGGGGCGACCTTCGCAACGCCTTCGATCAGGTGGGCCAGGGCTTCGGCTACACGCGATATAACGGCTGGATCCGCGTACGGATCGACCATGTGCTGTACGGCGACGGATTGCGAGCGGTGACCGCGCGAGTCGCCGGTGACGCGTGGTCGGACCATCGGCCGTTGATCGTGGAACTGCGGCGCGTGCGACTCGACCCCTGATCGGCGTCGGAGCTACAGCGTCCGGAAGTACTCCTCGATGCCGTCGGCCACGCCGAGCGCGTACGCCTCCTGAAACTCCGCCGTGCGCAGCGCGGACTCCTGCTCGGGGATGATCAGGAAGGCACCTTCGCAGAGAACCGACGGCATCCAGGTCGGACGGATGACCGCGAGGTTGTCGTAGTTGACGCCGAGGTCGCGGAGGCCCAGCGTGCGCACCATACCTGCCTGGACGGTTCGGGCGAGGGCGATGCTCTGACCGGTGAAGTAGTAGGTGCCTGTTCCATGCGCGCGGAACGGATTCACGCCGTCAGGGAGGGCGTTCAGGTGAATCGACACGAAGGCGTGTGCGCCGGCCTGACGAGCGAGGCTGGGGCGCTCCGCGAGGCCTAACGCGGACGGACCGGTGCGCGTCTTCAGCACCTTCGCCCCGCGCTGTTCGAGGATCCGTTGCAGGCGCTCGGCGATCGCGAGCGTCGCGACGGGTTCGTAGAGGCCGGTGGGGCCCGTGGAACCGCCCGGCGGATGCCCGGCGTCCACGGCAATCGTGAGGCCGGCCAGCGGACGGCGTGGATCGATGGTCGGTGCGGCGCGGATGCGCAGCACGAACGCGCCACGCGCCCAGTGCGTGAGGTAGCCGTAGGGCGCACGCCGCAGCGTGATCACGTAGCGGGCCCGATCGCGCGTCACCTGCTCCCAGGTCACGCGTTCGACGAGCGAGTCTCGCGACGCGTAGTTGATGATGTCGGTGTTGGCGACCGTGCCGTGCAGCGTGAGGACAAGCGCGCGGTCCTCGACTTCCACCGCCCACGGTGGCGCGGCGCCGACGGGAATCACGACATCAGTGAAACCGGCGCCCGGGACAACACGCGCGTTGCCGGCGACACGCGAGGGCACGATGCGCGTCGAGTCGAGGATGCGGATGTCACCGGCATCGACCCAGCCTTCGAGGGATTCGTCGAGCGCGACGCGCCAGGCGCCGTCCTGGCGACCGGTCACCGCCACGTGCGTCCCTGGGCGGAGGAACCACTTGTAGGTGCCGCCCACGATGGATCGCACCGAGGTGACACGATCGGTGTCGGGCAGCGTGGAGGGCGCGACGCCGGAGAGTGCCACGAGGCGTCGGCCAGGTTCGACGACGGTGACCCGCGGCAGGACCAGCGTGATCGTGTCCGCGCCGCGCATCGCGACGATGTGCGACGCGTCGCCGAGCCACGGGGCCGGCACCTCGCCCACGTGCAGCGTTGAGTCGGGGCCGGACGCGGCCAGCACAGTGCGACCGGCCTGCGTCGTGACTTCGACGCGCGCCGAGCGTGGCGCGCGCAGCGCGACCCGGACCAGCTCATCCCGCCGACGCCACAACGTGCCCCGCGGTTGCACAGAGGCGCTGTCGACCACGAGGCGACCAGAGTCCGGCAGCGTTGGCAACGGGGGCAAGAGGCGCACACGGTGCGTGACGCGGACCGTGTCGCCCTTTCGTGTGGCCACGAGGCGCCAACCGCCATTGGAAGGCAGCGCGACCCAGGCCAGGAAGGCCCCGTTGGGCTGCACCGGGACCTCGGCCCCATCGATGTGCAAACGGGCGTCGCCGCTCCCGACCGACCCGAAGAGGAACGTGGAGTCCCGAGCGCCGGTGGTGGCGCCATCCGGCGGATAAACCACCCGGAACGCCAACCGACCGACCACCTTGGGCACCGGGGGAAGCTCCGGGGCGACCAACACGTTTGTCCGGTCGACGACAGGAGGCGCCGGAGCAACGCGGGCACACGCCAGGACCACCACCGTCGCCGTGGCGAATCGGAACCGCCGGTCGATTGGCATGCGGCAATATCGAGGGTTGCCGTTGGGTCGCCAAGCCAAACGTCAGGCGTCGCCGCACCAGCGCTTGGAGCTCGACGCGCCAGGTCACGGTGACTTGGGCGGGGCGACCCCGAGCAGCGGGTCGAGGTGACGGAAGCGCTTGGATGAGCGCGCGGCCCATGCGATTGCCGCTCCCCATCTTACGGTGTACTCCACCTTAGCGTTCCCCGTTACCAGCCACCATTGCGTCGGCGGTGCGCGTTTGCAGTCGTGCGGCTACGCCGGCGTCTCTGGTGACGCCACGGGACCATATCTCGTTTACCCAGCGATGTTTCCGGCCACGAATCCGCCCCCGAGGTTGATCCGTACGGGACTTCGTGCGATCTTCGCCGCGCACCGGCAGTGCGTCCATTCCGCCCACTCGGTCTCCTGCGTGCCAAATTGCTCGGCCTGCAACAGACGTCTTTCCCCGGGCGAGCGCTACTGCACGGGGTGCGGCAAGCCCGCTTCCGGGCTCATCGGCGGTCCTGAAACGCGCCAGCACGCAGCCCTGCGGCTCTCGCGGTGTCCGCATTGCGATCACGCCAATCGCGCCGGCGAACCCTTCTGTGCGCGCTGCGGATTCCGCATTCATGGCATCGAAGGCGCGCTGCCGACCTGCCGATCCTGCGGCACCCTCTCCACCGACGAGACGGCGCGGTACTGCGCCGGATGCGGCGCTCGCGTTCGATCCGACCGAACCCCCGAAACCACGGAGCCGCGCGGCCTCCCGGTCGTGGCAGGGGCACCGCGGCTCACACTCCTGGACGAGCAAGGCGACGAGTCTCGCGTGATCGAATTACCGGGTGACGGTGCGACAATCTCCGCCGACGGCCTTGGCCTTCACGTCGGGGACGACATGATCGGCGCCGACGGCGTCCACCTTTCGGTGGCGCGGCATCGCGCGCGCCTTGAGCCCGTCGGGAGCCCGCGCGCGTTGTTCGTTTTCATCACCGAGGAGACGTCGCTGGCCGATGGCGACATCGTCTTGCTTGGGTCACAGGTGATCCGGTGCCGACGCGTGCTCGAGGACGGCGCGCCGTATTTCGCCGACGCGGGCACGGTGCAGGTGGGGTCGGCGGTTCCCGCCCCCGATGCCGCCGTGCTGGAGCAGCTGCGCGCCGATGGTCGAGTGCGCGACACCATGCACCTGTGGCGCAAGCGTTCGATCCTCATTGGCCGCGAGGAAGGCGACTGGGTCTTTGCGTACGATCGCACGATGAGCGGCAGGCACGCGGTGATCCGATGCGGGGACGACGGCGGCCTCACGATCCGCGACATGGGCAGCCGCAACGGCGTCGCCATCGCGGTGCGGGTTGCGCGCGACCTCGTCCACGGACAGCGCGTCTCCCTTGGCGGCCAGGTGATGCGGGTGGATCTGGCGTGACGCGCATGGCACCACGTGGCACGGAGCTCACACGCGCGCTCCTCGATTACCCGGGAGTCGGAGCGTGAAGACACCGCCCGAAGTCCATGCCGCGCGACTCACCGGGGAATCGTCGGCGGGCAGTATTCTGGTCGAAGTGTACGCGCTGACGGACGTGGGGCGGACGAGGGAGCATAACGAGGACGCATACGTCGTGTCCGACCTCTCGCGCGGCACACCACTCGCCTTTGACACCTCGGTGCAGCAGCGCGTGGGGAGTCGCGGACTGTTGTTCATGGTGGCCGACGGCATGGGCGGCGCCGCCGCCGGTGAACTCGCGAGCGCGACCGCGGTCGACGTGGTGCTGCGTCACCTGCGCGAGCAGTGGACGACGGCGACATCCATCGCCCCCGACGAGTTCGTCGGCGCCCTGGAGCGGGCTGCCGTCACCGCCAACGGCGTGATCTACCGCTATGCGGCCGAACACGCGGAAGTGCGCGGCATGGGAACCACGGCGACCATCGCCGGGCTCCTGGGCGACACGGTCTACCTCGCCCAGGTCGGTGACTCGCGCGCATACCTCGTGCGCGACGGACACGCGCGGCAGCTCACCAAGGACCAGTCCCTGATCCAGAAGCTCATCGAAGCCGGTGACATGACGGAGGAGCAGGCGGAGCTGAGCGAGCGCAAGAACATCATCCTGCAGGCGCTTGGGCCCGAGGCGAACATCAAGGTCGACCTGACGCACCAGCAGGTGCGCCGCGGCGACGTGCTCGTGCTCTGCTCCGATGGGCTGTCGGGTCTGGTGCGGGGCGATGAGATCGCGCGCGCGGTGCGCGAGGAACCCGACCTGCTCAGCGCCTGCACGCGCCTTGTAGGCATTGCCAACGACAAGGGTGGCCCGGACAACATCACCGTGGTGGCGGCGCGGTTCGATGGCGCGGGCCTCCGGCGCGCCCTGCCGGAGGATCCGGTGGGTCATCAGCTGTACGAACGCCCGCAGCTCTCGATTCCCTCGGGCGCGGATCTCGACACCTTGTTGCGCGAACGGACCGAAGCCATGATGCGAGGCGCGCCCATCGAGCCCTTCCCCGTCGCGGTCCGCGAAGAACGCCGGCAGCAGGGCCTGATGATTCGCGCGGCGCTCGTGGCCGCCGCGGTGTTGCTCGGACTCTTTCTCGCCTGGCGCTGGTACGGCCGGCTGGGGGCGTAGGCGGGTCCGCGCGTCCAGTCGCGGCAACGGGGCACCCACCGCGCGATCCTGTCCCTCGATGACTCTCGCGGCCCCCGCCGGCCCCCCGGCCTTACCGGCCGCCAGCGCCATCGGGATCATCGAACGCCTGCGAAGAGCCGCAGCGCAGGAGACGCGAGGTTCGGTTGCCGTCAGGCCGGCGTCCGCTTGCCCAGCACCCGCGGACCCCTGGCGCCCGTGGCGCCCGGCACGTTGCCGGGCTGGCCGGTGAGGTGGAGGTAGCCCAGCAGGGCGAAGGCCACGGCTTCCTTGGCCTCCCCATCGAAGAACAGCTCGTCGAATCGTACCACGCGTCGCGGGGCCAGGCGCCGCGCGATGGCGTCGACCAGGGCCGGGTTGCGCGCGCCTCCTCCGGACACCACAACGTCCGCCACCGGCTCAGGTACAAAGCGCGCAAAGCTGTCGGCGATGGACGCAGCGGTGAACTCCACGGCCGTTGCGATCAGGTCGGGGTCGCTCGCGCCCGGGCGCTCGCGACGACAGGCGGCCATGAATTCCGCGATCCAACCGGGCGTGAACAGCTCGCGGCCGGTCGACTTGGGGGGCGGCGCGCTGAAGTACGCGTGGCCTAACGACGCGGCCACCACGCCGGGGATCGCCGTGCCGGCGCGCGCCAGGCGGCCGTCCTCGTCGTAACGCCTCGACGGGTCGAGCTGCCGCACGATGCCGTCGATCACGACGACGCCCGGGCCGGTATCGAACGCGCGCACCGCCGCCGCGTCCCCCCCGGGCGGTACGATGGTGACGTTGCCGATCCCGCCAAGGTTCTGCAGCGCACGGAAGTTCCGCGGGTCGGCAAAAAGCAGTCGATCGGCGATCGGCACGAGGGGCGCGCCCTGCCCTCCGGCGGCCATGTCACGGACGCGGAAATCGCTGATCACGGGAAGCCCGGTACGTTCGGCGATCACGGCCGACTCGCCGGTCTGCCAGGTGGAATGATCCGGGATGTGCCAGATCGTTTGTCCGTGGGACGCGATGCCGGCGATGTCGGCCCGCGGCACACCGGCCTGGGCAATCACCTGCTGCGCCGCCGCGGCGAGCCATTCACCCAGGTCGACGTTGAGACGGCAATACGTCTCGGGGGTGCCCCCCACCAGCGCGCTCCCCAGCCGCTCGCGCTGTGTGGCGGTGTACGGCGCCACGTCCCACGCGAGCAACTCGGCCGACACGCGCGCGCCATCCTGCGAGAATCGTACGACCGCCGCCGAGATGCCGTCGAGCGACGTGCCGGACATGAGGCCGACGAGGATCACGACGCCACCTCTCCCTCGACAAGCGCATCCGCACGCACCGGCGGCGGTCCCCCCACCACACGGCGGATCACACCGCCGCCTTCCACCAGTGCCGCCGCGGCCGCGGCGCGATCCACGCCCAGCTTCTGCATCACGATGGCAAGCTTCACGCTGCCGCCCGATTGTTCGAGCAGCGTACGCGCCACGTCGACACCGACGCCGCACACCTCGACCAGGATGCGCTCCGAGCGATCCTTCAGCTTGAGGTTGGTCGCGCGCAGGTCGACCATCAGGTTGCCGAAGGTTTTTCCGATGCGGATCATCGCACCGGTGGTCAACATGTTGAGGATCATCTTGGTGGCCGTGCCCGCCTTGAGGCGCGTTGACCCCGTGACGACCTCGGGCCCAGGCACGGCGATGATCGCGAGATCGATGGTGGCGACGAACGCAGGCTCGACGGGCGTACAGGCAACGAGCACCGCACGTGCGCCCAGTTCGCGGGCGCGCGTCAGGGCGCCGCGCACGAACGGCGTCGTACCGGAGGCCGCGATACCAACGACCACGTCCTTCGCATTGACCCCGTGTTCATCCATCGTCGCCGCCCCGGCCGAGGGATGGTCTTCGGCACCTTCCTGCGATCGGAAGACGGCGCGTTCTCCGCCGGCAATGATGCCCTGCACCAGTTCCGGATCGCTGCCGAACGTCGGCGGACACTCGCTTGCATCGAGGATGCCGAGCCGGCCGGAGGTGCCGGCCCCGACGTAGAAGAGCCGGCCTCCATTGCGGAACGCTCCCTCGACGAACTCGATGGCCCTCGCAATCGGTTCGCGCTGGGTGGCCACGGCGTCGGCGACTCGGCGGTCTTCGCCGTTCATGATATCGACGATCTCCAGCGGCGAGGCGAGATCGATCGCTGCCGAGGCCGGGTTGCGTTGTTCGGTAACGCGGGATTCGGGGCGTGGCGGCACGAGGTACCTGAGGGTCGAGGGCGCAGGGACGAAGTGAGTCTCGACCACGCCTGGCGGCGGCGCGGCGGCGCGTGGCACTAACTTACCGCCCTATGCGCTCACCATGCAGGCGTTCGAGGCGGGCGTTCCATGTACGGACGCGCGGCGTCCCCAGGCTCCGGTGTGTCGACTGATGCCACGTGCGCGCACCCTGATGATCGCCACGCTGCTCGGCCTCCCGGCCGCGGCAGGCGCACAGCGCCGCGACGACAGCGGCGGTGGCGAGCGCGCCTGGTTCGCGAGCGCGAGTGCCGGGATCCAGTTTGGCCCGCTCGTGCTCGACGATGCGTCCTCGTCACGATGGGATATCGACGCCGCGTTCAGCTGGCGAGCCACCGTCGAACGCGCGGTATCGCCGGGCGTCACGGCCGGCCTCGCGTTCAGCCACGCGCGATTGCCGATGACCTATGTCTCGACAGCGGCAAGCAGCAGCTGTGCCCGATGCGCCGCGGACGTCACCGTCTCGTCGTACGGCGGCATCGTGCGCGTAGGCCCTGGCAGCGCACGCGGCTTCCATCAGGTGCTCGAAGTCTTCGTCGGCGCGCTCCGATATGGGAACTTCGAGCAAGTGTCCCCACGCGGACGGCTGGCGCCTGCGTCCAACACGGACTTTGCCTTTGGCGCCGGCTACGGCTTTGCCTATGCGATCGGCAACGACTACGCCATTCAGCTCGTCCAGGACGCGGTCAACGCATTGCACGAACGGAGCACGCAGGGTGGTGGGCGGCTGGCGCGACACCTCTCGACCCGACTCGGCGTCCGCGTGGGGTTCTAGCTGGCGCACGCGTCCTGATGCTCGACGAGCCGACCGCGGGAGTGGCGGCCCTTCGAGATCGACCTGGAGACCCCCGTTCCACCGTCCACGTTGCGGCGTTCCAGTCGTGGGTCGACCCACTACCGGCGTTCCAGCGACGGCGCGCGCGGCGCACCGATTCAGTATCGTTCGGGTTCTGATGTATCCAGCGGCGTGTCATCCGCACGTCGTATCTCCGGCCTCACCATCATGCGCGCCATCGCCGTTGTCCTGGTGCTGTTCATCGTCGCCTGCTCCCGCGGGACGCCGTCGTCGTCGCTCCGTGCGACCGACATTCCCCCACGCCGCGCGATGGCGTTCCCCGAAGGGTGGCGTTTCGCGGCCGGCCAGCCCGCGGCGTTCGGTGAGCGGTTCATGATCGCCAGCAACGAGCGGCGCGCGTCCGATGCCGGGAACGAGATCATCCAGGCGGGCGGCAACGCCGTTGACGCGGCCGTGGCCGTCGGGTTCGCGCTTGCGGTCACCTACCCCGTCGCCGGCAACGTGGGCGGCGGCGGCTTCATGGTCATTCGCATGGCCGACGGACGCTCGGCGGCGATCGACTATCGCGAGGTCGCGCCCCAGGCCGCATCACGCGACATGTACCTCGACGCCCAGGGCAACCCAACCAACGAAAGCATCATCGGCTACCGCGCCTCCGGTGTACCCGGCGCCGTGGCCGGTATGGCCGAGGCCCTGGCGAAATACGGGACCATGCCCCTGTCGCGCGTGATGGAGCCGGCGATTCGCCTCGCGCGCGATGGCTTTGTGGTCGATTCGCAGTTCCATTCGTCGCTGGCCGGGAGCCGCGACTACATCACGCGCTTCGACGGGCGGGACGTTTTCTATGTCAACGGGCAGGCCCTCCCGGTCGGCACGCACTTTCGGCAGCTCGCGCTTGCGCGGACGCTGCAGCTGATCGCCGACCAGGGCCCTGCGGCGTTCTATCGTGGCGAGGTAGGCGATTCGCTCGTCGCCGCCATGAAGCGCGGCGGCGGCATCCTGACGAAGCAGGACCTGGAGAACTACCGACCCGAGTGGCGCACACCGATCCGCAGCACCTATCGCGGCTACACGCTCTTCACCATGCCTCCCGCGTCGTCAGGCGGCGTGACGATCACCGAGACCATGAACATGCTGGAGACGTGGGACTCGCTGCCGTCCTTTGGCAGCGCCGCCTATGCCCACGTGTTGTCCTCGGCGTACCAGCGGGCGTTCATCGATCGCAACAGCAAGCTCGCGGACCCGAAGTTCGTGCCGGTGCCGATCGCGGAGCTGACGAGCAAGACGTACGCGCGGGCCCTGGCGAAGACCATCGACCCGGCGCGCAAGACGCCGACGCCGCCGAACGGGGCGCAGATCGTCGACGGGATGCACACCACGCATTACTCCGTGGTCGACGACAAGGGCAACGCCGTGGCGACGACGACCACGATCAACAATGGCTACGGCTCGGCGGTCTACCTGACGAACGTCGGCTTCTTCATGAACGACGAGATGGATGACTTTGCGACCGCGCCCGGGAAACCGAACATGTTCGGACTCGTGCAGTATGAGCAGAACGCGATCGCCCCCGGCAAGCGGATGCTCAGCGCGATGTCGCCGTCGATCGTGCTGGACCCGAAGGGCGAGCTGCTTCTCGTCGTTGGGGCTGCCGGCGGGCCCCGCATCATCACCGCCACCTCGCAGGTGATCCTCAACGTGATCGATCACCGCATGTCGCTGTCGGATGCGATGCGGGCCCCGCGCCTGCACCATCAGGCCCTGCCCGACACGCTCATGTACGAGACCGGCGGGCTGTCGCAGGCGGCGCAGGACTCGCTCCGCCGCATCGGGCACGGCCTTCGCGCGATCGGCGGCATTGCCAATGTCAACGCCGTGATGCGGGTCAAGGGAGGTTGGGAGGGTGTCAGCGAGCCGCGATCAGGCGGGACGGGAGGGACGTCGGCTCGTTAGGCCGCCCGCCGCTGTGGGCCTGATCGCGGATCTGTGGGCCGCAGCATCCTCCCGGCGTGCCGGGCACGAGATTCGTCGATCGCGCGCATGGACGAGCCTCTCCGCGTCGCGGTCGGCAAGGCGTCGTCGCGTCATCCGGGCCCCTTGCCCGGCGACAGCCATGCCACTCCGATTCGCAATCGAGGACGAGCCACTCCGCGTCGCGGTCGGCAAGGCGTCGTCGACTCATCAGCGCCCCTTGCCCGGAGACAGCCATGCCACTCCGATTCGCATCGAAGTGGCATGGCTGTACCTCCGTGTGACTCGATGGCCCGCGCGGCACGTGGTCGCTGACTACGCGCCTGCGCGCACACGCACTACGCGCCAGCCACCGTCACTGACGAGTTGAGCTTCACCACGATGTCGGCGCCCGCGTTCAGGCAACCCTCGTAGTTCGCGGTAGCGGCCGCTGCGGCGGCACCCGCCGCCGCGCCGGCGGCGGCACCGATGAGCGTGCCCTTGCGGTTCTTGCCCAGCACCTGACCGAGGACGGCGCCAACTGCGGCGCCCCCAGCGACCTTCTTGGCGTCGTTCCCGGTGGACGAGTTGCGGACGCGATCGATGGTGGCGGTTTGCACGTCAGCGTCGAGCGGATACGTCTTGCCGCCAAACGCCACCGAGATCACGCGCAGGCCGATCACGATCTGGTCGTTCGTGTTTTCGCTGCGCTTGAGTTCCGTGAGTTCGAGCGTCACATCGGCGCCGGCCGGGATCATGACGCCGTTGCTGCCGGCCACGTTGTCCGCGACGGTCGCGGTAAAGCGATCACCGACCTTGTTGGTGTTGGTGCAGACCTTGTTGGCCGCATCGAGCTTGATCGTCGTTCCCGCGGCAATCGCGCCACCGGCCTTCTCGGCCACACCAGTGCCCTTCTCCGACGTGTTCCCGGATGGCGTGGTATTGGTTGGCGTCGGTGCCGGTGGTGGCGTGGGCGTAGGGGTCGGCCGCGGTGGCGGCGATGTGGGCCGCGGGCGCGGGCGTGTGGGCGCCGGCGTCGCGGGCGCGGGGGCGGCGGGTGCCGGCGTCTCCGCTGGCGGCACGTCCTGCAGTTGGGGCTGCACCGCGGTGTCCGCGCCCGCACGCGCCAGGTCGCGCTGCAGCGAGGAGTCGTTGGCGAGCGCGTCCTGCTTTGGCTCACGCGAGCAGGCGGCAACAGCGATCAATGCAAGCGCGGCGCTCATCACGCGGCCGCGTCGGAAGGCACGAGTCATCGAGGGCCTCGGCGGTTCGGGAAAGGGGGACGCCACAAGATACCCGGTCAGGGTGCCTTTGGTGCCTTTGCTGGTGCGCCGCGACGGCGCACTCGACCACGGCCGAGCGGATGAGTCGCTGGCGACGTGATGCCAGTCACCAGACACGGGAGCGGCGGCGGTACGGAGAGGCGAGTGGCGCGGTACGGAGAGGCGAGTGGCGCGGTACGGAGAGGCGAGCGGCGGTACCGAGAGGCGAGCGGCGATACGGAGAGGCGAGCGGCGGTACCGAAAGGCGAGCGGCGGTGGTACCGAGAGGCGAGCGCGACGCTCAGAGCCGCTCGAGCAGAAAGTCCGGCGTGAACCGCGTGAGCCAGGCGGCGAGCATCGTGAATCGATTGGTGACCATCAGCAACCCGATCGCCACCATCACCGCGCCGGTCCCGCGCGAGAGCCATCCGATCTGGCGCCTGACGCGACGGAAGAACGCCATGAAGCGATCCACCGCGAGCGCGGACAGGATGAACGGCACCGCGAGGCCTAACGAGTACGCGGTCAGGAGGACGACGCCGCGGCCCAGGCTCTCCTGGCCGGACGCGTACATCAGGATACCGCCAAGGATCGGCCCGATGCACGGCGTCCAGCCGGCGCCAAAGGCAATACCGACGAACACCGTCCCCGCATAGCCCATCGGCTTGTCCTTGAGGTGCAGCCGCCGATCCTGCGCCATCCAGCCGATGTTCAGGAAGCCCATGAGGTACAACCCGAACACGATGATCACCACGCCTCCGACCTGGCTGATCCAACCGCGATTGGCCGCCATGATCTGGCCGAACCCGGACGCGATCGCGCCAAGGACGATGAAGATCAGCGAGAACCCAAGCGTGAACAGCAGGCCATGCACGAGTGCCGTGCGACGTGCCGAGGCCGTCTGGACGTCGTCGATGGAGAGGCCGGTGATGAACGTGACGTAGCTCGGGACCAGCGGAAGGACGCACGGCGAGAGAAACGAGAGCAGACCCGCCGTGAATGCGATGAACAACCCGATCGTCGGTGCTTCCATGCGTCAGGCGCTCCGGGCCCACGCGGGCGCATCCAGCGCCGCACGCAGCGACTCGCGGGAATAGCGCTCCGGGTCCGCCTCCTCGCCGGCGCGCCGCACGACGCCGGCGATGACCTTTTCTAGCGTATCGAGCGGCGCATCGGCCTGGTGCACGATCTCGAGGTCCCACTTGCCGCGGTCGGGACCCTTCACGAGGAGCTTGTAGCGCGCGCAGAGGATCTCCAGCCGGCGGCGGCTCTCGGGCTCGCGCTCCTGCGGGCGTTCCGGCGCCGGCAACGCAAGCAGGTCGCCTAACGCGACGGTCTCCTCTCCGTCGATCGGTGCAGCGTCAGCCAACACGACATCAGCGGCCTCCATCGGGATGCTCACCTCCGCGTACCCGGCAAGGCTCTCGTATTCAACGACGACGCCCTCGGAGGCGACTTCCCATGTCGCCTCCCGGTCCACGGCGACGTCCACATCGAGATGCTCGGCGCGCACCGGCAAGCCGCCTGCGGCCAGCTCGGGCGATGGTGCATCAACGATCAGCGCGTCATCAGGCCCGGGCGCATCAGCGTGAACCTGGATGAGCTCGGGCTCGTCCGCGTGGGGATGCGCCAGTTCGACCTCCACATCGGCGACGACCCCAACGACGCCCAACGCATCCCCGGGCTCGACCGCGATGGTACTCGACGCGAGCAACGTATCGTCAGCGACAACTGCCGGCGGCGGCTCCACCGCGAGGACCGCAAGGCCGCTTTCGATCCCGCCCTGTCGAATCGCCGGGAACAGCCGCACATCCACGATGCGTGCCTCGGGAACCCGCTCCAGCACCGCCGTCAGGAATCGCCACGCGGTATCGTTCACAACGCGCGCTCCATGTTGGTCATGCTGCGGGCGCGCCGGTGCGCTGGGCCGCCGTGCCGGAACCTGGAGTCCATGAGTGTTCCCGGATGAAATGGTCGAGGGGGAAAGATAGTGCGCCGTCGAGCCGGGCCGAACCGGCTGGCCGGCACCGCGGGTGCTCACCGCCTGCTTGCCAGCCTACTACAGAAGGCTCTGCGGATCGCGGTCGATCGTGAGGCGAAGCGCATGTCGATCGGGGAGTTCGTAGCGGGTGGCCAGGTACTGCAACACGCTGGTGAGCAGACCGCCGTCCGACGAGCGCAGGAGCAAGTGCCAGCGCCACCGCTCCTTGATCCGATCGACCGGACATGGCGCGGGGCCAACAACGGCGAGACCGGACAGCGACCGCGCCCGGACCAGGCGGTTGAGCCATTGTGTCGCGCCCTGCGCGGCCTCGGCAACCGCAGACTCGTCGAGCCCGCTCACCACGACGTTGGCCAGACGCGTGGTCGGCGGATACGGCGGGGACGTTCGTCCCTCGAGTTCCTGCGCGACGAACGCATGGTAGTCGTGCGACACGGCGCACTGGATCGCGTGGTGTTCGGGCATGCGCGTCTGGATGACGACGTGGCCGCCCTTCACACCTCGGCCCGCGCGGCCGGCCACCTGGGCGAGGAGCTGAAAGGCGCGTTCCGACGCGCGGAAGTCGGGAAGGTTGATACCGACGTCGGCATCGATCACGCCGACCAGTGTCACGTTGGGGAAGTCGAGCCCCTTGGCGATCATTTGCGTGCCGAGAAGTACGTCGACCTCACCGCGTCCGACCTTCTCGAGGATGTCGGCGTGTGCCCACTTCCCGGTCGTGGTGTCCATGTCCATGCGCGCGATGCGCAGCGCCGGCATGCGCTCGCCGAGCAATCGCTCGACCTGCTGCGTCCCGAGGCCACGCTGCCGCACGGTCGCGTGCCGGCAGCGACGGCATTCCGTGTACGGCGCTTCGCTGTGTCCGCAGTAGTGACACGCGAGCCGATCGGGATGCCGGTGATACGTCAGCGAGATCGAGCAGTTTGGGCACGCCGCCACGTCGCCGCACGCGTTGCACTGGAGGAACGACGAGTAGCCCCGCCGGTTGAGCAGGAGAATCGCCTGTTCGCCCCGCTCCACACGCTCGACGAGCGCGCGTTCGAGCGGCGCGGAGAGCACGCGCCGAAACGGATCGCGCGCCGCTGACGGACGCTGTTCAGGCGACGGGAGTCGCTCACTCGGCTCCGCTGCGGTTGCGGGAGGGCGCGAGTCACGCAGATCGACCACTTCCACACTCGGCAGGGTGCTGCCGCCCACACGATCGGGGAGGGCGACCAGATCGACGTGGCCGCCGCGCACACGGGCCCACGTGTCCAGCGAGGGCGTGGCGCTGCCGAGGACGACGACGGCGCCCTCGTGCCTGGCGCGCACGATCGCCACGTCGCGCGCGTGATAGCGCGGCGCTTCGCCCTGTTTGTAGCTCGCCTCATGCTCTTCGTCCACGATGATCGCGCGCACGCGATCGAGCGGGGCAAAGATCGCCGAGCGTGCACCGACCGCGATGCGTCGCTCCCCGCGGTGCAGGGCGCGCCACGCGTCCAGTCGCTCGCCGTCGCTCAACGCGCTGTGCAACACGGCGACCTGATCGCCGAAGACCGCCCGGAAGCGCGCAACGGTCTGCGGCGTGAGCGCGATTTCCGGCACGAGCACGATCGCACTCGACCCCGGCTCGGCGAGCACGCGACGCAGCACGTCGAGGTAGACCAGGGTCTTGCCGCTTCCGGTCACGCCATGGAGGAGCGTGACCTGGCCCGGGCTCCGCGCGCCGATGCGCTCGATCGCCGCCGCCTGCGCCGCTGTTGGCTCGTGTCGCACGGTTGACGCCGCGGAACGCCCGGCGAACGGGTCTCGCAGCACCGACTCCTGCTCTATGCGAACGAGCCCGCGCGCGGCGAGCGAGGCCACGACGCCGTCGGTCACACCGAGTGTGGAGATGATGGAGGCCGCCGTGGCGCGGCCGCCGACGTGCTCCAGGTATTCGTAAACGACGCGCTGTTTGGGCGAGCGCCGGAAGGCATCGTCGCGAGCCATGAGGGAATCGAGCAGCCGCTCGATCACCACGACTCGCTGGCGCTTGCCCGGCGGAGCGGGAGCGGTCGCCGAGGTGAGGAGCACCGGCAACGCTGACCGGAGCGCGACCCCAAGCGGCGCGACGTAGTGTTGCGCCATCCAGCGGCAGGTTTCGAGCAGTGCTGGCCTGATGGCCGCCTCGGCGTCCGGCCACGCGTGGACGGCCTTCAGGACGCGGGGCGAATGGGCGTCTGGCGCGTGGGAGTCCGGCGGGTCGCCGTCATGCGAGCCGACGACGATGCCGATCTCCCGTCGACTCCTGAACGGCACGACGACGCGCGTGCCAGCCGCAATGTCCGTCGGGGCATCGGGGCCCACGGTGTACCGGAAGGTGCGGTGGAGGGGGAGCGCGAGCGCGACGTCCACGAGTCGTGGCATCCGGCAAAGTCTAGCGCGGTGGTGGCCGTGGTGTTTGCACCACGTTGCCTGAGCGGCTCGGCGGTCGACTCGGGGGCCGTCCGACGAGTTGCGCGGCCGGCGTTTGCGGTGCTGAGGAAAGGCGGGAACCCGACACAGGCCTGGCCGCTATGATCCATGTGTCACTGATCCCCCGCCCTGACCGCAACGCCGTGGCCCGACCCGCAACCGTCACCGCGCCGCACGACAAGGTCGACCTTCGAGCCCTGATCGACACGCACGGCTACGTCGTGCTCTACGACGGCGTGTGCGGGCTCTGCAACGGCTTCGTTCAGTGGGTGCTGGCGCGCGACCCTTCCGGTACGATGCGTTTCGCCACGCTCCAGGGACCCATCGGCGACGCGGCCAGACGTGCGCTGCCGCAGATCGCGGACGTGGACTCGGTGGTGGTGCTGTACAAGGACGGGGCGTGGGTGAAGTCGACCGCCGCCCTCGAGGTCGCGCGCTATGTCGGCGGCGCCTGGGCCATCGCCGTGGCCGCGTATGTCATTCCGCGGGTCGTGCGCGATGCCGTTTACGACGCCATCGCGCGTCGTCGCTACGGATGGTTTGGCCGCTACGACAGCTGCCCGATCCCCACACCCGAGCAGCGCGCGCGATTCCTGGACTGACGACGCGCCGGACCACCAGGTCGGACCTGCCGTGACTGGGCGAAAGCGAACGCCAGGGGCCGTGCCCTACAGCGACGCGACGGCCGCGCTGGCGGTGCGTCGTGCGAGAAAGGCCGCACGCTGGCCGCTCCGGTTGTCGCCCTGCGCAAGGAACGACAACAGCGCGTCGGCCAGCTCGTTCCCGGTCTGGTACCTGTCGTCGGCCGCCTTGGCCAGGCAGCGCATGACGATGTTCGACAACTCCGACGGCACGCGCGAGTCGACGACGTCCGGCGCGACGGCCTGCTCGTGCACCTGCTTGTAGCCCACCGAATACGAGTCGGCCCCGTCAAACGGAGGAAAGCCGAGCACCATTTCGTAGAGCATCACGCCCACGGCGTAGAGATCGCTGCGGCCGTCGACCATCTTGCCCATGGCCTGCTCGGGCGACATGTAGTGCGGCGTGCCCATCGCCCGGCCCATGCGTGTGAGGCGGCCGTGAAAGCGGGCCGTGGCAATGCCGAAGTCGGTGAGCTGCGCGTGCCCGTCTTCGTCGAAGAGCACGTTGTCCGGCTTTACGTCGCGGTGGACGATGCCTCGCCGGTGCGCGTAGTCGAGCGCGGTCGCCACCTGCGCGCAGATGGAGGCCGCGGACGCGGGGGCCACCGTCTTGTCCCGGATCAGCACATCGGCCAGCGAACCACCGGCCAGGTACGGCATCACGAGAAAGACGAGGTCGTTCAGTTCGGTGAAGTCGAGGATGGGGCAGATGTTCGGGTGATACAACTGCGCGCTGGCCTCAGCCTCGCGGCGAAACCGCTCGCGCATCTCCGGATCTTTGGCGAGGTGCTGGTGGAGGACCTTGATCACGAGCGGCCGATCGAGCTTGGCGTGTTGCGCGTAGTACACGTGCGCCATGCCGCCGCTGCCCATGCGACGCGTCACACGATACCGGCCACCGGATGAGCGGCGCAGGTTCGTGAGCTCGCTGTCCGGCTGCTCCATCGGCGGGCCCGAGACCTCGGGCAGCGGCGCCGCGCATCGCCCGCATTGCACCGCGCGGGTACGGTTCCACGTGCCGCACTCGGGACAGAACACCTAGCCTCCGAAGTGCAGACGCACGAAGTCGTATGCGGGCCAGGGTCCCGACTGCTCGATCGTCACGGCTTCCGAACGCTGCTGTTCGTCGCGCACCGCATCGACAAACGCTGACCACTTCTCACGATCGACGAGGAACGAGCTGTCGGCGACCCGTGCACCGTGCTCGGCGGCCTCGGACCGTGATACCGTCGCCACGGCGTGGCGGGTGAGCACGCGCATGGAGTCAAAGACGGCCGCTTCGAAGTCGGGGCCCGCGGCATCGACACGAGCGACCATGCGTACGCGAGCGGCGGCTTTGTCGTGAACAAACTCCAGGCCCTCGCGGAGGGCGACATAGTGCAGCTCCATCCAGCGCACGAGCGCGTCGCGCGAGCGGAACACCGCACCAAATGGCACCGGCACCACGGGCTGGTTCGTGAACGCTCCCTCGACCACCGCGCGGTACTCGCCAATCGCGAGCGACGTGGCGTCCACGCGCGCGTAGGGCACGCGCCTGACGAGTGCGATCAGGTCGCGGAGCGACACGACGTCCACCTCCAACGACCGCGACAGCGTACCTGCGTCACGGGCCACGACGGCAAAGAGCATGACACCTTCGCTCCCGACTGCCGCCTGGCGGCCACTGAACGATCGAATCACAACACTCCGGAGGTAATGGACCCACCGACCCGATGCCCGGTGCCGCTGCCTTTGTTGAGCGCCACCGACTCTGCCCGAGTATCGGTGGAACGCGTGCCAGACTCGAACAGAACTTTCCGACCTGCGCCGCGCTTCCGCGTTCGTCTCAGGACGACTGCGGGGGTGTGCTTCGTCACAACCCCAGCGACCTGCTTTCCCGTTCATTCCCAACGAGTTACGCAACGGCGACCGACACGGTGACGGTTCGGGTGAACCACGAAACCCCATCGGTCCGCTGGAGTCGTGTCACGGGGCCGGTCCGCACGCGCGCGCCCGCGCCCCACCGTGTTGTGTTCGCCCTATCCCAGCGCCCGGAGATGCGTCACACAGGCCTCGCCGAGCCGCGCGGGATCATAGCCGCCCTCGAGCGCGCTGACTACCCGACCACCGCACCACGCGGTCGCTTTCGCCACGACCTCCCGCGTGAGAAGGTCGAAATGCTCCATTTCCAGCGTGAACCCCCCCAGCGGGTCGCCCCGGAGGCTGTCGAACCCGGCCGAAACGAGGACCAGTTCCGGGGTCCACCCGTTCGTCGCGCGGTCGATCGCGGTCCGCAGCGCGTCGACATAGCTCGCGGCAGGAAGCCCAGGGGCCATCGGCACGTTGAAAACTGTGCCATGCGGCCCCCGATCTTCTGCCGGACCCGTGCCCGGGTACCAGGGCCACTGGTGCAATGACACGAAATGGATGTCGGGCTCGGCTTCGACGAGCGCCTGCGTCCCGTTGCCGTGGTGCACATCCCAGTCGAGGATGAGCACGCGCCCGATGCCGTGACGCGCGCGCGCGTAGTGGGCCGCAATCGCCACGCTCCCAAAGAAGCAGAAGCCCATGGCGTGGGCGCGCAGCGCGTGGTGGCCGGGCGGTCGCACGGCGCAAAAGGCACGAGAGGCGCGGCCGTTGAACACCATGTCGACGCCGTCGAGCAGCGCGCCGGTGGCTGCCGTTGCCGCTTCCCAGGTACCGTCGCTGGCCACGGTGTCGGCGTCGGCTCGGCCACCTCCTGCCGCGGCCAGCGCACGCACCGCATTCACGTACGCGGGGTCGTGTGCGAGTTGAAGCTCCCCCTCGGTTGCGTGCCTGGCTTCGTGATGCAACAGGGATTGGTACAGATCGAACTCGTTGCGCAATGCGCGTGGGATCGCGCGCAGCCGCCCGACGTGCTCGGGGTGATGCCAGCCGGTGTCGTGGCGCCCGCAGTCGGCGTGCGAGATGTACGCGACGCTCACGCCAACCCCGTCGAAGCGCCCGATGGTCTCATGTGGCGCCGCGCGTACGCCGCGAAGCCCACTCTGCCAGCAGCAGGGCGAGCGCGAGCAGGGCGAGGAGAACCTCCAGTGCCAACTCCTGGCGTGGGTCCTCCAGTGACCTGGTTTGGGCCACCGGTTGCCCCAATGCGCCTACGAGCGAGGCATACGGTGCGGGATCGGCTGCACTGATCAGGTTCGACTTCGTATCCTCTGACACGCGGATCCGTGACACACTGCCAACGATGGCGGACCACCACGCGCGATGGTCTTCCGGCGACGTCGGCCCACCCTCCATGCGCCAGCGCCAGGTCTCGGAGTATCCGATGACGAGAGCGCGCCCAGGCCCGACGCGCCTCGCGGCGACCAGCACGATCGGCCCCCGCCTGTCCACGGCGACCGCGTCGTCGCGCAGACCAACGAGCGCTCGCGCCGAGAGGCCTGTACGTGGGTTGAGGCGACCGAGCCCACCCACCTCCCCTGCGACCGACGCCCCAGGTCGCGCAGGCAACACGACCGCGAGCGCTGGCAGGGTTGCGGCCGCCGGGCCAAGGACCACACCGCCGCCATCCCGAACGAATCGCACGATGGACGCCGCTCTGCTCGCCGCGTGTTCGTCGAGTGCGATGACGGCCGAGTAGCGCGCCGTGTCGATGGGCAGCGCCGCTTCGCTCGTGCGCACGTTCGCGCCCCCGCCTGCGTTGGGTACGCTGGGATCGGTGACGCCAAAGTCCACCTCGACGCGCCACCCGGCCTCCTGGAGCGCCGCCGCGGTGAAGCGCCCTTCCCACCCGGCCCGCGCCAGCACCAGCACCGGCAAGAGCTCGAGCGAGTCCACCGACGCTGCGCTCGCGGTTCCCTCGCGCTGCTCCGCGCGAAGGCCACCGGCCGTGATCGATTCGACGACACGCACGCCGAGCGCGCCGATCACGGTGGAGTCAAGCACGCCGATGCTGTCGGCCATGCGCAAGGACGCACCAACGGGCGCGAACGCCGTGACGCGGACGCCGCCCTGCGGGTCGACAAGTGGCTCAGCGGCCACCGCAAGCGATGGCAGCGAACCCGTGGCCTGCCACTGCACCGGTGTTCCGCTCGATGCAATCGCCGAGAGCCACGCGCGTTCGGCGGGGCCCGGCAGCGAGTCGAGCCGGAGATCGAGCGCGGCCACCGGCGACTCGGTCGCTCGCGCGAGCGCGCCACCAAGCCCCGAGGTGTTGCCAACCCGCAGGCCTTCGCCTTCCCGTGGCCGTCCCACGCGCCACGCGAGGAGCACTATCGCGACGATCGCTCCGGCGCGGCAGGCGCGCTCGAGCCCGTGCCGCAGGTCAGCGGGTAAGCGCATAGACCACGAGGTTCACTGCAAACCGTGTGTTGTCCACGGCGTAGAAGCGCTTGTTGTCCGGATGGAAGTTCCACTCGGAGCTGTAGTCCTTGTTGCTGTAGAGCACCGTGAGCCGCCCGTCGCGGCTCGCGCCCATGAGGTACGGGTGAATGAGGTTGTCGCCCCAGCCGTTCAGCTCGTGCGACGTCGCCGGCGGTCCGTCGGGGAAGCTGAAGTGCACAGAATAGAGCGGGTGCGTGTTGGGCAGCTTGCTCAGTTTCCCGGCGACCCGTTCGATCTCCTCGACCGCGGTCCTGTGAAACATGCCGTCGATGTCGTGGTTGTGATCGTCGACAAAGAGCAGCCCACCGCGATCGAGATAGCGCGCCAGCACGTCGCGCTCCTGCGCGGTGAAGCGCACGGGGAGGTGGCCGGTCATCCAGACGAGCGGGTACTTCATCAACTCGTCGGAACCGAGGGGCACGATGCGGCCGGAGGGTGCGACCTCCAGGGTGGTGTAGCGCGCGATGGAGTCGATGATGTTCGCCGGGAGCACCGGAGCGCTGTCCCAGTCGCCGGACTCGTACTGCAGGGTGGCAAAGGTGAACTCGCTCACGGTCGCGGCCCGGTCCAGAACGAGATGGCGTCGCGGCGCGATGAGCCGGCGTCGAGGGACCGACGCACGGCTTCGACGTCGGCGCTGGCATCGCGACCGGACCGCACGGCAGCGATCAGGGCGTCCATCGCTCGCGCCGCGTCGGGGAGCTGACCAACGATCGACAGCCTGACGATGAGAAGCGAATCGGCCGCCGCACCCGGCGTTCCGAGCGCCAGCGCGCGTTCGATGCGCCCGATCGCGGTGCGTCGCAACGGTTCGGCCGGGCGGCTCGCCGCGCGGATCACGCTCTTCCCACGCTCCTTGCCGGCGAGCCGTGCCTTGCCGAGGTCCACGACCACACGCGGAGGAAGTCCGCGCAGGTAGAGTCGTTCGGCGGCACGCGCCTTCTGGATCGCCGCGAGCGCGACATACATCGGCGGGAGTGCCGTTCGCGGCCGTCCGGTATCCAGCTCGCGGCCCGCATCCCACATCGCGTTGTAGGCTTCCAGCAACGGCTTGTTGATCGCCACGATGGGCGTCTCGTCATGACCTTCCTCGACGAGGTTCTGACCAGTGCCGGTCGCCTTTTCTGCCGCGGCCAGCAGCTCTTCCGGCGTGAGGTTGCGCTTGAGCGGCTCCGACGCATCGTGGTCGTGACCGTCGCCGTGGAAGTGTTCCCCCGACGCGTCGTCGCCCAGGCGAGCGAAGACGAGGTCGCTCACCTGCTTGCGGAGTCGCGTCTGGTCGCGCGAGATCCGGCGGCTCTCGGCGACCACATCGTCGCGACCGAGCGTGCGCATGCGCCTGACGAGGGCCTCCGTCAGGTTGATCAGCATGCGCTGACTGAGGAGTGACTTGTCGGCCTCGGCAGGCGGGGCAGGATCGACCGCCACGGAGTCGTACTCGCCGGCGCGCGCGACGCGGATGGTGCGCGTGTCGGACGACCCGACACCGGGCCCGTCGATCGTCTTCCCGTCACGGGCCACGGCGCGCAGGTGAACGACGTCACCCGCCGCCAGCTTCATCGCCACGGCATCGAACGTCGCCGTCACGGTCACCGCTCGTGACGACGGACGCACGGCACCGAGCGTGCCGCTGCGGAACGTGAATCGCTCGCCGTCGCCGCTGCTGATGATGTATTCGATGGCCGCCGACGCGAGCCCGATGTCGTCGGTCGCCCGCGCGCGCAGCGCAAAGGTCCCTCGCGGTTCGCGCAAGATCGTGTCGCGGGCCGGCTGCTCGATGGTGACCACGGGGAGTGAATCGCGACGCGGCTCGATGACCACAAGGCGGCTGGTGGTCGCGTGCGCGAGACGCACGACGTGCGTGGCGGTGTCGGCCACGAGTCGGACCGCCCACCGGTCACCCGAACGCGCGGGTCGCAGGACAGCTGAATCCACGCGCGCCGCGATCGTGGCCGGCTCCATGCCTTCGGGGAGTCGACCGCTGAGCACGACCGCGCTACCAACGAGCGGATGCAGCACGTCAGCGTCGGCGTACTCTTCAACCGGCAGGCGCGCATAGGCCGGTGGCTCGATGCGCCCGCGTATGGTGGCCAACGGGTCGCCAGGCGCCGCGGATTCCCGGGCCATTCGAGCCACAGCGCCGGGCAGCGCTTCGAGGCGTGCTCCCAGGGCCATGGCGAACACGCCGGCCAATGCGAGGGCCAGCGGCCACCACAAGGCGCGATGCACCGCACGCCACCCCGTGGAGTTCACGTCGACGGCCGCGATGCGATCGAGCAACGCCGCCGGAGCATCCCCGCGCTCCACCGCGGAAACCAGCGCGAACTCGAGCCCAGGCGCGCGCTCCTCGAGCCAGAGCGAGACGCGGACGGGGGTCAGGCGACCTCCCGTCAGGCGCCATCCCTCCCACGTCGCGCCAATGAGCCCGACGACGAGTGCGGTGAGGACGGCCGCAGTCTCCGTGGCACCAAGCCATCGCGACACCAGATGCGCGACACCACCCGCGCCGATCCCGACCAGGAGCGCGCACACGGCGCCAACGAGTGCCAGGCGAGTGGTCCACGCCGCGACGAGGGCACGCGGGCTCACGCGGCTTCCCTCCGTGGTCGGCTGGCGGCGTTGCCGGTCACCCCGACGGCGCGACGGCGACGCATCCACCATTCGACGCCTAACGCGATGAGGGCGAGCGCGAGCAACGCCCGCTGCAGCATGGGATCGGGGCGCATGACACCGGCCGCCCGCGGGCCATCGCCGTCGGCGCGCAACACCGCCGCATCGACCGGCGCGAGTCGCGGCGACGCGCACGGCGCCGTGAGTGCGCGGACCACCGCCGTGAACGCCGGGCGCAACACCGCGTCACCTCGCACGGGCAGTCCGATGGCGACGTGACGGATGCAGCCCGCGCCGTGAGGCTCCTCCGACGCCGCAGGCGTTCCGTCAGCGAAGCGGGCGCGGGGCGTTCCTGAAAGAAGGTCTCCTGCAACGCGACTGACGGGAGCAACCGCGCTGACCCCATCCACCGTGATCGCGTCGACGGCACTATCGGGCGCCGCGACGATCGGCCACACGACCGTCGCGCCGCCGTCACGGGCAAACGCCGAGTCGGCGGCCGTGAGGGACGCGCGTGACAACCGCAGGTGTGCCGGCACGCCGCCCCACGCCACACGCACCGACGCCCCAACGGCGTCATCGATCGACGGGAGGGCGCTCCCCGGTGGCGTGGCCCGCGGCGCAGGGGCTGCGGCCCGCAACCGACGGAAGGTCACCGGACCACGCGTCGTGGCCACGATGCGGCCGAGCGCGGCGTCCACCTCCTCCTCGACGAGCGGAGACACCACCGCGACCTCGACCGAGTCGAAGCGCGCGTGTGCGTCGGCCACGGCACGCGCGGCCACAATGAGCGCCGCCCCGAGATGACCCCGTCCACCGACGGTGGTATCGGCCCGCAACCCATCGGGCGTGGTGGTGCGCGCCACCGTATCAAAAGCGATGACACGTAGCTCGGCGACACCGGTGGCCAGCGAATCGAGCACTGAAATGTGCTCGCGGGGATCGGCCACGGCTCGCGACCGGTCGACGACCACGACGCGCGCGACCCCGCCCACTCGCCAGCGCAGCAGCGGTCCCACGGCCGCAGCTCCAATAGCCAGGATCGCGAGCACGCGAATCGCGAGCACACTCAGGTCGCTCGGTTCGAGGCGGCGAAAACGCGAGGGTTGGGTGGCGGCAGGGAGGAATCGCGCCGTCGGCAGCAGCCGTGGACGCGGGCGGCGCCACGAGAGCAGGTGCAGCGCACCGATCCCCGCCACGGCGGCGGCGACCGCCCACCACACCAGCGGCGACGCAAAGGCCATCATCCCACCGCCTGATCCCGCGCGCCCGCCACGATCGCGCGTACGCTGGCGACAGGATCATCCTCAGCGACCACGCGAACATAGGTGGCGCCGAGCGCGATCCAGTCACGCCGAACCGCGTCCAGCCACGCGCCGAACGACGCGCCGTAGCCGGCCGCGCTCGTCGCGTCCACCGGGTACGGCTCGCCCGGACGCTCCGGATCCTCCACCAGTGCCACCGCCGGATCGAGGTCGAGTTCCCCGCGGGACACGAGGTGAAGGACCAGGACTTCTCCACCGCTGGCGAAGTGTGTCGCCGCTAGGCCACGCACCGCGCCTTCGTCGCCAAGCAGGTCGGTGACCAGCACGAGTCGCACGCCCGTTGCCACGCGCTGCAGCGTCGGCGCAAGCGGTGTGTTGCCCCCGACGTCGACGGCATCGAGTGCGGCCCCGATGGCGAACACGGCGTCGCGACGCGTGGTGGGCGCCAGCTGAGCTGACGCCGTTCCGCCAGGCACGAGCAGCGCCACGGGGTCACCGGCGCGCTGCGCGATGGCCGCGAGCCCCACGGTCAGCGCACATGCTGTCCGCCACTTGTCCCGCGTCGCCTCAGGGAACGCCATCGACGCCGAGGCATCCACGACGAACCAGGTCTCGTGGATCGCGCGGTCATCGGACAGGCGAACGAACGGACGGTCGCTGCGCGCGAGGAGCTTCCAGTCGAGGTCGCGCGGGTCGTCGCCCTGTCGGTACGCCCGATATTCGCTCAGCTCCGGCGCTCGCCCGCGCAAGCGGGAGACGTGCGTGCCGGTCCGCGCCCCACTCACGCGTCGGCGCGACGGCCACGTGAGCGAGCGAATGGCGTCCAGGAGGGGCCCGTGATTCATGACCGGCGACCGCTCTGGTCAGCGACCTGGTGTTTCGGGCGGACCGCCGGACCCGGCGGCGCCGCTGACTCCGTTTCCGACAGCCCTCATCTGCCTACCCAACCACCCGGCTATCCAACTGCAATGCCACTCCCGGGAACCTTGACCTCTCGCAACACACCGTCGATCACGCGTTCGACATCGATGCCCTCGGCCTGGGCTGTGAAGTTGGTGAGGATGCGGTGACGCAGCACCGGTCGGGCGACCCGCACGATGTCGGCGGGACTCACCGCCATGCGGCCCTGCAACAGCGCGTTGGCCTTGGCACCGAGGATCAGCGCCTGACCCGCGCGCGGACCGGCGCCCCAGCGGACGTACTTCTTCACCACGTCAATCGTGGCGCCCTCGGGTCTCGAGGCACGCGCGAGCCCGGCCGCGTATGCCAGAATGGGCTCCGACGCCACGACGGAGCGAGTCAGGTGCTGCAGCGCACGTGCCTGCTGCGCATCGAGGACCGGTGTGAGTTCGGCCGGAGCGTCACCCGTGGTGGCCCGAAGGATCGCGATTTCGTCATCGGCCCCGGGATACCCGACGCGCACGTCAAACAGGAACCGGTCGAGCTGCGCCTCCGGGAGCGGATACGTGCCCTCCTGCTCGATCGGGTTCTGCGTCGCGAGCACGAAGAATGGCTCAGGGAGCGCCATGGTCTCGCCGGCCGCGGTCACGCGGTGCTCCTGCATGGCTTCGAGCAGGGCCGCCTGCGTGCGTGGCGGCGCGCGGTTGATCTCGTCGGCCAGCACGATGTTGGCAAAGATCGGCCCGCGGACAAACCGAAAATGCCGGCCGCCAGTGCCCGCCGACTCCTCCAGGATTTCGGTGCCGGTGATGTCGCTCGGCACGAGGTCCGGCGTGAACTGCACACGACGGAACTCGAGGTGCAGCGCCTCCGCCAGTGACCGGATCATGAGCGTCTTGGCCAGGCCGGGGACGCCAACGAGCAACGCGTGCCCCCCGGCGAGCAGCGCCATCAGCAGTTCGTCGATGGCCTCGTGCTGTCCGACGATGCGGCGTGCGACTTCATGGCGCAGGCGGGCCACCCCGGCCAGCAGGGCATCCGCGCCGGCGGTCGTCTCGGCGCGATGGATCGGTGTGACGGTACTCAGCGGACTGGGCGCCGATGGCGGCTCGTAAGGAGCAGGATTGAGCCCGCGACGACACCTGCCGCGGCAAGCGACGTGTTCTCGTCGAGGATCTCCCAACCCGCCAGTTTCATCACGTAGTCGTCCGCATACTCAGCGGCGGGCACGAGCACCTCGAGGGCGCGTTCCTTCACGACGGACACCGGCGTATCTGCCGGCGCTTCGACCCGGATCGTATCCCAAACCTCGGGAACCTGCACGCGCAGCGTGATCAGCGGTTCGGTGCCTGTGCCCAACCGGATGGCGCCGGGACGGCTGCGGAGAGTAGTCGTGAACGGAGCGCTCATGCGGCACCAACCGGTGTGGCAACCACCGGGAGTACCGAGAAAAAGCGCGAGACCTGGGCATCGAACATGTACGTCGAGCCGGTGACCCGCGTGTGCGCCCCGTCCTGCACGGCGGCGATCACGATCTCTTCGCCGCCCTGCCCACGCAGCGACAAGTGCCGATCGCTCGCCTGTTCGACGAACGCCGCATAAAGCGAGTTGCGCCGAGTGAAGAACTCGCGCGCGGCGGCGAGAACCTCGCCGGGCGCGAGCGTGGTGGAGGTCTCGAGCAGGGTACGTCGCTGGAGTGACACGTGTCGGGCGGGAAGGAAGGTGATGCGGTGAGCTGGCTAGTTGGTCGGCGCCTCGAGGGGGAGTCGGACGACGTACGTCACGCTGTCTGAACCACCCTCTACCTCGACCGAACCACCAAGCGTGTGCGCGAGGTGGATGGCGAGCGGCACCCCAAGTCCGGTGCCGCCAGCGCGGCCTTCGATCGAGCGATACTCCTGCAGCAGGGCCTCGAGCTCGCGCACCCCCGCGGCGCCTGCGGTGACAACGCGGTAGGCGACGTGATCGTTGCCTGCCTCGACCGAGACCCTCACCGGCTCCTGCGAATGCGTGCGGGCAGCCGACACCAGCAAGCTAGCCAGGAGTCGCGCGGTTTTGCGCCGGTCCGATCGGAGTCGCGGCGCGTCCTCGGGGCCGGTCTCGGCAAGGACGTGCACCGCCATGCCCTGCGCGTCGAGGAGTCGCCGCGCAGCGCCGATCGGTTCCCAGGGGGAGAACGACTCCAGGTCGATCGGACCAGGCCCGGCGCGTAGCGCCGCGTACTCCAGCAGTTCGTCGATGCGCCAGAGCAGGTCTGCCGCCGAACGACGTGCGACGTCGAGCCGGGGGCCGTCCTCGTGCGCGTCGAGCGCCGCCAGGAGTGCGGTGAGGGGCCCTCGCAGGTCCTCGGACGCGTTGGCGAGAAACTCGTCGCGGCCTCGTCGCGCTTCGAGCACGGCGGCGTACTGCCGTTCCAGCTCGGCGTTCGTGTCGCTCAGCGCGGCGCTGGTCCGACGCAGTTCATCGGCGATCCGAACCTTCTCGGCGATCGCCGCGATCTGGTCGGCGAGCAAGCGCATGAGGTTGCGCCGCTCCTGCGTGGCGGTCCCGGCCTCGGCGAAGTAGAACGTGACCGTACCCAGTGCGCCGGCGCCGTTCTGCAACGGCAGGGCGACCAGCGAGCGGAACCCAAGTTCTGCCGCCACCTCGGCCCAGTCCTCCAGCGAACGATCGGTCGTCACGTCCGGCACCTCGATCAGGCGCCGTTCCGTCACCGCCTCTCCACTCGGCCCGAACCCGACCCGCACGCGCATTTCGCCGAGCCAGGGGCGAAACTTGGCCGGCCAGTTGAACGCGGCCGCGAGTCGCATCAGTTCGGAAACGCCGTCCACCAGGTAGATGGAGGCAAAGCTCGCCCCGATGAGCGGCGTGACGCGATCCAGCGCGAACTGAAAGGCTTCCTCAGGCCGGTCGGCCTGGAGATACGCGTGCAGGATCTCCCGGATGGCATTGAGCTCGCGCTGCGCCGGATCAGGGGCAGCGGTGCGGGCAAAGCGTTCGTGGGTGAGGATTCGCGACCGCGACACGTCCGGGAAAGTAGACCCGCGGGCCACCGGGCGGATAGGCGGGCCGGCGCCGTGGGGCGCCGCTGCGCAGAGGCCAGCCACCGCCTCGCTGGCTCGTTAGGCCTTTCCGGTCGCGAGTGCGCGCCTTCGACTGGCCATCATTCGTGACCGGGGATGGCGCGGTGATCCTGGACCGTGCCAACCCCGCGCACCCGAATCACCCGCAGCGGACCGTCCCGGCGCGTCAACCCTTTCGTGGCCGTGACGCGCGCACTTCGACGTTGTAGACGAGCGCGTGCGCCGGCATCGCCACCATCTGCGCCACCACCTCGGCCACGTCGTCGGGGCGCAGGGCCCAGGTCACGCTCGATCCGCCCGGGGTGAGTTCGGTCGCGACCGAACCCGGCATGACGCACGATACCCGGACCCCGTGGTCGCGGACCTCGAGCATCAGCGTCTCGGTAAACCCGAGCACCGCGTGTTTCGTCGCGACGTAGCCTGTCCCGCCCGGAAACGTCGTGCGACCGGCGATCGACGCGATGTTGATCACCTGCCCCGAGCCGCGGGCGATCATGCCGGGAAGCACCGCGCGCGTGACGTGATAGAGGGCGTTGAGGTTCACGTCGACCATCCCGTGCCATTCGTCGGGCGTGAGTTCGAGGAATGGTTTCCTGAACATCACACCGGCGTTGTTCACCAGTACATCGCAGCGGACGCCGTCCAGCGCGAGCGCGAGCCCGGCCGCATCCCGCAGGTCGACTTCGAGGCCGGTGAAGGTCCCGCCGGCGCCCGTGATCGCGGCGCCTAACGACTCCAGCTCACCACGCGTGCGACCGAGGCCGACCACGTGGTGCGTCCCGGCGAGGCGGAGGGCGACGGCGCGGCCAATGCCGCGCGTGGCCCCGGTAACCAGCACGGTCGGTGTCACGACAGTTCCTCCACGATCGCACACGTGAGCCAGAGTCCGAATCCGATCGCATCCACGCCCACACGTTCATCGTGCCCGTGCATGCGCGACTCGTCGCCTTCGGTGAGCGGAAACGGCAACAGGCCGTAGCAGGCGATCCCCGCTTCGCGCAGCGCCGCGGAGTCCGTCGCGCCCGTGCTGAGGTACGGCACCGTGATCAGCCCGGGGTCCAGGCGTTCCACCGCGCGACGGATCGCCGCGAACGCCTCGGTGTCGATCGCCGAGGACGGCGACACGCGACCACTCGAGCGCACCGTGAACTCGATGGCCGGATCGTCGCAGACCGTGGTGAGCCGTGCGATGAGGTCGGCGAGCGGCTCGTCAGGCAGCATGCGCACGTTGAGCGTCGCGGACGCCTCGGTCGGGATCACGTTGGAGCGCAGCCCGCCGGTGATGAGCGTCGGCGAGATGCCGTTGCGCAGCGTCGCATCGAGACCAGGATCCTGCCTGAGCCGCGCGGCGCCGCGCGACACGCGGGCCTGATCATCGCTGGCGACGTCCGCCATCGCCTCCCGCAGCGCTTCATCAGGCCAGATCACCGAGAGCGAGCGAAAGAACTCGCGCGTCACCGGGGTGAGCCGCAACGGCTCCTCGTGCTCGGCAATGCGGGCCACGGCCCGGCTGAGCCGAGCGATGGCATTGCCCGCGAGCGGTACCGACGCGTGCCCGCCTGGACCACGCGCCGTGACCACCACGTTGTAGGGCACCTTCTCGGCGCACTGCACGGCGGCGTAGAGGCGCTGGCCACCACGCTGC
This sequence comes from Gemmatimonadaceae bacterium, assembly GCA_020846935.1. Taxonomy (NCBI): domain Bacteria; kingdom Pseudomonadati; phylum Gemmatimonadota; class Gemmatimonadia; order Gemmatimonadales; family Gemmatimonadaceae; species Gemmatimonadaceae bacterium. The sequence goes on from JADLCY010000011.1 coordinate 378,452, forward strand.
CGCACCCGACCTCCCTCGTTCAGCGCGACGTCCGCGGCGATGTCGTCGCGATGATGGTCCAGCACCCACTGGATGCCCAGCCGGCCACCCGCTTCTTCGTCCGACGTGGCGAGGAACACGAGGTCGCGGTCCGGTCGCTCGCCGGTGGCCTCGATCGCGCGCTGCCACAGCAGCATGGCCTGAAGGTTCGTCGCCAGCATGCCCTTGTCGTCGATGGCGCCACGGCCGTACACGTAACCGTCGGCGATCTCGCCGCTGAAGGGATGTTGCCGCCACTTGTCCCGTTCGACGCCCACGACGTCCATGTGCGCCATCAGCAGCAGCGCGCCCTTGCGACCGGTTCCGTGGATGCGCGCGATCACCGCACCGCGCCCGGGCGCAGGCTCGAGCAGCTGGGCTCCGATTCCGGCTTTCTGCAACACGTCGTGGAGATATCGCGCCACGCCGATCTCGTTGCCGGGCGGATTCACCGACTCGATACGAATCAGCGCCTGCAGGTGGCCGATGCACTCCCACAGCACGGCCTCCCGATCGGCAAGGGAAAGCTCGGAGATCCTCATGGCTGGTCGCAGCGCCCGCTCGCCACGCGCGTTACAGGCTCCCCGCCTGCACGGCGCGACCCGCAATCCACTCGCCGACACGATCCGCCGCCACTCGGTCCTGGGCGAGCGTGTCGCGGTGCCGCACGGTCACCGTCTGGTCGGCGATGGTCTGGCCGTCGATCGTGATGCAGTACGGCGTGCCAATCTCGTCCTGCCGACGGTAGCGACGGCCAATGGCGCCGCTCTCGTCCAGGAACACCGGGAATCGCCGGCGCAGCTCCCTGGCCAGCGCATCGGCAAACTCCGGCATCCCGTCCTTCCTGACCAACGGAAAGATGCCCGCCTTGATCGGCGCGATCCGAGGATCGAAACCCAGGACGACGCGGCCCTCGGTTTCACCCGGGACCTCTTCCTCGCGATAGGCATTCACCAGCGCGGCGAGCGTCGTACGGTCGGCGCCCGCCGAGGTCTCGACGACAAAAGGCACGTACCGGCGGTTCGACACCTGGTCCACGTATTCGAGCCGCTTGCCCGAGTACTCCTGGTGCCGACCGAGGTCGAAGTCACCGCGATGATGCACGCCCTCGATCTCCTGGAAGCCTAACGAGCCGCCAAAGTCGAACTGGATGTCGAACGCGGCCCGTGCATAGTGCGCGAGTTCCTTTTCCGTGTGCTGATGGAACAGCAGCCGGTCCTCGGCAAGGCCGAGGTCACGGTGCCATGCCATGCGCTGCGCCTTCCAGTGCTCGAACGCCCCCATATGGTCGCCCTGGGGATCGACGAAGAACTGCATCTCCATCTGCTCGAACTCCCGCGTCCGGAAGATGAAGTTCCCGGGCGTGATCTCGTTGCGGAACGCCTTGCCGATCTGCGCGATGCCGAACGGGATCTTCTGGCGCGATGCCTGCTGGACGTTGAGGAAGTTCACGTAGATGCCCTGCGCCGTCTCCGGGCGCAGGTACGTCACGCTCGCCGTGTCCTCCAGCGGGCCGACGTGCGTCTTGAACATCAGGTTGAACAACCGCGGTTCGGTGAGCTGACAATCGCTGTGCTCCCCGGGATGCCGGCTCGGCTTCCGCGGGCACGACGCGTCGCCGAGCTGGTCGGCCCGGAACCGCGCCTTGCACGCCTTGCAGTCGACCATGGGATCCGTGAAGCCGGCCACGTGGCCCGACGCCTCCCACACCCGTGGATGCATGAGGATCGCCGCGTCGAGGCCCTCGATGTCGTCACGTGAACGCACCATCGCGTGCCACCAGCGATCCTTGATGTTCCGCTTGAGCTCGACGCCGAGCGGGCCGTAGTCCCACACGGACCCGGCCCCGCCGTAGATCTCGGAGGACTGGAAGATGAAACCGCGCCGCTTGCAGAGCGACACGAGCTTCTCCATCACGTCGGGATAGGGCATTGCGGACGTTCGTGGTCGAGGTGGGTCGAACCTTGGGGCGGAAGCGCAAGATAAGCGCTCGCAGCGCAGCCGGCCCGAGCGGCTACCGCATGGACCCGCTGGCCACCTGCCGGATTTCGTCCGCAGTTCGGAGTTCGGGCCGCGCCCCGAGCAACCGCCCGATCAGCCCGGTGGCGTTGGCGACGGCAAACGAGACCCCGGACAGGTTGCGCTCCGCAGCGACACCGGGAATCGGCCGCGGCCAGGGCGACGCGCCCACGGGCCCGTCAGCTGAAGCCGAAACCGCCAGCGAGAAGCGCGGACAGGAAGGATCGACCACGACGCCAAGGACGCCGGCGAGCGAACCGGGATACCACTGGACTTCCCCGTCGTCGTACGCCGAGACGACGAGCGCACCACGCACCAACGCAGCGCTCAGCGCGGCTTCGAAGATGGGCACGTGGACCGCGTTCCTGGTGCCGAGGCTCAGGTTCACGAGGCGGGCGCCATCCTCCACCGCCCACACGATCGCGTCGGCGAGCATGCGCGCGCTTGTAGCGAGCGTGCGATCGAGCACGCGCACGGGAACGAGCGTCGCCTCGGGGAGCTTCTCCCGGATCGCCGCCGCGACGGCCGTGCCGTGTCCGAGGCGATCCACCGTGTCCGCTCGGTCGTCTCCAACGAGCGAGATCCCGCAGGCCAGCGCACCCACGTGGGGATGTCCCGGCGCCACGCCGCTATCGATGACGGCGACGCGGAGCCCGGCGCCGCCCGACGCCTCCGAGGGCGACCACAACTTGCCGCTCACGGCATCAGGTCGGGCTCGAGGAAGGCGGAAAGCTCTTGCGTGATCGCCGAGCGCGCGAGCATTGACAAGGGTGGCACGGGCTGTCGCTATGCGCTCGCCGACGTCACGACGGAGCGGTCCTCCACCAGGCGGCCGGCCTCCAGCACGACGGTGCGCCCAGCCATGGCGGCCACGTGTGCGCGATGCGTGATGAGGATGACCGTACGCTGCGCGAGCCATGGTCCCATGGCGCCAAAGACCGTTGCTTCGGTCGCGGGATCCAGCGCGTTGGTCGCCTCGTCGAGCAGGAGCACGCGCGGATTGGCCAGCCAGGCACGGGCGAGCGCCAGGCGCTGCCGCTCGCCCGACGACAGCGAGCGCCCGCGTTCTCCGAGCACCGTCGCCAGTCCCTCCGGGGCAGCGGCGAGCCAGTCACCAAGGCCCGTCACGGTGAGTGCCTCCTGCAGGCGCGCATCGGTCGCACTCGGGTCGGCCACTCGGAGGTTCTCGGCGATCGATGCGTGGAACACGAACGGCTCGGTCTCGACGGCAAGCACCGACTGCCTGACGACGGCGAGCGGAAGCTGGCGCAGATCGATGCCGTCGAGACGCACCACGCCGCGCTGCGGGTCGGCGTGCCTGACGAGGAGGTCGGCGATGGTCGACTTTCCGCCCCCACTCGTGCCAACGACCGCCAGGCACGCCCCGGGGTCGACGGACAGCGACACACCGTCGAGCACCGCGCCGCGGTCGAACGCGTACAGCACGTCATCGAGCCGCACCTCGCCACGAACGGGGGTCGCCGCGCGCGTGGGCGCTTGCGGATCCACGACCTCCACGGGCACATCGAGGATCTCGTGGACACGTTTGAGTGACACGCGCGCCGAAGCCACACTCGCATAGATGCCCATCAGTCCCTGGACCGGGCCCAACAGGCGCATCTGATAGGCGGCGAACGCGACGAGCGTGCCCATCGTGATCTCGCCGGTGATCACGCGCCACCCACCGTACATGAAGACGACGGCACTGCCGGCGGCGAGCAGCACCCCGGGCAATCCACCCGACAGGTACGTCTGCCGCCTCATGGTCATCAAGGCGTCAACAAACCCGGCGTTGCGCTCCCGAAACTCGGACTCGCTTCGCTGCTGCGCGTTGTGCGCGACGAGCAGCTTCATGCCCTGCAACGCCTCGATGAGGAACGTGCCCGTTCCGGCCGAGCGATCGCGCACCGCCGTGACCGAGCCTTCGAGCTGTCGCCGGTAGCGCCGCAGCGCCCACAGTGCCGGGGGCAGCGCGAGCAGCCCAACGACAAAGAGCCGCGAGTCGAGGAGAACCAGCATCACGACGCTGCCGACGAGGTAGACCACCTGCCCGATCCACGCCAGCGCCACCTCGGCCGCCACCCGCTGGATCTCGGCGATGTCGCTGTTGATGCGGGACGCGATCTGTCCGATCGGCGTGGCGGCGAACCAGCGCGGCGACAGCCGCTGCAGGTGGCGGAACACGTCGAGCCGCATGTCGAACAGGATGTCCGCCGACACGCGCGTGTAGCGGAGCCCGCTCACCACGTTGACGAAGAACGACGCAGCCGTGAGTCCGACGAACCCGGCGACCACCCAGGCAAGCGCCGTGAGGTCACGACCGATCAGCGCGCGATCGACGAGGATCTTGGAGAGGAACGGTTGCGTCAGCGAGAGCGCCGTGCCGACGAGCGAAAGGCCAACGACGGGAAGCAGGCGGCCGACGTAGGGACGCACGTAGCGCAGCGCGCGTCGAAAGTCACCACCGTCAGCCACGGGGACACCGCCGGTCAGTCACTCGTCACGGAACGACGAGAACGCGCGTCATGTCGGCCCGATACTCGACGGTGCGGATCTTCTGCAGCGTCTCCGCATCGTAGAGGTCGATCGTCGGACCAGCCGTGTGCACGTACAGCACGCGACCGTTCGAGCTCACCGAGAGGCCCATGCGTGGTCGCCCGTCGAACTCGACGCGCTGGCTCACCTGACGGTTCTCGAGGTCGAACGTCCAGAACTGGTAGTTCCCTACCTGTTGACGCAGGCCGAACGCCCGGCGTCGGCCCGGCGCGAGCGCAAACCCCACGGGCTCGCTGGGCCCCAGGGAATAGAAGTCGACCGCACGCCGGGCCAGGTCGACGCGCGCCACGCCCATGAGCGCGCGGTGGTTCACCGGATCCGTCGTGCGAAAGAGGCTCGTGTAGAAGCCTGGCTCATCGTACAGGCTCTCCGGGAACCCGAAGCTCAGCCGCCCCACGCCGTCATCGATCGAGTGCTGCAGGTCGAAACGATCGACTTCCCTGAGCGTGGCGGTGTCGTACACCAGGATGTCGTCGGCCGTGAAGAAGTACATCAGGCCGCCGTCGGGCGAAAAGAGCACCTGCGCGAACTCGCGCTCCTCGCCACCGGGCCAGCGAATCGTGTCCGTCACCACCTTCCGCGCCAGGTCGTACTTGAGGAGCGTGGGCCTCCCGATCACCCACCGATCCGACTTGCGCTGCGCCGTCTTCACCAGCAGTACGGCGAACCGGTCGCGAGGATCGATGTTGAAGTTCCGGATGCGCACCCGCACCGAATCGTTGGAGAGCGAGAACTGGCCTTTCGCCTTCCGCGTCGCGAGATCGAACACTTCGATGGACTCGAAGTTGGGTTCGATGATGTACATCGACTTGCGATCAGCCGAGAGCGTCATGCCCATCGGGATGCCGATGGACACGCGCATCGAGTCGCGCACGTTCATCGACGCCTCGTCGATGACGAGGACCTTCCTGTCGTAGGTGCCGTAGTAGATCGTGCCCGTGCCGCCGCTGGGCGCCTGCGCCGCCAGCGACCGGATGGCCGCGGCGCCGAGCAGCGCCGCCGCGAGCACTTGGGCGCGGACGCTCATGGGAAAATGAGGTCGATCTTGCGCCAGTCCTGCTGCGCGGCCGCACACTTGGCCGTCCAGTCCGGCGCGTGGTTGTACAGGTCGGGAACGTGGATCGGCCAAAAGCAGGTGATGTAGCAGTCGTACAGATCCCGCTCGACGGGCTGACAGAGCCCGGCGGTGGATCCGGTGCTATCGACCTCCCAGCCGGGGGAGAACACGAAGGAGCACCCGAGCGGGATGTGCGGCCCTTCCGGTACGCGAGGCCCCTGGGTCCCCTGGAGGGCCACGACGTCGCTCGCATCGTGAACGTCCGGCGGAGCATTCAGCTGCTCGATCGTCCGGGCCTTGCGGTTGACGGCCTTGAGATGGCGCATGTCCGATGATCGGTGATCGGTGGTCGATCAGGCGTCGAACTGACGAAGGAACTCGGGACGACGTGCGGCGAGCGTCGCGTACACCTCGAGGCACGTCGCACTCCAGCGACGGATCCACTCGCAATAGTGCAGGTTTGGCGCCTCGGTCGATCCGTAGCGCGTCTGTGCCTCGTGGTAGCACCCCCCGGCACAGAGCGATCGCGCCCAGCAGGTATGACAGTCGGTCTTGTTGTCGATGTGGTGCCGGCGGAGGTAGTCGTCCTGCAAGGCATGATCGACCCCGTCGCGCACCGTGCCAAGCTTGTGCCGGTCGGAGCCCGCGAAGCGATGGCAGAGCCCGACGTCGCCGTCGGTGGCCACGCCCAGCAAGCCGAGCCCTGCACCGCACGGGTAGGCCTTGGCCACGCCCTTGTGGATCTCGTCGAGCGTGTCGCGCACGTTGGAGAACCCGTGGTGACGTCCCTGGAGCGACGTCTCCCTGTACTCCGCCGCCAGCACCTGAAACTGCCCGAGCATCTCCTCGAAGCCTTCGGCCTGGATCGCGTAGTCGCGCTGCCACGACGTCGTCACGGGCGCGAAGCCCACTTCCCAGAACCCGATCTCCTCCTTGAGGTGCCGGTAGATGTTGACGACATCGAGGTTGCCCTTCGTGAGCGTCACCCGTGCCCCGATCGGCCGGCGGTTGTGGCGACGCAGCAACTCCTTCACACGCGGGATCACGACGTCGTAGCTCCCCGCGCCATTGGCAAACACGCGCAACGCATCCTGCTGCTCCCGTGCGCCGTCCATCGACACCGTGACCCCGACGTCGTTCTCCACCATCCAGTCGATGATCTCCTCGCGCAGAAGCGTCGCGTTGGTCGTCAACGAGGCGTCCACCGACTTGCCCAGGGCCGCGGCGCGCTCCTTCGCGTAGCCGAGCGCGAATTTCAGCACCTTGAAGTTGAGCAGCGTCTCGCCGCCAAAGAACGTGAGGTGCACGTGGGACTGCGCGCCCGACTCGGACAACATGAAGTCGACGCTCTCCCGCGCGGTCTCCTCGCTCATGAAGCGCGGCTTCGTCGTGGGCTCGACGATCCGATCCTCGCCGTATTCGTAGCAGTACTTGCAACTCAGGTTGCACTTGCTCGTCACGTTCATGACGAGCGTGGTCAGCGGAATGCGTCGGCGCGGACCCTCGGCGGCGGGCGCGGGCTTTGGCGCGGCCACCGGACGCACCGCCTGGGCCGCGACCAGCTCGTCGATCGTCTCGCCCAGCAGCGTCGGCTCGAAGCGCGCCGCGAGGCGGTCGAGCAGCGCGTCACGAGCGAGGTCGCCTTCGCCGAGGGCGTCGAGTACCGCCGCCGACGGGCCGTCGAGGCGAAAGACGGCGGCCGACGGCACGAGATAGACGTGCGTGGCGCCGTCGGCGTCGAACTGATGAAACTCCCCGCGTCGCAGCAGCATCAGGGCGCCGTCCGCGCCGGCTCCCAGCGCATGTACAGCGGGACGGTGACGATGAGCAGCGCCCGACCCTTGAGCGCCCGGGCCCCTGCGGTTGCTGGCGTGTAGGTCGCCACAACCCACACGTCGCCGATGTTGTTGCGGTTGCGGGAGCGCTGCGCGTTGGGCCCGTCCACGGCCGGCGTGAACAACCCCGTGCCGTCGATCGTTCCCACGAACTTCGTGTCGTCGTCCTTGAACGTCACGCCATACTCCTCGAGCCCCCAGCTCACCGGCACCGCACCCACCTCGATGTCGTCGTCGGTCTCGGGCTTGCCGTCGGGACCGTTGAGGTAGCCCACCGCCTCGAAGCGGGAAAATTGCTTGGGGAATCGTACGCCGCCGATGCGCGCCATGCCGGAGGCGGGCGTCACGCGGATGCGGTCGATGGTGCGCCAGGCCACCAGCGCCTGACGCAGCGAGGCGCCGCCAACAAAGAGATCCCGGGCTCCCACGGTCGCGGTGCTGTCGACGCTCACCCGGACGACCAGTTCATCGCCGGTTCCCCGCACCACGCGCTCCACCGCGACGCCGGGGCCGAAGTCAATGGCGCCCGGGGTCGCGGCGCGCGGGAGGTTCGATCCGTACACCGTCACGTCGACGCCTCGCTCGCCGACCCGTACGCCGCGAGGCCACACACCGGTCACCTGGGTGCCCGTGCCGGCGCGGCGCAGCGTCACGTCCATCCCAAACTCGTCGTAGCCGCCGCGGAACCAGCGGCCGGTCACTTCCTGCCATCCGGGCTCCACCGACAGCACCTCGCGCCACGAGCTGTCGCTCGGCGTGCCCGTCACCGACGAACGGCCGCGCCACTGATGCCCGGTATACACCACGGACTTGCCGTCCCTCGTGATCACCGGACCGCCGGCAGCATAGCGATAGGTCGCCCGCGTCGTGAACTCGTCATCGGTGCCGGGCACGCGCGTAGCGACGAGACGGCCATGGAATGGGCCCTTCCCCGCTTCGTAGCCGGTGAGCAGCCACGTGCCCTCGAGTGGCGCCGGCCGCATGGTCGCCGACCACGCGTTCCACTCCGTCGTGCGAAGCGGGAACGCGCGCGACAGGTGCGCGATCGCCTGATCCATCGGGTGCGGCTGCGGCGCGCTGTCCGCCGGGCTCGGCGCCGCGCGTCGGAACGCCTGGAAGTCGGAGTTGGGGTAGTAGCCTCGGTGTGTGGCCACGAGCAGCTCCCACTCCGTTCGCGTTCGCCGCTGCGTGATCACGCGACCCAGCGAGTGACAGGCGCGACACGTTCGCTCGGTATTCGCATCCGCCGTATAGCGGTAGTCGATCGAGCGACGCTCGGTCTCGAAGCGCCCCGGCCTCACCTCGGCGGGAGCAAGGCCCTGCGTGTTGGCGAGGTACTTCACGATCGCGCGCGCATCCGCCGGGTCGAGACGCACGCGGACGAGACTCGCCATTCGTCGGATCGACGCCTCCCACCCCTCCGGCGTCTTGCGCATGAACGAGATGCGTCCAAGGCGACCGGCCGAGTCCGCCTTGTGACAGGTCGCGCAGCGTCGCAGGATCAGCGGGTCGCGGATCACGAAGCCCGAGGTGTCTGCATTGCGCGGCGCCTGCGCGCCGGCGCCGGGCGCCGCCAGGACGCCTGCCACCAGCACGAGCGCAAGAACCGTTGGTCGTCGTGGGCGCATGAGAGCCATGTTGTAACGCGGGCAATCGCGGGCTGTCAAGCGAACGTGGCCCCACCCAGGCCAACCAGCACGGCGAGCGCCCCAAGGAAGTCGGGGAGCGCAACGGGTCCGAGCCGCCTGGTGTATTCGCCGTACATGGCGCCGGCGTCGTCGCTCGTGGTCGCGACCTCCAGCGCGACCATCAGGTCGACGTTCCGCAGGTAGCGCACCGGCTCCTCGAGCCCGGGGAGCACCAGGTGGCGCGCCTCCACCACCACGTTGCCGCGCACGAGTGGCCGATTCGCGAACGCGAGACCCGCGGCCGGAACGAGTCGCGCGCTCGCGCGAGTGCGCAGCGCGTCGAACGCCCGCTGCACCTCGGCCGAGCCGCGCAGTCGCTCGATGGACTCGGACTCCGGTTCGTCCACGTGCAGCGCGGCTCGGGCGCCCCAGAAGCCGGCATCGCTCCATCCCGCGGCCCGGTAAACGGAGACCAGTTCCCGGTGGGCTGCGGACACGTAGGCGCGCTCACGCTCGGCATACAACGCGAGCGCCGGCGCCGTCGAGCCCGGCGTGATCAGCGCGCTGTGCACCACCACCGCCGCGAGCCACGCCGAGGCCAGCGCCTTCTTTACTCCAAAGGACGACAGCGGGTCGATGAACGAGGCGGCATCCCCGACAGCCAGGAGACGTTCTGCGGGCACCGCATCGGCTACGTAAGGCGTCGCGTCACACGCCCACGCCGGCCCATCCCACCGAGCGCCCTCTGTTGCCGCGGCAAGGGCGGGGAGGTCGGCAAGCAGGTCGTGATACCGCGCAGCGAGTTCGGGGCCCGCCGCGAGAGGTGTCGCCGCCGGGTCGAGCATAACGGTGAAGTACCGGCGCACCCGCGATACCGGCACCGACCATCCCCAGCCCCACGGCCGGCTCTCGACCAAAGTGTGCGACGCGTCGGGCAGGTCCCAGGCGTCACGCTCCCACACACCGACCAGCCCGAACATCCGCGGGGCGCCTGGCCCGAGCTGCGCAACAGTGGCGCCAGCCGCCGGCTGCATGTTCGCAGCACGCCACTGCCGAGCGACCGCACGAGCGCGACCGGTGCAATCGAGCACCCAGCGTGCGCGTACCGCGCGCTCACCAGTCGGCGACGCAATGCACGTCGCATACCGCATCCCGTCGTCCGCAATGGAGGTGAGGGAGGCCAGGTGCCAGACCGTTGCGCCGGCGGCGTGGGCCGCATCGCTGAGCACGGCCTCCAGGTGATCACTCGCGACCTGATAGCCAGTGGCTCCGTCAGGGAAGTACTCCACGCGACGCGGCGTGTCGCCCCACCACACAGTGTTGCCGGTGCTTCGGACAAAGCCGGCCTCCTCCACCGCGGCGCGGATCCCAATCGCGTCCAGCAGTCCGTTGCAGCTCGGCGGGAGGGACTCGGCGAGCGGTCGCCGGCCGGCGCTCCCGGCCCGATCGAGCAGCAGCGTCGTGTGGCCCCAGCTCGCGAGCAGTCGGGCGGCGGCGCATCCCGCCGGCCCGGCCCCGACAACGAGGACGTCGACGTCCACGCCTAACGGCGCAGCTCGCGCGCCCAGGCCGCGAACGCGCGCGGATAGAATGCCGGGCCGAAGAGCAGCCACTCGCCAAGCGACGGTGGCAACGTAAACCTCGCCGCGGCCTGCTCCGCGGGCACGCCGTCGGCGAGCGCCTTGCGCGCCGCGTTCTCGATCTCGCCAAGGACGGCGACGTAGCGCTCGACGTCGGCGGCCGTGGCGACCGCGCCGTGACCGGGGACGTAGGTCGTTTCTCGCGAGCGGCGAAGCGCCGCGACGCTCGCGGCGAGCTGCGTCGGCACCGTGTCCACGTAGTTGGGGATCATCCCGTTCCACACGAGATCCCCGCAGAACACGACCGACGGATCGTCGATCCCGATCGTGACGTCGCTCGCCGTATGGCCTCCGCGCGGTACGAGTCGCACCGTGCGCCCGCCGAGATCGATGGTGGTTTGCGCCAGCGGGTCGAGGGCGATGACCGACGCAAGGGCCGCTGATCGCTCCCGATCGGCCGGCTGGTTGCGTTCGAGCACCTGCGTCCTCGTCGCGTCGGTCGCGTACACCTTCGGTCGTGACTCATCGCTCACGTATCCGGCCACGCCATTCGTGTGATCCGCGTGGTAGTGCGTGACCGCCACGTGCGTGGGCCAACGGCCGGTGAGCGTCTTCGATTGCGCCGCAAGCCACCGGGCGCCGGCCGGTGTCATGAATCCCTCGATCGCGAGCACGCCGCTCCGCCCGGCGATAAGTCCGCCGTTGCTCAGCGTCGTGCGATCACCAGCGAGGGGCGTGGAGACGAGGGCCCACACGCCCTCGGCCACCTGTTCGAGGCGACCGAACGGCTCGATGGCCACGGGGCGACCCACCGGACGCGCAGCCCACGCCGCGCGCGCCAGCAGCGTCGTCGAAGCGGCGGCCAGCGCCAGGTGCGTGGCACAGCTCGACGTGTCGCGGAGAAAGGTGCGGCGATCGATCATCGCGCGTCGCGTGAGAGAGCGGCAGAAGCTAGTGTGCGGGTGCCCGGACCGCGATCCACGAACGTGCGTTACCCGCCGTCGAGATCCCGGCTCACTCCCGGTGTCTCGGGGGCGGTGCGGCCCTGCAGGCGGGCCACGATGCGATCGCCATGGTGGCGCCCGTTCTCGATGAACACCTTGTTTGCATCAAAGCCCGCAATCACTACACCGGCCACGAAGAGGCCCGGAACCGTGGTCTCGAGTGTGGTCGGCTCGTGTGCCGGGATGCCCGTCACCGGGTCGATGGGTACTCCAACCGCGCGCAGCAGGTCGACGTTGGGTGCGTATCCGGTGAGCAGATACACGTGATCCGCCCCGAGACGATGTGCCGCGCCGTCGACATCGCGCACGTGAACCGCTTCGGCATCGATCGCCGTGACCCGTGCGTTCCAGCAGGCCGCGATGCTCCCCTCGGCGATACGGTTCGTGAGATCGGGCACCACCCAGGGCTTGATGCGCTTGTCGAACGTCGGGCCAAAGTGGCTCAGCGTCACGCGCGCGCCCGACCGCCAGAGGTCGAGCGCGGCTTCGGCGGCCGAGTTGCCTCCGCCAACGACCACGACGCGCTGCTGAAAGGCGTGGTGTCCCTCACGGTAAGCGTGCGACACGTGCGGCAGATCCTCGCCGGGGACGCGGAGCAGGTTCGGCGACCCCCAGTAGCCCGTGGCCACGACGACGGCGCGGGCGCGCACCTGCCTGACGACGCCACGTCGCTCGGTCGAGATGGTGAACACCGGGGCCTGTCCCTCGATGGCCGTCACGCGTTCGTATTGCCTGACGACGAGGTCGAAGTACGTAACCACGGCGCGATAGTACGCGAGGGCATCGCGACGCGTCGGCTTGGGCTCGGAGATCACGAACGGCAGGCCACCGAGCGACAGCTTCTCCGCCGTCGAAAAAAACGTCGCGTGCGTGGGGTACTGGGTGATCGCATTCACGACGCAGCCCCCGTCGAACACCACCGTGGTGAACCCGGCCCGTCCGAGCGCGATCGCCGTCGCCAGCCCGCAGGGGCCGGCGCCGACCACGACCACGTCGTACGCCTCGGGAGCGGTCATGCGCCGCTCGGCGGCACCTCGATGATCTGGTCGCGCCGCGTACCGACACTCACGTACCGGATCGGCGTCTCGACCAGTTCCTCGATGCGATCGAGGTAGCGACGCGCCGCCACCGGCAGGTCGCTCACGGTGCGCGCGTCGCCGGTCGGGCGCTGCCAGCCGTCCATCCATTCATAGATCGGCTCGAGGCGCTCGAGATCCGTGATGTCGGCCGGGAACTCCTGCAGCACGTCGTCCCCGCTCCGGTAGCCCGTGCACAGCGCGACGCGCTCCAGCGTGTCGAGCACGTCCAGCTTGGTGACCGCGAGGCCGGTGAGCCCGTTCACGCGCGCGGCATAGCGCACCACCACGGCGTCAAACCAGCCGCAGCGGCGCGGCCGTCCCGTGGTCGCACCGAATTCGTTGCCCAGCGTCCGGATGCGCTCTCCCAGCTCGGCATCGAGTTCGGTCGGGAGCGGACCGTTGCCGACCCTGGTCGTGTAGGCCTTCACGATGCCTAACGCGGCGCCGAGCGCCGTGGGGGCGATGCCAGCGCCAATCGCCGCGCCGCCGACGGTCGTGCTGCTCGACGTCACGAACGGGTACGTGCCGTGATCGACGTCCAGAAGCGAGCCCTGTGCGCCTTCCAGCAGCAGCGCGGCGTCGCTCCTGAGCGCGCGGTGCAGCATCACCCCAAGATCCTCGGCGAGCGCGAGGAGCCGGTCCGACACGGTGGCGAGGCTGGCCAGCGTCGCATCCACGTCCGCCCGTGCCGAGGAGCCAAAGCGCGTCAGCCGCATGTTGGCGTGATCGCACCCCTGCTCCACCAGCTTCCGCAGCCGTTCGGGATGCTTCAGGTCCACCACGCGAATACCGCGACGCCCCGCCTTGTCCTCATACGCCGGCCCGATCCCCCGTCCCGTGGTGCCGATGGCCTTGCTGGCGTGGCTCTCCTTGTCCACGAGCTTGTGGTACGGCATCACAAGGTGCGCACGATCCGAGACATAAAGCCGCCCCTCGACGTCTATGCCGTCCTTCACCAACTCGTCGATCTCGGTGAACAGCGTCTCCGGATCGAGCACCACGCCGTTGCCGATGGCGCATCGCACCCCGGGGTGCAGGATACCGCTCGGGATCTGGTGCAGCACGAACTCGTCGTCGCCGATGTGCACCGTGTGCCCCGCGTTCGCGCCCCCCTGGTATCGCACGACCCAGTCCGCACGCTCGGCCAGCACGTCCACGAGCTTGCCCTTCCCTTCATCACCCCACTGCGCGCCAACGATCACGACGGTGCGATTCCTGGAGTTCCACATGGAGAGAAGTCGGGTTGCGGACAAAGAAAAACGCCCCGGACCGGAAGCTCGGGGCGTTGGCGAAAGCTATGGCGCGGTGTGCGTGAGGGCAAACGGACGTCGAGGGTCAGGGCGCGCGGGAACGGCGGTGAGACGGCCCCGACCGAGCGCCATGCGCCACGCCCTGCGGCCTACCCATTCGCCTTCCCGATCGCGCTGATCGCCGCCGAGAGATCCGACTCGAGACCCGAACCCAGGATGGTGGCGCCACCATCCGTGAGGGTGCGCTCCGCGTGTGCAATGTCCGCCGACTCGACCAGCGCCACGAGCATCGAGGTGCCCACACCGATCCCGCTTCCCATCTGTTTGAGCAGCGGGTCGGGGAAGCCTGCGTCGACGAAATGAGCGGCGAGCCCCCCGACGATGGCGCCGGCGAAGGGTCCGATGCCAGGCAGCAGCAGCGCCGCCACTGCGCCGACGGCCGCGCTCTTCCCGATCCCCCAGTCCTGCGTCTCCTTGAACTCGACCTGACCATCGGCCATTCGCCGGATCACCGCGGCGTTCCCGAGTCGTGCGCCCGCTGCCTTGAGCCGATCGAGCCCACCACCTGCTCCTTCGGACGTGGGAAAGCTCGCGACGATGATGCGTTTGGTGGATGCAGGGCCCGATGGAGCGGTCATGGGAGTATGGGAACGGAGTGGGATCGAAACTGTAGAAAAAAACCTAACCTGGCGAGTTCCACCCCTCGGTGTGGCGGACTACGCCGCCGCGCCGATCATGAGAGTGACCGCGACGGCGCACCCCAGCCCGGTCTTGGCCGCGGCAGCCGCCACGCGCCCGAGCAATGCACCCGTGGCCACACGTGTCGCGCCTGCCCTCGTGGCGTCGGGGCGTGTGTACTCGAGCACGAGGGCGCCAACGAACGCGCCTGCGAATGCGCCGATCACCGAGCCGACGATCGGCACCGGCACTCCGACAATGGCACCCGCGATGCCCCCGAGGATCGACCCCCACGCCGCGCGCCTCGATCCACCGTACTTCTGCGTGTAGCGCGCCGAGAGCGTGAACTCGAGCACCTCGGCAAGCACCGCGAGGCCGACCGCGATCGCAACCGTGACCCAGCCGACCGATGCTGCCGGAACGAGCCAGTCATAGGCCAGCGCCGCGATGATCATGACCCACAGGCCAGGCAGGCCGAGTGGGACCAGGCACAGCGCAAGGAGCAGGACGCAGCCGAGGAGAACGAGGGACACAGACGGACGGGATTGAGCGACTGCGGTGCGGGAAAGGACGAAGGGCGGAGAGAGTGGCTCCCCGCCCTACGGATCGCTGCCTGAGCCGGATTCGACGCTATGCGACGCCAACCAGGCTCGCGTCGCGCAGCAGGCGCTCGACCTCGGCGATGTCGGCCGCGGACGGCGGCAGCAGCGGGAGCCGCACCGGGCCACCCTTGAGTCCCACCCGCTCCATTGCCGCCTTGACCGCGGGGATCCCCATGCGGCCGACGATTTCCAGCGCACATGGCGTCAGGCGCCGCTGGGCGTCTGCGCTGTCCTCGATACGCCCGGCCCGGAACGCATGGTAGACCTCGAGGGACAGTTCGGTCGCGAACAATGCCACGGCCAGGATCCCTCCGCGCACGCCGAGAGCCAGCGTCTGGTGGACCGTGCCGCCGTGCCCGGTGATGACCGCAAAGTCGTCCGACTGTGAGGCGAGATAGTTGGGCAGGTAGGCCAGATCGCCTGACGAGTCCTTCATCCCGACGATGTTGTCGTGTCCGGCAAGTCGCGCCACGAGGTCGCCCTCGAGGCGGAAGTGCATGTACTTGGGAATGTTGTAGAGCAGCACCGGGACGGGCGACTCATCAGCAACGCGCTCGTAGTGGGCCTGCAGCGCCGCCGAGGTCATGGCGTTTGAATAGTAGTGCGGTGCAACGACCAGCACGCCATCCGCGCCACGCTCCGCGGCCTCACGGCATCGTCGCACGCACGCCTTGGTGGACTCCGCGCCCGTGCCCACGATCAGCCAGCGATCGGCTGGCGTCACCGAGCGCGCCATTTCCACGAGCCGGAGGCGCTCGCTCTCCTCGAGCAGCGCGGCCTCTCCGGTCGAGCCGGCGATCACGAGCCCGTGCAACCCGGCATCGAGGTGGGCACGCGCGTTGGCACCGAACGCATCGAGGTCGAGTTCCCCGCGCGCATCGAACGTGGTGATCACCGGGCCGAGCACGCCGGCGAGAGTCCTGGTCATGCTGTCACTCCTCTCCTAGGTCAGGTTGCCCGCGTTGAACGGGTCGTTGTTCGCTTCCTCACGGCGCGCGGCGCTCCGGAACATGCTCATCTGCAGCTCGAAGTCCGCCGGGCGCGTCGACGCCGCCAGGGCCGTCTCGAACGTCACGACATTCTGGGTCACGAGGTCCGCGAGGTGCTGGTCGAACGTCTGCATACCGTATTGGTCACGCCCGTCGGCCATGTATTCGCGGATCTCGCCCACCCGCTGGTTGAGGATCAGGTCCGCGATCAGTGGCGTGTTCAGCATGACCTCGCACGCCACCGCACGCCCGTTGCCGTCCTTGCGCGGGAGCAGGCGTTGCGAAACGACGGCCGCGAGCGACTCCGACAGGCGGATGCGGATCACGTCCTGCTCCTCGGGCGGGAACATGGACACGACACGCATGATAGTCGCCTGCGCGTCCGGCGTGTGGACCGTGGCCAGCAGCAGGTGTCCGGTTTCCGCCGCCTTCATCGCCGTGTCGATGGTTTCGGTGTCGCGCAGCTCGCCGAGGACGATGACGTCCGGGTCCTGGCGAAGCGCGGCCTTGAGCCCGACCCGGAAGTTCTCGGTGTCGACGCCGATCTCCCGCTGCGTGATCGAGCTCTTGAGGTCACGATGCAGAAACTCGATCGGCTCCTCGAGCGTGACGATGTGCTTCTCGAGGTTGGCATTGATGTGTGCCATCACCGCCGCCAGCGTCGAGGACTTGCCCGAGCCGGTGACCCCGGTGATGAGGACCATGCCCCGTTCGGTCATGGCGATCCGCTCGAGCACCGCAGGAAGACCGAGCTGGTCGAACGTCGGCACGCGGAACGGGATCACGCGCATGACGATCATGAAACTCGATCGCTGGCGCAGGATGTTCACGCGAAAACGCCCGATGCCCGGGGCGCCCCAGGAGCAGTCGTAGTCGAGCAGCGAGTCGATCCGCTCCTTGACCTTCTCGTTGGTGATGAGGCGCAGCGCGATCGCGCGCGTCTGTTCGGGCGTGAGCGCCTGTTTCGTCATCGCCGTCAGCACGCCGTCGATGCGGGCGCGGAAGACGTCACCCGCCTTGATGTGCAGGTCCGACGCCCCACGGTCCACCGCCGCCTTGATGATCTTCTCCACTCACCCTCCCTCAGTCCAGGCCCATCAGTTCACGTACATAACCGATCGTCTGCTTCGCGATCCCCCGCGCCTTCGCGGCCCCGGCTTCGAGCCGCTCTCGCACGCGCGCGGGATGCGCGGTCAGCTCCGCCGCGCGCTCACGGATCGGCGTGAGCTCGGCGTTCATGTTCTCGAACAGCACCTTCTTGCAATCGATGCAACCCCAGCCCGCCGAACGGCACTGCATCGCCACATAGTCCACGGTCGCCGGTGGACTGAACGCCTTGTGCAGATGGTAGATGTTGCAGATGTCGGGGTTGCCGGGGTCTGTCCGCCTCACCCGCGCTGGATCGGTCATGGCCGGTCGCAGCTTTTCCCAGATGGTCTCGGGCGGATCGAGCAACCCCACCGTATTGCCGAGGGACTTCGACATCTTGGCCTGCCCGTCGAGCCCCATGATGCGCCGCGTGGGCGTAAGCCGCGCCTTGGGCTCCGGAAAGAACCCCTCGGAGAATCGGGCATTCCAGCGCCGGGCGATCTCGCGCGTCAGCTCGAGATGCTGCAGCTGATCCTCGCCCACCGGCACGGTGTCCGCCTTGTAGATCAGGATGTCCGCCGCCTGCAGGACCGGATAGTTCAGGATGCCAGCGGGTACGCTCTCAAAGCGCGCCGACTTCTCCTTGTATTGCGTCTGGCGCTCCAGCTCACCCACCGGCGTGATGGCGTTGAAGACCCACTGCAACTCGGTGTGTTCGGGCACGCGTGACTGCACAAACAGCGTGGCCTTGTCCGTGTCGATGCCCACCGCAAGCAGGGAAATCCCCATCTCGAGTGTGCGCCGCCGGAGGTCAGCCGGCTCGTACGGCAGCGTGATCGCGTGGTAGTCCACGACACAGAAAAACGACTCGAACTCGTGCTGCAGCTCGACCCAGTTCTTCACCGCACCGAGGTAGTTTCCAATGTGGAGTTCGCCCGAGGGCTGGATTCCGCTGAAGATCCGGGGCATTCGATGAAACTAAGGTGGCCGACTTTGCCGTCGCAACGAGACCAAACCTTTCCTGCGGTGCTTCTCACGGCGTGCACCGCTGCGGCGCAGGCCGGGGCAACTTACATCCGATCGCGCACGGCCGACCTTGCAACGATCGACTGGCAGGAGAAAGCACGCGCCGATTTTGTGAGCGAGGTCGACCTGGGCGCCGAGGAGCGCATCACCAACGTGCTCCATGCGGCCGTTCCAGGCGCCGTGGTCGTGGGCGAGGAGCGCTCACCGGGCCTCGCCCCGAACGACCATGAGATCGCGTTCATCGTCGATCCGCTCGACGGCACCACCAACTTCCTGCACGGGTACCCGCAGTATGCGGTGTCCATCGCCGCGGTGGCCGAAGGCGGCCTGGTCGCCGGGATCGTGCTGGACGTGCCGCGCGGCATCACGTACGCGGCCACCCGCGGCGGAGGCGCAACGCGCGACGGGACGCCGATCCGCGTGTCGCGGCTCGTGGAACCGGCGCGCGCGCTCGTGGGGACGGGATTCCCGTTCAAGGATCCACAGCGCATTCCGGAGTACCTCCCCTCATTTTCTCGCGTCGTGGGGCAGGTCGCGGGCGTGCGCCGTGCCGGGGCGGCTGCGCTCGACCTGGCCGACGTCGCCGCCGGGCGGTTCGACGGCTTCTGGGAGCTCATGCTCGCGCCGTGGGACCACGCCGCCGGCACGCTGCTCATTCGCGAAGCTGGTGGCCGCGTGAGTGACCTCGCCGGCAACGAGCTGCGCGTGGAGCACACGCCGGTGGTCGCGTCGAACGGCGTCCTGCACGAATGGCTCCTCGCCCAGTTGCGCCCGAGCGCACCGTTCACGATCCCTTCCTGAACTCCCCACCCTCAACTGCCCGCATGAAACTCGTCGAGTGCGTTCCCAATTTCTCCGAAGGTCGCGACGCCGCGGTCGTTGACGCCATTCGCGCGGCGATTGCCAGCGCCGAAGGCGCGACCATCCTCGACGTGTCGAGCGATCCGTCGCACCACCGGTCGGTGATCACGTTCGTAGCGCCCGTCGAACACGCGGTCGAAGCCGCGTTCCGCGGCATGAAGGAAGCGGCCAGCCGGATCGACCTCACCCGGCACCAGGGGGAGCATCCGCGCATCGGTGCCACCGACGTGGTACCCTTCGTGCCGCTCGAAGGGGCCACGATGGACGACTGCATCGCGCTGGCCCACGCGTTAGGCGCCCGCGCCGCCAGCGAACTGGGGATCCCCGTGTACCTCTACGAACGCGCGGCCTCGCGACCGGATCGCGAAAACCTGGCCGACGTGCGCCGCGGGGAGTTCGAGGGTCTGCGCGACGAGATCGCGGCCAACGTCAGGCGCGCGCCCGACTACGGCGAGCCCCGGATCCACCCGACCGCCGGCGCCACGGCCATAGGCGCCCGCCCCTTTCTGGTCGCCTACAACGTCTACCTGGGCGGTGCCGAGAACCTGCAGGTTGCCAGGGATGTGGCTCGGGCGGTGCGCCACTCCACCGGCGGGCTGCGCCACGTGAAAGGCCTCGGTCTCGAAGTCGACGGGCAGGCCCAGGTATCCATGAACCTGGTCGACATCGAGAAGACGCCGCTCTACCGCGCGTTCGACATGGTAAAGATGGAGGCGCAGGCACAGGGTGTCTCGCCGACGTGGAGCGAGGTCGTGGGACTCGTGCCGGAGCGCGCGCTCTTTGATACGGCTGCGCGCCACCTGCAGCTACGCGGGTTCTCCGCCGACGCGGTGCTCGAGCGCAAGGTGCGCGCGGCAGTCTCCGGCGGGGAGTCGCTGTCGACGTTCGTTGCGTCGGTGGCCGCGCCCACGCCGGCGCCCGGCGGAGGATCCGTCGCCGCCATCGTCGCCGCGCTCGCTGCGGCGCTCGCCCAGATGGTGGCGGGCCTCACGATCGGACGAAAGAAGTACGTCGCCGTCGAAGGCGAGATGAAAGACGTGGCGCGCGAAGCCGCCGCACTCGGCACGGAGCTGCAGGCGCTCGCGCCGCGCGATGCGGCCGCCTACGAGGTCGTCATGCAGAGCTACCGTCTGCCCAAGGAAACGCCCGAGCAGGTCGCCACGCGCCAGTCGGCGATCGAGGCGGCGCTGCTGGGCGCGGCCCACGTGCCGCTCGAGACCGCACGCACCTGCGCGTCCGTCGCGCGGCTCGCCGCGATCGCGGCGACCAAGGGCAACACCAACGCAGCCTCGGACGCCGGGGTCGCCGCACTCCTCGCCGAGGCCGCATGCCGCGGCGCGTCGTACAACGTGCAGATCAACGTGGCATCGCTCACCGACTCCGCCGAGGCGCGCGGCATGCTCGCCGAACTCGCGCGCATCGTGGAGGAGGCCGCCTCGCACGCCAAGGCCGCCGCAGAGGCCGTGCAACGGAGCATCGCGGCAAGCGCCGGGTAGGGTTACCCAGGGTGGGGCGCCTCGCCCCACCCGCCGGCGTCACGGCAGCCGATAGAGCAGGATCGATCGGCCGATCCTTGCCTCGGGCTCGCGATCCCTGAGCCACGCCAGGGCCTCCGGATACAGCGTCCAGACGCCGTTGCGCAGCACCGCATCGCCGCGTTGGAGGCGTGTCTGGCTCACGGCAAACCAGCCGTGGGCCTCGTCACCGCGCACCCACTCGTGCTTCACCGGAATGCCGTACATCCCGGGAACCGCACTCCCGAAGTACGCAGTCGTCACGCTGTCGATGCCGCGCGCCTGAATGGTGTCGCGCAAACGGCGCAGGTCCTGCCCCCAGTCGAGGTCACTGTCCACCAGCACACGCTCGGGATGCGCGCCGGCCAGTTCGTTGAAGTACGCGAGGTAGTCGGGGTGCACCCGGAACGTCGACACGAGGCCAGCGGTGGCGAGCGCGGCCAGCAGCGAGCGGGCAGCCGGAGTCTTCCATCGGGCGAATGCGGCTGACACGGCAACGCCGCCCGCAATCGCAAGCGTGGCGAAGACGGGCAGCACGTGGCGCACGCCGATGTTGATGCGCGCCGGGATCGATACGGCGAGGATTGCCACCGCGAGCAGCAGTGGCACGGCGATCTGCCAGTCGCGCGAGGCCCGCGACCGCCGCGCCAGCAGCCACGCACCCGCAAGCCCAAAGACGAGCAGCGTGAGCGGCGACTTGACCGCGAGCCCAACCGGGAAGAACAGCCATCGCCCGTCGGCGTAGGCCTCGCCCAGCAGGAAGGAGGCGTGGCCCAGTCCGTTGTGCGCCGCCAGGTCGCGCACGCCCTGGATGAGCGTGGTGAGCGGGAACGGCACGCCACGCAGGCTGCCAACCTGAAACCGGTACACGGTCCACACGGCGAGGAAGGCGACAGGAGCCACCACCAGCAGCCGGCGAAGGTGCGCCGGTGTCAGCGTCAGCCAGCGCGCGAGTCGACCGGCGAACCCCGGAGCTGGCGCCGCATCACGGGCCGCCCACACGTGACGCAGCGCGAGTACCAGCAATGCGGTGAGGCCAAAGAACGCGATGGACGAGAGCTTGGCGGTGAGCGCGGCCGCACCTGCGATGCCCAGCCACACGCTGCGCTTCGTGGTCGGCGACTCCACCCACAGCATCGCGGCGAACAGGAGCGCGATGAGCGTCGCAACGAGCGCCATATCGGTCGTGGCAACACTCGAATGCGCGAGCACGGGCGGCGCCGTCGTGAACAGCGTGACTGCGGCCAGGCCCGCGCCGTCGCCTGCGATGCGCCGAGCCCACGCCCACACCAGGCACGCCGCGAGCACAAAGAAGGGCAGCACACCAAGCCGCGCCAGGAACAGGGTGCGGTCGGCGTTCACCGCGTGAATGATCGATCGCCCCTCGCCCCAGATGTTGCCCACACCCTGCGAGCCGACACCACTGAGCCATGGCCCCAGGGCCACGGCCGCGCGCGCGAGCGGAGGGTGCTTGGGTTCATACGTGAACCGGCCGCGATCGAGCAGCTCCATGCCCGCGGCGATGTGAACCCCTTCGTCAAAGGTCTCGCTGAAGACCTCGTAGGTGGCAATGATGCGCGCAGCACCGATCGCCACCACCAGCACGAGGCCGAGGAGACTCCAGAGCGGAAGCGGACGATGGGACGATCGCACCATGAGGGACGACCAAACGGGGGAGCCGGCCACCAAGCGAGGGACAACCCGACCGGCCAACGCAGCGAACGCCACGGGCCCGGCCTACCCTCAGGCCGCCCGCGTGAGGACCCGAGGGCCGGCCTCCGTAATGGCCACCGTGTGCTCGAAGTGGGCCGACCGGGAGCCGTCCGCGGTCACGATCGTCCACTTGTCGCTCAAGGTTCGCGTGGCCGAACCCCCGACGTTCACCATCGGTTCAATGGCAATAGTCAGGCCGGGCAGCAGCTTTGGGCCCCGCTTGGGCTTGCCCTTGTTGGGCACCTGGGGATCCCCGTGCGGTTTGGTGCCCACGTAGTGGCCCACGAGATCGTCGGCGACGGTGTAACCGGCCGGACCCACCACGCCCCAGATCGCGGCACCAATATCGCCAACGTGGTTGCCGAGCACCGCGGCAGCGATCCCGGCCTCGAGCGAGGCCTGCGTGACCTCTATCAGCCGCTGCGTGGTCTCGTCGATCACCCCAACGGGCACGGTGATGGACGCGTCCGTGAAGTACCCCTCCAGCTTCACGCCAACGTCAAGCTTCACGATGTCGCCCTCGCGCAGCAGGCGACGCGGCGAGGGAATGCCGTGCACGATCTCCTCGTTCATCGAAATGCAGATCGCACCCGGAAACCCGTACAGGCCCTTGAACGCCGGCTCGGCGCCAGCATGTGAGCGAATGAACGCTTCAGCGGCCTGATCGAGCTCCTTGGTAGACACCCCGGGCCGGACCAGTGGCCGAAGATGCTCGTGCGTGAGGCCGAGGATTCGGCCTCCCTTGGCCATGATCTCGAGTTCGCGCTCCGACTTGAGGTGGATCATGTGCCGAGGGCCGCGCGGGCCCGCGCAAGGACGTCCGCCATGCTCCCGGTCGCGTCGATGGCGCGCACTGGGCCGCCCGTGGTCCGGTACCACGCGATCACCGGAGCCGTCTGCTGCTGGTAGGTATGGAGGCGATTCCGGATGGCTTCGGGCTCGTCGTCCTTTCGGCGAACGAGCGTTCCACCGCACTTCTCGCAGGTGGACCCCGGCTCGCGGCCCGTGTATGGCGTCTGGCAGGACTGGCACACGGTGCGACCCGACAGGCGCTTCACGAGATCCTCGTCAGGCACCTCGAAGACGAGCACGGCGTCGAGCGGGCGACCGAGTTCGCGGAGGACACGCTGCAGGCCTTCGGCCTGGGGCACCGTTCGCACCACGCCATCCAGGATCGCGCCGCGGGCCGCCGACGGCGCAGCGAGGGCTTCCTTCATGATGCCGAGGATGACGTCGTCAGGCACCAGGTCACCGCGGTCCATGGCCGCCTTGGCTGCCAGGCCGAGCGGTGTGCCGTCGCGCACGGCTGCGCGCAGAACGTCGCCAGTGGCGACCTTGGGAATGCCGAGTTCAGCGGCCAGGCGCTCCCCCTGGGTGCCTTTGCCGGCCCCTGGGGGTCCGAGAAGAACGAGAATCATTGAAGCGGTTGGGCGGATAGGAACAATGCGTCGCTCGCTCCCAGGAAAAACGCAAGGCGCGAGCCAGCCTTCACTCGCGCCCACTGACGGACAACGTACGATCGTTCCGGGTCCCGACGGGTCCCGCGTGAACGGTCGCAGCGACCGTGCGTCCCTAGAACCCTCCCGTCGCCCCCTGCCGCCCGCGGAACCGCACGCGGCCCTTCTTCATGAAACCATCGTACTTCCGGAGCAGCAGGTGTTGCTGCATCTGCGACATCGTGTCGAGCGCCACGCCGACGACGATCAGCAGTGAGGTACCGCCGAACCGGAAGGGTACGTTGATCCACTTCGCGATGAGCACCGGAAAGAGCGCGATCGCGGTCAGGAAGATGGCACCAGGGAGCGTGATGCGCGTGACGACCTGCTCGATGTACTCCGCCGTCTTGGCGCCCGGCTTTACCCCGGGAATGAACCCACCCTGCTTCTTGAGGTTCTCCGCCAGGTCGATGGGATTGAAGATGATCGACGTGTAGAAGTACGTGAAAAAGAGGATGAGGAACGCCGAGGCGATCACGTACGGCCACGATCCTTCGGCAAAGAGATCCGCCATGCGCTGGAGCGCCGGGTTCCCGGAGAACTGCGCCAGCGCTCCCGGCACCACGATCACAGACTGCGCGAACACAATCGGCATCACGCCGGCGGCGTTGATGCGGAGCGGGATGAAGTTCCTCGCTGCCTCGCGCATGCGACCGCGCGCCATGGTGCGTTGCGGGATCTGGATCAGCACGCGCCGCGCGGCCAGCGTGAGTGCCACGACGCCCGCCACGACGCCCACCATCACCAGGGCCAGCACCGCCAGCGAAAATGCGCCCACGGCACCCGTGCTCACGAACGTGAATGTCTGGAAGATCGCGCTCCAGAAGCGCTCGACGATCGAGAAGTAGATGATCAGCGAGGCGCCGTTGCCGAGGCCCCGTTCGGTGATCTGCTCACCGAGCCACATCACGAACACCGCACCGGTCGTGAGGAAGAGCGACATTTGCAGCCGGAACCCGAACCCGGGCGTCGCGACCGCACCCTGCAACGACTCAGTGAACAGCGCAAAGCCCCACGCCTGCACCACGGCAAGCGCCACCGTGAGATACCGCGTCCACTGCCCGATCTTTTTTCGACCTTCCTCGTCCTTGTTCATCTTGTCCATGGACGGGATGATCGCCGTGCCGATCTGTGCAAAGATCGACGCGGAGATGTAGGGCATGATGCCGAGGGCGAACACCGTGGCGCGCGAGAGCCCGCCCCCCACGAACAGGTCGTAGAGGCCGAGCAATCCGTTGCTCTGCTGGTTCTGGAAGAAGTCCAGCAGAGCCAGCTGGTCCACCCCCGGCGCCGTGATGTGCGAGCCGAGTCGGTAGAGCGCCAGGCACCAGAAGGTGAACAGGATCTTCTCCCACAGCTCCGGCGTGTTGCGAATGTTCGCCAGCGCCTGGGCGGGATTGGACTGCGCCATTTACTCCTCGATGCGGCCGCCGGCTGCGACGATCTTCTCGCGAGCGCCGCCGCTGACCTTGAGACCGCGAATGGTGTACGCCTGGGCCGCCTCACCATTGGCCAGCAGCTTCACCGGCCCGGTGCGCAGCTTCACGAGTCCTGCCTTCGCCAGCGTCTCCGGTGTCACCTCGGCACCGTCCACGCGCGCGAGATCGTCGAGCCCGACGATCTGGTACGCCGTGCGGAAGCGCGCGTTGTTGAACCCGCGCTTGGGAATACGACGCGACAGCGGCATCTGGCCGCCCTCAAACCCGGGCTTGCCGCCGCCGGGACCGCCGTGACCGGCGCGCGCCATCGAACCCTTGTGACCCTTGCCCGACGTCTTGCCGGTGCCGGACCCGGGGCCGCGACCCAACCGCTTGCGATCCCGGTGCGAGCCCGGGGCCGGCTTGAGGTTGTGCAGCCCGATCTTTTCCTGAGTTGCCACGTTCCTACTCCTTGATGGGCGTCACCTTCACCAGGTGGCGCACCTTCTTGATCGCCCCACGCAACTGCGGCGTGTCCTTCTGGATCGCCGTGTCCTGGTGGTGTCGAAGCCCCAGCGACTGCAACACGAGGCGCAGCTTGGCCGGGTGGCCGATGCTGCTCCGCACCTGCGTGATCTTGACCAGTTCTCCGGTCGGGACTTCGTCCTTCGGCGTGTGCTGTGGCCCGCGGGTGCGGTGCCACACGAATGTCCTAGGCATGCGCGCGCTCCTTCGACTTGTGGCGCGGCTTGTAGCGCAGCGCGGTCGTTTCGATACCACGCTCACGAGCGATCTGGTCGACCGTCGTGAGCTGGGCGAGTCCGTCAAACGCGGCGCGCACCATGTTGTGCGGGTTGGTCGAGCCAAGCGACTTGGTGAGGATGTCGGAGATCCCGACGCACTCCATCACCGCGCGCACCGCCCCACCCGCGATCACGCCGGCACCCGGCGCCGCCGGCTTCATCAACACCTTGCCCGCGCCGTGACGCCCCACCACTTCGTGGGGGATCGTCGCGCCGGTGAGCGGCACTTGCACCAGGCGCTTGCGCGCCCCCTCGACCGCCTTGCGAACGGCCTCGGATACTTCATTTGCCTTGCCGGTGGAGAAGCCGACCTTGCCCTGCCCGTCGCCGACGGCGACGAGCGCGTTGAACGAGAAGCGTCGACCGCCCTTCACGACCTTGGCGACGCGGTTGATTGCGATCACGTTCTCGATCAGGTCAGAACCGCCCTCGCGGGACTGCGGCTCTCCGCCACGGCGATCACGTCCACCGCCGTCGCGTCCGCCTCCGGGACCGCCATCACGGCCGCCACCGGGGCCGCCGCGGCCGCGGCCACCGCCACCGCCGCCCGGACCACCACGCCCGCGACCACCACCTGGGCCGCCACGACCACGCCCAGCCCCTCCGGGGCCGCGCGCTGCGGGTGACGACGATGCGCCCTGCCTTGGTTCAGCCATGTCAGAACTCCAACCCGCCTTCGCGGGCGCCATCGGCCAGCGCCTTCACGCGGCCGTGATATCGGTAACCAGCACGATCGAAGGTGACCTTCGAGATTCCGGCCGCCTTCGCCTTCTCGGCGAGCGACTTGCCCACCAGCGAGGCGCGCTCGCTCTTCTTGCCGCTGAACGCCTGGTCGCCGACCGCCACCAGCGTGCGCCGGCTGTTGTCGTCCACCAGCTGCGCATAGATGTGCTTCAGCGATCGGAAGATCACGAGCCGCGGGCGCTCGCCCGTTCCCGTCACCTTCTTGCGCACCCGCAGATGTCGGCGGGCGCGCTGCTCCTCGCGCGTCTTCGGACTTGCGATGCGACGCATTACTTGCCTCCTGCCTTGCCGGCCTTGCGGCGGATGACTTCGTTGGCGTACCGCACACCCTTGCCCTTGTAGGGCTCCGGCTTGCGGAGCTTGCGGATCTCAGCCGCGACGCGGCCCACCACTTCCTTGTCGGCGCCCTCGACGATCACCGTCGTCGGCTGCGGAGCCGCCAGCTTGATGCCAGCCGGCGCCTTCACCTCGATCGTGTGCGAGTAGCCCAGCGACATCAACAGTCCGTAGGGCTTCACCTCGGCCTTGTAGCCGACGCCCGTGATCTCCAGCTGCTTCTTGTAGCCGTTGGTCACGCCCTCGACCATGTTGGCCACGAGCGTGCGCGACAGGCCGTGCAGGGCCTTGTGCCGCGGCTCGTCCGACGGACGGTTCACGGTGATCGTGCCCTCCGCCATCGCCAGCTGCATCTCGGGGTGGAACGCGCGCGTCAGTTCGCCCTTCGGCCCCTTCACCTTGAGCGTGTTCCCCTCGAGGTTGGCCGTGACACCACCGGGCACGCTCACCGGCTTCTTTCCGATACGAGACATCGATTCCTCCTTACCACACCAGGGCGAGCAACTCGCCCCCGGTGTGCGCCTTGCGCGCGTCGTTGTCCGACATGAGGCCACGCGACGTGCTCAGGATCGCCATGCCCAGGCCGTTGCGAACCCGCGGGATTCCGGTCGCCGGCACGTACTTGCGCAGCCCCGGTGACGAGACGCGGCGCATCTCGCGGATCACCGACTGGCCCCCAGCGTACTTCAGGATCACCCGCAGCAGCTTGCGACCGCTCTCCGACTCCACGAGGCGGTAGTCCTGGATGTAGTGGTTCTCCTTCAGGATCCGTGCGATTTCGGCCTTCATCTTCGACGCCGGAATGTCCACGCGACGGTGCTTCGATCCGCAGGCATTGCGGATCCGCGTGAGCATATCGGCGATGGGGTCAGTCATGCTCATTCGTTGGTCTCTCTCTCCACCCGTATCCCCTGGGGACGCGGCGGAATCGGTGTGTCAGGAAGGAAGGCAGCCCGGTACGACGCGCGTGGCCATGCGTCGCCGGTGACTGCCCATCTGCTTACCAGCTCGACTTGCGCACGCCGGGGATCAGCCCGTTGAGCGCCATCTCGCGCATGGCCATGCGGCCCAGCCCGAAAAAGCCCTCGTAGCCCCGCGACCGGCCGGTCATCGAA
Organism: Gemmatimonadaceae bacterium; assembly: GCA_020846935.1. Lineage (NCBI taxonomy): Bacteria > Pseudomonadati > Gemmatimonadota > Gemmatimonadia > Gemmatimonadales > Gemmatimonadaceae > Gemmatimonadaceae bacterium. Next base: position 406,862 of record JADLCY010000011.1, read on the forward strand.
CACCGGTTGCGGATGCGAACCCGCGACGAGTTCCGCGGCAGCTTGCGCAGCTTGCTGTACGCGGCCTCGCGCTGCGCGTCCGTCGACTTCGGGTTCTTCACGATCGCCAGGAGGGCCTTGCGCTTCTCACGATACCGCGCGGTCAGCGCCTTGCGCTCCTCGTTCTTCACGATCTTGCTCGTCTTCGCCATGCGTCAGCTCGCCTGGAATTGGACCTGGATCGGCCGGTCGTCACCGCGGAACGGCATCCCGAGTTCGCGCAGCAGCGCAAACGCCTGGTCGTCCCGGTTCGTCGTCGTCACGAAGGTGATGTCCATCCCGTGGATCTGTTCGATCATGTCGTAGTTGATCTCGGGAAAGATCATCTGCTCCTTGATGCCCAGCGAATAGTTCCCGCGGCCATCGAACGAGCGCGTGCCCAGCCCGCGAAAATCGCGGAACCTCGGCACCGCCGCATTGATGAATCGGTCCAGGAACTCCCACATGCGCGTGCCCCGGAGCGTCACCGATGCGCCGATCTCCTGGCCCTCGCGCAGTCCGTAGTTGGCAATGGACTTCTTCGCCTTGCGCCGCACCGGTCGCTGACCGGTCACGAGCGCCAGCTCCTCCACCACCGAGTCGAGGATCTTCGGCGTCTTGATCGCCTCACCCATCCCGACGTTGAGCACGATCTTCTCGAGCCCCGGCACCTGGTTGGCATTCTTCAGCCCGAACTGCTGGGCCAGCCGGCCGCGCACCGTCGCGCGATAGTACTCGCGCAGCCGCGGGCTGGGCGTCGGGATCTTCGCGCCGGCGTGCGGTCCCTTGGGGAGCATCGACTTGCGATCGCCCCCCTTGCCGCCACCGGTGGAGCCGCCCTTGGGCGTGCCGCCGCCACTCTTCTTCTGTTCCTTGGTCGCCATGATCTATCGTCCTTGGCTCAGCGGGACCGCGGGATCGCCTGCCCGCTCTTCGCGCTGATCCGTTCCTTGGTCCCGTCGGCATCGATGCGGTGCTTCGACCGCGTCGGCTGCTCCGACTTCGGGTCGAGCAGCATCACGTTGGAATGGTGAATGGGCGCCGGCATGTCGATGATCGCGCTCTGCTCCTCGGCGCGACGTGCCTTGCGGTGCCGCTTCACCATGTTGATCCCTTCCACCGTCACGCGGCCGGTCTTCGGGAACACGCGGAGGATCTTGCCCTCCTTTCCCTTGTCCTCGCCACGCATGACGCGCACGGTGTCGCCCTTCGTCACCGGCATCTTCACGCGCTCCGACTTGATCGCGTGGCGGCCGGCGCCCAGGCGCTTGCCCTCCGTCTGGCGGTACTTCAGCACGCGCATGTCAGAGCACCTCCGGCGCGAGCGAGACGATCTTCATGTACCGCTTCTCGCGCAGCTCGCGCGCCACCGGCCCGAAGATGCGGGTTCCCAGCGGCTCGCCGTTGTCGTTGATGATCACGACCGCATTCTCGTCGAAGCGGATGTACGTCCCGTCCTTGCGACGCGTCTCCTTGACCGTGCGCACCACCACCGCCTTGGCGACGGCCGACTTCTTCACCGTGCCGTTGGGGAGCGCATCCTTCACGGCCACCACGACCTTGTCGCCGAGTCCGGCGTAGCGGCGTCGGGTGCCTCCGAGCACGCGGATCACGAGAGCGCGCTTCGCCCCCGAGTTGTCCGCCACTCGCACCATGGATTCCTGCTGGATCATCGATCGGGTCTCCTATTGGGCGCGTTCGACGATCTCGACGACCCGCCACCGCTTGTCCTTCGACAGCGGACGGGTCTCCATGATCCGCACGGTGTCACCGCGCTTCGCCGAGTTCTCCTCGTCGTGCGCTTTCACCTTGCTGGAACGCGTCACCATCTTCCCGTAAGTCGGGTGCGGCACGCGACGGTCCAAGCGGACCACCACGGTCTTCTGCATCTTGTCGCTCACCACCACGCCCACGCGCACCTTCCGCGTGCCGCGCGACGGCGCCTGCTGCCCGTTGTTGGTCATTTCGGCCATGATCGATTCCTCTAGCCCCTGGCCCCTGCGGCCAGCTGGCGCTCACGCAGGATCGTCCGCATGCGCGCTACGTCTCTCCGGATCGCGCGCAACCGCAGCGGATCCTCCAACGGCTCCGTCGCACTCTTGAACCCGAGGCGGAAGCTTTCTTCATCCAGCTCCGCCAGTCGCGCGCGGATGTCCGCATCGCTCATCTCGCGGATCTCTTCAGCTCGCATCGGTGTGCGCCTCCTCGCGGACCACGAACTTGGTCTTCACGCCCAGCTTCGCCGCCGCCAGCGCCATCGCCTTTTGCGCGATCTCCGGCGTCACGCCCTCCAGCTCGAAGAGCACCCGACCCGGCTTCACCACCGCCACCCACCCTTCCGGAGAGCCCTTGCCCTTCCCCATGCGGGTCTCGGCCGGCTTCTTGGTGATCGGCTTGTCCGGGAAGATCCGGATCCAGACCTTGCCGCCGCGCTTGATGTGACGCGTCAGCGCCACGCGGGCGGCCTCGATCTGCCGGTTGGTTACCCACGCCGGCTCGAGCGCCTGCAGGCCGTAGTGCCCAAAGGACACCTCGGCGCCACGGCCGGCCAGACCCTTGGTCCGGCCCTTGAACATCTTGCGGAATTTGACGCGCTTGGGACTCAGCATCGCTGTCTATCGTTATGCACGATCCGTGGTGACCCGCTCGGGCTTCCCGCGCTTCTCGTGCTCCTCGTCGCTCGCTCGTGCGCTCTTACGAACCCGTGCTGTAGGTCTTCCCACGTCGATCCTCCACCACCTCACCCCGGAAGATCCACACCTTCACCCCGATCGTGCCGAACGTCGTCTTCGCCGTGCTCGTCGCGTAGTCGATGTCCGCACGCAGCGTGTGCAACGGCACGCGCCCCTCGTGGTAGCCTTCCACGCGCGCGATCTCCGCGCCGCCCAGTCGGCCACCGGCCTTCACCTTGATCCCCAGCGCCCCCATCCGCATCGCGCTCTGCACCGCGCGCTTCATCGCGCGGCGGAACGAGATGCGCTGCGAGAGCTGGTTGGAGATGTTGTCCGCCACCAGCTGGGCGTCGAGCTCGGGGCGCTTGATCTCTTCCACGTTCACTCCGACCTCCTTGCCCGACAGGCGCGCAATCTCCTCGCGCAGCTTGTCCACCTCGGCGCCCTTCTTCCCGATCACCACGCCCGGACGTCCGGTGTGGATCGTCACCACCACCTTCCCGGGCTTGCGCTCGATCTGCACGTCCGAGATGGCCGCGTGACCCAGGCGCGTCTTGATGTACTTCCGCAGCATCTGGTCTTCCTTCAGCAGCTGCGGGAACTCGCGGTTCGCGAACCAGCGCGAACGCCACGGCTTCGTGATTCCGAGGCGGAATCCGATCGGATTGGTCTTCTGTCCCATTAGCGGCCTGCCTTCTCGGCCACGACGATCTCGACGTGGCTGGTGCGCTTGAAAATCGGGGTGGCGCGGCCCATCGCCGCAGGGGTCCACCGCTTCAGCTTCGGCCCTTCATTGATGATCGCCTTCTTCACGAACAGCGCGTCGACGTCCACCGATTCGTTGTTCGATCGCGCATGCTGCTCAGCGTTTGCCACCGCCGACTCCAGCACTTTCGCGATCTCCGTCGCCGCCCGCTTCTTCGAAAACTTCAGCATCGACAGCGCATCGTTCACCATCTTCCCGCGGATCTGGTCGATCACCAGCCGCATCTTGTAGGGCGATTGGCGCGTCGTGCGCTGAATGGCACGTGCTTCGGTGGTCATGGCCTACTTGCCTCCCCTGGCCGCCGGCGCCGCCGGGACCGGTGCCTTCTTGTCCGTCGGCCGGTTGCCGGAGTGCCCGCGGAACAGACGCGTCGGCGCAAACTCGCCGAGCTTGTGTCCCACCATGTTCTCCGTCACGTACACCGGGATGAACTTGTTCCCGTTGTGCACCGCGAACGTGTGCCCCACGAAGTCGGGCAGCACCGTGCTCGCGCGTGACCAGGTCTTCACCACGCGCTTCTCGTTCTTAGCGTTCATGCCAAGCACCTTCTTCATCAGTGCTTCCTGAACGAACGGTCCCTTCTTGATACTGCGAGCCATAGGTCTCTGTCTCGGTGGTGGCTAGAACCCGGACTGGGTCGCCTTGCCGCGCTTGCGCCCGCGCACGATCAGCTTCGTCGAGGGCTTCTTCATGTTGCGCGTCTTCACGCCTTCCTTCTTGCCCCACGGACTCACCACGTTGCGCCCGCCACGCGTGCGGCCGCCGTGCGGGTGATCCACCGGGTTCATCACTTCGCCGCGCACCTTCGGACGGCGACCCTTCCAGCGCGTCTTGCCGGCCTTGCCGTACGAGATCAGCTCGTGCTCCGCGTTGCCGACCTCGCCGATCGTCGCCAGGCAGCGCATGTGCACGCGTCGCATTTCCGTCGATCCCATGCGCAACGTCACATAATCGCCTTCCTTCGCCACGACCTCCGCCGACATGCCCGCCGAGCGCGCCACCTGTCCGCCCTTGCCCGGCACCAGCTCGATGTTGTGCACCGCCGTACCCAGCGGCACTTCGCCCAGCGGCAGCGCGTTCCCGGTCCGTATGTCGGACCCGGGGCCGGACACCACCGTGTCGCCCACCGACAGCCCCTTGGGGTGCAGGATGTATCGCTTCTCCCCGTCCGCGTACTCCACCAGCGCGATCCGCGCCGAACGGTTCGGGTCGTATTCGATCTCGCGCACCGTGGCCACGTCGACAAAGCGGTTGCGCTTGAAATCGATCACGCGATACATGCGCTTGTGACCACCGCCACGACGCCGCATCGCGATATGCCCGTGGTTGTCGCGGCCGCCGCTCTTCTTCAGTGGCTCGAGCAGCGACTTCTCGGGCGTCGAGCGCGTGATCTCCTTGAAATCCGCCACCGAGCGAAAGCGCGTGCCCTTGGTGACCGGCTTGAATTGACGAATGCCCATGCGTGTGCCTCAGACCTCGAAGATGGGAAGCTTGTCGCCGGCCTGCAGCGTCACGATCGCCTTCTTCCAGCTCGGGCGCAGTCCTGCCGTCTTCCCCATGTTCTTCCGCGGCTTGCCGCGCGTGTTCATGGTCCAGACGCCGGTGACCTTTACGCCCCACAAACGTTCGATTGCCTGCCGAATGGCGGGCTTGCTCGCGTCGCGTGCGACTTCGAAGACGTATTCCCCCCGGTTCTGGTATTGCGCCGAGGTCTTCTCCGTGACGAGCGGACGCACAATGGTGCGGTGCAGCGTAGCCATCGATCAGTCCCCCTTCTTCTTGGCCGACTTCTTCGCCGCCGGCTTCTTTGCCGTTGCCTTCGCGGGCGCCTTGCTCGCGGGCGCCTTCGCCGCCGCCTTCTTTGCCGCCGGCTTCGCCGCGGGAGCGGCCTTCGTCTTTCGGGCCGTGGGCTTCGCGGTCCCCTCGGCCTTCGCGGCTCTCGCCGCGGGCGCCGGGGCCTTCTCCGCCACCGGAGCCAGCGTCTGGCCGATCGCAGTGCCCTCGATCAGCACCACATCGGACCACAGGATGTGGTAGGTCGACGCGTCCTTGAACGGCATCACGTGCACCCTGGGCAGGTTGCGACCCGACAGGTGAACGTTCGGCTTGTTGCCGTCGGTCAGCACCAGCACCTTGCGCCCGGCGAGGCCGGCACGCTCGATGAGCCCCTGGATCAGCTTCGTGCGCGGCGCCTCGTAGTTGAAGGCATCGATCACGTAGATCGCCGACTCGCGCGCGCGCGCGTTGAACGCGCTGCGACGCGCGAGCTGCTTGACCTTCTTTGGGAGCGCCTGCTCGTAGTTGCGGTCCCCGTGCGGTCCGAAGACCGTACCGCCACCCGGCCAATGAGGGGCGCGTGTCGAGCCCTGGCGCGCACGCCCGGTGCCCTTCTGCTTCCACGGTTTCTGATTACCGCCAACCACCAAACCGCGTGTCTTGGTGGACGCGGTTCCCTGGCGCTGGTTGGCAAGGTACGCCTTCACGGCGAGATGCATGGCCGGCATGTTCACCGTGCCATCGAACGTCTCCGCGGGCAGCGCCACGCGCTCGCGCGAGGTGCCCAGGCCGGTGAAGGCCGCCGCGTCGAAGGAAGTCTGGTCAGCCATGATCTATTGCCCCTGCTTCCGCACCATCACGATGCCGTTGGTGGCACCGGACACCGAGCCGCGGATATAGAGCAGGTTGCGCTCGGTATCCACCTTCTCGACGCGGAGGTTGATTTGCGTGTGGCGCACGTTGCCGTGCTGGCCCGGCATGCGCTTGCCCTTGATGACGCGGGACGGATCGGTGCCCGCGCCGATCGAGCCCGGGCGCCGGTGCTTGGTGTTGCCGTGCGTGTTGGGACCGCCGCCCGCCTTGTGGCGCTTCACGATGCCCTGGAAGCCGCCGCCCTTGCTGGTGCCGGTGACCTTGACCAGCTCGCCGACCTGGAAGATCGAGATGTCGACCGTATCGCCGAGCTTGTACTCGGGCGCCGTCGCCATGTCGTCGAGTCGGAACGAACGCAGCACGCGGGGCGCGGCCGCGAGGCCCGCCTTCGTCGCGTGACCCAGCGCCGCCGCCGTAGCGCGATGGCCATGGGGCACCTTCTTCTCCCCCTTCTTCGCCTCACGACGCGTGCGCGAGCTGCCGTAGCCCAGCTGCACCGCCGCAAAGCCCGGCTTGTCGGACTCCGCACCGATCACCTGCACGACCGGGTTGGGCTTTGCCTCAACCACCGTGCAGGGAATCTGCTGCCCCTGTTCGTTGAAGATCTGGGTCATGCCCAGCTTCTTCCCAATGATGCCTAACATCGGTTCCCCGTTCTCGTTGAGAGTCGCGACCCGGCGGTCGATACGCACCGGACTGCAGTCGTTGGACTCGTGTCGTTGGCTGCAGGGGTGACATCCCTGCACCCGTCCATCCGATCCCTTACTGAACCTTGATCTCCACGTCCACGCCCGCCGGCAGATCGAGCCGGGTGAGCGCGTCCACGGTCTGCGCGCGCGAATCCAGGATGTCGATCACACGCTTGTGCGTCTTCAACTCGAACTGCTCGCGCGACTTCTTGTCCACGTGCGGCGACCGGAGCAGCGTCCAGCGACGCGTCTTGGTCGGCAGCGGGATCGGGCCGGAGACCTGCGCCCCCGTCTTCTCCGCCGTCCGCACGATGTCCGACGCCGCCTGGTCGATGACCGCGTGGTCGAACGCCTTCAGTCGAATTCTGATGCGACCCGCCATGGAAGCCTTGAAGTCGTGTCCTGACGCGCGGGCAGCACTCGCTGCCCGCGCGTCCCGGAGCCTTACGCGAGAATCTTCGTCACTACGCCCGAGCCAACCGTCCGGCCGCCCTCGCGAATCGCGAAGCGCAGCTGGTCCTCGAGCGCGACCGGCGTGATCAGCTCGATGGTCATCTGCGTGTTGTCGCCCGGCATCACCATCTCCGTGCCGCCGGGGAGCTCGATCGAGCCCGTCACGTCGGTCGTGCGGAGATAGAACTGCGGACGGTAGCCCTTGAAGAACGGCGTGTGACGGCCGCCCTCTTCCTTGGTCAGCACGTACACCTCGGCCTCGAACTTCGTGTGCGGCGTGATCGAGCCGGGCTTGGCGAGCACCATGCCGCGCTCGATGTCCTTCTTGTCGACGCCACGGAGCAGCAGACCGACGTTGTCGCCCGCCTGACCGTCGTCGAGCAGCTTGCGGAACATCTCGACGCCCGTCACGACCGACTTCTTGTCGGAGCCAAAGCCGACCAGCGCCACTTCGTCCTGCACCTTGATCTTGCCCTTCTCGATACGACCGGTGGCCACCGTGCCGCGACCCGTGATCGAGAACACGTCCTCGACCGGCATCTGGAACGGCTTGTCGATGTCACGAACCGGCTCGGCGATCCACGAATCGAGCGCGTCGTAGAGCTCCTGAATCTTGGCGATCCACTTGGCATCACCCTCGATGGCGCGCACCGCGGCGCCGCGGATCACCGGGGCGTCGTCGCCTGCATAGCCGTACTTCGTGAGCAGCTCACGGACTTCGAGTTCGACGAGGTCGAGCAGTTCGGTGTCCTCGACGAGATCGCACTTGTTGAGGAACACGACGATGTTCGGCACGTTCACCTGACGGGCGAGCAGGATGTGCTCGCGCGTCTGCGGCATCGGGCCGTCGACCGCGCTCACCACGAGGATCGCGCCATCCATCTGCGCCGCACCCGTGATCATGTTCTTCACGTAGTCGGCATGCCCGGGGCAGTCGACGTGCGCGTAGTGGCGCTTCTCCGTCTCGTACTCCACGTGCGACGTCGCGATCGTCAGGATCTTCGTCGGGTCACGACGGCCCTGGGACTCCGACGCCTTTGCCACTTCATCGTAGGCGACGTACTTGGTCCCGTAGCCCTTGTCCGACGAGATCTTCGTCAGGGCGGCGGTGAGCGTCGTCTTCCCGTGGTCGACGTGGCCGATCGTGCCCACGTTCACGTGCGGCTTGTTCCGCTCGAATTTTGCCTTGGCCATTGCTGCGTTTCCGGTGAAGTGGAGGTCTGCGTGAAAGGGAGTTGCTACGAGACGACCTCCGTCTCCCGTCTCCCGTCGTGGTCTTCCTGCCTACTTCGCCTTGGAGATGATCTCCTCGGCCTTGCTCTTGGGCACTTCTTCGTAGTGCGAAAACTCCATCGAGTACACCGCCCGCCCCTGGGTCATCGACCGCAGGCGCGTCGAGTAGCCGAACATCTCGCCGAGCGGCACCGTGGACGCGATCACCTGCGCCTCGCCGCGCTGCATCATCCCGCCGATCTTGCCGCGGCGCGACGACAGGTCGCCGAGCACATCGCCCATGTACTGCTCGGGCGACACCACTTCGACCTTCATCATGGGCTCGAGGATGACGGGGTTGGCCTTGGCCGCGCCCTCCTTCACCGCCATCGAGCCCGCGATCTTGAACGCCATTTCCGATGAGTCGACGTCGTGATAGGAACCGTAGACCAGCTCCACCTTCACGTCCACCATCGGGTAGCCCGCCAGCACACCGTTCTCCAGCGCTTCCTTGATGCCCTGTTCCACCGGGCCGATGTATTCACGCGGGATCACGCCGCCAACGATCTTGTCCTCGAAGACGAAGCCGTGGCCCACTTCGCCAGGCATCACGTTGATCACCACGTGGCCGTACTGGCCCTTGCCGCCCGACTGGCGAATGAACTTCCCCTCGACCTTGTCCACGCGCTTCTTGATCGTCTCGCGATAGGCCACCTGCGGACGGCCCACGTTCGCGTCGACCTTGAACTCGCGCATCATGCGGTCGACGATGATTTCCAGGTGCAGCTCGCCCATCCCGGAGATGATTGTCTGCCCCGTCTCCGCGTCGGTGTGCACGCGGAACGTCGGATCTTCCTCGGCGAGCTTGTTGAGCGCGATGCCCAGCTTGTCCTGGTCGGCCTTCGTCTTCGGTTCGATGGCGACGTCGATCACCGGCGTCGGAAACTTCATCGCCTCGAGGATGATCGGCTTCTCGTCATCGCAGAGCGTGTCGCCGGTGCGCGTGTCCCTGAGACCAATCGCGGCGGCGATGTCGCCGGCGCGCACCTCCTCGATCTCCTCGCGCTTGTTGGCGTGCATCTGCAACAGACGGCCGATGCGCTCCCGCTTGTCCTTGGTGCTGTTGTATACGTGGCTGCCCGACTTGAGCACGCCCGAATACACGCGGAAGAACGTCAGTTTTCCGACGAACGGATCCGTCGCGATCTTGAACGCCAGCGCCGCAAACGGCGCGCTGTCGCTGACCTCGCGGGTGTCGAACGTCTCGTCGTGGTGCGGCAGGTGACCCTGGATCGCCTCCACGTCCAGCGGACCGGGCAGGAAGTCGATCACCGAGTCGAGCAGCGCCTGCACGCCCTTGTTCTTGAAGGACGCGCCGCAGAGGATCGGCGTGAACTTCATCGAGCACGTGGCCTTGCGGATCAGCGAACGGATCTCGGCGACCGACAACTCCTCGCCGGCGAGGTAGCGCTCCATCAGCACGTCGTCGTGCTCCACCACCGCCTCGATCAGCTCGCCGCGCGCCTGCTCGACCCGGGCCTTGAACTCGTCGCTCACCTCCACCACGTCAAACGTCTTGCCGAGCGTCTCGTTGTGGAAGATGTATTCCTTGCGCTCGACAATGTCGATGTGCCCCGTGAACAGCTCGCCCGACCCCACCGGCAGCTGGATCGGGAACGCATTCTTGGTCAGACGATCGCGGATCATCTCCACGCAGCGCTCGAAGTTCGCGCCCACACGGTCCATCTTGTTGGCGAAGATCATGCGCGGAACCTTGTAGCGGTCCGCCTGACGCCACACCGTCTCGGTCTGCGGCTCCACACCGGCCACGGAATCCAGGAGCGCAACGGCGCCGTCGAGCACGCGCAGCGATCGCTCCACCTCGACGGTGAAGTCCACGTGCCCGGGGGTATCGATGATGTTGATACGGTACTCCGGCCCTTCGCCCTTTTCGTGGCTCGAACCGTGACGCTTCCAGAAGCACGTGGTCGCCGCGGACGTGATCGTGATGCCGCGCTCCTGCTCCTGCTCCATCCAGTCCATGGTGGCCGCGCCATCATGGACTTCGCCGATCTTGTGGCTCTTGCCCGTGTAATAGAGGATGCGCTCGGTCGTCGTCGTCTTCCCGGCATCGATGTGGGCCATGATGCCGATATTCCGATAGTGCTCGAGCGGTGTCGTACGAGGCATGTCAGTCGTCAGTTCGTGAGGCCGTCGCGGGGACGCCGTCGTCGGCCGGAGCATCTCGATTCGTTCAGCAAAAACGCGGGTGGACCGTGTCACCCCTGCATGCAGGGGCCGGTATCCATCCGCTCTCGCCGGGTACATGCGCCACTCGAGCACGCACGGGGACCCATGGCGCGCCGGACCTCCTGCGGCCCGACGTTGAATTGTCCTGCGTCGCTTGTCGGGGCCGGACATCGCTGTCGAGTGCCGGCTGGCTGACCACTCCCCCGCGAACGATCGCGGGCCCTTAGGCGCCGACGCGCAGCTCGTCGGCCAGCATACCCCCAACGCCAGCCGGAGGCTGGACGCGGGAGCCGAGTAATGTGGACAGCGTCGAAGCGAAAGTCAATGCGCTAGTTGCGACGCTTCGCGACCCTCACGTCGCCCACAGGACGTTGAAGTAACGTCGCCATGCGCGGCCGCGCGTCAGCTGGGTCTTGATCCGCGTCACGACACCAGCGTCCCCCGCATACACGGTCGGTCGCCGCGCCGGCTCGGAGTCCCAGGGCCGCTCTCGGCTCGTCGCAGTCCGGTTCGGCTCGAGTGCCATGCTCCACATAGCCCTCCGCAGCTTTGCCGAAGGGCACGGGGTGATGATGGCGATCACATGGATGGCCAGATGGCGCTCCAGCAATTGGAGCATCCAGGCGGACCGCCGGGGTGCCAGGCTCGCCAGCACACCTACGGGGGCCACCGACACCCCACAGAGCAGGTCCGCCAGCCGCAGGCTCCAATACATGGCGAACTCGGCCTTGTATCCCCGCGAAAGCTCCAGCACGCGCTGCCAGTCGATCCCTCGCTCCGCGAGGGCGGCCACATCCCGCGCCAGTCGCCAGATCCCGAACGAGGCCAGGTGGCCCCAGGCGAAATGCACCGCCAGGTGCAAGAGCTGATGCTCGGGGTCGAGCACCCGTGTGAGTTCGCTCCGCTCCGAGATCGGGCGCGACACCGCGCGCGCCTGCTCGAACGACAGGGAAAAGGGATGGCTGCTCAGGCTCAGCGCCGTGTGCAGCTCGAGCCGCACCCCCGTTCGCGCCGCGTCGAACAACGGCGGCAGGTGGTGGTGCGCCTGATAATGACTGCTGGGGTACTCGTGCTCATCCCAGACCCAGCCCTGGGAGAGCGCGAGTTCCCATGCGCGCTTCGAATGTTCGGGCGCAATCAGGACATCCAGATCCCCCATGGGACGATCCGCAAATCGCGGATACGCCGACAGCGCCAGCCCCGCCCCCTTGAGGAGGATTGCCGGAATGCCCTCGGATTCCAGCCCGGCAATGAGGCGACGCAGCCGATCCTCCAGCATCAGCGCCGTGAAGCCCGATACGCGCGAGAGCCGCTCGATCTGATCGGCGCCGTCCTGCGATGCGTCGACCCCCAGGCGCTTGAGCCGTTCCCACGACACCGGAAGGGTGCGCTCCCACTCCAGCAAGGTGCGCAGGCCGTCCCACTGCACCGGGCCGGCGAGCAGATCCCGTAGCTGCGCGTCGTTGGACTCTCCACCACCGGTCAGGAGGAGAATCCGCATTTCGCGCGACATCAGGCCGAGCAGGCGGGCGTTGACGCTCACAGGGATGGCGAGGCGAAGAACCGGGACGGCAACGGGAAACCTAAAGATGACTCAACGTACCGCGACGGCCAGCATAGCCAAGCGCCGCGCGAAACGCGACGACGCCAACCACGAGCGTTCCCGCCGTGATCGCGGCCAGGATCAGCACATCGGATGATACCGTCGCAACCGGCGCTCCATCCAGCAGCACGCGCCGCAGCGCTCGAAGCCCGTACGCGGCAGGGACGAACGACGCCAGACTCTGGATCCACGACGGAATCACGCTCGTGGGATAATACGCCCCTCCAAGCAAGGTGGATGCGACCACCACCGCTTGCGAGAGCGGACCGGACGTACGGAACGCGACGACCAGCGCCGCACCGATCAGACCTATCGCCCAGTGCACCACCACGATGAGGGCCAGGATGCCAAGCGCGGGCACCACGGAACCGATCGCAATGCGCGCGCCGAAGAGCGCGCCGGCCGCGAGCATCAGCGCGCCACGGAACACGGCCCACAGGATGGGATAGGCGGACAACCCCGCGAGAATGGCGACCCGCGGCGCGCGCGTCATGAGCACGCCCTCGAAGAAGCCGCTCGATATCCCCGCCTCCACCGCCCCTGGAAGGGTGGCCACGCAAATGCTGATGAGACTCACGGCAAACGTACCGATCAGCATGAATGGGAAGTACTGCGTCCCCTCGTTCCGGATGGCGCTGGCCATGGTCGGCTGCAGCGCCGTCGCGATGAAATACACGGGAATCACCGTGACCCAAAGCGTGAGCAGCGAGATGACGGTCTGCACGCGATAGCTCATCGCGGTGAGCCATGCTGCGCGGATCAGCGCGCCTATCGTCCTCATCGCGTTCCCTCGCGCCGACGTGCCAGCACGGCGTCGATGAGGTCAGCCAGGGAAGCCTCGTCCTTTTCCATCGCGGCCACCCGGACGCCGGCGTTCACGAGCTGCGCGACGACCTCGCTCGCGGCAGCCTCGTTGGCAGCGAGGCGGATGGTGAGTCGCGCCCAGCCGGCGGCATCGGCCGGCTCGCGCGTCACGACCTCCAGCCTCCCCTCGTGCTCCAGCTCCGCTATCACAGAGTGCCATGGCTGATCGATCGTGACCCGGTGACGCGCCCCGAGCACATCGTATGCCAGGTCGCGCGCCGACCCCTCAGCCACGATCGCACCTCGATCGAGAATCGCGACACGCCGGCAGAGGTTGAACGCCTCGTCCGCGTCGTGCGTGGCCAGCACCACCGCGCATTGCCTGCGATGGGACAATTCGTCGCGCAGAAAGCGCCGGAACTCGCGCGAGGCAATTGGGTCGAGGCTCCGCGTCGGCTCATCGAGCAGCAGGAGCCTCGGCCGAGGCAGAAGCGCTCGCGCGATGATCAGCCGCTGGATCATGCCGGACGAATACTCGCGCACCATGCGATCCGCGGCGTCCTCGAGCTGGACATCACGCAGCGCCTCCTGCACGCGCTCGTTCACGTCGCTCGCGGGGATCGCATGCAGGGCCGCGTAGAGCCTCAGGTTCTCGCGAGCAGACAGCCGCCAATAAAGACCACGCTCGCTGGCCAACGACAGCGACATCAGCGATCGCACCACCTCCGGCTCGCGCCTCACGTCGTGCCCCTCAACGCTCACCTCCCCTTCGTCCGCGATGATCAGCGTGGCGATGACTTTCATCAGCGTCGTCTTGCCCGCGCCGTTGGCGCCGAGCAGTCCATAGAACTCGCCCGCGGCCACGTCGAACGAAACGCCACGCAGCGCGGGAGTCCACGTTACGTCGAACGGTGCCCGGATGGCCTCACGCCAGGGGCGGCGGCGCGGAAAGCGCTTGGCGACCCCACGAACGCGGAGCAGCGCAGGCTCTGCGCCCGACGCGCCCTGCCGAACGGTACCTGGCGAGGTCTCGAGGTCCACGCCCACGCGTCAGCGGTGCCAGCCGAGGATCGTCGCGGCGGCATCCGCCAGGCGATCAAGGTCGCGTGCCACGTGGAGGAGATAGACCGGCACGCGCCGGGCAATCGCAGCCGATTGCTCGAACATCAGGCCCGCATCCTTGCGGCCGAGCAGCGGCCCAAGCTTGGCGTGTTCGACGAGCGCAAGCGTGGCCTGGATCTCGGTGAGCACACTCCGTCGAGCCGACTCCGCGTCGTCAGGGGCGGACGGGAGCAGGACATACAAGGCCGCGAGCGGAACGGCGCTGCGTTGTACCGTGCCCTCATCGAAATGATCGAGCACCACTTTTCGGGCTGGTGCAGATTCTCCCATGCGCTCCGCGGCCAGCCGCGACGCGGAGTCCTTCCACAGTCGGAGCTGGTGCACGCCGGGGCGGACCAGAGGTGTGGCATCGGGCGTCACCGGGACCGTGTCGTCTGACAGGAGCCGGGCCCCACCGCGGACCAGTGCCGTGGCCAGCGTGCTCTTTCCGTGCATCTTGGGCGCGAGGAGCGCAATGCCTCTGCCGTTGATGGACACCGCGCTGGCGTGCAGACAAAGCACGTCGTGCTGGTGGAGCGCGAGGGCAAGCACCCTCCCGACCACGTCAGCGCGAACCGCCTCGAGCAAGCTGTCGTCGGCATCGTGCGGAGCGAACCACCGAATGAGGGCCCCGTCGCTGACATCGAAGCGGCCCGTGTCATCATAGACGAGCGAGTGGCCCTGCATGGTGCGATAACACCGCACCTTGACCTCGCCGTAGACGTCGTCGTCGCCAATGAGAGACGCGGGATCGAGGGGCGAGGGAATGTCACCCCGCTCCAGAATCCACGACGCCGGACCGGAGGTCTGCTGGAGCTCCGGGAATTGGAAGGGCGCCTTGAGCGTGCCGGCGAAGACGTCGTAGGAGTACATGTGGGGAGTGATCGACAGCTGATGCGACCTGCGCCTGCAGCGTGGACGACCTGACCGAAGTGGCTGTGGTCAGGTGAGAAGTTGCAGAGGGCGTGCCGAGAGGGCGATGGGCGTGCGGCGCGTCCGCCACAACAAAACTGCCGTCCCGCAGCCACGGAAGGTGGCTACGGGACGGCGTTGAGTCCCGGGAGACTTGGGAGTGAGGTTGGTCGCCCCCGCAGCGCTTCCCGTCGTTCGCTTGTCGACCAGCGGCTCAGGAATCCGCCGAGCGAGCGACCCCGATCATGCACCGCCTGGGTCGCGCGGAGGCGACCCAAGTGGTGTGATTACGAACGGATGCAGGCGCGCGGATCGCCCGGCGGGGCGTTGCCGTCGCAGTCCAGCCCGATGTTCGGAATCAGGTCGTCGCCGATGATGCGCTTGGTCGTATTGGGATTCCGCTGGAGCGTGAGCTCACGGAACGACCCAAATTTCTCGAGCGATGGTGCACTGTACATCGTTCTCCTCCTCCCGTGACGGTGAGCACTGTGGCAGTACCGCAATTCCCAGGCCAAGGTGCAGTACCGGCTATTTCCTGTTCACCCCACGGTAAGCGCAGATGCCCAACTGGGCAATGAGCAGCTTTTTCCCGGTGCGCTACGTCACCCCACGACCGACCGCATCCACAGTTCTGCCTGCAAGGTGAGCAGAAGCTGTACACCGATCATGTGCTCTCCGCTGGCCTCATACCGGGCCAGGCCTGCTCGATATCGATCAACGTCGATGATCCCGGCGTCAGCGAGTCGTGGCGGGCTGGATCCGAGCAGGACGTCATGGACCCACGGCGCCAGTTCCTCTCGGAGTCGGCGGTGCAGGTACGCACGTGGAACGCCAGTCTTCGACTTTCTGGGGGCCAGGACGGATGCCGGGATCAGTCCTTCCACGGCCCGGCGAAGCACGCGCTTGGTCTCGCCGGGGCTCACCCGATCGCCGATGGGGCGGCTCGCCGCAAACTCGATGATGCGTCGATCCATCAGGGGCGACCGCACGTCCACGCCCCCCTGGAGCGCCACGGCGCCGGACCACGACACGGCACGGGGGAAGAAGGGAGTCTGGGTGTACCAGCGCGATTCGTACGCGGCCGGACTTTCGAAGAGTCGCTTTGGTGGGTCGAGCTCCACGCGCGCCTTCATCAGCGCCTCCTCACGCCAGGCGTCCCCGAGCCAGGGTGGAATGGACTGCGACGTCAGCTCCTCGGTGCTGCGCCCGCGGGCCTCCTGGATGCGGCGCCAGAGTCCGGGCGGTAGCCACGGCACGATGCAGTCGACAAAGAAGGCCCGAAACCCGATGGACTCCATGGAGCGTCGGAGCTCCGCGAGTTCGCGCCATCGACCCCGAACGAGGAGATCGGCGGCGTACACGGTCGAAACGTGGAAGAGCTGATCACCGCCGTAGCCATCGAACGCCACGCGACCACCAGCCGCGACGCTGGTGCGGGCCAACTGCCGATTCATCTGCTCAAACGTGTGTGCATACGGGTCATCGCGGACCGCGGCACTCAGCTCCGCGTCCACGAGGACCGGGACCGACTCACTGTCGATCCAGGTGACCTTCGAATGCCACTGCTCAGCGATGGCGTTGACGTGATGATCCTCCCGAGCGCTGTCGCCCTCCGGATAGGAAACCGTCACCGGGGCGATCGTGATCGCGCGGCTGTCTTGTTGGGCGGCAAGCTGGGTGGCCCCGAACACGGCGGTGGAGTCTGCGCCGCCACTCAGCCACACCGTGGTGACGGGTTCAACGGCGCGCTCCGCGACCGCCCGCACGAGGAGGGCCCGCAGCTCGCGGGCCCCTGCTTCGAGGTCGTGTCGTCCGCCAATGCGGAACTCCGGAGGAGTCCACATCTCGACGACGCGCGGAGCGGCGCCGGGCCGCCACTCCACCGCTGCGCCGGCGGCCACCGGAAGCACGCCTTCGAATCCGGTCTGCAAGCTGCCCCCCAGCAGACCGCCAACGGCCGCCGCGATGGTCGAGAGCTGCAGGGGAAACCGGTGCGCGGGCGATGCCGCGATGGCGCGCGCCGTCGACGCGGCCAGGAACGTGTCACCGCCGAGTGCGTAGTGCAGTGGCCGGCGACCCACGTAGTCGCGCGCCAACAGTACTTTCCGCTGCGCCTCGTCAACAACGATGAAGGCGAAGTCTCCCTCGAGCACGTGCACACACCGGGCGCCGAAGGCACGATACGCACCGAGAATGAGTGACGTGGCGTCGTCGCCGCGCTTCGCAGGCACGCCGGCACTCGTGAGCCGGTGGCACAGGTCGTCGACGTAGTACAGCGTGGCGTCGGCCACCGCGATCAGCGGGCCATCGCGAACCACGTGCGACGGACCGGCAAGGCCAGGAGCGATTTCCCAGGCAAAGCGCTGCACCCCGACGGCGCCCCAGGCCAGTTCGCCAATGGTGCGTCCCGCGTCACCGCGATGCGTCGCGGCTTCGAGCATGGCCCCAACCGATGGCGTGCCTGCGCCGCGGGCGGTGCCGTGGAAAATCCCCGCGATGGCGCTCAAGGCCGCGTGCTGACCTGGAGATCGTCGAACGATGCGTAGCGATCGACGGTGCCTTCGTCGTCGCCGACGACTTCGCCGGCGTATTCGACCCATGCGTGGGCCATGAACTTCCCCTGACGGCGCGCGACGCCGACCCTGACGGCGCTCCCGGGGAGTCCCTCGGCGTCGAGGCGACGGCAGATGGCGAGTGAGCGGACGAGGCAGGTCGGATGGAAGACTCCGTAGACCGACGCCCGCGAAACGCCGAGGACGACACGACGCACCTCGTCGATTCGCTGGGGATCGGCGGCGCTCCCGGAGCGTGCATCCGCTGGGCCGGTCGTCACGAGTTCACCCTGTGGCCTGGTCCGCACGTCGCGTCGGGCTCGGAGCAGCGCCACCTGGCCGAGCAGCAACCGCCACCAATCGCGTGGGGTGAGCCGCGCCGCCTTACCGAGCAACGCGAGGAGCGCTGCCATCGCCACCGGCCCTGGGCGGAGCGTCGATGACGAGGCCGTTGGCCCGGAGGTCCGCGAGAAAACTCGTCACGTCGCGCTGGATTCGCGCGAGGCCCACGTCGGAAAACTTTCTTGCGAGCGTTTCACACAACTCCTCGACGGAGCTGCACGTCGGGAGCATTTCCCAGATGATTGCGCCGACCGCGTTGACACCGAAGTAGACCTCGGAGTCGCTGGAAAAGAGCACCCCGCCCTCTGCCATCGCGCGGAAGATGGCAGCGGGAGCTGGCGTCGGGAGCGGCGTGCGGGAATCGGCCACCGGGGTCACTCACTTCGTGGAATGGGCGCGAGCGCTGTTTCGGGTGACGACGGTCGAGCGGGAAAGGAAACCAGCCGCGTGTCGTGGCGCTAGATCGGGTTCGGCGGCGTGAAAAGGGCGCCACGGCAACTCGCCGGGCGCCCTGGAACGTACGAGGCCAGTCGCGCTTACCAGCGGTAGTGTGCGAATGCCTTGTTGGCTTCGGCCATGCGGTGCGTGTCTTCTTTTTTCTTGACCGCGTTGCCTTCGCCCTTGGACGCGGCGATGACTTCGGCCGCGAGCTTCTCCGCCATCGACTTTTCGTTGCGATCGCGCGAGTAGGAGAGCAGCCAACGCATGGCGAGGGCCGTGCGGCGCTCCGGGCGAACCTCGACCGGCACCTGATACGTCGCGCCACCGACGCGGCGCGACTTGACCTCGATGACGGGCTTGAGGTTGGCCAGGGCGGCCTTGAAGACGTTCACGCCGGGCTGGCTGGTGCGCGACTCGACGAGATCCATCGCGCCATAGAAGATGCGCTCGGCGGTGCTCTTCTTTCCCTGAAGCATCAGGGAGTTGATGAACTTCGAAACGGTCTGACTGTCGTAGCGGGCGTCGGCGAGGACGGGGCGCTTGACTGACTTCTTGCGACGGCTCACTTCTTCCCTCCGGCGGCGCCTGCTTTGGGCTTCTTGGTTCCGTACTTGGAGCGGCTCCGGTTGCGGCCGTTCACGCCAGCCGCGTCGAGGGTGCCGCGAACAATGTGGTAACGCACCCCCGGGAGATCCTTCACACGACCGCCGCGCACGAGCACGATCGAGTGTTCCTGGAGGTTATGGCCTTCGCCCGGAATGTAGGCGATCACTTCGATCTGGTTCGTCAGTCGCACCTTGGCGACCTTCCGCAACGCCGAGTTTGGCTTCTTGGGCGTCGTGGTATAGACGCGGGTGCAGACGCCGCGCCGGAAGGGATTCGCCTTGAGCGCCGGCGACTTCTCCTTCTTGAGGACGTCCTTGCGGGCCCGGCGAACGAGCTGGTTGATCGTTGGCATACCGAGGGATAACGAAAAACGCGCCCCACAGCCGGGGCGGAGAGTCTGGTAAGATAGACGCCGGAGAAACCGGTTTCAAGTCACGGTTTCAGGCCCGCTTAGGCCGCCCCAGCCCCCCATCGCCACCGTGGACGGCAAGGCGTCCCGGGCCCGGACCGAGGCCGCGAATGGGCCCAGCAGGTGGGCGACGGAATTGGCGTAATAGCTGATCAGCGGCCGCCCCCGGGACAGCACGACGTACCCCTCCCCCTCCCGGGCGATCACGCGGCGCATCCGCAGCATCCGATAGGCCCGGTCGAATACCTCCTCGGTCGAGGATTCGGCCTTGAGCACCCGTGCGTTCAGCTCGCGGAGCACCTCACGAAGCTCGCCCATCCGCTCGAGCAGCCGGTCCTGTCGGACGAAGTCCCCGTCCAGGCTCTGGAGCGCGGCACACGCCAGCGCCACGGGCGTGACCGGGATCAACCCCCCGATTCGTCCCATCATCTCGTCGCAGAAGGCCTGAACGTGGCCCAGCCGCTCCGGCCGCTCGAGGTCGAACGGGTGGATCCCCTGCCCTTCCAGCCGATCGAGCCACGATGAAACAGGTACCGGAACCCCGATGGTCACGGCGGCCCGGCCGTAGCGCTTCCACCGTCGACCGACCAGCCGCCCGAGGTTGAATACGACGTAGCGGGCCACCTCGCCCACCTGTCGCAGCCGCGGGGTTCGGTGTCCGTCGACACGGGACGCGAGTTCGGATAGCAGTGTTCGGTCCTCCAGCACCCGATCGTAGTTGATGCCGACGGGCACCACGTACATGCGTGCGCGGTACGCGGGGTCGCTCGCCACACCGAGGGCGTAGTCGAGCAACCCGATCTTCGCCGGGCGCAACGTGCCGTCGCGCGTGAGGCCACCTTCCGGGAAGATGCCCTGCGTCACGCCGTGCCTCGTGATGTGCTGCACGTACCGCGCGAGCACGGTGTGGTAGAGAGGTTCGCGATACTTCCGTCGGATGAAGTACGAACCAAAGCTCTTGAACAAATATTCGAGGGGGAACGCGCGTGCCCACTCACCCACGGCGTACGAGAGTGACACGTCGCCCAGCAACGCGTAGGCGACGAGGACGTAGTCGGCGTTGGATCGGTGGTTCATCAGGTAGATGACCACCGAGTCGCGAGGCAGGCCGCGGAACGGATCTTCCCGTTCGTAGTCCACCGTCACCTTGTAGAACAGGGTGAGCAGGGCGCGACTGAGGAGGTAGCCGAACTTGTAGTAGGCGAGAATGCTGAAGAACGGGATGATCTCGTCGAGGTAGGTGCGCACACGCCCCCACGCGGCGGCCTCGCTCACACCATGTTCGGCGGCGTGTTCGCGCACGGCGGTCGCGATTTCCTGGTCCCGGAGCAGTGCGGCGACGATGGTGCGCTTTCGCGTCAGTTTGTAGCGATCGAGGCGAGGGCGGAAACGCCTGACCGCGCGGCGCGCTGCACGCTCCACGACCGCGCGCCCGAGCAGCCAGACGGCGAGCAGCACGACGAGGCCCGTGGCGAGAAAGAGCGCGGTTCGCAAGTTTGGCCGAGGCGAGGACGCTGAGGAGCCACCACAGGCCTGGTGCTACCGCACCGCGGCGAGCTCCAGATGCACCAGGCCGTCGTCGTCCGCGCGTGCAACGTACGCCCCGCGGGCCGTGACGGTGAGGATGCGAACACGCTTTGGAAGCACGAGCCGAGCAACCGCCGCACCGCGCGCGTCCAAGATGTCGTACCACGTAGAGTCGCGCCGGGCGGTCACGTGCCGGCGTACCCACGTCTCACCGTTGGCCAGTGCCACGACCGACTGCGGCGGGAATGGCGGCAGCGTTTCGGGCCACTCGAGCGCCTCCGGCGCCGGTCGGCGCAGCAAGGTCGCCAGATACTCTTCGCGTTCCGCGTCTCCGACGGGAATCGACGTCACCGGGATCACCGGTCCGCGCACGACCCTGCCGTCGGCCATCACCTGGTCGAGCCGGTACGGCGCCCGCCGAGCAATCGCGACGCGCCCGCCCGGCGCCACGCCGAACGGCTCTCCGACGGCAAACGGCATGCGGACCACCTCGACCGACTCGATGCGCGTGCCGGTCTGCTTGATGTGGATCTTTGTCTGAGGCGCGGCCAGCGGCGTCACGGGCGTCACGCGCAACGACGCGACGTTGACTCTGACGAGTCGAACCGAGTCCGGCGCCTTCCCCGCAAACGTGCTCCCCTCGAACATGGCTGTGACCGCAACGAGGTTTCCCGCACCGTCACCGCCGCCCGCCTGGGCCAGCGGGACGCCTTCGGGCGCCGTCACCGTCGCCGGCAGCGATCCGTCGGGCGCCACCACCAGCAGCCGACGGTTGCCGGCGTCCACGAGCCAGGTGGTGTCCCCGCGGGCGGGCAGCAGCGCGGTTGCTCGACGGAACTCGCCCGGACCGCTCCCGACACTGCCTAACGACTTCTGCGTCCCGCGCTCGAGGTCGACGAGGTGCAACGCCTGCTCCTTTGCGTCGTACACGAGGATCCGGCCGTCGGACAGCACGCGCGCCGCCGAGATGTCGGAATACGCGGCCGCGGCCTCACGCGAAGCGCCGAGTCGACGCTCGCGGACCTGCGCGCCTGCCGGTGTCGCGGCGAACAGCGCGAGCGCGGCCAGACAGACGATCGAAGGATCTCGCATGCGGCAACCATGCGGCGCATGGACATCTTGTCAACCCGAGGCCCGCAACGGAAACCCGGCCGCCTCCCCACCGGAGTGCCCGAGGCGCGGTCCCAGAAAATCTGGGCGTGATCAGCGCCTCGACCTTCGCGCGTGGGAGCAGCGGCCAGAGAGAGGGGCACGGTGTTCAACCAGCGCTCGATGGAGCCGGCATCTTCGCGTTCGTGGTCGCCAGGCTCGCCACCTGGCTCATCGATAACTCACCGAACTCCCGGAATCGCGCCCACCTGACCGCAAGGGCATCGGTGCCAGTCTGGTTTTGGGAGTGAACGCAGGCTCGCGATCCGACTCAACCCTAGGGCCGTGGGTCACATGACGACGCGAAGGTCCAGCGACTCCACAAACGCAAACACGAGAGCCCGGGTGGGACTCTCGTGTCGTGCACTCGGCCTGTGCCTGACCTACATGTCGTCGTTGCCGCCGAACGAGTAGGTCGAATCGGAGAACGACGTCGAGAAGATGCTGGGAACCGGCTCCGCCGTCCCCGGCAGCTCTTCTGGCTGCGGCATCTCGGTGCCCTCGATCGCCACCGTGCTGTACCGGAACTGGCCGGTCCCGGCGGGGATGAGGTGGCCGATGATGATGTTCTCCTTGAGCCCCATGAGGTCGTCCCGTGCGCCGCGAATGGCGGCGTCGGTGAGCACCCGCGTGGTCTCCTGGAACGAGGCCGCGGAGATGAACGACTGGGTGGTGAGGCTCGCCTTGGTGATCCCCAGCAGCAGCGGTTCGGCCGTGGCAGCCTTGAGCTTCTTCTTCTTGGCCTTGTCGTTGACGTCGCGGAAGTTCTGCTTGTCGGCGTGTTCGCCCTCGAGGAACTCGGTGTCACCGGGCTCCACGATGCGGACCTTCTGCAGCATCTGCTTGACGATCACGCCGATGTGCTTGTCGTTGATCTTCACGCCCTGCAGGCGGTAGACCTCCTGCACTTCGTTGAGCAGGTACTCCTGCACCGCACGCGGACCCTTGATGCGAAGAATGTCGTGCGGGTTGACGGGGCCCTCGGTGAGGCGGTCACCGGCGCGCACGCGATCACCCTCGTGCACGCGAAGGTGCTTGCCGGCCGGCACTTCATAGAGCTGCGGATCGGCGGTCTCATCGACCACCCACTGGCCCGCGTCGACGCGCGCCTGCGTGACGAACACCTCGCGCTTGCCGCGCTTGATGTCGCCAAAGCGGACGATGCCATCGATCTCGGAGATGGTGGCCGGATCCTTCGGGCGCCGTGCCTCGAAGAGTTCGGCCACGCGCGGGAGACCGCCCGTGATGTCGCGCGTCTTGTAGGCTTCGCGCGAAATCTTGGCGATCGTCTCGCCGGCGTGGATCTCCTGGCCGTCTTCCGCCAGCAGCACCGCGCCGATCGGCATGACGAAGTCGCGGACCTTCTTTTCCTTGCCACCCTTGGTCTGCCAGATCTCGATGTGCGGGTGGAGCTTCTTTTCCCGGTCCTCGAGGATCACCCGCTGACGCAGGCCGGTGAGCTCGTCGAGTTCCTCGGAGACCGAGTCGCCCTCGACGATCTCGACGAACTTGAGGGTGCCCTCGATGTCGGCGATGATGGGGTTGGTATACGGGTCCCAGGTGAAGATGACCTGGTCCTTCTTGACCTCGTCGCCGTCCTTGACGAACAGGGTGGCGCCGAGCGGTACGGCCAGGCGTGCGCCGATCGCCGCGTTCGGGTCGGACGACGTGCGAATGGTGAGTTCGCCCTCGTACGACGTGACGATGCGCTGGCCCTCGGGGTTGGTGACTTCAACCAATCGATCGCCAAACTCGATGGTGCCGGCCACCTTGGACTTGCGGGCGGTCTGCTCGGCGATACGCGCCGCGGTGCCGCCGATGTGGAACGTGCGGAGCGTGAGCTGCGTGCCCGGTTCGCCGATGGACTGCGCCGCGATGATGCCGACGGCCTCGCCCAGGTCGACCATGGCCATGGTGGCCAGGTTGCGGCCGTAGCACATGCGGCACAGCCCGCGCTTGGCCTCGCAGGTGAGCACGGTGCGGATGCGCACCGTCTCGATGCCGGCCTCCTCGATGCGGATCGAGGTGGCCTCGTCGATCATCTGTCCGGCCTCGGCGAGGAGCACCTGCCGACCGGCCTCGTCTCGCTCGTGCGGATCGTACACGTCCTCGGCGGCCACATTGCCGACGATGCGCTCGGAGAGCGCCTCGATCACGTCTTCGCCTTCCTTCAGCGCGCCGATGTCGAGGCCGAGGATGGTACCGCAGTCCTCTTCGGAAATGGTGACATCCTGCGCCACGTCCACGAGACGACGCGTGAGGTAGCCGGCATCGGCCGTCTTGAGCGCCGTATCGGCCAGACCCTTTCGCGCGCCGTGCGTCGAGATGAAGTACTCAAGCACGGACAGCCCTTCCCGGAAGTTGGACTTGATCGGACTTTCGATGATTTCGCCGATGCCGCCGGTAAGCTTCTTCTGCGGCTTGGCCATCAGGCCGCGCATCCCGGCGAGCTGTCGAATCTGGTCACGGCTTCCACGCGATCCCGAGTCGAACATCATGAACACGGGGTTGAATCCGCGGTTCGACTCACGCATCGCCTTGACCATCGCATCGGCCACGTCGGAGTTCGCGTGGGTCCAGGTGTCGATGACCTTGTTGTAGCGCTCGCCGTTCGTGATGTTGCCGGTCGCGTAGGCGCGCTGGAAGCGCTCGACGCGCTCCTCCGCTTCCTGCAGCAGCGACTCCTTCTCGCCCGGGATGTGGAGGTCCTCGATGCCGATCGAGACGCCGCCGCGGGTGGCGTAGAAGAACCCGAAATCCTTGAGGCGATCGAGGAACTCGACGGTGCGCGAGAGTCCGCACGCGCGGAACGTCTCGAACGCGAGTTCACCGAGGGCCTTCTTTTTCATGTCCTTGTTCTGGAACCCGACCTCGGGTGGCACGATCGCATTGAACAGCACGCGACCCGCGGTCGTGATCCGCCAGGAGGACTCACCATTTTCGGTGACGAGGTACCGGATGGCGGAGTGGTACGAGGGAAGGCGCCGTGTGGCGAGCGCCATCTCGACCTCGGCCGGGCTCGTGAACGTCTTGAGCGCCGCCGCGGCCTTGGCGTCCTTGGCGAGCCGGTCGAAGTCGGCCGGCGCCTTGGTGGCGAAGTAGCACCCCAGCACGATGTCCTGCGACGGCTCGGCGATCGGCCGGCCGTCGGAGGGCTTGAGGATGTTGTTCGAGGAGATCATCAGGAGGCGGGCCTCCAGCTGGGCCTCGAACGAGAGCGGGACGTGCACCGCCATCTGGTCGCCGTCGAAGTCCGCGTTGAACGCGGCGCAGACCAGCGGATGGATGCGGATGGCCTTGCCTTCCACGAGCACCGGCTCGAACGCCTGAATGCCCAGGCGGTGAAGCGTCGGCGCGCGGTTGAGCAGCACCGGGTGGTCGCGGATGATCTCTTCGAGGATCTCGTAGACCTCGGGGCTCTCGCGTTCGACGATCTTCTTGGCGCGCTTCACCGTCTCCGCAATGCCCTTCTCCACGAGCTTGTGGATGATGAACGGCTTGAAGAGTTCGAGCGCCATGGCCTTGGGCAGGCCGCACTGGTGCAGCTTGAGTTCCGGGCCGACGACGATGACCGAGCGGCCGGAGTAGTCGACGCGCTTGCCGAGCAGGTTCTGACGGAAGCGCCCCTGCTTGCCCTTAAGCATGTCGCTCAGGGACTTGAGCGGTCGCTTGCCGCGGCCACGAATGGCCTTGGAGCGACGGCCGTTGTCGAACAGGGCGTCCACGGCCTCCTGCAGCATGCGCTTCTCGTTCCGGAGGATGACCTCCGGCGCGCGATGCGAAATGAGCTTCTGCAGGCGGTTGTTGCGGTTGATGACGCGCCGGTACAGGTCGTTCAGGTCGGACGTGGCAAAGCGTCCGCCGTCCAGCGGAACCAGCGGGCGGAGGTCGGGGGGAATGACCGGCACCACGTCCAGGATCATCCACTCCGGCTTGTTGCGCGTACCGCCCGCATCACCGGAGGTCCGGAACGCGTCGACGATCTTGAGGCGCTTGAGCATCTGCTTCTTGCGATGCTGCGACGTCTCGACGGCCACCTGCTTGCGCAGCTGCTCGGCCACCTTGTCGACATCGATGCGCTTGAGGAGATCGCGCACGGCCGGCGCGCCGATATCGGCGTGGAACCCCGTATCGCCTTCGGCCTTGGCCTTCTGCTTGAGCTCCAGGTAGCGGTCTTCGTCGAGCAACTCGTTGGTGCGCGCTTCCTGGTTGCCCGGCTCGATGACGACGTAGTTCGAGTAATAGATGACCTTCTCGAGATCACGGAGCGTGAGGTCGAGGAGGTTGCCCATCGGCGACGGCAGGGTCTTGAAGAACCAGATGTGCGCCACCGGCACCGACAACTCGATGTGTCCCATGCGCTCGCGCCGGACCTTGCTCAGCGTCACCTCGACGCCGCAACGATCGCAGATCACGCCGCGGTAGCGGATGCGCTTGTACTTGCCGCAATGGCATTCCCAGTCCTTGACCGGACCGAAGATGCGCTCGCAGAACAGGCCGTCCTTTTCGGGCTTGAACGACCGGTAGTTGATGGTCTCTGGCTTGGTGACCTCGCCCCACGACCACCAGGTGCGCGCGCCCTGCATTTCCTGGCGCTCGCGTTCCTTGGGGTCCTTGGGTCCGCGGATCTCCTCCGGAGAGGCGATGCGGACCTGGATGAAGTCGAACGACGACGCGCGGGTCTCGCGCGCGCTGCGGAAGTCGATCATCGGTTACTCCTCCCCGGAGGCGCCGGGGAGCGCGCCGTTGCCGTTGGCTTCGTTCTTGGAGCCCATCTTCACGTAGATGCCTAACGCCTGCAGTTCCTTCACCAGCACGTTGAAGGACTCCGGTGTGCCGGGGTCCGGCAGGTTCTGGCCCTTCACGATCGCCTCGTACACGCGGCTGCGACCGTTCACGTCGTCCGACTTGACCGTGAGGATCTCCTGCAGCGTGTGCGCGGCGCCGTAGGCCTCGAGGGCCCACACTTCCATTTCGCCGAACCGCTGGCCGCCGAACTGCGCCTTGCCGGCGAGTGGCTGCTGCGTGACGAGTGAATACGGCCCGATGGACCGGGCGTGGATCTTGTCGTCGACGAGGTGCGAGAGCTTGAGCATGTAGATCTCGCCGACGGTCACGGGGAACGCGAAGCGCTCGCCGCTGCGTCCGTCGCGCACTGACATCTTGCCGGCCGGCGTGATGCCCGCGAGGCGCATCAGTTCCACCGCGGCCTTGTCCGTGTCCGCCTCGGACTTGCGGCCGAGCATGGCGGCCAGGGCCGGCAGTTCCAGGTCTTCGAGTACCGCCGCCGACTCACGTGCGGCCAGCTTCTCGATCACCTTGAGCGCCGCCTTGGCCTCGGCGCGTTCAGTGGCCGGGCGCGACTCGTCGTCCGCGACGGACGCATGGTAGGACCGTTGGTTCGCCAGCTCCGTTGCCTCGCGCTCGGCGAGTTCGCGCGCCGCGTTGGCCAGGCAGTCGCGGACGCGCGCGTACACGTCCTTGGTCTCGGCCGAGAGGTTCCGGCCGTGCAGGTCGTTCAGCATCGCGTCGGCCACCAGGTGCACGCGCTCCGCGTCGCTGTTGTCCGGACGCAGGTCGGCAACGATCGCCTTGATGTCACCGTCGGTGATGCTGAGCGGCGCGGTGTGCAGGTTGAGCGTGGCGCGCGCCCAGGTGAGGCCGGCGAGTTTGAGTGCGAGCCCGATCTCCCGTTCGTTTGCCCCCTGGAACACCGGCGTCTTGGCATAGAAGCCCAGGATGCGGGCCGCCCAGCCGAGGTGCGTCTCCAGGATCTGCCCGACGTTCATGCGCGACGGCACGCCCAGCGGGTTCAGCACGATGTCCACGGGCCGACCGTCGGGGAGGAACGGCATGTCCTCTTCGGGCACGATGCGGGCGACGATGCCCTTGTTGCCGTGGCGGCCGGCCATCTTGTCGCCGACGGAGACCTTGCGCTTCTCGGCGAGGTAGACCTTCACGAGCTGGATCACGCCCGGCGGCAACTCATCGGGCTGCAGGATGCGGTCGATGCGTTCCTCGGCGCGCTCCTCGATGCGGGCCTTTTCCTCGTTCGCGGCGTCGATGATCTCGCGGACCTGGTCGTTCACCTTGCGGTTCTCGACACGGAAGGTCTTGAGATCGATCTGCGCAAAGCGCACGTCGCGAAGCACATCGCGCGTGAGCTCGGTGCCGGTGTTGATACCTTCTTCGACGGTACCGGCCTTGAGCGCGAGCGCCACGACCTGGCCTTCGAGCACATGACGAAGTTCGTCGTCGCGGACGTCGTTGACACGAACCTTGTCTTCGCCCTCGAGACGGCGCACTTCACCGATGCGCTCACCGCGGTCTTTCTCCACCACCTGGTCCTCGACGCGCGAGAAAATCTTCACGTCGATGACCACGCCTTCCATGCCCGGCGGCACCTTGAGGGACGAGTCCTTCACGTCCTTCGCCTTTTCGCCGAAGATCGCCGTGAGGAGCTTTTCTTCCGGTGACAGCTCGGTTTCGCCCTTCGGCGTGATCTTGCCGACGAGGATATCACCCGGCTTCACATGGGCGCCGATGCGCACGATGCCGCGCTCGTCGAGGTCGACCAGCGACTCCTCGGCGACGTTCGGAATTTCGCGCGTGATCTCTTCCTGGCCGCGCTTGGTGTCGCGGACGTGGAGTTCGAGTTCCTGGATGTGGATCGACGAATACACGTCGTCCTTCACCAGACGCTCGGAGAGCACGATGGCGTCTTCGAAGTTGTGGCCGTACCACGGCATGAAGGCGACGAGCACGTTCGAACCGAGGGCCAGCTGCCCCTTTTCGGTGGCCGCGCCATCGGCGAGCACGTCGCCCCGCTTGACCCGCTGCCCCAGCCGGACGATCGGGCGCTGGTTGATCGCCGTGTCCTGGTTGGTGCGCAGGTACTTCTTGACCTTGTAGCGATCCTGCTGCGTGAGGCGCGACAGCGGCTGGTCGTCGTCCTTGCGGTTGCGTTCGGCCGGACCGGCGTCGACGATGATCTCGTCGGCGGTGACGCGGGTGACCACACCGGCGCGGCGAGCAAGCACCACGGCGCCCGAATCGCGTGCGACCTTGTCCTCGAGACCCGTGCCGACGAGCGGCGTCTGCGGGTTGAGGAGCGGCACGGCCTGGCGCTGCATGTTCGAGCCCATGAGCGCGCGGTTCGCGTCGTCGTGCTCGAGAAACGGGATGAGCGCGGCGGCGATCGAGACCAACTGCTCGGGCGCTACATCCATGTAGTCGATCCGATCCGGCGGCGTCAGCGGAACGTCGCCGCGCTGGCGGCACAGCACCAGCTCGTCGGCGAAGGTGCCGTCTTCGTTGAGCTTGGCGTTGGCCTGCGCGGTGATCGTCTCTTCTTCGCGGTTGGCGTCGAGCCAGGCGATCTCGCCGGTCACGCGCCCGTTCTTCACGACGCGGTACGGCGTCTCCACGAAGCCGAGGTCGTTCACCCGCGCGAAGCAGGCGAGCGACGTGATGAGGCCGATGTTCGGACCTTCCGGCGTTTCGATCGGGCACATGCGCCCGTACTGCGAGTAGTGCACGTCGCGGACCTCGAACCCGGCGCGCTCGCGCGTCAGGCCGCCCGGACCAAGCGCCGAGAGGCGACGCTTGTGCGTCAGCTCGGCGAGCGGGTTGGTCTGGTCCATGAACTGCGAGAGCTGCGACGACCCGAAGAACGCCTGGATCACCGCGGAGACCGTTCGCGCGTTCACGAGGTCGTCGAGCGAGATCTTCTCGGGATCGGTGTTGATCGACATGCGCTCCTTGACCAGGCGCGCCATGCGTGAGAGGCCCACGGAGAACTGGTTGGCGATCAACTCACCGACCGAGCGAATGCGGCGATTGCCGAGGTGGTCGATGTCGTCGACGTGACCACGGCCTTCGTGCAGCTCGACCAGGTAGCGCAGGATGGCGACGAAGTCCTCCTTGGTGAGGACCGTCATCCCGGCGTCGGTATTGAGGTTGAGACGCTGGTTGATCTTGTAGCGGCCGACGCGTCCGAGGTCGTAGCGCTTGGGCGAGAAGAAGAGCCGGTCGAGGGCCTGCTTGGCGGTCTCGTCGTTCGGCGCGTCACCTGGGCGCAGGAGCATGTAGATGGACCGCAGCGCCTTGCCGGAGCCCGAGTCGGCATCGGTCTCCCACTTGTTCTTGTCGCGTTCCTTCTGCTCGATGTGTTTGGGATCCGTGGGATCCTTGCCGATCGTGTTGCGGATGAGCGCGGACTCTGCACGGCCCGAGGGCACGAACACCGACGCCTTGATGACGTCGGCCTTCCGGAGGCGCTTGATGAGCGTCTCCTTGATCGGCGCCCCGGCGTCGGCGAGCACTTCGCCAGTGGTCGGGTCGACGACGTCGTGCGAGAGCACGCGCGGCACCGCACGCTCGCCGCGTTCGATCGCGTCGAGCTCGTCGCGGAGGTCGACTGTCATATAGGACGAGAAGACCTTGATCGACTTGATGCCCTGGCGGGTCAGCCGGTTGAGCACCTCTTCGGTGAGTTCGTCACCTTCGCGGACCAGGAGGTCGGCCTGGGCACGCTCGGCGGCGGCGCGGGCCTTCTTGGTCTTGAGCTTGGGTGCGTCGGGATCGGCGGCCTCGCCGGCGAGCGTCACGTCTTCGGCGAGGATGGCGCCCAGGACTTCGCGCGTCTCGGCGCGGCCTTCACGCTTGCGCGTAAGGTCGAGGTCGCGGACGCCGAAGAAGAGGCGGAGGATGTCGGAATTGGCTCCGTAGCCGAAGGCACGGAGCAGTGCCGTGGCGGGGAACTTCTTCTTCTTGTCGATGTGGACGTAGATGACGTCGTGAATGTCCACGGTGAACTCGACCCACGACCCGCGGAACGGGATGATGCGCGACGAGATCAGGCGCTGGCCGTTGGGGTGCGTGGACTCCTCGAAGACGACGCCCGGGGAGCGGTGGAGCTGTGAGACGATGACGCGCTCCGCGCCGTTGATGACGAAGGTGCCGAGGTCCGTCAGCAGGGGCAGCTCACCGAGGTAAACCTCCTTCTCGATGATGTTGCGGGGCCGCTTGACGCCGTTCACGTCCTCGTTGATGATGAGGCGGAGCGTGGCCTTGAGCGGCGCCGAGTACGTCATGTCGCGCTCGATGCACTCCTCGACGGAGTACTTCGGCTCGCCTAACGCGTATTTGACGAACTCCAGCGAGAAGTTCTCGTGGACGTCGGCGATGGGGAACAGGTCCTTGAAGACGCGCTCGAGGCCGATGTCCTCGCGATGGTGAGTGGCGGCATCGAGCTGCAGCAGCGACTCGAACGCGCGCGTCTGGATGTCGAGGAGGTGGGGCATCTCCATCCCCTCGTCGTACTTGCCGAAGACGATCTGCTTCAGGAGTTCAGGCATGGTTCACCCGCGCACAGGCGAAAACCCGCTCGTCCCCGCGGCGACGGGCCGCGGAGACGGGGCGAGAAGGAGGGACGGAACGGAGCGGAAATCTCGAATCACAGCGTCGAGGCAGAAGGAAGTGTGAGGGAGGCGCAGTGGCCGGCGGGATGTCGCTCGCGCGACGGGACCGCCGGCCGGCTGCGAACCGCCGTCATCACTTCACTTCGACCACGGCGCCTTCGGCCTCGAGCTTGGCCTTGACCTGGGCGGCTTCTTCCTTGGTAACGCCGGCCTTGATCTCCTTCGGCGCGCCATCGACGAGGTCCTTGGCTTCCTTCAGGCCCAGGCCGGTGAGCTCGCGCACCACCTTGATGACCTGGATCTTCTTGGCGCCCGACTCCTTGAGGATGACGCTGAACTCGGTCTGCTCCTCGACGGCCGGGGCCGCGGCAGCCGCACCGCCGCCACCACCGCCAACCGCGACGGCAATCGTCACGTTGAACTTGGTCTTGAACGCGTCGTTCAACTCGACGAGCTCCATGACGGACATGTTGCCGATGGCTTCGAGGATATCGTCCTTGCTGATCGTGGTGTTAGCCATTGTGGTATGGTCTCCGTGTCGAACCCAGGCGGGCCTGGGATTGTTGTGATCACAATTCCATGGTGGCGGCCGGCGAACCGGCGCACCGCCCGGGTCTAGCCGTTCTCCAACTGTGTCTTGCGAGCGTCGAGGGCGAGCGAGAACATCATCAGCACGCTGTTCAGGCTCCCGGCAAAGAGGCTGAGCGCCTCGTCGCGGGTCGGGAGCGTGGCCAGGCGCTTGACCATCGCCTCATCGATCGGCTTGCCCTCGAAGAGGCCACCCTTGGTGGCCGGCTTCTGGTCGTGCTCCCTGGCGAAGTCGACGAGCACCTTCGCCGCGGTGATCGGATCCTTCGCCACGACGACGCCGGTGGGGCCGCGAAGGCGCGAACCGGTGAGGCCGCTCTCGTTGACCGCCCGCAGCGCGAGGGTGTTCTTGATGACGACGTAGTCGACGCCGGCGCGGCGGAAGCGGCGACGGAGTTCCGTCATGCGCTTCACGTTGAGGCCGGTGAAATCGGTGAAGTACACGGCCTGCGCGCCGCCGATCCTGGCGCGGAGGTCGGATACCAGCTGTTCCTTCTCGGTCTTCTTCATGGCCCGTTACCCGCGGTACAGGGTGGTGTCCACCTTGACGCCGGGGCCCATGGTGCTGGACACCGAGACGTTGCGGACATAGACGCCCTTCGACGCCGCCGGCTTGGACCGGACGATCTGGTCCATGAACGCCGTGAAGTTCTGCTCCAGGGCTTCGACGCCAAACGACACCTTGCCGATGGCGGCGTGCACGTTGCCGGCCTTGTCGACGCGGAACTCGATCTTGCCGGCCTTGGACTCCCGCACGGCCTGACCGACGTTCATGGTGACCGTCCCGGCCTTGGGGTTGGGCATGAGGCCGCGAGGCCCGAGGACGCGGCCGAGCTGGCCGATCTGACCCATCTGGTCCGGCGTCGCGATCATGACGTCGAAGTCGAGCCAGCCCTCCTTGATCTTCGCGAGATACTCGTTGCCAACGAAGTCGGCGCCAGCGTCCTGCGCCTCACGGGCGCGCTCACCGACGGCGATGACCAGCACGCGCACCGTCTTGCCCGTCCCGGCCGGGAGGACGACGGTTCCGCGGACGATCTGGTCGGCATGACGCGGATCGACGCCGAGCCGCACCGCGACTTCAACCGTCTCGTCGAACTTTGCGAAGGCGGCCCCTTTCACGAACTCCAGCGCCTGACGCGGCTGGAAGGCCGCGACCGGGTCACGCTTCTTTGCCGCGGCGTTGAACTTCTTTCCGTGGGTGCGCATCAGTCCTTCACCTCGACGCCCATCGACCTGGCCGCGCCGGCCACCATGGCCATCGCGGATTCGATCGAGTCACAGTTGAGGTCGGGCATCTTCACTTCGGCGATCTTCCTGACCTGCGCACGCGTGAGTGAGCCGACCTTCACGCGGTTGGGCTGACCCGACCCCTTTTCGAGTCCGAGCTCCTTCTTGATCAGGATCGCCGCAGGCGGCGTCTTGAGGATGAAGGTGAACGACTTGTCCGAGTAGATGGTGATCTCGACCGGGAGGATCAGTCCATCCTGGGCCTGCGTGCGGGAGTTGAACTCCTTGCAGAACGCCATGATGTTGATGCCCTGAGGGCCGAGCGCCGTGCCTACCGGAGGGGCCGGATTCGCGCGTCCAGCTGGAATCTGGAGTTTGACGAATCCAGTGACCTTCTTTGCCATGGGCTCCTTCTGTTCGAATGGCGAGACGCACGCCAGGCGTGGGGCGTGTCCAGGGGTGCATCGCGCTCTGGTTCTCCCACGGTCTGATTAACGTCGTCGTGGTTGCCGACGGGTGCGCTCCTCGCCGCTCAGCGGCTGCCCCGCGCAAAGGCCGGTGGCTGCGTGTGCGAGCGCCAGGGCTCGCGATCCTGCGGGACTCCGGCGCGCCGCAGCTCCCCCGCGCGCCGTCCCTCCCTGCCTGTCTGCTCCCGCTCTAGTAGCCCTTGAGCTGGAGGTAATCGAGCTCCACCGACGTCGGGCGACCAAACAGGCTGACCGAAACCCGGACCTTGCCCTTGTCGGTGATCACTTCCTCGACCGTGCCGTTGAAGTCGGTAAACGGTCCCTCGGTGATCGCCACCGCCTGACCGATGAGGAATGGAATCTCCTCGCGCGGCGCCTCGTCTTCCTTTTCGTCGACGATGCCCAGCAGACGGTTCACTTCCTCCTGCCGCAGCGCCATCGGCTCCTTGGTGGGACTAACGAGCCCGTGCTGCACGAACTTGATGACGCCCTGGATGCTGTTGATGACGTGGGACGACTCCTGGTTCCACACCATTTCGACGAGCACGTACCCCGGGTACAGCTTGCGCTCCACCGGAACCTTCTTGCCGTTCTTGATCTCCACCACTTCCTGCGTGGGCACCATGGCCTGCCGGATGAGTCGCTCCTGGGCCGGCCGCGGATCCTGTTCGATCTTCCGAAGGATCAGCGACTTGACCTTGTTCTCATGGCCCGCCGTGGTCTGGATGGCGTACCAGCGGTGCACCTCCACGATCAACCTCCGAACAGCGAGGGGATCCACCGCACGAGCACGGTCTGCAGGACCAGGTCCATCAATCCGATGACCGCGCCGATGAACAGGGAGAGCACGATGACGCCGATCGAGAGCTGGCGCACCTGCGGCCAGTCCGGCCACGTAACGCGCTTCAGCTCAGCCATCACCTCGTTGTAGAACCGGACGAGGCGCTGGACGACGGACGGGCGGGCGACAGCTTCGGTGGCCACGTTACTTCGTTTCCTTGTGGACGACGTGCTTGTTGCAGCGCGGACAGAACTTCTTCCACTCCACGCGCTCCGGATGCGTGCGCTTGTTCTTCGTGGTGAAGTAATTGCGATTCTTGCAGTCGCTGCACGCGAGGATGATCTTGTCGCGGGGCATCTTGGATCCGAGGCACGAGAAACACGAGAACCAACAGGACGGGAAGCGCGGCTTCCCGACGAACCAGAGCTGACGACCGGGATTGAACCGGTGACCTCACCCTTACCAAGGGTGTGCTCTACCAACTGAGCTACGTCAGCGTCACTGCCCTGCACCCTGCCACCACCCGACCCCGCACCTGCACGCCGCCACCAGAGCGGGAGACGGGGCTCGAACCCGCGACATCAAGCTTGGAAGGCTTGCGCTCTACCAACTGAGCTACTCCCGCACATCCCCCTCGACCTAACGACTCGATGGTGGGGGAAGGATTCGAACCTTCGAAGGCATAAGCCGGCAGATTTACAGTCTGCTCCCGTTGGCCACTTGGGTACCCCACCTGCTTGCCCTCGCGACTCGCCGCCGCAGCACCGACGCCTTGCCATTCGACAGAGCTGACGGCGAGAATCGAACTCGCAACCTGCTGATTACAAATCAGCTGCTCTGCCAATTGAGCTACGTCAGCGCTCAGGCCCGTTCTTCGCGAGCTTGGAATGCTAGCCGGTGCGGAAATGCGTGTCAAGCAATTGGGAATCCTCAGCTTAGAGCCCGGTCAATCGCGCCGCAGTCGCCCGACTGAATCGGAAGCGGCGGCCTCCGTCGCCCGACCCTGAGCAGCTGCGGCGCTGC
This sequence comes from Gemmatimonadaceae bacterium, assembly GCA_020846935.1. Classification (NCBI taxonomy): domain Bacteria; kingdom Pseudomonadati; phylum Gemmatimonadota; class Gemmatimonadia; order Gemmatimonadales; family Gemmatimonadaceae; species Gemmatimonadaceae bacterium. Next base: position 442,528 of record JADLCY010000011.1, read on the forward strand.
ATCGGGAGCCGCAGCCTCGGGTGCCCGCCCCCTGAGCAGTCGCGGCCAGCTCAATCGGGAGCCGCGGCCTCCGATGACCCACCCCCTGAGCGGCGCTCGCCACCGGGGTCGGGGGCCGACCCCTAGCGCCAGCGCTCGAGCTGCGTCCCCGTCGCGGTGTCCTTCACCACGAACCCGCGGAGCTCCACCTCGCCACGGATCGCGTCGGATCGCGCAAAATCGCGCTCCCGTCGTGCCTCGAGGCGCTCCCGAACCCGCCCGACTGCCCACCGGAGCGCCTCCTGCTCCGCCTCGTCGCTGTCGCTCAGGGTAGTGGGGTCCGGCTCGATGGACGCCGGGCCAACAACCAGCCGGACGACCCGAGGCTGGAGGTCGAGCACCGAGTCCATCAGATCGAAAACCCGGCGACCCTCGGACAGCGCCGCCGTATCCGCTCCATTCCGGTCGAGCTCGGCATTCGCCTTCTGGATGAACCCGAACAGGGCTGCAACCGCCTCGGGCGCGTTCAGGTCGTCTGCGAGCGCGGCCCGGAACTCGGCCTCGGCCTCCCTCGCCACGGCGCCAAGGTCCGGGGTCGCTCCCCGCATCTGCGCCAGTCGATGGGCGAACTCCCCGATTCGGCGGACCGCCTCCAGTGACCCCTCGAGCCCCTCACCGGAGAGGTTCATCTGCTTCCGGTAGTGCGTCGAGTACACGAAATGCCTGAGGGCCGCGGCAGAAATCCCGCGCTCGCGGAGATCCTTGACCGTCGTGATGTTGCCCAGGCGCTTTGACATTTTCGTCCCGTCGATTTGCAGAAACTCCCCGTGGCACCAGAAACGGCTGAACGGCTGTCCCGTCGCCGCTTCGCTCTGTGCGATCTCGTCCTCATGATGCGGAAATACGAGGTCGATCCCGCCACCATGGATGTCGAGGGTTTCGCCGAGGTACTTCATGGCCATCGCCGAGCATTCGAGGTGCCAGCCCGGGCGCCCGCGGCCAAAGGGAGCATCCCAGGCAGCCCCCGTCGTCTCATCCTCCTCCTTTGCCCGCTTCCAGAGCGCAAAGTCCTGCGCGTGCTCCTTCGTGTAGTCGTCCTGCGCGACGCGGGCGCCGCTCTTCACCTCACGCGCGTCGAGGCGGGAGAGCTTTCCGTAGCCCGGGAACCGCGCGATGCTGAAGTAGACCGAACCGTCCTCCGCGAGATACGCGACGCCTTTGGCGAGCAGGGTCTCGACGAGGGCGATCATTTCCGGGATGTGCGTCGTGGCCTTGGGATACTCCTCCGCATCCTCGATGCGCAGGTAGCGTCGATCCTGATGGAAGATGGCGGTGATCGGCTCAGTGACCTCGAGGATCGACTTGCCGGTGGCCTTCGCCCGCTTGATGATCTTGTCGTCGACGTCGGTCAGGTTCTGGACCTGGACGACCTTCCACCCCTGGAGCCGCAGGGTGCGGCGCATCAGATCGTTGAAGAGGAAGGTCCGGAAGTTCCCGACGTGCGCCGGGTCGTACACCGTCGGGCCGCAGGTGTACATGCGCACGGTTTCACCGTCGGCGGGCGCAAAGGGTTCGACCGAGCGGGAGAGCGTGTTGTACAGGCGGAAGGTCATGACGGCAAGATAGCCGTGCCGTCAAAGGCGGCGCGATTCGCCGGTGACCGGTCTGGCGGCGCCGCAGGGAGTGCCGGAGCTTGCTGTTCTTCCGGTTTCAGGCAGCCGTGAGCGACGCAACGACGATCCAGTTCCTGGGCTACGCCATCGACTTCTCCACGCCATGGCTCGCCGTGGCCTGGGCGCTGGGGATCGGGTTTGCCCTGGCGGTGATTCCGATGGGGGCGGCCGAGTTGGTGGCCTTCGCCGCCGGCGCGCTCAGGCCTGCAGGCATCATCGGCCCCGTGGTGGTGTCGTTCACCTGCGGGCACGTCGCCGGCAAGTTGGTCTGGTTCTGGCTGGGTACGCAGGAGGCGCGCGTGCGACGGCCGCATGTCCGTCGGGTGATCGATGATGCGAAGGCGATTACCGCGCGGCACCCGGCGATCGGGGCCGCCGTGCTGGCGACGTCCGCCGTGGCGGGCCTGCCACCCTTCCACCTCACGACGGTGGCCGCGGGCATCGCGCGCTATCCGCTCGTGCCGTTCGTTGCCATCACGTTCACGGGACGACTCGTGCGCTTTGGCCTGATCGCACTCATTCCCGGCACGTTCGTGTTCGACTGAGTGAGTCATGCGCGCGCTTCGCCCGACCATCAATTGCGTGCATGCTGAGTGTCGCGGCTCCCAGGGCACGCAACGGAAGGTGCACGTGGTTGATGCTGCCGAGTCCCTCGCGGTACCGTGACGCCGGAGCCTGACTGTTGACGGGATCCTGCGGCCTCCACCGCGTAATCGATGCTCAGTGGTACCCGCCCGGCGTCGCCCTCAGGCGGAGCGCGTGGTGGGCTCCACGAAACGCAGCACGTCGATGGGCGGATCCGACGTGACGATGACGCCGCGATCAGCCGATGGAACGCGAAGCACGAGCACGCGATCCTGCCCCGGGCGCAGCAGGCTTTGCCCCTCGTAGATGCGATTGACGAGGATGCGCCTGACGAGGACGATACCGGTCGCCAGGAGCGGCACCGCCACCGGGAGGCCGGCGGGCCCGAGCATCCGCCCGACGATGAGCACCGCCATGATGCTGAGCACCGGCGGGATCTCCACCTGCTTCTGCGTGATGAGCGGCACGACGAGGTTGGCCTCGACGATGTGGATCACGAAGCCGAGTACCATCACGAAGACGGCGTGCGCTCCGGGACTCAGGCCAAAGACGCCTTCGCCGCCAAGAACGAACAACGCCGGGATCGTGGACGACACGAGGGTGCCGAAGAACGGGATGATGGCCACGGCGCCGGTGAAGACGCCGAAGGTGAGCCAATAGGGAACCTCGAGCAGGTAGAGCCCAATGGCGGTGAGGATCGCGAGGATGGTCATCGCGAGGAGCTGCCCGACCAGCCATGAGCGGAGGGTCGTGCCGATGTCTCCGAGGACATCGCGCACGAGATCGCGCCGCACCGGCGGAAACAGCGCGATGAGCCACTCGCGATAGGTGCCGGGGTAGAGGGCGAGGAAGATCCCCATCACGAGAATCGAGACCAGATTGACGACGGCGTGGCCGAGCCCAACGACGCGTGGCAGCACCTGCCCGAGTGCGGCTTCGGTCTGTTGGACGAGCGTCCCGACGAGCTTCCCCGATTCTTCCGCGTAGACCTGTCGCAGGGCGGGGTACTTCTCGAGCACGCGCTCGAGCCAGCCCTGCCAGGCATCGCGGTAGCGCGGGAGGTTGGCCACGAGGGCCTGCGTCTGCTCGACGACGGGCGGCACGAGCAGGAAAACGAGGCCGATGACGGCCCCGATGGTGCCAAGGAATCCGACAAAGAACGCGACGGACGCCGGGAGGCGCGTCCGTCGCGTGATGGCCTCGCTCAGCGCGCCGAGGTAGAGCGAAAAGAGGATCGCGACAAACAGCAGGAGGAAGATGTCTGCCGTGCGGCCGAGCAGCCACAGGAGCAGGACGGTCGCGACCGTCGCGGCGAGCGCGGGCGCGAACCGCTGGCGCGGCAGGGTCGCGAACGTATCGCTCACGCCCCGCTAGGCCTTTTCGTCGTGTGCGTCCTCGATCTCGGCGTGCACGTCCTCGACCGGTGCGCTGCCGGCGTTGAGCTGGCGCTTCTCGGCCGGGGCGCCGCTCGGCAGGAGACCCATTTTCTGCTTGAGCGCAAGGAGTTGTGCGTCGGCGCTGGCGGCGCCGGCCGTGCGCTCGAGCTGCTTGAAGTCGTGCTGCAGTCGGTCGCCCGAGAACTCCTGGTCGATCTCGTTCGACGCCTTCAGCATGCGCTCGTTCTGCTCGATCTTCTCCTCCATCCGCGCGAACGCTTCGAACGCGGACTTCTCGGAGAGGCCGGACATGGTCTCCTGGATGCGCTGCTGCGCCTGCGCCCGACGCTGACGCGCGAGGAGCAGGTTCTTCTTGCGCTTGGCCTCCTCGATCTTGTCGTTGAGGTCGTGCAGCGCCGTCTTGAGCTTTTCGGTTTCGAGCTGGTGCGACTGCCAGGTGGTCTCGAGCTGCTGGTAGTGCGCAATGTGTTCGCTCTGCCTGACGAGCGCCTGCTTGGCGAGATCGTCGCGGCCCTGCTGGATCGCGAGCATGGCCTTCTGCTCCCAGTCCTGGGCCTGCTTGTGCTCGTTGTCGGCCTGGTCGCGCAGGCGCTTCTCGTCGGCAATGGCGGCGGCCACCTGCTGCTTGGCCTTCACCAGCTGGTCACGCATGTCGACGATGATCTGATTCAGCATCTTCTCCGGGTTCTCGGCGGAGGAGATGAGGTCGTTGATGTTCGACTTGACGAGTGAGGCGAGTCGATCGAAGATGCCCATGAGCCTATGCGTCCTCGCGGTACGTCGTGAGCTCGCGCAGGTGTGTCGCGAGTGCGAGCGTGATGCTTTCGTAGCTGGAGAGGAACTCCTCGTAGTCGAGGTGCGCGAGTTCCAGCGCCTCGGTGAGCACGATCGACCCGTCGCTGATGCCGTAGGAGCCGTGCACGAGGTCGCTCGCGTTGAGCTCGAGCAGGCGCTGGTTGAGCTTCGCGCCCTTCCCGTTGGTCGACGGGACGTTCATGACCTTCACGCGCAACACGAGCACGGGCGGGTTGTAGTGGATCACGATGTCCACGTCGAGCGCGCCGCCAGGATGCACGATGTACGTGTTCTCGCCGGCTTCGAAGTAACTCGCGCCGTGGCTCGAGAGGCGGTCCAGAAAGGACTCGAGGTCGTCTTTGGTTACCATGAGAATCCTGCGTCGGGGCCTGGCCTTCCTACGCATGCCGGAGGGCCATGGTTTCCGGTCACGCGCCGTTGCGCCACGTGCCCGCGTATGAGACGTCCCAAGATACAGGGCGCGGCGCCCGGCGATACCATGCCGCCACAGGAACGACGATTACCCGTCGTGTTGGTGTCAGGGCCGTGCTTTCCGGATCTGCACGAGTCGCTCTCGTGCCAGGCGCCGCCCGGTCGGTGTGGCCGCGAGGCCGCCGCCGGCGGTCTCCCGATAGCGAACATCCATTGATCGGCCGATCTCGCCCATCACGTCGATCACCTCGTCCACCGGAATGGCGAACGTGACGCCGGCGAGCGCCATCTCGATGGCCGCGAGCGCAATCGCCGCCCCCGTGGCGTTGCGGAAGACGCAGGGCAGCTCGACGAGTCCGCCCAGTGGGTCGCAGACGAGTCCAAGGGTACCCTGCTGAGCCAGCGCGACCGCATGACCGGCCTGTGTGGGCGACCCGCCAAGCATTTCGGTGGCGGCACCCGCAGCCATGCCTGCGGCCGCCCCGGTTTCGGCCTGGCATCCACCTTCTGCACCCGAAAGTGAGGCCCGCTCGGCGACCACGGCTCCGATGAGGCCCGCCGTGGCGAGCGCATCGACGACGCGGTCATCGTCCACGCCCCTGGCGTCGGCGAGCCCGGTAAGCACCGCCGGGAGCACGCCCGCGCCTCCCGCCGTCGGTGCAGCCACGATGACGCCCATCGCCGCATTCACTTCCTGGACGGCGAGCGCGCGCGCGAGCACCTCGCGGAAGGGCGTGCCGGCGAGCGGGCCCTCCGGACCTTCGCGGAGCTTTGCGGCGTCACCGCCGACCAGCCCCGACGTGGAACGGAGGTCGCCAACGAGACCTTGCTGCACCGCACCGCGCATGACGGTGAGCGCACGCCGGAGTGCGGCACGAATATCCTCGATCGGTCGTCCCTGGTCGCGCGACTCTGCCTCGAGGGCGACCTGGGCCAGTGTGGCCCCGCGAGCTTCCGCATCGCGAATCGCGTCAGCGATGGCCTTGTACATCGGTTACGCCGCGACCTTGTCGAGGCGGTACGCCCACTTCACCCAGTCGAGCGCCAGGATGTCGTCGATCGCACGCTCCTCCGGTCGTTCGTCGGCTTCGATGACCATGAAGGCATCACCGCCGCGCTGCTTTCTCGACAGCCGCAGGTTGGCGATGTTGACGTCGTCCTCGGCGAGGATCGCCGTGATGCGCGCGATGGACCCGCGGATGTCCTCGGCAACGAGCACGATCGTGTGGTAGCTGCCCGAGACCGCGACCGGATAGTCGTCGATGGCACTGACGAGCACGCGGCCGGCGCCTAACGACGCCCCCACCATCACCGCACTCCGCTCGCCCCGTTCGACGGTGAGGCGCACGGTATTGGGATGCGTCTCGCCTTCCTCGCCGAGTTTGGTCTTCTCGAACCGGAACGCCAGTCCCTCGCGCTCGGCAATGTCGAGCGCGTCGCGCAGGCGTTCGTCGTCAGGCCGGAATCCCATGAGTCCACCGGCCAGTGCCTTGTCCGTGCCGTGCCCCTCTCCCGTTCGCGCGAACGACCCGTGCAGTTCGATCAGCGCACGCTCGGGCGTTCCACCGACGAGTCCTCGTGCCAACAGCCCGAGCCGACAGGCACCCGCCGTATGAGACGACGAGGGGCCGACCATGACGGGACCGATGATGTCGAGAAGAGAAACCACGGATGGACGAGTGAGAGAGGCTCGCGCGGGAGGACGACGGGAGAACCCGTTGACGTGTGGTTGACTGAGACGGACAGACGGGGAATGTAGCAGCGCTCACGCCCCACGATGCGCGGTCCCACGCGACGATGGCGTACCCAACCGATCCGCGGTCCGCCGCGTGGAAGGCGCACCCAGCTGATCTGCTACCCGCTCTTCCGCTTGCGAAGCAGGGGTGCGAGGTACTGGCCCGTGTGTGAGCCCTTCACCTTCACCACCTGCTCCGGCGTCCCGGCGGCCACGACCGAACCGCCGCGCGTACCGCCCTCGGGACCAAGGTCGACGATCCAGTCAGCGGTCTTGATCACGTCGAGGTTGTGTTCGATGACGAGGACCGTGTTGCCGCGATCCACGAGCCGGTGCAGCACGTCGAGCAGGACGCGCACGTCCTCGAAATGCAGTCCTGTGGTGGGCTCGTCCAGGATGTACAGCGTGCGGCCGGTGTCGCGCTTCGAGAGCTCTGTCGCAAGCTTCACCCGTTGCGCTTCGCCGCCCGACAACGTGGTGGCGCTCTGCCCGAGGTGCACATAGCCGAGGCCGACGTCATTGAGCGTCTGGAGCCTTTGGGCGATCCGTGGCTGATTCTCGAAGAAGGCGAGGGCGTCCTCCACGGTGAGGTCGAGCACCTCCGCGATGCTCAGGCCGCGAAAGCGCACTTCGAGTGTCTCGCGGTTGTAGCGTCGTCCCTTGCAGACATCACACGGGATGTAGACGTCGGGCAGGAAGTGCATCTCGATCTTCACGAGGCCATCACCCTGACACGACTCGCAGCGACCTCCCTTGACGTTGAACGAGAAGCGGCCGGGCCCGTAGCCGCGGATCTTCGCTTCGGGCAGTTCGGCGAACAGCTCGCGCACCGGCGTGAAGAGGCCCGTGTACGTGGCGGGATTGGAGCGCGGCGTGCGACCGATCGGGGACTGGTCGATGTCGATGACCTTGTCGATGTGCTCCAGGCCCTGGAGGCGGTCGTGTGCGCCGGGAATGACGCGCGCACGGAAGAAGTGGCGAGCCAACGACCGGTGGAGAATGTCCTCGACCAGGGTGGACTTGCCTGAACCGGAGACGCCGGTGACCGCCACGAAGGTGCCGAGCGGGAACTCCACGGTAAGATCGCGAAGGTTGTGTGCACGCGCTCCAACCACGCGAAGCAGGCGATCGGGCGACACCGGCCGCCGCGTCGCCGGCACCGGGATCTTTCGCTCTCCCAGCAGATACTGGCCAGTCAGCGAAGACGGTGTGCGCATCACCTGCTCGACGGTACCTTCGGCCACCACCAGGCCACCGTGCTTGCCTGCGCCGGGGCCGAGGTCGATCACGTGGTCCGCCTCGCGAATCGTGTCCTCGTCGTGCTCGACCACGATCACCGTGTTCCCGAGGTCGCGGAGCTGCTTGAGCGTCTCGAGCAACCGCGCGTTGTCGCGCTGGTGCAGTCCGATGGACGGCTCGTCGAGGATGTACAGCACGCCCACGAGGTGGGATCCGATCTGCGTCGCGAGCCGGATGCGCTGCGCTTCGCCGCCCGACAGCGACTCGGCGGAGCGGCCGAGCGTGAGGTAGTCCAGCCCGACGTCGTCAAGGAACCGCAGTCGCTCGCGGACCTCCTTGAGGATCGGCCCGGCGATCTCGGCGTCGAGCCCGGGCCGACCCGGGGCGCGGAGCGGCATCGCGTCGAAGAGGCCGCGTGACTCCGCGATCGACATGGTTGTGAGGTCGCCGATACTGCGGCCATCGATGGTGACGGCGAGCGACTCCGGCTTGAGGCGCTGCCCTCCGCACGCGGGGCACACGCGCTCGACCATGTACTCCTGCAGCTCCATCCGGATCGCGTCGGAGTCCGTTTCCGTGTAGCGCCGCTGGATGAGGGCCAGGATACCCTCCCACGCCACGGACGGCGTGGTCGCGCGGGCCCGCTTCGTGCCCTTCTTCGTCCCCGTGGACGCGCTGTTCGTCGTACCGCCCGCTCCGTGGAGCAGCGCCTGCTTTACGCCTTTTGGTAACTTTGCCCATGGCGTGGCGAGGTCAAACCCCAGTTGCCTGGCCAAGCCCGGCAGGATCACGCGGCGGAGGTAGCCGTCGGGCTCGCCCCAGGGCAGCACGACGCCCTCGAGAATCGTGAGGCTCGGATCACCGAGGATCAGGTCTTCGCTGACGACGCGGCGGGTCCCGAGCCCGCTGCACGACGTGCAGGCACCGAACGGTGAGTTGAACGAGAAATGTCGCGGTTCCAGCTCGGGCAGCGAAATGCCGCAAGTGGGGCAGCCGAATTTCTCCGAGAACAGCTGCGTGGTCTGCTCGCCACCGTGGCGCACGACCTCGACGAGACCCTCGGCCAGCTTGAGCGCCGTCTCCAGCGAGTCCACGAGGCGTCCCCGGTCTTCGCCCCGCACGACGGCGCGATCGACGACGATGCTGATGTCATGATTCTGCCGACGATTCAGTGCGGGCGGCTTCGCCAGCTCGACCAGCTGACCGTCGACCATGGCCCGCAGAAAGCCTTGTTTGCGCGCGCCCTCGAAGAGGTCCCGGAACTCTCCCTTTCGACCGCGGACGAGGGGCGCGAGGATCTCGATGCGTTGTCCCTCGGGCCACGTGAGGATCACGTCCGCGATCTGCCCGGCGGACTGGCGCTCGACCGCACGGCCACAGTTCGGGCAATGGGGCGTGCCGACGCGCGCATAGAGCAGCCGCAGGTAGTCGTAGATCTCGGTGACGGTGCCCACCGTGGACCTTGGGTTATGCCCCGCGGACTTCTGTTCTATTGAAATGGCGGGGGAAAGCCCCTCGATGGAGTCGACGTCGGGCTTCTCCATCAGGCCGAGGAACTGTCGGGCATACGCGGACAACGACTCCACGTAGCGGCGCTGGCCCTCGGCGTAGATGGTATCGAATGCGAGGGACGACTTGCCGGACCCTGAGAGCCCGGTCACGACCGTCAGGCGGTCGCGTGGGATCTGGACATCGATGTTGCGGAGGTTGTGCTCGCGCGCGCCGCGAATGATGAGGGCGTCTTCGGCCATAGACCCGAAACTTCGCCGAAGGGTGCGCGGGCTTCAAGTCGGCCTGATGCGACGGGCGATGCGACGCGCGCGCGGAATGTTCGCGCAGACTCCCGCGCGGGAACCGCGCGGTCGTCCCGTGACCTTTCGAGCGCCCAGCGGTCTTTTCGCCGAGGTCACTCCCTTCCGAACCCGTTGTGAATCAGTCACTTGGAGCGCGTCGTCGACCGTGCCGGGCCGCGCACGCCATGCTGCGGGCGGCGAGCGCCTAACGTGCGCCTCGATATCGCGATCGACGACCTCGCGTTTGTCGCAGCCGATGCGATCGCCAGGCCGGTGAACGCGGAGCTGCGTGCGACGACGCCACTGCAGCGGCGCCTGGAAGGCGCGGCGGGTCCGACGCTTTCTGCACAGCTGCGCGTGACGGAGCCCCTCGACATCGGTGCTGCCGTCGTGACGGCGGCTGGTGGGCTCGAGGCGGGGCTCCTGATTCATGCGGTGGTGATGACCGAGCACGAGGCGGTATCGCGCACGGGAGTGCAGCGCGCGATGACGAGCGCCCTGCAGCGGGCTCGTGACTGGAAGCTTGCGCGGGTGGCTTTTGCGCCGTTCGGCCTTGGGGCGGGCAACCTCGACGTCGATGAAGCCGCGCAGGTAATGGTCGGCGTACTGAATGACCACGCCAGCGCCGAGTTCCCTCGAGAGGTCACGATCGTGGTGGAGAACGAGGTCGAGGCCGCGGCGTTTCGTGCAGCGCGCGCGTGGGCGTGGCGGGAGGCGCTATGAACGGGCGCGGCATTGCCGCCGTTGCGGTGCTCGCGGCGTGGGGCGCAGGTCTCGCCGTGTTCGCCCAGCGGGAATCATCCCGTTCGACCGTGCAGCGGCTTGCCGAGGCCGCGGTTCGCGTCGCGCCGGGCCCCACGTACTTCGCGATCGAATCCGAGGCGCGCCACGTGGGCTTTGCCTCGTTCACCACCGACACGATCCCCGACGGATTGCAGTTCACGGAGTACGATGTGCGGGAGGAGCGTGCGTCGGGGCGTCGCGTGCGCCAGGTGGTGACACACGCCACACGCGCGCTCGCACTTCGGGAGATCGCCGTGAGCGCCGCCGCACCGGTTGCCACGGCGCGTGTGCTCGACGACTCCACGCTGCTCGTCGTGCGAGAGAGTGCCGCGGGCCGCGACAGTACGCGGGAGCGATTCGTTGCACCACTGCTCGTGCCGGCGCTGGTGCCGATGGCGATCGCCCTCGGGCCCTCGCCATCGGTGGGAGATCGGCATGCCTTCGATGTGTTCGATCCTGCCACGCTGCGCGTGCGGCGTCTGGCGGTGACGCTGGCGGCGGAGTCGACGTTCGTGGTGGTGGACAGCGCGGCGTTCGACGCAGAGGAGCGTCGGTGGGTTCCGGCGCATCGTGACACGCTCACGGCCTGGCGCGTGGTGGAGGATCGCGTGCCCGGACTCGACGCCTGGGTCGACGCACTCGGCCGGCTCGTGACCCTGCGCGAAGATGCGGCGACGCGGCAGACGCGCACGTCGTACGAGATGGCATTCGAGAACTGGCGCAGCACGGTTCGCGCGTCCGGCGACGCGGTGACGGCTCCGATGAAGACGGTGACGGCGGTGCGCGCGACGCCGCCCGTTGGCACGCTCACCGTCGTGGCCCTTGGCCTCCCGTTAGGCGACCTGTCCGCCACCGGGCGCTGGCAGCGGCGCTCGGGGGACACCATCCGGATCGTGCGCGCCGACTCCCTCACGCAGCAGCACGGGTACTGGCTGCCGCCGCAGCGTGACCATCGCACGGCCTTCGCGAGCACGCTCAAGGTGGAGCCGGGCATCGAGGTCGAGGCGCATCCGATTGCCGGCGCCGCTCGCCGGCTGCGCGGCCGCGCGTACGATCCGCTCGCCGTCACCCAGCGACTGGCCCGTTGGGTCAGTGACTCCATTCGACTCGAGACGACGTTGACCCCGCCGAGCGCGCTCACGACGCTGCGGTCGGCCTCAGGCGATGCGGACCACCACACGATGCTCTTCCTGGCGCTGGCCCGGGCGTCCGGCATCCCTGCGCGCGCGGTGCGCGGCGTGGTCTACACCGGCGATGCCTGGCTGTCGCACTCGTGGGCCGAAGTCTGGGTCAGTCGGGACTGGGTGCCGGTGGATCCGACCAGTGGTCAGTTCCCCGCGGATGCCTCGCACTTGCGGCTCGTCGTCGGTGCGGTGTCCCTGGGCCAGGAACTCGACCGACTCGTCTCGCGGTCGACGCTGAGGGTCGTCGCGTCGGGGCCCGCTCCAACCCACAAGCCATGATCGAGATCGCGAACCTCACGAAGCGATACGGCAGCTTCACCGCCGTCGACGCGCTCAACCTCGTCGTGCCGCGCGGGGAGCTGTTCGGCTTTCTCGGGCCAAACGGCGCGGGAAAAACAACGACGATGCGCATGGTCGCCGGCATCCTGCGTCCCACGTCGGGGAGTATCCGGATCTGCGGCATCGACCTCGATCGCGACCCGATCGCGGCCAAGTCGCGGCTCGGCTTCATCCCCGATCGCCCGTTCATCTATGAAAAGCTGACCGGCATCGAGTTCCTCCGGTTCGTGGCCGGACTCTATGCGCAGGAAGGTGACGCCATCGAGCGCCGCGCCGCGGAACTGCTCGAGGTGTTCGACCTCACGGAGTGGAGAGATGAGCTGGTCGAGGCGTACAGCCACGGGATGCGGCAGAAGCTCATCATCTCGAGTGCATTCGTGCATCGCCCCGATGTGATCGTCGTCGACGAGCCCATGGTGGGGCTCGATCCGAAGGCGGCGCGCACGCTGAAGGATCTGTTCCGGGAATACACGCGGCGCGGCCACACGATCATGATGTCGACGCACACGCTCGAGGTGGCGCAGGCGATGTGCGACCGCATCGCGATCATTCAGCGAGGTCACATCCGGGCCGCGGGCACGATGGATGAACTGCGCGCCAACGCGGAGCGCGGTGATGAAGGGCTCGAGGAGATCTTCCTCCGACTCACCGGTGACGACGTGGCGCGGGAGCTGGCCGAGGTGCTCGATGGGTAGTGCCGGACTGCCGGTGGGTCCCGACCCCGGCCTCGTCGCGCGCCACCGGATGCTCTCCGGATCGCAGTCGCGCGTGGGACCGCAGCCGGGGTACACGCCGTCGGGCGGGCGGGTGGTGCCTCCGGTGGCCGCGGGCGCATCCATCCTGCACCTGCTCTCGCCTCGCTGGCAGAGCGCGCGCGCTCGTCGACGGCAGGGAGAGCGAGGGCGTGGGGCACGCTGGGTGCTCCTGTCCCTCCTCGCGCTCGTGTTCTGGAGCTTCGCCTTCGGCGCCGTGCACCGGGTGCTCTCCTACTTCAAGGGTGTACCGGAGATCGGGCCGCTGCTCGCCGGCAAGCTGCTTGGTGTGCTGCTGCTGGCCTTCTCGTCGATCCTGCTGCTCTCGAACGTGATCACCGCGTTGTCGAGTTTCTTCCTGGCGCGAGACCTCGACATGCTCGTCTCGGCGCCTGTGGACTGGCTCAGGCTCTACGCGGCCAAACTCTTCGAGACGACGCTGCACTCGAGCTGGATGGTGCTGCTGCTGTCGATTCCGATCTTCGTGGCGTACGGCATGGTCTACGACGGCGGGTGGGGGTTCATCGCAATCGTCGTTGGCACCCTCGTGCCCTTCCTGGTGATTCCATCGGCCGTGGGCAGCGCGCTCACGCTGTTGCTGGTGAACGTGTTTCCGGCGCGGCGTACGCGGGACATCCTCAGCGTGATCACCGTGATCGCCGGCGCGGGCGTGGTGGTGTTGTTCCGGTTGCTGCGGCCGGAGAAGCTGGCGCGTCCGGAAGGCTTTCGATCGCTGGTCGAGTTCATTGCGATCCTCCGTGGACCGACGTCGCCGTTGCTGCCGAGCGAGTGGGTGCAGCGCTCGGTGATGGGATGGCTGACCTATGACTACGACGTGCTCCCGCTCTATCTGCTGTGGTCGACCGCCGCCGCGTTCGTAGTGCTCGGCGCCACACTGCATGGTGTGTTGTACGCCCGTGGCTACAGCAAGGCGCAGGAGGGTGCACAGCGCCTGGTGAAGGAAGCAACGTCGGCGCCACCGCGCTGGGCGATGTGGCCGTTCGGCGTGCGACGTCGCGAACTGGTGTTCAAGGAGATCCGCATCTTCTTCCGCGACACGACGCAGTGGTCGCAGCTGATCCTGCTCGGCGTCCTGCTGGTGGTCTACGTTGTGAACATCCGGTTCCTGCCGCTGTCGGGAGAGGGTATGACGTTCTTCATCGTCAACCTCATTCCGTTCCTCAACCTGGCGCTGGCCGGGTTTGTGCTCGCCTCGATCGCCGCGCGGTTCCTGTTCCCCGGTGTGAGCCTCGAGGGGCGCAGCTGGTGGCTGGTGCGGTCGAGCCCCCTGGCCATGCGCGACCTGCTGTGGGCAAAGTTCTGGGTGGGCACCGTTCCCCTCCTGGCGCTCGCCCTTGGGATCGTTGGCGTGACCAACGCGTTGCTGCAGGTGAGTCCCTTCATGTTCGCGGTGTCCATTGCGACCATCACGCTCATGACCTTTGCGATTGCCGGTCTGGCGGTCGGATTCGGCACCATGTACCCCCGCTTCGAGACCGAAAACGCTGCGCAGATTCCCACGTCGTTCGGGGGTCTGGTGTTCATGATGAGCGCGGTGTGCCTGATCGGGGGCGTGCTGCTGCTCGAGGCGCGTCCGGTGTACCTCTACCTGAGCGCGCGGGCCTTCGCCGAGGTCGCGGATCCCACGCCGATGATCCTTGGCTTTGCGATGGCCGCCGGGCTCTGCCTGGTGGCGACGTTCGTTCCGCTCAGGCTCGCGCGGCGGCGGCTGGAGTCCATCGAGCGATAGCCGGCACGGCGTGGCGGCGCCTCACGTCGAGCGCGTCGGGTGTCGCCGCGCGGCCGGGAGCAACGAGAGAAGCACGGCGAGGCCGGCGAGACCGGCCGCAATGCCCCACAGCACGATCGGCCAACGGTCAACGATCGTCAGGCGCACCTCGTCGCCCGGACGAACATCCTCCAGCCAGACCACGGTGGACGTGAGGCCGACCATGCGTGCGGGAATCTTCACGAGGCCACCGATGATGCCCCCGCGCGCATCGTGGTACTCCCGATGCTCCGCGCTCGCCAGCCGCGTGCGTCCAGACCGCCGGGTCTCGAGCGCCAGGGCCAGGACATCGGAATCGTTGTCTTCGTAGCGGGAGAGGCCGAGGTGGTCCAGGGCTCCACCGGAAACCGGCGCAGACCCGCCACTCGTCAGGCGCCCATCGCGCGGCGCGCTTTCCAGCTCGATACCCGCGGCCGTCAGCGCGACCAGGGCCGAGGCCATTGCGACGGCCGTCGCGGGCGACGGCCGCGCGGTTCGCGGGAGCCCCGGCCGGCTGCGCCACACCGCGATGAGCGCGACAACGAACGCGAGCCCAGCGAGTCCACGCATCGCCAGGGTCGCGGGCAACGCGACCGGTCCGAGGGCGAGGCCAACGGCGGCGAGTGTGAGGGCGAGCGCGCCCTCGACCGCTGCCTGCGTGCCGCCGCGGCGCGAGATGGTGGCCAGGCTGCCCAGCGCCACCAGCATCGCCATCACCGACGCGCCGCCTCGACTGGTGAGGAGATCGACGTCCCGCGAAACGCCGGTTGCGACCGCGACCCACACGTGCGCCAGCACCGCGGTCACGACGCCGAGAAACGCCACTCTCCCCAGCAGGAGATCGGCGCCCGTCGGGTTCCCGTGTCGCCATCGATCGACGGTGACTCCGAGCGTGAGCGCGGCCCCGACGATCGCCGTGGTGAGCCCAGCCATCCACAGCAGGGAACCCACATGGCGAAAGAAGATCAGCGGGTCCTGGCCATCGACCGGTGTCCATGCGAGTCGCGCGAGCGGTCGCCCGGCCAGCGGGCCGGCGAGCAGTACGATCATGGTCACCGCGGCGATCCCGGCAACGCCGGGTCGTGTGCCGCGCCGCGCCCACCAGCCGCCAACGATCCCCAGCAGGGCCGCCAGGGCGGGCCCTGCCCCGCTCGGGTCCGCAAAGGCTCCACGGATGGCAACCGTCGCCGGCACCGCGTTCGTGGTATGTCGCGCCACGAAATCGACGGCGACGTCGTGCCGGCGCAGGGCGTCCCCGAGCACGAGCGTCGCGAGCGACGCGAACGCCGCCGCCATGAGGAGCGCGCGGGAAGCCACGCCGGAGCGGTGGTCTCCCGGCCGCGCCGTCATCGCCGCCACCCCGGCCACGAGGGCGAGTGCGGTGGCGATCCAGATGGCGAGCGTGCCTGGGGTCAGCGCGCCGAGGCTCACGCGCGCTCCGTCGGCGCTATTCGGTCGAGCGTCGCGTGGCTTCGGATCGGACTTGCTGCATCACGCGATCGAGCGTCGCTTCGGCACGCTCGCGTTCGTCCGGGGACCACGGGCCCGCATTGCGCTGGATGTCGCGGACCTGCTCCAGCATCTCGTTGATGAGCATGCGAAGCAGCAGGTTCTTGCGTTCGGGACGTGGGCTTTCCGGCTCGGTCATGGGAACCCTCGGCGCGTGAGCGGGATGTCGGCCTCCCGCCCGGGAATGATGCAGGGAGCATGCGGGGGCACGCCAGCGTCACCGGCCAGCGCCCTCGCGAACGTCCCGGGCCCAGCCTAACGTCGCGCGCACGGCCCGCTGCCAGCCGTCGCGGCCCGAGGTGGCGATCGCACGGTCGGCGCCCGGCGTGAACTTCGTGAACTGCCGCGCGGCCAGGAACTCGCCAGGACTTGCCCAGACACCGGCGGCCACACCGGCCAGCCCCGCGGCACCGAGTGCGGTCGTCTCCAACATCGACGGCCGTTCCACGGGGATGCCGAGCACGTCCGCCTGGAATTGCATCAGCCAGTCGTTGGCGGTGGCCCCGCCGTCCACACGCAGCCGATCGACGGCAACGCCGCCAAACGTTCGTGCGGCGTCCACCACGTCGGCGGTGGAGTAGGCCATCGACTCCAGTGCCGCACGTACCAGGTGCGCCCGGCCGGTCCCCCGCGTGAGGCCCACGATCATGCCGCGTGCATCGGCGTCCCAGTGCGGCGCGGCCAGACCCACGAGCGCCGGCACGAAATACACCCCATCATTTGATACAAGCGACCGTGCCATCGCCTCGCTCTCGCCCGCGTGAGCGAGCAGCTGCAGGCCGTCGCGTAGCCACTGGATCGCGGCGCCAGCGATGAACACGGCCGCTTCGAGTGCGTAGGCCGGCTGGCCCTTCGCGTCGCAGGCAATCGTCGTCAGCAGGCCGCCTCCGCCATTCGGCCGTGACGCGCCGGCGTTGAACAGCAGGAACGCTCCGGTGCCGTAGGTGTTCTTGCCTTCACCTTTCGCCCAGCATCCCTGGCCGTACAGCGCCGACTGCTGGTCACCGACGACGCCGCGGATCGGGATCGCGGCGCCAAGGTGTTCCGCGCTCGCGGTGCCGAAGTCTCCCGAGGACGATCGCACGTCGGGGAGCATCGCGCGGGGCACCCCGAAGAGCGCGCACAGCTCGTCGCTCCACGCGAGACGGTCGATGTCGTAGAGCATCGTGCGCGACGCATTGGTCGGGTCGGTCGCATGCACCTGGCCGCCGGTGAGCTTCCACACGAGCCACGCGTCGATCGTTCCCGCCGCGAGTTCACCGGCGACGGCGCGCGCGGCAAGGCCGGGCACCTGCCGCAGCAACCATTCGAGCTTGGTCGCCGAGAAGTAGGGATCGACGACCAGACCCGTTCGTCGCGAGATCTCCTCCGCGCGTGGCGACAGCTCGGCGCAGCGCGGAGCCGTGCGACGATCCTGCCAGACGATCGCGCGATGCACCGGCGCGCCCGTGCGTCGGTCCCACACGACGATGGTCTCGCGCTGGTTGGTGATCCCGATCGCCTCGGGCACGACCCTGGCAGCGGCGATCGCCTCACGCGCGGCCTCACGCGTGCGCTCGAAAATCTCCTCCGCATCGTGCTCGACGAGCCCCGGTTGCGGATAGTGCTGCGTGATCTCGCGATAGCCACGACCGACGACCTGGCCATCGGAGCGGACGACCAAACAGGTGCTGCCGGTGGTTCCCTGGTCGATGGCAAGCACGTACTTCATGCGAAGGCGGGTGGCTGGTGGGCGCGCGTGTTCAGGTCCAGCGATACGGCGGGTGGTGGATGCCGCGTTCGGTGATGATCGCCGTCACGAGCTCGGCAGGCGTGATATCGAAGGCCGGATTGTACACTCCCACGCCGTCCGGCGCCGTGACCGACCCGAAGCCACGCGTGATCTCATCCGGACTGCGCTGCTCGATGGTGATCTGCGCGCCGGTCGGGGTGGCCGGATCGATCGTCGAGCTCGGCGCCGCCACATAGAATGGAATGCCGTGATGCCTGGCGAGCACCGCGACGCCGTAGGTGCCGATCTTGTTGGCCACGTCTCCGTTCGCCGCGATGCGGTCAGCACCGACGATGCACAGGTCGATCGTCCCCGCGCGCATCACGCTGGCCGCCATGTTGTCGGCGAGGATCGTGACCGGGATGCCGGCGCGCGCGAGTTCCCACGCGGTGAGCCGACTTCCCTGGAGGAGGGGTCGTGTTTCGTCGGCGAACACGGCGACGCGGCGGCCGCTTTCTTTGGCTACGTAGACCGGGGCCAGCGCGGTCCCCATGCCTCCGGTCGCGAGGGCGCCCGCGTTGCAGTGGGTCAACACGCGCGCGCCGTCCCCGAGCAGCGAGGCGCCGTGTTCACCAATAGCCCGACACATGGCGCGATCTTCGTCCAGGATGCGGGTCGCCTCGTCACGGAGTGCGTCGAGCAGGCTCGAGGTCGAGCCATTGGAACCGTGGGCCACGCGCATGAGACGATCGACCGCCCAGGAGAGATTGACCGCGGTCGGTCGCGCTGCGCTGATCACGCGCGCCGCGGACGCGAGCGCGGCCCGAAACGCCGCGCCTTCGAGCGCCGCGTGCGATTGCGCGACCACGGCGAGACCCATCGCTCCACAGACGCCGATCGCCGGGGCTCCGCGAACGGCGAGCGATTGAATCGCGCGCACGACGTCGTCGAGCGAGTGGAGGTCGCGCTCGCGATATGCGCCCGGCAGCAGCGTTTGATCGATGATCCGAACCGCACGCCCATCCGGACTCCAGCGCACCGCTTCGATGGGACTCGTCATGCGTCAAGGTACGAGCCTCGCCGGTCGGCTGGCAGGCCGGCGGCCCCCGTCGACCCGTGGCGTACGAAGCGCAGCGAGGAGCTGCCATTCCGGAGTAGATTCCTCCCTCGCCCACACGCCCGCCACGCGTCTTCGCCCATGCCGACGAACCTCACGCTGAGTGTCCACGACCGCGTCGCCACCATCACGGTCACGCGCCCCGACAAGCTGAACGCGCTCAACGCGCAGACGATCGGCGAGCTGGGTGAAGCCATCGACGAGGTGCGCACGCGCGCCGACATCGGGGGCGCGATTCTCACGGGCGCGGGCAAGGCGTTCGTCGCCGGTGCTGACATTTCGGAGCTGGCCACTCAGCAGCCGCTCGACGCCCGGCAACGCGCGCTCCGGGGTCAGGGCGTCTTTGGGCGGTTCGAGCGGAGCCCCAAGCCGGTGATCGCCGCCGTGAACGGCTTTGCACTCGGCGGCGGTTGCGAACTGGCGATGGCCTGCCACGTGCGCATCGCGTCGGACACCGCGAAGTTCGGCCAGCCCGAGGTGAAGCTCGGGATCTGCCCAGGCTACGGGGGCACGCAACGCCTGCCGCGACTCGTGGGCCAGGGTCGCGCGCTGCAACTCCTGCTGACCGGCGAGCTGATCGACGCGAGCGAGGCGTTCCGCATCGGCCTGGTGAACAAGGTGGTGCCTGCCGCGGAGCTTCTGGCAACGGCGGAAGCGATGCTGCGAACGATGCTGGCCAACGGCCCGCTGGCGCTGGCGTCGTGCATCGAGGCGGTCCATCGCGGCTACGACGGCCCGCTCGCCGAGGGGCTCGCGATCGAGGCGGACCATTTCGCGCTGCTGTCCGGCACGAAGGACATGGCCGAGGGAACGGCCGCGTTCCTCGCGAAGCGCCCGGCGGCCTTCGAGGGTCGTTAGGCACCGTGGAAGCCACGGAGGCGATTGGCGAAGCGCGTGTCACGCCGGCTCCGCCTCCGGTGCGCGTCCGACGGCTGACGCTGCGCAACGTCCGCAACATCGAGCACGCGGAGCTGGATGTGCCGCCGGCCGGTGTGGTGCTCGTCGGGCGGAACGGGCACGGCAAGACCAACCTGCTGGAGGCGGTGCACTACGCGCATGCCTTGCGGTCCATGCGAGGCGCACGCGACGCAGACCTGGTGCGCTTCGGGTGCGACGCGCTTCACATCGCGATGCAGGTCGACGGGTCGCGGGTCGACGACGTGCGCATCGGGATCGAGCGCGGCGCACGACGCAAGCGCCTCGTGCTCGACGGCATCGAGGTGCCGCGACTGGCGGACGCACTCGGCGCCGTACCCTCGGTGGTGCTGTCACCGCGTGACGTGGTCCTCGTGAGCGGAGCGCCGCTGGAGCGCCGACGCTTCCTGGACATCGTGCTGGCCGCGACGTCGCCGCGCTACCTGGGCGCGTTGCAGCGGTATCGAGCCGCGCTGCTCCGGCGGAATGCCGTGTTGCGCGACGCGGCGACGCGCGCCGACGGTCAGGCGCTCGCGGCGGTGTGGGAGCCTGCCCTTGCCGAGGCGGGCGCGAGACTCTGGACAGAGCGTATGGAGTGGGTGCGTGTGGCCGCGCCACGCGTGCGTGCGCTGTGCGCGCTGATCGGCGAACCGGCGACGGTGGGCCTGCGGCACCAGGCGGGCACGCGCGAGCACGCGATCGCGGGACTGGATGAGGAGGCGCTGCGTGCGGTGCTCGCTGATCTGTTGGCGAAGAACCGCACGAGCGACATCCGGCGTGGGATGACGCAACACGGACCGCACCGGGACGATGTGGCGATCGTTCTTGGGGGCCGACTGGCGCGCACGTTTGGATCCGCGGGCCAACAGCGCACGATTGCGCTCGCCCTGCGCATGGTGGAGGCCGAGACGCTGCGCGATCGATTGGAGCGCGCACCGGTGCTGTTGCTCGACGACCCCTTTGCGGAGCTCGATCGTGAGCGGGCGCAGGGCATCCTTGGGGTGCTGAGTCGGGTGGGCGACGGCCAGCGTATCCTTGCCGTGCCGCGCGACGACGACGTGCCGCCCGGATTCACGGCGCTGGCGCGATGGACGATCGAACATGGTGAGGTACGCGATGCCTGACGACGAACGCAGTGGCGGAGCGGAGCGGCTGGCGGACGCCCTCTCGCGCTTCATGCGCACGAGCGGGCTGACCGATCGCGTGAAGCAGAGCGAGGTGCTCACGCTGTGGCCGGAGCTGGTGGGACCGGAGCTGGCGCAGGTGACGCGGGCGATTTCGGTGAGCGAGGACGGTACGCTGTTCGCGGTGGCGCGCACGTCGGCGTGGATGCACGAACTGACGCTGATGGAGTCCGAACTGCTGGCGTCGATCAACCGGGTAACGATGAATCGGCCGATCGTGAAGATCCGGTGGGCCTTGATGCGCTAACCCGTTATCGAACCTTCGGTTACGGGTTGTCTTGGCGTGGCAGGTCCGCTAGGTTTTCCCCAGGGTTCCGAGGCCCGATCTTCGGGTATTGTTCGGGGCGCTTTCCAGGGCACTCTCCCTTACGCACTCCATGGCCAAGCCTAACGAGCCGAACGGCAGGTCCGCCGCGTACGACGCCGGGAACATCCAGGTTCTCAAGGGACTCGAAGCGGTGCGCAAGCGGCCCGGCATGTACATCGGGTCGACGTCGTCCCGCGGGCTGCACCACCTGGTCTATGAGGTGGTCGACAACTCGATCGACGAAGCGCTGGCCGGCTACTGCGACACGGTGTCGGTCACGATTCATGCCGACGACTCGATTACCGTGGACGACAACGGCCGCGGCATCCCGGTGGACATCCACCCGACGGAGAAGATTTCGGGCGTGGAGCTGGCGATGACGGTGCTGCACGCCGGCGGCAAGTTCGACAAGGACAGCTACAAGGTGTCGGGCGGCCTGCACGGCGTGGGCGTGTCCGTCGTCAACGCGCTGTCCGAAAAGCTCGAGGTGTGGGTGAAGCGCGCGGGCAAGGTGCACTACATGGACTTTGCGCGCGGCGACACACAGACGACGCTCAGGATCATCGGCAAGGTGGGCGCCCGCGAGCGCGACGGGACGCGGATCCACTTCAAGCCGGATCCCCAGATCTTCACCGAGTTGCGCTACGACTACGCCACGCTGGCCAACCGGCTGCGGGAGCTGTCGTTCCTCAACAAGGGCGTCACGATCCACATCACCGACGAGCGCGATGGCGAGGCGAAGAGCGAGACGTTCCACGCCAAAGGCGGCCTGCAGGAAATGGTGAAGTTCCTCAACAGCGCCCGCAAGCCGGTCCACAACGAGATCCTGTACGTCGAGACCGAGAAGGACGAGATCGGGATCGAGCTCGCGCTGCAGTACAACGACGGCTACAACGAGAACGTCTTTACCTTCGTCAACAACATCAACACGCACGAGGGCGGCACGCACCTGACGGGTTTCAAGGCCGCGCTCACGCGCCGCATCAACGACTACGCGTCGAAGGGCGGCTTCCTCAAGAAGGCGGACTTCACGCTGTCAGGAGAAGACGTGCGCGAGGGCCTCACGGCGGTGCTCTCGGTCAAGGTCAAGGAGCCGCAATTCGAGGGACAGACCAAGACCAAGCTCGGGAACTCCGAGGCCGAGTCGGTGGTGAAGACCGTGGTGAACGACTGGCTGGGCGCGTACCTCGAGGAACACCCGCGCGTGGCAAACGCCATCGTCGACAAGGCGGTGAGTGCGGCGCGGGCGCGCGAGGCGGCGCGCAAGGCGCGCGACCTGACGCGCAAGAAGTCGGCGCTCGACATCGGCACGTTGCCGGGCAAGCTCGCCGACTGTTCGCTGAGCGACCCGGCGATGTGCGAGGTCTTCCTCGTCGAAGGCGACTCGGCTGGCGGCAGCGCCAAACAGGGCCGCAACCGCGAGTTCCAGGCCATCCTGCCGTTGCGCGGCAAGATCATCAACGTCGAGAAGGCCCGCATCGACAAGGTCCTCTCCAACGAGGAGATCCGGACCATCATCACCGCGATCGGCACCGGGATCAAGGACGAGTTCGAGATCGAGAAGGCGCGCTACCACAAGATCATCATCATGACGGACGCCGACGTGGACGGCGCGCATATCCGCACGCTGCTGCTGACCTTCTTTTTCCGGCAAATGCCACAGCTCATCGATGCCGGGTACATGTACATCGCGCAGCCGCCTCTTTTCCGCGTGGCCAAGGGCAAGCAGGAGTTCTACGCGTATGACGTGAAGGAGCGCGACCAGTTCATCGATCGACTGGGGAACGGCGACAACTCCAAGGCCAATGTGCAGCGCTACAAGGGCCTTGGAGAGATGAACAAGGACCAGCTCTGGGACACCACCATGGATCCCGAGCGCCGCACGTTGCTGCGCGTGAGCATGGAAGACGCCGTGCTCGCCGACCAGATCTTCCAGACGCTCATGGGCGACGATGTCGAACCCCGCAAGGCGTTCATCGAGGCCAACGCGCGTTTCGCATCCAATCTGGACGTGTAGCGAATGATCGGGGGGGGACGTGGGGGCATCGACGAGTGACGGGGGAACGCATCGTCGGGCGAATCGGCTGACGAGTCGGCGGGTTGAACGGGGTGAATGGGTCGGCTGGTGAATGGGTCGGCTGGTGAATGGGTCGGCTGGTGAATGGGTCGACGGGTGAATGGGTTTGACGGTACACGTATCGACGGAATCTCCCACGCGACGGGTCGCCGACACGAGTCGACGGATGGCTCGTGGACGGATCGACGGTGCATGAATTGCCTGAGGCGGGCGATCGCCCGTGGATGAGCCGGAGAGACCAGACAACGGATCGACGGTAACCTGCGGCGAGTGGTGGACGGCGGGCGTGTGATGGAGTACCTAGGGCTGAGCCGTCCGCGGGCCGATGCCGGCGGCCGGGCGCACGTTCTTCCATCCGCGCCATGCACGACGGACCGAACTTTCTCCAGAACCTCGCGCTCGTTCTCTGCGTCGCCGCCGTCACGACGGTCGTTTCGCGTCGGGTGCGGCTGCCGGTCGTCTTCGGGTACCTCGTCGCGGGGATGATCGTGGGGCCGTTTACGCCCCTGCCCCTCTTTGCCGACGCGGAGATGGTGCGCGCGCTCTCCGAGCTTGGCGTCGTCCTCCTCATGTACTCCCTCGGGCTGGAGTTCCGACTCGGCCGCGTACTGCAGATCGGCGCCACGGCAGGGGTGGCTGCGCTCGCCGAAACGAGCCTGATGTTCGGTCTCGGGTACGCGATCGCGGCGCTCTTCGGGTGGTCAGATGTCGAACGGCTCTTCACGGGCGCAATCGTCGCGATCTCGTCCACCACGATCATCGCACGCACGTTCACCGAGCAGGGCGTGAAGGGCCGGCTCAGGGAAACGGTCTTCGGCATCCTCATCGTCGAGGACCTCATTGCGATCCTGCTCATCGCGGTCCTCTCCACGATCGTGACCGGGGGCGGAGTCTCCGGGCGCGGGCTCGCGCTCACCGGGATTCGCCTGGCGACGTTCCTCGTCGCCCTGATCGCGATCGGACGGGTCGCGCTGCCATGGCTCGTGCGACGCGTGGTTGCGCTCGGCAGCGATGAAACGACGGTCGTGCTCTCGGTTGGCCTTTCGTTCGCGGCCGCGCTGCTCGCCCTCGCGTTTGGCTACAGCGTCGCGCTCGGCGCATTCATCGTCGGGTCACTCGTGGCCGAGAGCGGCGAGGGCGAGCGTATCGCACACCTGATCGCGCCGGTACGCGACATCTTCGTCGCGATCTTCTTCGTTTCGGTGGGCATGCTCATCGAGCCGCGTGTGGTCGCCGAACACTGGGCCGCGATCCTGGGGCTGAGCGTCGTGGTGATCGTCGGCAAGTTCGTGGCGGTCTCCATTGGCGCGTTCCTCACCGGGAACGGCCTCAGGCTCTCGGTGCAGGCGGGGATGAGCCTCGCGCAGATCGGCGAGTTCTCGTTCATCATCGCCGGTGTCGCGCTCGCAGGCGGCGCCACGCGGCCGTTCCTCTACCCCGTAGCGATCGCGGTGTCGGCGCTCACGACCCTGACCACGCCGCTCCTGGTCAAGCGCGGGCCGCACTTCGCGCAACGCGTGGACCGCAGCCTCCCGGAGGCCCTGCAGACGTTTGTCTCACTCTATGCCACCTGGTTCGACGGGCTGCGGCGCAGTCGACCCGCTGCTCGACCGGGCCTGCGACGCGCCGCGTGGCTCATCCTCGGCGACGTCGCGCTGCTCGGGGGACTCATGATCGCGGCCGCGGCGGAGATGAATCGACTGGCGCCACTCATCGAGGGCTGGTTCTCGTGGCAGGCGCCTGCGGGGCGCTATGCGGTGCTCGTGCTCGCGCTCGGCGCGGCCACGCCGTTCGTGGCGGGACTGGTGCGCATGACGCGCTTCGTCGCAACCGAACTGGCGCTGCGCGCGATGCCCGGCCCCGAGCGCCATCGCCTCGACCGCGCGGCGGCGCCGCGGATCGCGTTCGTCGCGACGCTGCAATACGGGCTCCTGCTCGCGTGCGCGATTCCGCTCCTCGCCCTGCTGCAGCCAATGGCACCGAGGCTACCGGTGGCCGGCGCCTTTGGACTGATGGCGATCGGTGCTGCCGTTGCAGTGTGGCGAAGCGCGACTGCGCTCTACGGACATGCGCGCGCCGGCGCCGAAGTGATCGTAATGGCCCTGATGCAGAAGAGCACCAGCAACTCTACCGAGGAAGAGCTGGCTGTCACGATGGATCACGTGGCAGCCATGCTGCCCGGGCTCGGCGATCCGGAATCCGTGAGACTCGTGGCGGGCGATCCCGGGGTCGGGCGCAGCCTGGGTGAGCTCGACCTGCGAGGGGAGACCGGGGCGACGGTGTTGGCCATCCTGCGTCGCTCGGCGGACGGCGCTGAGTCCATCACACCGCGGGGCAGCGAGCGCTTGCGCGAAGGCGATGTCCTCGCGCTCGCCGGCACGGAGGACGCCATCGTGCTGGCTCGTCAGGCGTTGGTGCGTCGAGGGCAGCCCCAGGGTGATCCAGACGCGGCGTCTGCCGGCGGCGCCGGCGCTCTCTGAGGCTCATCCAGGATCCTGGCGCGACTGCCAGTGTCGCCGGCCCGCGGGTGGACGAGCCTCTCCCGCGCTTGCTCCTTGCGCGCGCGAGCCAACGCCGCGCAAAGGCATCTTGCGCTCCGATCAACGTCGAGTCGATGACGCCGACCGCGATCAGCGACCAGCTTATCCCTCCTTCTGCTCCTTCACACAGGCGAGGAGCTGCCGAGCCAAGGCGTCGTGCACGCCGATCAGCGCCGAGATGATGACGCCGACCGCGAGCAGCGACGAGCTTATTTCCCCTTCTGCTCCTTCACGTAGGTCAGGAGCTGTCGCGCAAAGGCGTAGTGCACACCGATCAGCGCCGCGACGATGACGCCGATGGCGAGGCGGGAGATGAGGGAGTGTTCGGCATCGAGTCCGCCGGTGGGCGACTGTGCGGTGATCCAATAGAAGAGGGCAAAGATCCCGACCGCTCCCACACAGACGCCGAGCGCGCCAAAGGCGGCCAGGTGACCGTGGGTCTTCATGGTTGGTGTCTGCATGCGCCAGTGATCTGAGGAGCTGCAAGATCGACGCGGCGCACGCGGGAGGCAACCGCCGCCTCCCCAAGGGAGGGCGCAGGAGGTAGCATTTCTCGCGTTCCGTCATCCAGGCAAGGAGCCTTCATGCGTACGTCTGGTTCGCCCCGGCAGGTCCTGTCCATCCTCCTCTTTCTCGCCGGCACCGCAGTCAGCGCGCAGCCCGCGCGTCGTCCGGCGACCGCTGCCGCCCCCAGTCCGGCGGCGCCCACCGTGGCCGAGTCGTTGTTCGCGGGGCTGTCTTACCGCAACATCGGACCGTCGAACATGTCCGGGCGCATGAGCGACGTGGAGGGCGTGGCCGGCGACCCGTCGATCGTGTACGTCGGGAGCGCGTCCGGAGGCGTCTGGAAGTCGACGAACGCCGGCACGACCTGGACGCCGATCTTCGACAAGCAGTCCGTGGCGTCGATCGGCGACCTGGCGCTCGACCCGACCAATCCCGAGGTCGTTTACGTCGGCACCGGCGAGGCCAACGTGCGGAACTCGGTGAGCTTTGGCAACGGCGTGTACAAGACCACGGATGGTGGCAAGACGTGGCGGCACCTCGGCCTCGCCGATACGCGGCATATCTCGCGCATCGTGGTGAACCCGCGCGATCCGCGAAAGGTCTACGTCGCCGCCGTTGGCCACGCCTTTGGGCCGAACGAGGAGCGGGGCGTGTTCATGTCGGAAGACGGTGGTGAGCACTGGACGAAGGTGCTGTACACCGACGCCGTGCACGGCGCGGCGGACCTCGACATCGACCCGGTGAATCCCAATCGGCTGTATGCGGCCCTGTGGTACTTCGACCGCAAGCAGTGGACGTTCCGCTCGGGCGACGAGCAAGGTGGCATCTACCGCTCGGTCGACGGCGGGAAGACCTGGACGAAGGCGACGAAGGGTCTGCCGAAGCTCATGGGGCGCGTCGGGATCAAGGTGGCGCCCTCGTCTCCCAACGTGGTGTACGCGGTCGCCGAGACCCGCGAGGGCTACGTCTTCAGGTCCACGGACCATGGCGAGACGTGGGTGAAGACCAGCGACAACGCGCACACGCTCGGCCGGGGTTTCTATTACGCCGACCTCCGGGTGGACCCGACCAACGCCGATCGCCTCTACACGTTAGGCATGGCGTTCTCGTTTTCGGTGGATGGCGGCAGCACGTTCCGCCCGATGACGGGGAATTTTCACGGCGACCACCAGACGATGTGGATCGACCCCATGAACCCGCGGCGCATGTTCATGGGTGATGACGGCGGGATGAACGTCTCGTACGACCAGGGCCGGCAGTGGGAGTGGTATCCGAACCTCCCGGTGGGACAGTTCTACCAGGTGTCCTACGACATGCGCGAGCCGTTCTACCACCTCGCCGGCGGGCTGCAGGACAACGGCGTGTGGACCGGCCCGTCGCGCGTGCGCGGGGCGTCGATCCTCATCGACGACTGGCGCTTCATCCAGAATGGCGACGGCTACTACGCCGTCTCGCATCCCGACAACCCGGACCTGTTCCTCTCCGACTACCAGGCCGGCGGCATCCAGGCGACCAACCTCCAGACCTACGAGCAGCGCGAGGCCAGCCCGCAGATCAAGCGCATGGACGGCTACCCGGCGGATAGCAACCAGGTGCGCTTCAACTGGAACGCGCCGATCGTGAAGTCGCCACACGACGGCAAGATCGTGTATTTCGCCGGCAACATCGTGTACAAGTCGTCGGACTGGGGCCGCACGTGGACGGCGATCTCGCCCGACCTCTCGAAGAACGATCGATCCCGACAGGGGGATGCCGGCGGCCCGGTCCTCAAGGAGAACACGGTCGCCGAGTACTACGGCAACGTGTTCTCGTTCGCCGAATCGCCGGTGCAGGCCGGCGTGCTCTGGGCAGGAACGGACGATGGCAACCTGCAGGTCTCGCGCGACGCGGGTCGGACGTGGTCCAACGTGGCAGCCAACGTACCGGGCGTCGGCCCGGACGCGGTGGTCTCCGGCGTGGAGCCGTCTCGCACAGCGGCCGGCACCGCGTACGCCACGTTCGAGCGGCGAATGATGGACGACTTCCGCCCCTACGTGTACAAGACGACCGACTTCGGGCGGACGTGGACGAACATCACGGGGAACCTGCCCGCAGACAACTACGTGCAGGTGATCCGCGAGGACCCGAAGAACGCGAGCCTGCTCTATGTCGGCACGGAACTGGGGCTCTACGCGTCATGGAGCGGCGGCTCCGACTGGACGCGGCTGCACCTCGGCAACCTCCCGCCGGTCGCGGTGCATGAAGTGCTCGTGCATCCGCGCGACAATGACCTCGTGCTCGCCACGCACGGACGCGCCCTCTGGGTGTTCGACGATGCCTCGGCGATCCAGCAGATGACGCCCGCCATCGCACGCAAGGCGGCGCACCTGTTCACTCCGCGGGTAGCCACGCGCTTCAACCAGGGTGACCAGAAGTGGAACTGGGGGAACAAGCAGTTCCGCGGCGCCAACACGCCATACGGCGCGCTGGTGACCTACTGGCTGGGCGCAAAGCCGGCGGACTCCGCGCTTCGCATCGAGGTGCTGCAGGAGGGCCGTGTGATCCGCACGCTGCGGCGACCGACGACCAACCAGGGGTTCAACCGCGTTGCGTGGGATCTGCGCATGGACGCGCCCAAGGTGCTGAGCGACATGCCCGCCGACTCGTCGGACCCCGGCGACTGGCGCGGGCGCCCGGTGGGCCCGCAGGTGCTGCCAGGTCAATACGCCATCCGGCTGACCGTGGGCGGCGATGTGCAGGAGCAGCCCCTGACCGTACGCATCGACCCCACGTCGCAAACCACGCTGGCCGAGCTGCAGCAGCAGTTCGAGCAGGCCACGCGACTGAACGCGGTGATCGCGAACATCATTGACGCCGAGCGCAACCTCGTGGCCTTCAAGGGCCAGGTGGACGAGCGCCGAACGACGGGCCGCGAGATGCGCGGTGACGCAGCGCGCGAGATGTCGGCAGCGGCGGGCGAGGAGATCGGGAAGCTGGACTCGGTGCGCTTGCAGCTGACGCGTCCGCGCCCGGATGCGGTGCCGTTCTACTCGGAGGGCCCGCGTCCGCTCGAGCGCGCGATGAGCCTGATGGGTGCGATCGACAACGGTCTGTCACCGATCATTGACGGACAACGCGAGTACATGGGCGATGTTCGGCGCGACGTACTGACCGTGATCGACATGGCTGAGCGCCAGGTCGACGCTACCGCACGCCGCATGAATCCGCTGCTGCAGGCGCTTGGTCTCCCGGCGCTCGTGATTCCTCCTCGCAAGCAGGCCGCCATGTAGTCATTTCAGCGACCTACATGCGCCGTGCGTTCGGCGTTGTGCCGGGCCGCGATCCTGTCGGGCGCAGGAGCAGCGCCAGGTGTGTGCCCTACGCCTGGCCGAACGCCCGGTAGATGGGATACTCGGCGGTGCGCACCCAGGGTTCGGCTTCGTAGACGGCGATCCCCTCGCTCGTGATCCGATGCGACACGAGCGGGAGGGGCGGCTCCGCTTCCTCGGCGATCGTGATGGCCTCGGACAGAGTGGCGGCGCCGGCGGCAACGCCGGCCTCGTCGCGCGCAAAGATGCTGGCCAGCGGTTCACCCGCCTTGACGACGTCACCCGGTCGCGCGCGGATCACGAAACCCACGCTGGGGTCGATGGGATCGTCCATCGAGCGCCGACCGCCGCCGAGGGCAATGATGCCGCGCCCGATCGCGCGCGGCTCCACGCGCGCCACGACACCCGGGCGCGGCGCCGTGTAGAACTCGACGACGCGCGCCTGCGGCAGGAGCGACGGATCGTCCACGACACGCGGATCGCCGCCCTGGGCCGCGATGACCTCCTGAAAGCGCTCCAGCGCCTTCCCCGAGGCGATGGCCACCTCCATGCGACGCCGCGCTTCGTCGACGCTGCGGGCCACGCCGGCGATGGTGAGCATTTCTGCACCGAGCGTGTAGGTGACCTCCATGACGTCGGGCGGACCTTCACCGTGCAGCGCGTGGATCGCCTCCTCCACCTCGAGCGCGTTGCCGCAGGCACGGCCCAGGGGGCGATCCATCGCCGTCATCATGCAGGTGACCGGCACATCGTGCGCAGAGCCGAGGGCGATCATGAGGCGCGACAGTTCGACGCCGCGATCGAAGTCCGGCAGGAAGGCGCCCGACCCGCGCTTGACGTCGACGACGAGACCCGAGAGCCCTTCGGCGAGCTTCTTGCTCATGATCGAGGCCGCGATCAGCGGGATCGACTCCACGGTACCGGTCGCGTCACGCAGCGCGTAGAGCCGCCGATCGACCGGGGCGATCTCGCGACTCTGGCCGATGAGCGCACAGCCAAGCGTTCGCAACTGCGCGCGGACCTCGGCCAGGGTGAGCGTGGTGCGGAAGCCGGGAATGGCCTCGAGTTTGTCGAGCGTGCCGCCGGTGTGACCCAGGCTGCGACCGGACATCATGGGCACCGCGACGCCGAGCGATGCGATCAGCGGGGCCAGGAGCAGCGAGACCTTGTCGCCTACACCACCCGTGGAGTGCTTGTCAACACGGGGGACGCCGAGGTCACTGAGGTCGAGCACGGCGCCGCTGTGGAGCATCGCGCGGGTGAGCGATGCCGCTTCGTCGTGGTCGAGCCCGCGCAGGCAGGCGGCCATGAGGAAGGCCGCCATCTGATAGTCGGGAACCTCACCGTGATCGTAGGCACGGGTGAGCGCCTCCCATTCGGCGGGCTCGAGGCGACCACCGTCGCGCTTTCGTTCGATCAATCGCGTCGCGAGCATCTGGCAGCCTAGCGGGGTATACTGGGGCACCCCCCCGTACATCGGTGGTCAGGCCGACTGCTCCCGGCCGGGCCCATCACCCTGAAATGACGATGATCAGTCAGCGTACGAAGAGTCTGGTATGGATCGTGAGCGCGATTCTCGCACCTCGGGCGTCGTTTGGCCAGAGTGCGTCGGAGCGGGTCGCGCTCGGCAACCAGGAGCACGCGGCGTTCCGGCCGGTGCAGGCGCTTGCGCACTACGAGGCCGCGCTCGCGGTGGACAGCACGAATGCCGAAGCCCTGGGCAAGGCGTCCCAGACCGCGGTGGACGTCGGCGAACAGGAGAAGGATGCGACCAGGAGAAAGGAGCTGTTTCGGCGAGGTGAAGCGTACGCGCGGCGCGCGGTGGCGGCCGACCCGAGGAGCGCCGAGTATCAGTTCGACCTCGCGCGTGCCCTGGGGCGCACGGCGTTGAGCGTTGGCGTGCGCGAGCGTGTGCGCTACGCGACGGAGATCCGGGCCGTGGCACTGGAAGCGCTGCGCCTTGATCCGAACCATCCAGGGGCCTTGCACGTAATGGGAGTCTGGAACGCCGAAGTGATGCGATTGAACGGCGTGGAACGGTTCTTCGCGAAGAACCTGTTGGGCGGACGGGTATTCTCGCAGGCGAGCTGGAAGGACGCCCTCTCGTACATGGAGAAGGCGGTGGCCGTGGATCCCGTGCGGCTGACCCACAAGC
Source organism: Gemmatimonadaceae bacterium (assembly GCA_020846935.1). Lineage (NCBI taxonomy): Bacteria > Pseudomonadati > Gemmatimonadota > Gemmatimonadia > Gemmatimonadales > Gemmatimonadaceae > Gemmatimonadaceae bacterium. The sequence goes on from JADLCY010000011.1 coordinate 474,312, forward strand.
TCGACCTGGCAAAGATCTACCTTGACGTGGACAGCACGGCAAAGGCGCGCGAGCAGCTGGAAGCCGTGGTGCAAGGCACTCAGACCGACTACAACGACCCGCTCTACAAGGCCGAAGCCGACGCCCTGCTGCGCAAACTGAAGTAGGCGGCGCGACAACCGGCGCCGGGCAGCGCGGGCGGCAGGCGTGGGAGGAACCGAGCGTGACGGCATCGGACCAGCACGTGGTGCTGCTGATCGAGGACAACGAGGACACGCGCATCGTGTACTCGACGATCCTGCGGCACCACGGCTATCGCACGATCGAGGCCGTGGATGGCGAGGAGGGTGTCGCACGCGCGGCGGAAGTCGCGCCGGACGTGGTGATCCTCGACATCTCACTCCCCCGCATGGACGGATGGGCAGTGGCAAAGCGCCTGCGCAGCGAACCCGCCACCGCCACGGTGCCAATGCTGGCGTTGACCGCGCATGCCTCCCCTGGTGACCGTGATCGGGCGCGGCGCGAGGGGTTCAACGGATACCTCGCCAAGCCGTGCGACCCGGCGGCCGTTCTCGCCGAGGTGCGCCGGCTCCTGGCGACGTGACGCGCGAGGCGGGGGCGATAGTTTTCGGGCGACCGTTGCCCTCGCTCCTCCGTCGCCTCGTACGTGGCCCACTCCGATCCCGCCGACCGCGCCGCCGACCTGCGGCGACGCCTCGACGACGCAAGCTACGAGTACTACATCCTCGACCGGCCATCGATCAGCGACGCTGACTACGACCGGCTGTTCCGCGAACTGCAGGCCCTCGAGCGCGATCACCCGACGCTGCGCACCCCGGATTCACCAACGCAGCGCGTGGGCACGGCCCCCGTGTCGGCGCTGCCCAAGCACACGCATCGCTCGCCCATGCTGTCGCTAGGCAACGCATTCACCGACGACGAGCTGCGCGAGTGGGAAGCGCGGCTCGTCCGTATCGCGGGGGACGACGTCACGAGCGCGGGCTATTCGGCGGAACTCAAGATCGACGGCGCCGCTGTGTCGCTGCTCTACGAGGGCGCTGTGCTCAAGGTGGGCGCCACGCGCGGCAACGGCACGGTAGGCGAAGACGTCACGGCCAACCTTCGCACGGTCCGCGACGTTCCGCTCCGGCTCCGCGGCGACGACGTGCCCGGCGTGGTGGAGATCCGCGGAGAGATCTACTATCCGTTTGATCGCTTCGAGCGCATGAACGAAGAGCGTGTGCGTGAGGGTGAGCCGGTCTTTGCCAACCCGCGAAACGCCGCGGCCGGTGCACTCCGGCAGCTGGACCCGGCCATGACCGCACGTCGGCCGCTGCGATTCTACGGGTACGCCATCATCGGCGCGCCGGACGAGCGTCTCCCATTCGCGACGCAAACCGAGGTGCTGGCGACGCTCGAACGCTGGGGAGTGCCCGTGGCTCCTCACCGTCGTCGCTGCGTCACGCTGGACGATGTCGCGTCGTGGGCCGCCGACGTGGAACATCGGGTGCGCGGGCAGCTCAACTTCGCCATCGACGGCGCCGTCGTGAAGGTCGATTCGCTCGCCTTGCAGGAGGATCTGGGTGTCGTCGGAGGCCGTGAACCTCGCTGGGCCATCGCGCGCAAGTTCGCACCCGACATCGCCGAGACGCGCCTGCTGGATATTCGCGTAAACGTCGGCCGCACGGGTGCGCTCAACCCGTACGCGGTGCTCGAACCGGTGGAGATCGGCGGGACCACGGTCACCTACGCGACCCTGCATAACGAGGACCTCATCGTCGCGAAGGATCTGCGGGTGGGCGACGTGGTGCAGGTCAAGCGCGCCGGCGAGGTGATCCCCCAGGTCATCGCGCCCATCCCCGAGCGTCGCACGGGGGCGGAGACGCCGTGGCGGATGCCGGCGCGGTGCCCGGCGTGTGACACGCCTGCCGTGAGGGACGACGACGAGGTCGCGTGGTACTGCCCCAACGTCAGCTGCCCCGGGCGTCGCCTCGAAGGGCTGGTGCACTTCGCCTCGCGCGGCGCCATGGACATCCGAGGATTGTCCTACGCGCGCATCGAACAGCTCGTGGACGCTGGCCTCGTGAAGGACGCCGGGGACCTGTTCGAACTCACCGCCGACCAGCTTCTCACGCTCGAACGGTTTGCCGATCGCAGCGCGCTGCAACTGGTGGACGCGATCGCGACGAGCCGCGAGCAGCCCCTCTCACGGCTCCTGTTCGGACTCGGCATCCGACACGTGGGCGCGGGCGTAGCGGAACTGCTGGCGCGGCACTTTGGCCACCTCGACGCGCTCATGCAGGCCCCCGAAGCCGAGATCGCCTCGGTCCACGGTATCGGCGAGATCATCGCGCATTCGGTGGTGGCCTACTTCGCGGACCCAGGTATCCGCGCGCTCATCGAACGACTCCGGGTGAGCGGCGTCACATTCGCGGAACCCCAGCCCCGCAGCGGCTCCGGTGCCCTCAAGGGGCAGACGGTCGTCATCACCGGGACGCTTCCGACCCTGAGCCGCCAGGTCGCGACAGAAATGGTCGAGACCGCGGGGGCTCGCGTAGCGGACAGCGTGTCGAAGAAGACGAGCTTCCTCGTGGCCGGAGAGGCTGCTGGGAGCAAGCTGGAAAGGGCCAAAGCGCTTGGCGTCGAGATCATCGACGAGGCCGAGCTTCTGCGGCGCATCGGACACTGAACGCACTCCATATGCCTCAGCCACTCGACCTCACCGGACACGGCATGCTCGCCCTGACGCGCGCTTCCCTGAGTACCCTGCGGAACGCGCTGTTGCGCGACGGCGGGCCCGACGCAGCGATCTATCTCCAGGAAGCGGGCTATGCGGGCGGCGACGCCATGTGGCTCGCGTTCCGTCGCTGGCTTGGCGAGCGCAGCGACATCGCTGCCGAGGATCTCGACGTCCCCGCATTTGAAGCGCGACTCTCGGAGTTCCTGCGCGACGCCGGATGGGGCAACGTGACGATCGGGTCGATCGACGATGTGGTGGCCACGATCGACTCGTCGGACTGGGGTGAGGCGGATCCGGCGAGCCAGATGGACCACCCCTGCTGCCACCTCACGACCGGACTGTTCGCTGATCTGTTCGGGCGCATTGCGGGCCACACGGTGGCGGTGCTCGAAGTCGAATGCCGATCAGCCGGGGCGGACCAGTGCCGCTTTCTGGTGGGAAGTCCCGAAGTGATGGAGTCGATTTACGACGACATGGGTCGTGGGATCCCCTACGCGGATGCGGTGGCCGCCTGCGTGTAGTCCATCACGCTTCACTGCACGGGGGGCGGCGCGACGCGTCGCCCCTCGCTCGATTTCGACGGTCTGGAGCACGGGTCGAGTTCGGAGATCGTGTCGCCGGTGACGCCGGGTCCCGCCGAACCGGATTGCTGTCGAGTCCGGCGACAGCCTGACATCCCGCCAGCCCACGTTCCTTGCGTGCGAGCCTGCCGCACCTCACGTTGACGCGGCGCGCCGCGGCCTGACGCTCCCAGTCGACTTTGTTGTCGCCACGAGGGACCGGGCGTGCATCACCCCCTTCGGAGGTTTGCGATGCCCAATCGTGCGTTCATGCGCCTGTTTGCGCTGTCGACGGCGCTCGCCCTGCTCGCCGGCAGGGTGGACGCCCAAGGCTCCACCGGCACCATCCGCGGCACCGTGACGGACTCGGCGGGCCGACGGCCGATCGACGGCGTTCAGGTGACGCTCGTCGGCACGCTGCTCGGCGCCGTGACCGGCGCGAACGGCGAGTACGTGATTCGAGGTGTGAACGCCGGAACGCACACGGTGCGGGCCGCCAGGCTGGGGTTTGCGGCCGGCCAGCGGACGGTGACGGTCGCTGGTGGCGGCGATGCCACGGCGGATTTCGTGATGCGTGCGGCCGCGATCAACCTGTCACAGGTGGTGGTCGTGGGATACGGCACCGCCAATCGGCGTGAAGTGAGCAACGCGGTAGCCACGGTTCGAAGCACGGAACTGGTGCACACGCCGCTGGCGAGCATCGACGGCGCGCTGCAGGGCAAGGCGCCGGGTCTGCAGGTCGTGCAGAACGCCGGCAACCCGGGCAACGGCATGTCGGTGCGCATCCGCGGCGCTTCGTCCCTTTCGGCGGGCAATCAGCCGCTCTACGTGATCGACGGCGTGCCGCTGCTCCGGGACAACTACTCGCAGCTTGGCGTCGGCGGACAGGATCTCACGGCCGTGAGTTCGCTGAGTCCCGACGAGATCGCGTCGATCGACGTGCTCAAGGACGCCTCGGCCGCCGCGATCTATGGCTCCCGCGGGTCCAACGGCGTCGTGCTGATCACCACCAAGCGTGGCCAGGCGAACCGACCGCAGATCACCTTCAGCGGATACTACGGCACGCAGAAGGTGTCGAAGAAGGTGAACATGCTCAACGCAAAGGAGTACGTCGCCTACTTCAATGAAGCGGCAAAGAACGACGGGTACGCGGACGACGAGCTTCCGTTTCGCCCGGGTGTGGACGATTCCGTCGACACGGACTGGCAGGATGAGGTCCTGCGCGCGGCCCCGGTCTTTGATGGATCGCTTGGCATCAGCGGCGGCAGCGACCGGGTAACGTACTTCCTCTCCGGTTCGATGTTCGATCAACGCGGCATCGTGGTGGGTTCGAAGTACAACCGGATGAACACGCGTGCCAACCTCGACTTTGCGCCCAACAGTCGCCTGTCATTCCGCACGTCGATCGGCCTCCTGCGCGAGGACAACGATCGCAACGAGAACGACAACACGATCGACGGGGTGACCACGAACGCGCTGGCGAACCAGCCCAACGTGCCGGCCACGATCCCGACCGGCGTGGGCTTCAGCTCCACCGACGACGGTCTCGAATACACGAACCCGCTGGCGCTCGGTCGCCTGGACGCCGCCGAGTCGCGCACGATGCGTGCGCTCGGGAACACGGAGATGCAGTTGCGCATCCGGGACGGGTTGCGGCTCACGGGACGCATCGGGGCGGACGTGCTCAACCTGCGCGACCTGCGCTGGAACTCGCCCAAGGTGATCGGCACGTATGCGGCCAGCGCGCGCGGCGTGGCACAGCAGGGCAACACCACGGCCAACAAGTACGTGGCTGAAACGTTCCTGCAGTACGACCGTCCGTCGTCTGGTCTCGGACAGCTCTCGCTGGTGGGTGGCGCGAGCACCGAATACAACACGACCGAAGCCGACTTCCTGCAGGGCGAGGGTTTCGCGAGCGAGAAGTTCCGCTACGTGGGGAACGCGGGCAAGGTGACGTCGTACGACGGCAGCCGCACCGACAACAACCTCGTCGGATTCTTCTCACGCGGTAACTGGTCGCGCAGTGATCGCTACTTTGCGAGTGCGGCGGTGCGCGCCGACGGCTCGTCGCGCTTTGGCGAGAACAACCGCTACGGCGTGTTCTACTCGGGATCGCTGGGCTGGGTGGCCAGCGAGGAGTCCTGGCTGGCGTTCCTGCGTCGCGTCGGCGAGGTGAAGGTCCGTGCCAGCTACGGAGAGACCGGCAACCAGGGCATTCCCGACGACTTTGCGCCGCTCGCGCGATTCGGTCGCGCGAACTACGCCGACGAACCGGGGATCTCACCATCGGCGCTCGGCAACCCGAACCTGCGGTGGGAGACGACCAAGGAACTCGACTTTGGCCTCGACCTGTCGATGCTCGACGGCCGCGTGGGTCTCGTGGGCGACTACTATCGCAAGCGCACGAACGACCTGCTGGTTACGCGACCGATCACCTCGACGTCCGGCTTCACGAGCGTCTGGGCGAACATCGGGAACATCGAGAACAAGGGCTTCGAGCTCCAGGTGAACACCGAGGTCCTTCGCGCCAACGCATCGGACGGGCTCTCCTGGGACGCGGACCTGAACATCGCGTGGAACCGCAACGAGGTGATCGCGCTCTACCGCGACGAGCCGTTCAACAGCGGCATCCGCAGCATCAACCGCGTGCAGGTCGGTCATCCGCTCGGTTCGTTCCACACGCTGCGCTTCAAGGGCGTGGACCCCGAGACCGGTGATGCGATCTACGACGACATCAACGGCGACGGCGACATCACGACGGACGATCGCACGATCGTCGGCAGCCCGCATCCGACGTACTTCGGTGGCTTCACCAACCGGATTGCGTTCAAGGGATTTGACCTGCGCGCGTTCCTGCAGTTCAGCCAGGGCAATGAAGTCTTCAACGCCATCCGGGTGTTTGCCGATGACGGTGGCTACTACTTCGACAACAAGCTGAAGGACTCCTACGAGAAGCGATGGCAGAAGCCCGGCGACCGCGCCGAGCAGCCGCGCCTGAGCTACGACGGCACGTCGGGTGCGCGCGACGTCTCCAGCCGGTTTGTCGAGGATGCGTCCTACGTTCGCCTGCAGGAGATCACGCTGGGCTATCGGCTGCCGGCCGCCGTTCGCCGCAACACGCGGTTCTCCGACGCACGCCTGTTTGTCTCGGGGCGCAACCTGCACACGTGGACGAAGTACTCCGGGTACAACCCTGATGTGAACAGCAACGGTGCGGGCGCTATCGTCTCGCTCGGTACCGACTTCTACGCTTACCCGCTGGCCCGCACGATTTCGTTCGGGATCAGCAGCTCGTGGTGACCCCCATGACAACCGCAATGAGAATCCCGTTTGCGCCGGCGTGGGCCCGGCGATCACTGGCGGCGGCCGTGGCGGTGCTCGCCCTCGCGGCCTGTGACAAGACACTCACCGTGGAACCGGTGAACGAAGTCGAGGAGAAGGAAGCCATCATCGATGCGGGCAGCGCGCGTGCCGCGCTCGCGGGCCTGTACGACGCGCTGCAGAGCGGGTCGTACTACGGCGGCGACTTCAACTTCTTCCTTGAGCTCCCCACCGACAACGCGGATCACGTGGGCACCTTCACCACGTACGCCGACGTCGACAAGCACGTGACCACGGCTGACAACAGCACGATCGAGGGGATGTGGGACGCGGTCTACCAGGCCGTGGGTCGCGCCAACACCATCATCGCCATGGTTCCGGGCGTGAGCGCGCTCGATGAAGCCGAGAAGAACGACATCCTCGGGCAGGCGTATGCGATCCGTGCGCTGGCCTACCACGACCTGGTCAAGGTCTGGGGGCCGGTACCGATTCGCACCGCGCCCGCTGCGAGCCTCGCCGAACTCGCCGACACACAGCGCGCTCCCGTCGACCAGGTGTACACGCAGATCCTGGCCGACCTCACCAAGGCGTCCACGCTGATGGACGACGAGGCCCGCACGCGCAAGGCGTCGAAGGGCTTCGTAAACGCCCTGCGAAGTCGCGTGCAGTTGTATCGCGCCAATTGGGCGGCCGCCGAGGCGGCGGCGGAGGCCGTCGTGGATGAAGGCTATGAACTGGCCGAGCACTTCGAGGATCTCTTCGACCCCGAAGGCAACGATACCAACGAGGACATTCTGCGCGCCTCGTTCACGGCAACGGAGTACAACCTCCTCGGCTTCTACTACCAGTCCAAGTCGTACGGCGGGCGGTGGGAGCTGGCGCCAACCACGAACATGATGCAGCAGTACGAAGCGGGTGACGAACGGGGAGCCTGGACGTTGGCGCTCGACGGCCGTCGCCGTCGTTACGTCGCCAAGTACCCGACCACGGTCGGCGCCGAGGATCTGCACGTGATCCGGTTTGGCGAGGTGCTGCTCAGCCTCGCGGAGGCGCAGGCCAGGCAGGGGAAGCTGTCGCAGGCTGTCGACACGTACAATCAGTTGCGCGAGCGCGCCGGCGTTGCGCCGCACCAGCTGGGCGTCGACGTGACCTCACAGGCCGAGGTCATCGCCGCCATCCTGCAGGAACGTCGGCGCGAACTGGCGTTTGAAGGCGATCGGTGGCCGGACCTCGTCCGCACCGGCCGCGCCATCACGCTGCTCAACATTCCGAGCTTCCGCACCTTGTTCCCGGTGCCGACGAACGAGATCGACGTCGCACCACGGATGACGCAGAACCCCGGCTACTAGGCCACAGGCAAGCAGCTGATCATGACGGGGGACGATCGCGCGAGCGGCGTCCCCCGTTGTTTGTTCGGCGTGTCGCGCTCCACGCGCACCCCTTACGCCCGCTCGACGATCCGGTCCACCAGATAGCTGGACTGCTCCAGCGCTTCAGAGGTGAAGTCGCCAAAGAAGGCGCGGACCTCCTCAAACAGTGCCGTGAAGCTGGCCTGATCACCGCGCCGGAGTACGTCGGCGAGTTCGGCCGACACCTGCTGCATCGTCGACGTCACCTCGCCCAGGCGGGGATTGCGCATTTCAATCGGGCCGTAGAGGCTCGGCGCCTGGGCGAAGTGTCGGGCCGTCGTATACAACTCGAGCAGATAGACGGGCGAGCGGAACGCCATCGTCTCCTCGAGCGGGACGCCGAGCCTGGCGAGCGTCAGCCCCATGACCTGCGTCTGGAAGTGCGTGAGCACCTGCACCACCGACATCACGCGATCATGCTGTTCGGCGCTCGCTTCGGTGACGACCATGCCGTGCGAGCTGAGCGTGTGCGCGACCCAGTCCGCCCACGCCTCCCCGCGCGCGCGGCACAGGACGACGCGTTGACCCTGCAGCGTGTGCACGCCCGGACCAAACATGGGATGCGTGCCTACCACGCTGGCAGGGGTCGCGGCGAGCATCGCGTCGACCGGGCCGCGCTTCACGCTCGTCAGGTCCATGAGGAGCGCTTCGGGGCGCACGTGGGGACCGACCTCACGGATGACGGACTCCGTGCGATCGATGGGCACACTGATGACCACCACGTCCGATTCGCGCGCGGCGTCGGTGGCGTTGAGTTGCGTGTCGACGTCGACGATGAGGACCCGGTGCCCGAGGTCGGCGAACATGCCGGCGAAGACTCGGCCCATGCGACCCTTCCCTCCCACGATCGCCACCGTGCGTGGCGCTTCGTCAGGCGTGACCTCCACGCGCAACATCGCCTGCACGTCCCGGCTGGTGCGCAGCAGGAGGCGGAACAGCGACTCCATCTCACCGGGCGGAAGACCCAGTTCTTCGGCGGCGCGCACGCGGTCCTCCAGGACCTCGCGCTCCCGGTTCGGGTCCCGGATGCGCAGGCCCTGCGCGCGCTTGACGGACCCGATCTCGCGCACGAGGGCCATGCGCCGCGCAACCACCTGCAGGAGGTCACGGTCCGCGGCATCGACCATCGCGCGCAGGAGGGAAAGCGAGCGGGTGGGTTCGGTCATGCGTGAGGCAGGAAGGCGTGAGTGTTGGTTGTGCCCGGTCATCAGGCGTCGACACCGGTCACGGCGCGGCGGGGAGCGGGCAGCGGATGACGTACATCGGTGCACGCCGACCTTCGTGCGTCAGGAGAAGTTCGCCGGATCTCCCGAACCAGGCGATGCCTTCGCCGTATCCGCGTTCGAGCCCGCCGACCCTGCATTGCGTGTGGGGTCGGCGAACACCTGGTCGCCCGGATGCTGAGTCCGCACTGAAGATGTAGACGTCGTCGTAGGTGCGAACGGCCACGTAGCGGCCATCCAGTGAGCGCGCGGCATCCGTGACGAGCCGCCCGTCCGTGCTCCCCGGAACGATCGGCAGGCTGTCGACCAGGCGCGCAGGGATGAGCGAGTCGATCTCCCACGCCGAGGCAGGCACATGAAAGACCAGCGAGGGACGCAGTCTCGCACCGTCGCGACGCGCCCGCTTGGTGAAGAAGTACGTGTCTCCCGCCGGCCCGACGACCATGGCCTCGACGTCGTGTGGACCGTCCTCGTATCGAAGGCGGAGGCGTTGCGCCACCAGAACCCCGGTAGCGCCCGGCGCGAGCGCGATGGGCTCCGGGACACGGTAGAGCAGCAGGTCGTTGCGGTGCTCATCGTTGTCGCCGACATCGGCGATGTAGAGGCAGCTCTCCGGGACGACCCTCGAGGAGTCGAGGGCGACGGGGCGCGGGCCGCACGGACCGTGGGCCGCCGCCTCCCAGTCGACGTTGGTGGCATTCTCCACGCGCCATGCGCCACGGTCACGCCCGCCCGTATCGACGGCAAAGAGCATGGCGTCGTGGCCGGAGTCGTTGATCGTGAATACGACGTCGACCTGCGCGGGCGTGATCACCGCCGCTGACCCCTCGGTGAGTTCGCGGCGGGTCTCGACGACGATCCTCCGTGCGGCCATGGGCGGAGGCGCCTGGGCCGGCGGGCCACCGCACGCGGTCACGAGAGCGGCAAGCCATGGAATGCGGAAGGTCGAGACTCGGGGCACGGGAGCAAACTGGCCGGGGAGGGCGCGTTCCTCCAGTCGTGGATGACGGCCCTCCAGCCTGCGCAGCGACCCACCGCCTGCCCCTCGCGCCCGCGCTCCCGATGCACGTCGAGCGATCGAGAGTCCACATGCCGTCGATCCGGTCATTGACAGCAAGCACCGGACTCCTCGGGCCCCACCCACCCTGGCCGCCATGTCCGACGTCCGGGCCGACGCAAAGGCTTTCAGCCGTTGTGTTGTCTGATTACATATCCGACCTGTAACCACCCGACATGACCAATGCCTGACTCCCGTGAAGTCGTCCAGGGGACGCTCGACCTCCTCGTCCTGTCCTCTCTCCGGGCGGGCAGCATGCACGGATGGGGCATCGCGCAGCGGATACGGGAGCGCTCCGGGGACGCCGTGCTCGTGACCACCGGCGCATTATACCCGGCCCTGCACCGGCTCGAGGAGCGACGTCTCGTGCGCTCCCGGTGGCTGACCAGCGAAGCCAACCGACGGGCGCGCTTCTACGATCTCACCGCGGCGGGGCGAAAAGCGCTCGGCGAAGAGGTTGAGTGGTGGACACGGTTCACCGCCGGGGTCGCCGGCGTCATTGCCACCTCCTGAGGCGCGCCATGTTCACCCGACTTTTCGCGGCGCTCCGCGCCGTCGTCCGCCGCCGGGACGTCGGACATGAGATCGACGACGAGATTCACGACCATCTGGAGCGCGACGTGGCCTGGCGCCTGCGCCGCGGCGCTTCACCTGGTGAAGCCCGTCGGCTGGCCCTTGCGGACTTCGGCGGCGTCGAGGCCACGCGCGACAGTGTGCGCGATGCACGACGCATTACCGCGATCGACGATCTGCGGCGCGACCTTCGATTTGCGGCGAGGCGGCTCGCACGCAGACCCGCATACACCGCCCTCGTGGTCACGACCATCGGACTGGGCATTGCCGCATGCACCACGGTCTTCACCGTGGTCGACGGCATCCTGCTCAAGCCGCTGCCGCTCGCAACGCCACAGGACATTGTCACGCTCTGGCAAACGCGGCCTTCGGCAGGGGTCGAGCGCGATGACGTGGCGCCGGGCACTTTCCTCGATTGGCAAGCGCGCGCACGCACGCTGTCGAGCGTTGGGGCAGCGAACCCCTCGGGCGTAAGCCTCCGGCACGAGGGATCGACGGAGCACGTGGACGCCTGGCAGGTCTCGGATGGCCTCTTTGCCCTCCTCGGAGCGCGACCCCTGCGCGGACGCTCTTTCGAGCCTGGCGACTTTGTACCCGGCGCCGAACCGGTGGTGCTCCTCGACTACGGATTCTGGCAGCGTCGCCTCGGCGGCGACCCGCAGATCCTTGGTCGCCGACTCCTGCTCGATGACCAGCCGCGCACCGTCATCGGCGTGATGCCCGCGAGTTTCGAGTTGCCGGAGCACACCAACCTCTGGATGCCGTGGGTGGTTACCCCTGAGCAGCGCACCGATCGATTTGCGCCGTATCTGCGAGTCTTCGGTCGCCTCGCGCGCGGCGCGACGGTCGCCGAGGCGCGCGCGGAGCTGGCGACGATCGCCCGCGCGCTCGAGGGAGAATACCCGCGCTCGAACCGCGGCGTCGGGGCCGCGGTGATTGGACTCACCGATATCCTCGTCGGATCGCGGCGCCCCCTCCTGTGGACCCTGCTCGGCGCCGCCTTTTCCCTGTTGCTCGTCACCGTGATCAATGTCGGCGCGCTCCACCTCACGCAGCTGGATCGCCAGCAACGCGAGACCGCGGTCCGGCTCGCGCTCGGAGCGCGACGAGCAGCAATCGTGCGTCCACTGCTTGTGGAGGCATCCCTGATTGCCGTCCTGGGCGGTGCCGCGGGCGCGGGCCTCGCCGCCATCGGCGTGCGCGCCGTGCACGTTCTCGGTCCCGCCGCGCTACCACGCCTGGTCGATGTCGTGCTGGACTGGCGCGCGTTAGGCGTCGCCATCACGCTGTCGCTCCTGGCCGCGGCGACCCTGGCGATCGTCTCGGCGCGCCGTACATCGATGTCGGAGGATCATCGCGTGCCCGCCTCGCGTGGTGTCGCCGGTACGAGGCGAGGCACGCAACTCCGGCGTACGGCCGTGGGACTGCAACTCGCCCTGTCGCTCGTCCTGCTCGTCGGCACGAGCCTCCTGGTGCGCAGCTTCATCCGGCTCATGTCCGAGGACCGTGGGTATCGAACGGACCACGTGATGGCGTTCTCGGTGTGGGTTCACGAGGAGTATCCGGGCGTCGAAGCGCGCACGCAGTACGTGCGCGATGTGCTGGATCGCCTCGGCGCATTGCCGGGCGTGACCAGCGTTGCCCTCGGTTCCGCCTTGCCGCTTGCGCAGCAGATCACCGGCGAGGATGCGGACATCGTGATGGAGGGCGCGTCCGTGGTTCCTGGTGAGGAGCCACAGGCGCGCGGCATCGCGGTGTGGCCGAGCTGGTTCTCGACGCTGGGGACGCCGCTGCGGCGCGGGCGACCCCTGACCGTCGCAGACGACGCGCGCGCGGAGCGAGTGGTGATGGTCAACGAGGCATTCGTGAAGCGCTTCTCGCCCGACCGCGATCCCATCGGCCGCGTGGTGAGTGTGGGACTGATGGGCCGAGCCGTGCCGACGCGGATCGTGGGTGTCGTCGGCGACACGCGTCACGCGCGTCTGGACGGACCCCCGGAGCCCGGCGTGTTCATCCCATGGCTGCAACAGCCGATCGCGGCCATCACGTTCGTGGTGCGGACGTCGGGGGACCCGCAACTGATCGCGCCGGCCATTCCGCGGACGATGTTCGCCATCGATCCCCGCGTGGCGCTCGACCGCCTGTCGACGCTCGACGAACTCGTGGCCCATCATGTCCGGGAGCGCACGTTCATGCTCGTGCTGCTCGGCGTGTTCGGGGCCGTGTCCGTCCTCGTGGCATGCATCGGCGTGTTTGGGGTGATGAATCAGGCCGTCGCCGAGCGGCGGCGCGAGATCGCGGTACGCATGGCGCTGGGCGCCGCGCCGGGCCGCATCGTCGGCGAGTTCGCCCGCGAAGCGACCGCGATGGCCGCGGGCGGGATCGGCGCGGGACTCGTGGTCGCCGCGGCCGGGACCAGCGCGATCACGAGCTTCCTCTACGACGTGCAGCGCTTCGATCCGCTGGCCCTGGGTGCGGCGGTCGTCCTGCTCGCATCGTGCGCGTTCATCGCGGCCCTGTGGCCGGCCATGCGAGCGTCGCGGACGCCACCCGGAGCGGTGATCCAGCGCGAATAACCAGACAACCCCTGGCGTGGCGCGTCGATATCTTCCGGTCGCCGAAACCCTTCCCCGCTCCGACCGACCGTGCAACGCCGTCACATTCCAACCTTGGCTGCTTTCATCCTGCTGGCCGCGTCCCGCCTGAGCGCCCAGGAGGGGCAAGGGATTCCCGGACGGGGAGCCCCGGCTGTGCCCATCCCTCGGGTGACCGACGAGATCACAATCGACGCGCGCCTTGACGAACCAGCATGGTCGCGCGCGGCTCGCCTCACGGGGTTCTCGCAATACCAACCGGTGGACCAGCGACCGGCCGAAGAACCGACCGAAGTGCGCGTCCTGTACACGCCGCAAGCGATCTACTTCGCCATCGTGGCCACTTCGACCGATCCCGGCGGCGTGCGCGCGACCCTATCCAAGCGCGATAACATCGGCAACGACGACCGCGTCACGGTCTATCTGGACACGTTCAACGATCGGCGCCGCGCCTTCTTCTTTGGCGCCAATGCGCTCGGCGTGCAGCTCGACGGCGTACGCACCGAAGGCGGGCTGAGCGCCGGCGACATGTTCGGTGGGGGCGTCGACCTGAACCCCGACTTCCGGTTCGAAACGAAAGGCCAGCTCACGGAGTCGGGCTATCTCATCGAGATGCGCATTCCGTTCAAGAGCCTGCGGTTCCCTGCCGCGGACCCACAGCAGTGGGGCATTCAGGTGGTGCGGCAGATTCCCGGCCGCAACGCCGAGGACACGTGGACCGACGCACAGCGCGGCGCGTCGTCGTTTCTCGCGCAGTCAGGCACGCTCACGGGCATCACCCAGGTCGAACGGGGCGTGGTGACCGACGTGCAGCCGTTCGTCACGCAGTCATTCGCCGGCTCGCGCGACGCGGCGACTGGCGCGTTCACTCGCAGCGACCGCCAGTTCGACGCTGGCGTCAACCTGCGACTCGGCTTTCCGGCGATCGCCATCGACGCAACCATCAACCCCGACTTCTCCCAGGTGGAGGCGGACGCGGGGCTCGTGACGGTCAATGAGCGCTTCGCGCTCTTCCTGCCCGAACGCCGCCCGTTCTTTCTCGAGGGGATCGAGCTGTTCGCGACGCCGAACCAGTTGGTGTATTCACGCACCATCGCCAACCCGATAGCCGGCGCCAAGGTCAGTGGAAAGGTAGGCCGACTGAGTCTGGCCTATCTCTCGGCGATCGACGAGGCGGGCGACGCCCGCGACGCCGTGAACGTCGCGCGTGTGCGCACGGACTACGGCCACAACTCGGTGGCCGGCCTGACCGTGACGGACCGCCGCGGTCGCGGAGAAGCGAATTCGGTCGTCGCCGCGGACACGCGCGTGGTCTTTCGCGAGAAGTACACGTTCCAGTCACAGTTCGGTCAGTCGCTCACCACCACCGGCGAGGAGACGACCTCGGCGCCAGTCTGGTCGGCCGACATCGATCGGACCGGGCGCACGTGGGGCTTCAACTACAGCGTGAACGCGATCGGCGACCGCTTTGCCTCGGCGGCGGGCTTTGTGCCACGGGTCGGCTTCCAGACCGCGCACGCCTACAACCGCATTGCCTTTCTCGGGGGACCGAGCGCCCGCATCCAGAACCTGACGCTCTTTGGCGGCCCCACGCGCATCTGGCGCTACGGCTCGTTGGCACGCCGGGACCAGATCGAGGGAACGGATGAGGTGATGAGTTTCATCACGCTGCGCGGCGGCTGGAGCCTGATGCCGTCGGTGCGGCGGAACTTCATTGCGATCGATCCGTCGGTCGCGAGCGGCCTGTTCCACCGCGACGCTGGCGGTGTGCTGATCCCGTGGGCGCCGAGCGGTCGCCTGTCCGGCATGTGGACCACGTCGTTTGGGGTGACGACGCCCGTGTTCGCCCGCTTCAACGCGTCGGTGGATGCATCGCAGGGCGAGGTGCCGATCTACGCCGAGGGTGCCCCCGGCCGATCGCTGCGCTGGAGCGGATCGCTCACCGTGCGACCGACTCCGGAAACGCGGCTGGAGGGCACGCTCACGCACTCACGCATTACGCGCGAGGGAACCGGGCGCGAATACGCCCGGGTGCTCATCCCGCGTCTCAAGGCCGAGTATCAGCCCACGCGGGCCCTGTTCTTTCGCGTCGTCAGCCAGTTCAGGTCTGATCGCGTGGATGCGCCGCGTGATCCGGCGTCGGGGCTGCCGTTGCTCACGTCCACCGGTCTCGCGCGCTCGCCCCGGGATGTCCGTTCGCTGCGCACCGACTGGCTCGTCCAGTACGAGCCATCGCCGGGTACGACCGCGTTCTTCGGGTACGGCGACACCTGGACGTCGCCGGGCGCGGTGAGCGACACGGACCTCCGTCGCACCGCGGACGGGTTCTTCCTCAAGCTCGCATACCTGTTTCGCCGCTAGGGACGCGCGGGGCCGCTGGCGGGTCGCGTGCGCATCGGGCGTGTCACGCTCGTCGGGTGTGGCGCGCGCGTCAGGCGTCGCGCGCTCGTCAGGTGTGGCGCGCGTCAGGCGTGGCGCGCTCGTCAGGTGTGGCGCACGTCAGGCGTGGCGCTCTCGTCAGGCGTCGCGCGCTCGTCAGGTGTGGCGCACGTCAGGCGTGGCGCGCTCGTCAGGCGTCGCGCGCTCTTCGGGCGTGGCGCGCTCGCAGGGGGGACGCACTCGTCAGGCGCGGCGCGCTCGTCAGGCGATATCTGCGCCGCGTTCCGTGAGCAAGGCCCGCAGCACCGAGCGGTGGCAGCGACTCTCGTCTTCGCAGTAGCAGCCGATCGACAGATTGGTGGTGTGCGAGAGTGCGGCGAGCAGGTCGAGCGCGTGTGCGGCCGGCGCCGCCTTCATCTCGGCGCGAAAATGCGTCACGAACCTGGCCCATTCCCGCTCGTTGCTCGCGTGCAGTGCGAGCTTCACCAGCTCAGCGCTTGGCGAGAGTTCCGGCAGCCAGGTGTCGTACCAGTTGTCGGCCGCAAAACGCGCCTTCGGTACACCGCGGGGCGGGCGGCGTACGGTGCCGATGCGCACGCCTTCCCGGGCGTGACGGCTGGTGCCCAACTGCACGATGCGGAGTGACATGGTCTCATGAAAGGTGAGTCGTACGTGGTGCGCGCCTTCGTGCTGACCGGCGACTCACGGTGAGTTCGTGGTGAGCGCCTTCTCCTGGACGAACCGCTTGAAGAAAGCGGTCATGCGGTTCCACGTGTCCATCCAGATCCCGTGGAACATGGACTCGTGCAGATCATCGGGGATGACCATGAGTTCGTGGTGGACGTTGCGCGCGCGGAGGAGCTGCACGAGTCCCACCGTTTGCGCGAAGTCGACGTTGCGGTCGTCATCGCCATGCACGAGAAACACCGGAGACTTCCATCCGTCGATCGCCGCAATCGCGGATGATCGATAGGACACGGCGTTGGTGTCGAGGGAACTGCCCCAGAGGTGGACGCCGGCGAGGTCCGCTCCGGCCACGAAAAGATCCGAGTTGCGCGCGAGGGCCTGCGCGGTGAGCACGCCGCCGTAGGAGAGCCCCCAGATGCCGATGCGCGCCGGATCGACGTCGCTCCTGGCCTGCAGCCACTTCCCGGCCGCGAGGACATCCTGGTACTCGGCGTTCCCTCGACCACCGGTGCCCGGCGCGTTGCGGAACGACTTGCCGTACCCGACGCCGCTGCGGTAGTTGACCGACAGTACGATGTAGCCCTGCGACGCGAGGTACTGGTTGTACCCGTACGCCCAGTGATAGAACTGCATGTAGTGATAGCCGGGCAGCATCTGCCGCACCGGACCGCCGTGCACGAATACCATCGCGGGCCGCCGCTCGCCGGGCCTGAGGTCGGCGGGGAGAAAGAGCTGGTTGTGGATCTCCATCCCGTCGGACGACTTCACGATCACCACTTGTGGCGTCACGTGTGCCGCCGTCGGAAAGTCGCTGCCGAGCGTTGGGTAGAATGGTTTCGCCGCTCCGCCCGCGGCGGCGACGAGCGCGACCGACGCCGGCGTGCGTACGCCAAAGAACAACAGCGCGAGTTGCCGTCCGGATGCGAGGGGCTGCGGGTGCGTCTCGATGTCCGATCCCGTGGTCACCTGACGCGGTGTGCCGCCTGCTACCGGGACGGCCCAGATATGGCGGCGCTCGATGTCACCCGCATTCGTCGAGTAGTACAGCGTGCGTCCGTCCTTCGAGAGGGTCGCGCTGGTGGCATCCTCGATCATGCCGTCGGTCGTCGTGAGCATCACGGGCGCCCCCGGGGAGGACACGCTGAGCGCGTAGTAGCGATCCCACTCGTCGCGCGGGGCCGACATGGGAAAGATCAGGTGCCCGTCGGCCCATTGCAGGCTCGCGATGGACACGAAGACGGAGTCGCTCTTCGCGTTGTGCCAGAGTTCGCGCGCGGTTCCGTCGGCGACGCTGGCGATCATGACCGCCAGCGTATGGCCTCCGGTAAAGGTCGCGCGGCAGAGCCCCGGCGGCTCGGTACTCGGCCTGACGGCCGGCGCGGCCTGCTGGCCAAAACCTCCGGGACCACCCGGTGGCGTGTTCGCGCACGGCCCTCTCGACGTTCCCGGAGCGCCCGACGCCGGACCGCTGGGATTGCCGATGCTCCCGACGTTCTGCTGGCCCTGCGCACCGAAGGGTGTACCCGGCCGGCGCGTGAACGCGATCTCGCGCCCATCGGGCGACCACACCGGGGCATCATCGAAATCCACGCCCGGCGCCATGAAGGTGACGGTGCGCTTCTTCAGGTCGAGCACGCCGATGAACGAGTGGTTCTGCCGCACGCTTACGAAGGCCAGATGTGAGCCGTCGGGCGACCAGCGCGGTGAACGTTGCGTCCCCCATGCCTTGATCAGCGGTTTGAGCCCCCGGTCGACACTGTCCCTCGTGGCGGTGCCAATTCGTGCGGCAAAGACCTGGCCATCCTTCACGTAGGCGACCATGCGACCGTCGGGTGACAGCTCCGGAGCAGCACCGTCGACGACACTGAACGCGCCGCCACCGCTCGTTCGCGCGGCCCAGATGGCCCGTGAACCGCCATCGGGGTCGTGCGACGGATTCGCGATCCAGCCGTTGCGGTTGGGCGCCGAGCCGCGCACGAACACCACGACGCCGCCGTCGTCCGAGATGCTCACGTCGCTCACGTCGATCCCATCGTCTTCCAGGAAACGCGTCAATCGGGTCGGCCTCCACGTGGGCGCTGCCGCCGTGTAGACGTTCCGCATCCCGCGTTCGTAGGTGGTCCACGCCACCCGGTCCGCGCGACGAGCGCTCACCAGCTCGAGGGGCGAAGACGGCGACATGAACTGCTCCACCGTGGGCCGCTGCTGCGCAGGCAGCAAGGCCGGGACAACGACGAGGCCGACGAGGGCGAGGGAGCGGTGCATGACGACTCCGGCGAGGGTGGGACGGTCGCGCGACTCCTCAAGTTGTGAACGGTGACAGACTGGGGGTAGGTCATCGGCGGCGGCGGTGCGTACACGCCACGACTGATCCCCTGCCTCGCCTCCGGCGTGGCTCCTTCAACTGCTGCCCTGGGCGCCCTAGCTTTGGCCCGCCAACGTTGCTTAGCCCCGGGAATGAGGTCATGGATCAACCAGCGATCAGCCACCAGCTCGCGGCGTTCGTATCGACGACGCGCAGTGCGGACGTTCCGGACGCGGTCAAGGCGCACGCGAGCCGAGCCGTGCTGGACTGGGTCGGTTCGGCGTTGGCCGGTTCCCTGGAGGAACCGGCGCGTCTGGCGCGCGAGGTCGTCGGCCGCCTGGGTTCGAGCAACGATTCGACCGTCTTTGCCGGCCGCCGCGCCGCGGCGGCGGGCGCCGCGTTCGCCAACGGCGTCGCCACGCACATCCTCGAGCTCGACGACGTGCACAAGGGATCCACGCTGCACGCGGCGGCACCGGTCATTCCGGCGGCGCTGGCCGTCGCCGAGCGCGAGCACGCATCGGGCGAGGCGTTCCTCCTCGCGGTGACCCTTGGCTACGAGGTCGCGTTCCGGATCGGCGAGGCGGTGAATCCGAGTCATTACACCTTCTGGCACCCTACGGGTACGGTGGCCACCTTCGGCGCCGCAGTCGCGGCCGGCTCGCTGCTGCGGCTCGACGCCAACCAGATGCTGCATGCGCTGGGCAGTGCCGGCACGCAGGCGGCTGGGCTCTGGGAGTTCAATGTCGACGGCGCCATGAGCAAGGCGCTGCACCCCGGAAAGGCCGGCATGAACGGGATCCTGGCCGCCGATCTCGCGCGGGCGGGGTTTACCGGTGCAAGCCGCATCCTCGAAGGGCCCCGTGGCTTCATGCGCGCAACGACGGCCTCGCACGATGCCTCGCGCGTCACCGACGCGTTAGGCGAGCGCTGGACCATCGCCGAGAACTGCTACAAGATGCACTCCTGCTGTGGGCATACCCACTCGGCCATCGACGTGGCCCAGGAGGTGCGACGGGCGTACGGCTGGCGGGAGGAGCACGACGTGCTGCGGGCGGTGGCCTCGGTGGAGGTGGAGACCTACGCGCCGGGACTGGCGATCGTCGGGAATGACCGACCCACCTCGGCCTACCAGGCCAAGTTCAGCCTTGCCTACTGTGTCGCCGCGGCGCTGCTGGAAGGTCGCGTGGGGCTCGTCCAGTTCAGCGACGATCGCTTCGACGGGCGCGGCGTCAGGCAGGCCAGCATCGCCACGCTGCTGCCGCGCATCCGCGTGCGCGCGACCGACGAGCTCACCGCGCGATATCCCGCCGCATGGGGCACCCGGCTCACGGTCCTGCTGACCGGCGGAGAGCGCGTGGTACGGGAGGCCGACTACCCGCTGGGCAATCCGGAGAACCCGGTGTCGACCGATGCGCTGGTGGCCAAGCTCCGCGAACTCGTCACACCACGCTGGGGCTCCGACGTCGCGGCACGGGCCGTCGCGACCGTCGATGCGTTGCCGGAACAGGGCGACATGGCCGACGCCTTCGCCGAGCTCGTTCCCGAACACGTACCTGTGCATGCCTGACATCAACCCGAAGACCGCCGAACACACCGAACTGCGCGAAGGGGTCCGCGCGGCGTGCGCACCCTTCGACTCCAGGTATTGGCAGCAGGTCGAACGTGAATCCGGATACCCGGCCGCGTTCGTCGACGCTCTGACCAGGGGGGGCTGGCTCGCCGCCCTCATCCCCGAGGCGTACGGTGGTGGCGGCCTTTCGCTCGCCGAGGCGTCGGTGATCCTGGAAGAGGTGAACCGTTCGGGAGCCAATAGCGGCGCCTGCCACGCGCAGATGTACACGATGGGGACGCTGCTGCGCCACGGATCCGCGGCGCAGAAGGAGCGATACCTGCCGGCGATCGCGTCCGGCGCGCTGCGTCTGCAGTCGTTCGCGGTCACCGAGCCCACCACGGGCACCGACACCACGCAGCTGCGCACCACCGCCGTGCGGCGCGGGGACCGCTATGTCGTGAACGGGCAGAAGGTGTGGATCTCGCGCGTCCTGCATTCGGATCTCATGCTGCTGCTTGCGCGGACCACTCCACGTGAGGCTGCACACAAGCGAACCCACGGGCTGTCGGTCTTTCTCGTCGACATCCGCGAAGCGCTTGGCGGTGGCCTGCGCGTGCGACCGATCGACAACATGGTGAACCATGAGACCAGTGAACTGTTCTTCGAGAACGTCGAAGTGCCGGCGGAGAACCTGATCGGCACCGAAGGTGACGGGTTTCGCTACATCCTCGACGGCATGAATGCCGAGCGCATCCTCATCGCGGCCGAGTGCATCGGAGACGGGTATTGGTTCATCGATCGTGCACGCACGTACGCCAACGAGCGCGTCGTCTTTGACCGCCCGATCGGGCGCAACCAGGGCATCCAGTTTCCGATCGCGCAGGCTTACGCCCAGGTGCGCGCCGCGGACCTGATGCGGTGGGAGGGTGCACGGCTGTTTGATGCCGGCGCGACGTGTGGTGCGGAGGCCAACATGGCCAAGCTGCTCGCCGCCGACGCCTCGTGGCAGGCGGCCAACGTGTGTCTGCAGACGCATGGCGGGTTCGGGTTTGCCGCCGAGTACGACGTGGAGCGCAAGTTCCGGGAGACGCGCCTGTACCAGGTGGCCCCGGTTTCGACGAACCTGATCCTGTCCTACCTTGGCGAACACGTCCTCGAGATGCCGCGCTCTTTCTGACCACGCCCACGATGCCCGATCGACTGTCTCGCAGCATGCTGTTTGTTCCCGGCTCGCGGGCCGACATGATGGCCAAGGCGGCGCGCAGTGACGCGGACGCCGTGTGCCTCGACCTCGAGGATGCGGTGGCCGTCGGCCAGAAGGAGGCGAGCCGTAGCATGGTGGTCGAGGCGCTGCGCACGCTCTCGTTCGCCGGGCGCACGCGCATCGTACGCGTCAACGCTCTCGACACGCCGTTTGCA
Organism: Gemmatimonadaceae bacterium; assembly: GCA_020846935.1. NCBI lineage: Bacteria > Pseudomonadati > Gemmatimonadota > Gemmatimonadia > Gemmatimonadales > Gemmatimonadaceae > Gemmatimonadaceae bacterium. The sequence continues at coordinate 496,113 of JADLCY010000011.1, forward strand.
TACCGCGACCTCGTGGACGTGATCGAAGGCGCTGGCGCGCACCTCGATCTCGTCATGCTGCCCAAGACCAGCGGGGCGCGCGATGTGCAGTTCGTCGAGACGCTGCTCACGCAGATCGAGGCGCGCTGTCAGTTGCCGCACCGCATCGGCATCGAGGCGCAGGTGGAGACCGCGGCCGGGTTCGTGGCGCTGCGCGAGATCGCGACGAGTTCCTCACGGCTCGAGTCGCTCATCTTTGGCTCCGGGGACTACGCCGCGTCGATGCGCATGCCGCTGGCGAGCATCGGTGAACCGGACGATCATGATGCGGCGTATCCCGGACATCGCTGGCACGCCGCGATGCACGGCATCGTGGCGGCGGCGCGCGCATTCGGGCTCCGCTGCATGGACGGGCCCTTCGCCAACTACCGGGACACCGAGGGGCTCGCCAGGTCCGCCGCCATCGCGCGGGCGATGGGCTTCGACGGCAAGCAATGCATCCACCCGGCGCAACTGGGCACCGTGAACGCCGCGTTCTCGCCGGGCGACACCGAGGTCGCCCATGCCCGCGCCGTGATCGACGCGCATGAGCGAGCGACGGCGGCTGGGCACGGAGCGATCGGGGACAACGGCGTGATGCTCGACGCCGCCAACGTGCGCATGGCACGCGCCACGCTCCGCGCGCACGACGCGGCCACGCGCCGCTCAGGAGAGGATCGATGACACCAACCGCGGGACGCAGCTACGAGGACTTCGAAGTGGGCATGGTGATCCGCCACGCCGTGGGACGCACGATCACCGACACGGACAACACCTGGTTCACGCTCCTCACCAACAACGGCAACCCGATCCACTTCGACCGGCACTATGCGGCGCAGACGGAGTTCGGCCAACCCCTGGTGAACTCGACGCTCACCCTGGCTCTCGTCGTCGGGCTCTCGGTGAGTGACATCTCGCGACACGCCGTGAACCTCGGGTGGACCGACATTGCGTTGCCCAATCCGGTGTTCGAGGGCGACACGCTCTACGCACAGACCGAAGTCCTGAGCGCCCGGGAGTCCAGGTCGCGGCCGCACATGGGCATCGTCGAAGTCCGTACGACCGGCTACAAGCAGGATGGCACGGTGGTGATCACGTACCGGCGGGCGATCCTGGTGTATCGACGCGGCCACGCGCCGGTCGTGCCAACGCCCGTCCCGTCCGAATGAACGACACCTTGCCCTTCGCGGGCCTGCGCGTGCTTGCGCTCGAGCAGGCCGTGGCGGGTCCGTTCTGCACGCGTCAGTTTGCCGACCTTGGGGCCGATGTCATCAAGGTGGAGCACCCCGTCGGGGGCGACGTCGCCCGGCGCTACGACGGCGCGATGCAGGGCCTGTCGGCCTACTTCGCGTGGCTCAACCGCGGCAAGCGCAGCGTGACCCTGGACCTCAAGGGCACGGATGGCCGGGCCACGATGCTCGCCCTCGTCGACGGGTGCGACGTCTTCGTCCACAACCTCGCGGCTGGCGCGATCGAGCGCCTCGGGCTCGACTACGATACCGTCGCAGCGCGCAACCCTCGCGCGATCTGGGTCCGCATCTCGGGATACGGCCCCGATGGCCCGTACCGCGAGCGCAAGGCGTACGACATGCTCATCCAGGCCGAAGCCGGCATCGTATCCGTCACCGGCAGTCCTGACACGCCAGCGAAGGCCGGGGTGAGCATCGCCGACATCGGCTCGGGGCACTACGCCTTCTCGAGCGCCACCGCCGCGCTCTACCGCAGGGAACGCACGGGTCGCGGCGCGCGCATCGACATCTCCATGCTGGAGTGCATGACCGAGTGGATGATGCCACCGCTCTACGTGCACCTGGGCGGCGGCTCGGCACCGCAGCGCACCGGCCTCCGCCACAACATGATCGTGCCCTACGGCGTGTATGCATGCGCCGATGGTCAGGTGCTGTTTGCCGTGCAGAACGATGCCGAGTTCGGCCGCTTGTGCGAGGGCGTCCTCGCGAGTCCCACACTCGCCCGGGACCCACGCTTCAGCGTGAACGCGGCGCGCCTCGCGCACCGGGACGCGCTGGAATCCCTCATCGAGGGCACGCTCTCTGCGCTCTCCGTCACCGACGTCATCGCCCGGCTCGAACGATCGGGGATCGCCAACGCCGTGGTGAACGACGTCGCAGGCGTTGCCTCACACCCGCAGCTGGCAGCACGCCGCCGCTGGCGCGACGTCGAGAGTCCGGTCGGAGCGATCCCCGCGCTGGTGCCGCCGCACAACATCATCGATGCGCCACCGGTGATGGGCCCGATCCCGCGACTCGGAGAACACGCGCCCACCTGGGGGCACCGCACCAATGACGAACACGCCCCACTGGTCGTGCTTCCAGCCGCGCCACGCTGATCGCCAGGCCGGATCCCCCAAGCCGCATCCCGGACGCGCGCGGCGTGACGGTGCCGCTGTCGATCGTGTCCCGGACAGCAGAGACGCAACCATTGCCGGATCACGGGGCCTGGGGAGTCTTCATCGAGCCCGGGTCGCGTCTCCAGAGAACGCGACTCGCGCGCCGCGCCTCAGCCCTCGAGCCGCTCGCGGCTGCGATCAGGGAAGGCCAGAATGAGCAGTGCGCCCGCGAGGAAGAAGGCCGAGGTCAGCGCCAGCGCCGAGCCGATGCCGACGCGCGGCAGCGTGGCAAGGAAGCCGATGGTGTACGGCGCCAGGGCACCGAGCCCGCGACCGAGATTGTAGGTGAGCCCCTGCCCTGTCGCACGCACGGGCGTCGGAAACAGCTCGGCCAGGAACGACCCGAACATGCTGAAGTAGCCGTAGCCGACGAACCCCAGGACGGGGCCAAGGATGAGGAGCACCATCGGGCTGCGCGCCATCTGTCCGTACAACGGCACCAGGATCGACGCGGTGACGAGGTAACAGATGAACGTCCGGCGTCGGCCGAAACGATCGGCGATGAAGCCGAAGGAGTTGTATCCGATGTAGGCCCCGATCTGCACGGGAATGATCCAGCCCGCCGACCGCACGATCGACATGCCGGCGCCCCCACGCTCCACCGGCGTGGCCAGGAAACCGGGGAGCCAGAAGAACAGGCCCCAGTTCGCGAACTGCACGAACGCGGAGAGCAGCGTCGCGAGCAGCGTCTTGCGCCGCAGCTCATCGCCCAGGAGGACCGCAAACGGATTCCTGCGCGGCCCGCTCGCTGCGCGACCGCGTACCCAGGCCTCGGGCTCGCGCACCTTGCTCCGGATCCAGAGCACGAAGAACGCGGGCACGACGCCAAGGACGAAGAGCCAGCGCCAGGCCGCGTCGCCTAACGGCAGTACATCGAGCACCACCGCCGCCAGCACGGCCGCCAGGATGTACCCCAGCGCCCACCCGGACTGCATGATGCTCACGGCCTTGGTCCGATGTTCCGCCGGCCACGTTTCGCTGACCAGCACGGCTCCCGAGGCCCACTCCCCACCCATGCCAAAGCCCAGCAGCACACGCCAGATCATGAGCTGCACGACGGTCTGTGACGTGGCCGCGCCGAGTGATGCAAAGGAAAAGATGAGGATCGTGGCCATCAACGCCCGCGTACGGCCCACCCGATCAGCGATGACCCCGAACACGATGCCGCCAACGGCCGAAGTGATGAGCGTGACCGTGCCGAGCAGTCCAGCCGTCGCATCGTCGAACCCGAAGTGCACCTTCAGCGCACCGATCGCCATGACGTAGATCAGAAAGTCCATGGCGTCGAGCATCCACCCGAGCTTGGCGGCCGCGAGTGCGCGCCACTGCTCGCGCGTGATGGTCCGGTACCACGCCACGGGGGCAGCGGCGGTCGTCATGCGCGTCGAGAGATCGGGGAACGAGGTGTCAGAATGCAGCCGAAGGTCATGTCAGAGCGACGGGCGCCGGCGGTGGATGTCCGTCGCAGCCTGGAACTGGTGCGCGACAGACAGGATGCGATCGTCGGCGTAGAGCGCACCCACGATCGTCGCGCAGATCGGCTGTGGTTTGAGCTCGAGTCGCTGCGCGGGTGGTGCGCCGCCTCCACCCTGCGGCTGAGCCGGCACGTCGAACTTGTAGGGAACGACGACGCACGGATGCCCGGTCTGCGCATTGGCCCCGATGTCGGCGGTTGGTGCGGCGATGAACATGTCGAGATCCTTCATGAAGTCGGCCCATTTTGCCACGAGCGCGTAGCGCCTTCGTTGCTGCTGCACAAAGTCGAGGCCGCGGACCATGCGTCCGTTCACGAAGCGGGGGTTCCAGTCGGCAGGCGCCATCGGGTTCGCGGGCGCACCACCTCCACCGGCTCCCGGACCTGCCCCGCCCGTGCCGGCCGGACGCGGCTCGGGCAACGTCGTGAGGTCGAGGCCGATCTCCTTCGCCTTTCGCTGCACGTATTCGTCGAACGCGGCGGCGCCCTCGACGCCGAGCCCGCTGCCGCTCCCCGGTACCGTTGGACGCGGGCCGATCTCGCGCGGCTCGAGACCGAGCGTGCGCAACGTCTCGACGAGCTCCTTTGGCGCGTTTGGGTCCACCCCGACGCGCAAGGACGCCAATCGGATCCGACGGTCGAACTGGAACGGCGTCGTCACCGTCGAGGGATCCCTGGTATCGACGCCATGGATCACGCTGAACACCATCGCGCAGTCCTCGACCGTGCGACACATCGGCCCGACGCGATCCATCGACCAGGCGAGCGTCATGCCGCCGTGGCGACTCACCCGGCCAAACGTCGGACGCAGCGCGCTGATGCCGTTGCGAATGCTCGGAGAAACGATTGACCCCTGCGTCTCGGTCCCGATGCTGAACGCGACGCACCCGGCCGCGGTCGCGGAGCCGGGCCCCGCCGACGATCCACTCGAGCCCTGCACGAGATTCCATGGGTTGTTCGTGCGCCCGCGGAACCACTGGTCGTTCTGCGCAAAAAGCCCCGTGGACAGCTTGGCGATCAGCACGGCCCCGGCGTCGCGAAGGCGCACCACGACCTCGGCGTCTTCATCGATGATGCGATGTTCGAAGTCCTTTGCGCCCCAGGTCGTCGGCACACCCTTCGTCGAGAAGAGATCCTTCACGCCGTACGGCAGCCCGTGCAACGGGCCGCGATAGCGGCCGGCCGCCAGCTCGGCGTCCATGCGCGCCGCTTCGGCAAGCGCCTGCGTCTCCATGATGGTGACCGCGCAGAGCAGCGTGGGGTTGAGCCGCGTGAGGCGATCCAGGTACAGGCGCGTCAGCTGTACGGACGTGATGCGCCGCGCGCGGATCAGCGCCGAGAGCCGGTGGGCGGGGAGGAAGCAGATGTCGTCGGGGCTGGTAGGCACCGCGCCGCTCCACTTCTCGACCTGGAACGGCGTGCGATCGAAGGCAGCGCGCCCACGCTCCCGCGCGAGTTGCTCCATGAGGGCACCCGTCCCCCCGGGATACGGCATGAACTGCAGGGCGGGTGCCTCGCCATTGCCTAACGGCAAGGGCGGCGCCTGTGGCGCCTGGAGCGCACCGCCTCCCTGGGCGCGACTCGTGCCCGCGAGTCCGAAGGTGGTGGCCGCGGCCGACACCAGCGACATCAGCATGAACTGCCGCCGATCGAGGCCACCGCACGCGTCGGGGTCGTGATCCATCGCGAGCAGTTCGGCTTCGGTGAGCGCGAGCAGGTCTTCGGGCGTCGTCACGAGTGGCTCCAGCGAATCGGGAAAGGAGGATGGAGCCGCCGGGGTCGCTACCCGAGCAACCCGAGGAGGATCCAGGTGAGCACGAGGATGACGAGGACGATGATGGCGCGCCTCGCCAGCGGTGGTATGATGTCCTTAGCCACCTCGCGCGCGACGGTGGCCGCAAAGGCAGCGTCGCTGGGCCGGTCGGTCAGGGTGGGTGCCACCGCATCGGCCGCCGCGGTGGCTTCTTCCGGGCTGCCACCGGCCAACGTCACCGACGCGGCGGTCGCGGCGCGTTCGCGCATCGCGGCATCGAGCCCCTCGAGGCTCTGCTTCACGATGGCTCGCGCGGACGTCTCGATCAGCCGCTGGCCAACCGCGGCGATGCGGCCACCAACCTGCGCATCGCTGGTGTAGGTGATCCGTGTCTGATCGCCCTCCGCGGCCAGCGAGACCGTGGCCACCGCCTTGACGAATCCCTGCTGTCCTTTGCCGTCGATCTGCATGCCGAACGAGTCAGGCTCGCGCAGGTCGCGCAGCTGCACGCGACCGCTGTAGTCACCCTGCACCGGCCCGATCCTGAGCCGGATCGCGCCCTCGAAGGTGTGGTCGTCGACGCGATCGAGCCGCTCGCACCCGGGGAGCACCGACGCCAGCACACGCGGATCCTGCAGCGCGCTCCAGACGATCGCGCGGGGCGCGGCAAAGACGTATTCACCGGAAAGGTGCACGAGGCGCGGGCGACAGGGGTGGACGCGTGCCGCACGTTATCACCCGCTACCGCGTGCGCGACAGGGTACGCCGCCGGCTCAGGCGATATTGATGATGTACACGGTGCTCTTGCCGCCAGCTGTGACCGTCACCGTGAACGACGTCCCGGCCACGCCAACCTTGGTGAGCGTGACCTCGAACTCGCCTCCGCCGAACGCATCGGTGCGTTTGGATCCGACCGGGACCACCGTCGCGATGGTGGTGTCGGAGGAGACCAGCGTGAACGGCACGCCAGCGGCCGGACGGCCGTTCGCGCCAAGGGCGCGGAACTTCCCGTTCACGGTATTGCCGCCGCCAGCCGCGACCTTGAGCGTGGGTGCCGGTGACGGTGGAACGGATTCGACCGTATCGACTGCCATGAGTGACACCGCGACCGTCGACGTGCCAGCCAGCCCACCGATCGCCCCGGTAACCACATGCGTCCCGGTCGTGATTGGGGTGAGGGTCGTGGTGGGCCCCGAGGTCGGCGTCAGGACGCCGAGGATGCTGTTGACCGACCAGGCGACCGAGCGGGCGCCGAGCGGATTCCCCTGCGCGGTGCCGATTGCATTCCCCGCCGAATCGACCGGCGTTCCCGTGAGGCTCACGCCCTGCAGCACCACGGTCGCGGCCTGCGACGGTGAGATGAGGACCGAGGCAATCGGGACGAGGTCGCTGTCGATCGTCAGCGTATCGGTGACCGCGGCGAGTCCGCCGCCTGACGACGCCGCGAGGCGCAGACCCGAGGTTGGGGTCCCTGCGGCGACGATCGTCGCGCTCCCCGGCATCTTGCCCGGCGTGACCGTGAGCAGCGTCGGATCGCTCGTCGACCACGAGAGCTGAGCCCCGGGGATCGGCGCCCCCGAGGCATCCAGCGCCTGCGCACTCACCGAGCGAGCGTACAGTGTGCCGAGGTGGATCGTCCCGCCGAGGGCGGCGATGCGCACCGCGGAGACCGTGGTGCTCACGACCGGAGGAACGACGCTCACTGCGGCGTCACCATGCACGCCATCGCTTGTGGCCCGGATCGTCGCGGTGCCGGCCGTCAGGGCCGTCACCAGACCAGCGGCGCTCACCGTGGCAATGGCTGGGGTGAGCGACGTCCATGTCGCGACGCGCCCCGGCAGCGGCGTGCCACGATCGTCCTCCATGACGACGGACAGCCGGATCGTGTCGCCCGGCGCAAGGGTCGCCGCCGAGGGAGACACCCGTACCGCCGCCACCGGGATCGGCATGATGGTCAGCGTCGACGTCGCGCGCTTTCCCTCGGACGTCGCCACGATGACCGCGGTCCCCGCCCCGATGCCGGTGACCACCCCCCCGACACCGACCGCCGCAATGCTCGGCGCACCCGATGTGTAGTTGATCGTCCGCGCGGGCAACACGTTGCCGGCCGCATCACGGGCTGTCGCCACGAGCTGCAGGGAATCGCCCGTGCGGACGCTCGCGGTCGTTGGAGTCAGCGTCACGCTCGCGACCGGCACCGGCACTACCGTCACCACGCCGTGGCCCGACTTGCCTCCAGCACTCGCGCGAATGGTCGCCTGTCCCACGGTCACGGCGCTCACCGTGCCCTCGTCGTCCACGGTGGCGATCGTCGGAGCATCGCTGCTCCAGTTGACCGCGCGACCGCCCAGCACCGTCCCCGCGGAGTCGCGGACCACCGCGATCATCGACGCCGTTCGGCCAACCGCCAGCGTCGCGCTGTTCGGAAACACGCTCACGCTCGCAACCGGCACGGCGGACGACGTCACGCGCGCCGTCCCCCGCTCGCCTTCGGCCGTCGCCGTGATCCGCGCCGAACCCACACCGAGCGCGGTCACCACGCCAGTGGACGAAACGGAAAGCACCGTCGGGGCATTCGACGACCAGGTCACGACGCGCCCCGCGAGCACGTTGCCCGTCGCGTCGCGCGCCTCGGCGTTGAGCTGTACCGACTGACCCACGAGCAGCGCGGCAAGATCAGGGGCCACCGTCACCGACGCGACCGGCGCGCGCTGCACGGATACCAGTGCGCTCCCCACGGCTCCGTCCACCTGCGCCGAGATGCTCACGGTTCCGGTGCCGACGCCGGTGACCATCCCTGCACCACTGACCGTGGCGACGGCGGCGTTGCTCGATGTCCATGCGAACACCGCGTCGGCGATGGTGTCACCGGCGGCGTTGAATGCTTCAGCCGCGAGCGACACCGAAGTGCCGACGCGAATGGTCGATGTCCCGGGGAGCACGCGCACCAGACTCGCCGGCAGCGCGGTGATCGTGACCGGCACGACGGCCGAGTGCCCTCCGGCGCTTGCGGCGACCTCGGTGACGCCGGCCGACACGGCGGTGACGATGCCTGACGCGGTGACCGTGACGATCGATGGATGTCGGCTCGACCAGAAGATCGTGCGATCCCGGACGACCGACCCGGCGGCATCCACGACGGTGGCCTCGATCGTACGCGCCTCACCCGGCCGCAAGCTCACGACCGACGGCGAGACAGTGATGCTCGCAACCCGGGATGACTCCGTGGACGCGTCCCCACAGCCGAGGGCGACCACCAGGAGCGTGGCCGGGAGGCCACACCGCGCCGTGTCAGCCAGCCAACCCGTACGCGTGGGCACTACCACCCCGGAGTGAGTGCGACGCTCTTGGCGGGAAGTGCACATGTCTCGTGAGCGGTTCGAGCGATGGGGAGCGCGTGAGCACCGTCACGATTCCGAACCACGACAACGGTCGATACCCCTACAACGGTTCACGCACTCGCCGACACCACACCGCTCGCGCGCCCGTTCGCGACCACCTCGGCGTGCGCCGCTTCGTCAAAGCCTTTTTCGCTCTTCGCCACGACGACGGTCGCCACCGCGTTGCCGATCAGGTTCGTGATGGCGCGCGCCTCGCTCATGAACCGGTCGACGCCGAGGAGCAAGGCAAGGCCCTCGACCGGCACTACGCGAAGCGCGGAAAGCGTGCTCGCCAGGACGATGAAGCCCGACCCCGTGACGCCCGCGGCGCCCTTGGACGTGATCATGAGGACGCCGAGCACCGAGAGCTGCTGCCCGACGCTCAGGTCGACGCCGTACGCCTGGGCGATGAACAGCGTGGCCATCGAGAGGTAGATCGAGGTTCCGTCGAGGTTGAAGGAGTACCCCGCCGGGATGACGAGCCCCACGACCGGCTTGGCGCAGCCGAATTTCTCCATCTTGTCGAGCATGCGCGGCAGCGCCGCCTCGCTGGAGGACGTACCGAGCACGATCACGATCTCCTCCTTGATGAACACGAGGAGGCGCCAGAGCGAAAACCCGTAGGCGCGCGCGATGAGGTTGAGCACGACGAAGACGAAGAGTCCCATGGTGAGATACACGGTCCCCATGAGCCGTCCCAGCGCCGCGAGCGACGCCAGGCCGAAGTTGCCGACCGTGTACGCCATCGCGCCAAAGGCGCCAAGCGGGGCCACGACCATCACGATGCCCACGATGCGAAAGAACACCGTCATCAGGCGATCGATCACGCGCGTGACGGGTCGGGCCGCGCGTCCGAGTGAGGCGAGTGCCACGCCGAAGATCACGGAAAAGAAGACGACTTGCAGGATCTCGCCCTGGGCAAATGCGCCGACCACGCTCGTCGGCACGATGTGCGTGAGGAAGTCGATCCAGTTCATCTCCTGCCCCTGCTGCGCATACCGCGTGACGTCGCCGGTGGCGAGCCGCGCCGCATCGATCCCCGCACCGGGCTTCACGAGGTTCATCACGATCACGCCGATGCCGAGGGCAAACGTGGTAACAACCTCGAAGTAGACGAATGCCTTGAGGCCCACACGACCCACCTTCTTGAGGTCGCTCGTTTGCGCGATGCCCAGCACGATGGTCAGGAAGATCACCGGCGCGATGACCATGCGGACCAGGTTCACGAAGGTGTCGCCCAACGGGCGCATTGCCTTCCCGACCGACGGCCAGATCATCCCCGCGAGGATGCCGAGCGCGATGGCCACGAGCACACGCACCGTAAGGTTGCGCCCGAGGCGCGCGATCACGCTCGGGGCGACCGGCCGCGCGGTGGGCGGCAGTTCGGGGTCACCGTGCGTGGGCGCCGCGATGTCGTCGCGGGTCTCGTGCTGGTCGTGGTCGGCCATGGCGTGACGAGAGTCGGAGCGGTGCTCAACGACGCGTCGCGCACCTGCGCGCCCCGGTGCCGGGCGCGGCCGCACGATCCTACCCTGCGCGAAGGTCGGCAGGAAGGGCGTGCCCACTGTCAGGCGCTGGGCCAGTACCAGCAGAACACCGCCGCCGTCTGGAGCGCATTCACCCAACCGTCAAAGGTGCCCTTCACCCTCGCTGCCCCGCGCCGGAATCCGCGGCAACACCGGGCGCCTAGGCTTCCCGGTACTTGGGGTTGGGCCTGAGCTCTCCGTCGACCAGGATCTCACGGTCCCACGGCAGCACGATGGTGCTTTCCGTGGCCAAGGCGTGAAAATCGGTTTCGAACGGTCCCGTCCTGAACGAGACGGCCGTGCGCACCTCACTCGCCCCGGCGTTCACGATCGCGGCGATCGCCAGGCGCATGGTGTCCCCGGTGTCACAGGTCTCGTCGACGATGAGCACGCGCTTTCCACGCACTTCATGTGGCGCGGCGCCAAGCACGGTTGGAGTCTCGCGAACCCGCATGTCGTCACGACGCGTCACGAGAATCGACCGGAACTCGCGATCCAGGATTGCCGCCACGACGGCGGCCGGAATCACGCCGGCGGTCGCCACGCCGACGACGATTTCGGGGTCGTACGCACGCGCGACCTTGAGCGCGAGGGCCCGCGACAGCTCTCCGAACAGCGGCCACTCGACATCGAATCGACCCTTCTGCGGGTCCACTTCATAGCGGCGGGGCACGGGAGCCTCGGAGGCGAATGTGGGTGGAAGGTAGGCGGCAACACGGGCCCGGTGCAGCCCCGGGAACGGAGCCGAATTGCCTCGGCAACGCGGAATTGCCCGCGATGACGTAAGTCGATAGCTTAGCGCGAAATACGGCGCTTCTTCCCGGGCGACGTGTGCCGTGTCACACTCCGCCCCCCGACCCCCCCGTCGCCCGACGCGTACTGATGTCCTGGTGGAGCCGCCTGATCGGCGGCAGATCCGACGACGAACTCAAGCCCCAGCGCCTCGACTACCTGTCGGAGGCGCTCGTGCTGGAGAAGCAGGGAGACTACGACGCCGCCCTCACGTCGTACCGCCTCGCGCTGCGCGACAAACCCGACGACCATCGGGTGCTCATGAACATGGCCATCGCCTACTCTCGCCTGGGTCGCCTGGGCGAAGCCGAGCGATGCTACCGGCGCGTGCTCGAGGTCAAGCCGGCGCACGCGGGCGCCCACTACGGACTCGGCTTTCTGCTCATCAAACGCGGCGAACGCGGCGGCGCGGAACAGCACCTCGAAGCGTTCCTCAACGCGCCGGGCAAGAGCGCCATGGAAGCCAACGTGGAGCACGCGCGACAGGCGCTGGCCGACCTGCGGACGCCGCACGCCGACGCCGGCGATCCCTCGACCGAGCACGAGGGCTGACGTGGGGCGTGTCCTCGCGGTCGTCAGCCAGAAAGGAGGAGTCGGCAAGACCACCACGTCGGTGAATCTCGCGGCCGCGTTTGCCCGTCGCGGCCTCAAGACGCTGATCGTCGACATGGATCCGCAGGGCGCCGTCCGCTACGGCGTCGGGTTGCGACGTGGCCACCCGACGTACGGATTCGCCGACTACCTCAACGGCCAGCGCTCGTTGCGCGAGATCATCCTGCCCACGGCCCTGCCCTGGCTGCGGGTGATTCTCGCGGGCTCGGTGAGCGACGCGTCGGATCACACGTTCTACCAGCAACTCGTCGCCGAAACGAGTGTGGTGCGCGACCTCGTCGCGATCGCGCAGGAACGCTGCGACGTCGTCGTGATCGACACGCCGCCCGGGCTCGGCCCGATCGTGCATCGGGTGCTCGAGTGCAGCCAGCACGTGATCGTGCCGCTGCAGTGCGAGCCGCTGGCCCTCCAGACAACCCCGCAGATTCTCCGGGGTATCCAGGATGTCGTTGACGCCAACAAGGACCTCACCCTGGACGGCATCCTGCTCACCATGTTCGAACCCGGCAACGCCACGTCGGAACGGGTGGCCGCTTACGTGCAGGCCCACCTGCCGCGCAACCTGATCTTCGACGTGCGCATCCCGCGCACCGACGCCGCCCTCGAGGCCTTCGCCGCCGGACAACCCGTCGTGCTGCGCACGCCGGCTGACCCCGCTGCGCAGGCGTACGTGAATCTCGCGACCCTGCTCGCGGAGCGGCTGAAATGACACGCCGCCTGGCACGGCTGCTCGCGTGCGCCGGCGTCGTGACGGGTATCGCCTGCATCGACATCACGGTCGACGGCAGCGCGCTCGGCTCTCTGCAGTTTGTCTCATTGCCATATCCCTCGGTCGACGTCGGTGACACGCTGCGCGACGCCCGAGGCGTGGTGGCTCCGCTGACCGCCAATGTGTTCCGGGCCGACAACACGCCGGACCCCGCCGTCCCCGTCAGCTTCCTGGCGCTCGATACCGGGCTCACGATCCTGGCGACGACGAACACCGTGGTCGGACGCGCGCTCCCCGCCGGGCAACCGAGTCGCAGCGTCAGGGTCATCGCGAGCGCGGCCGGCCTGCAGACACCCGCCCGTACCCTGCTGGTCGTCCCGGCGCCCGACACCCTCGGCCGCGTGGGTACGCGTACGCAGGACACCATCGCTTTCAGTCTGCCCGCGGCGGCAACCGACACGTCGCGTTCCCTCACCATGCAGCTCGGCGTGAAGAACGGCGCCACCGTGGTCGGCGTCCCGGGCTACATCGTGCGCTACACGCTCCGAAAGGGCAGCAACGTCCTCCCGGCGAGCGACACGACGCAGGCCTTCTTCTTCGTCGATCAGTCCGGGCGGCTCACGAAGGTGGACACGAGCGACAACTCGGGGTTCGTGTCACGCAACCTGCGCTTCCGCATCCGGCAGGGACAGGCGCAGCGGGACACGGTCGAAGTCCTTGCGGAAGCGCGGCGCGGAGGCAGAATGGCACGAGATACCATCCGCTGGACGGTGGTGATCATTCCGAAGTAGCGGACCTCCCGCTTCCGGCTCGTCGTCGCCAAGCCCCACGTCCCCATGTACGCTCGCGGCCCCGAACGACGCTCGGCCCCCGGCACCCTCATCGACGTGTTCTTCGAGGCGGTCCGGACCTTCGACAAACCCGACGCCCTCCGGTTCCGGCGCGACGGCACGTGGCACGACATCTCGCACGCCGAACTGTACGACCGGGTGCGCCTGACGCGGCTGGGCCTCGAGCAGCTGGGAGTACGACGCGGTGATCGCGTGGCGATCCTGTCCGAGAACCGGCCTGAGTGGGCCATCGCTGACTGGGCGTGCCTGATGGCAGGCGTGATCGACGTTCCCATCTACCCCACGCTGCCCGCCGAGCAGCTGCCCTACCTGCTCAACGATTCGGGCGCGGTCGCCATCTTCGTCTCCAGCGCCGTGCAGGCTGAGAAGGTCGCATCGATCCGGGCACAGGCGAGCGCGCTCAGGCATGTCATCGCGCTCGACGACGGCGCACGGTCCTTCGCCGACACGACCCTCTCGGAACTCGTCGCGAAAGGCCACGAGGCCGATTTCACCGGTCAGCATGTGGCGCACGAGTCCACCGCGCGACAGGCGAAGCCGAGCGACATCGCGACGATCATCTACACCTCGGGCACCACGGGCTCGCCCAAAGGCGTGATGCTCACACACGACAACTTCTTCTCGAACATCCAGGCCAACTGCGGGATCATCGAGATGAAGGGCGAGGACGTGGCGCTGTCGTTCCTTCCGCTGTCGCACATCTTCGAGCGCACCGGCGACTACTGGTTCTTCACGACGGGGACGACGATCGCGTATGTCGAGTCCTTCGACCTGGTTCCGGTCGCAATGGCCGAAGTGCGCCCGACGATCGCGATGTCGGTGCCGCGCCTCTATGAGAAGATGTACGCCCGCGTGCTGGAGAATGCGCTCGCCGGCGGCGCCCTCAAGCGCACGATCTTCTTCTGGGCCCGCAAGGTTGCCGAGCAGTACGCCGACACACGTCTCGCGGGTCGCCAACCATCGGGATGGCTGGCGATGCGCTACGCGATCGCGCAGAAGCTCGTGTTCTCCAAGCTGCAGCAGCGCACGGGTGGTCGGCTGCGCTACTTCATTTCCGGTGGCGCCCCGCTCGCCCCCGAGATCAACCGGTTCTTCTATGCGGCGGGCCTCACGATCCTCGAGGGCTATGGGCTGACCGAGACGTCACCGGTGATCAGCGTCAACACGCCTCAGAACTTCCGCATCGGCACCGTGGGCAAGCCGGTCGAAGGTGTCGAGGTGCAGATCGCCGCGGACGGCGAGATCCTGACCCGAGGCCCACACGTGATGCAGGGCTACTTCAACAAGCCTGACGCCACGCGCGAGGTGATCGACAGCGAAGGATGGTTCCATACCGGCGACATCGGCGTGATCGAAGGCGACTTCCTCCGCATTACTGACCGCAAGAAGGATCTGATCGTCACGGCGGGTGGAAAGAACATCGCACCGCAACCGATCGAGAACATGGTCAAGACCAACAAGTACGTGAGTCAGGCGGTGATGCTCGGTGATCGACGCAAGTTTCCGGTGCTGCTGGTCGTCCCGAACTTCGAGCAGTTGGAGAAGTGGGCAAAGCTTCGGCAACTCATCTGGACCGACCGCGCGCAGCTCCTGCAGATGCCGACCGTGAATGCGAAGATGGACAAGGAGGTCCGCAGCACGCTGGTGGGTCTCGCACACTTCGAGACGCCGGCAAAGATCGCGCTCCTGGAGCACGACTTCTCCGTGGAGTCTGGCGAGCTCACCCCAACGCTCAAGGTGAAGCGTCGCGTCATCGATCAGCGGTACAAGACCACGATCGACGCCTTGTACGCCGGCTGAGCCCCTCGCACGCTGCGCATGCCCACGCCCACGCCCCCGACCGCCGTGTCCGACTTCTACGCGCCGCGTCGCACCGCCATTGCGGACATCGCGGGACTCGTGGGCATGGGACTGCTCGGGTCGGTGTCGACCATGCTCGTGTGGGACGATCTCGCGGGCGGCTTTCGCACGGGGCGCCTGGAGAAGGCGTTCCTGGTGTTCCTGCTCGTGGTGCTTGGCGCGTCGGCGCTGGGCGGAGTGCTCGGATTGCTGGCGGGTCGGGTAATCGGCCGAGTGTGGGAGCGTCGGCATCGCGCGCGACGCGGCCCCGTACGGGGCGATCGCCCGGACGCCGACGTCTCGCCCACTGACGCCGTCCGCCCGGCGCCCTCCGAGGCGCAGGTGGCCTCGGCACCTGGGATCGAGCTGCGCTCGGTCGGCGCTGATGTCGCTGGAATCATGGCGCTGATGCAGCGAGCTGGCGACGCCGGCCCCACGCGCACCGCCGACGTCCTGCGTCGTTCGGTCGGCATTGGCGCATGGGATGGCCCGCGCCTCGTCGGCATGGCGCGCTTTGTCTCAGACGGCCGCCACGGACTCCTCAGCGATCTCGTGGTGGAGCCGGCCTATCGTCGCCGAGGCATCGGCCGCGCCCTCGTCGAGGCGGCGTGCCGCGAGGCCGGCGGCGCCCTCACCATCGAATCGGTGCCAGAGTCGGCAATCCCCTTCGTCCACGCCATCGGAGCCACGCCCGGGGGCTGGACACTCGGCGCGGCTCAGCGCGCGCCCTGACGCAACGCGCTGATCGCAGCCTGCACCACCGCATCCTGGAACGAAAAGGTGCTGTCGGCATTGCCGGTGAATGTGCGCGCCCAGACCGTGGAGTCGTTGGCGATGCGGACGAGCCGAACCGTCGCTCTCAATTCCCGTCGCTGCCGCTGCACCGTGCCCTCCATGAGGTAGGCGACGCCGAGCACGCGGCCGAGCGCCGCGGGCCCGCGCACGCTGTCCGGGACGGCCAGGACGGCGGCATGCGACGCGACCCTCGCACCCGGCAGCGCGGCGGCCGCCGATGCCAGTTCGGCGCCTAACGCCGTGGCCACGCCGCGGGCCTCCGCGTCTCCACCGACCGCCTCCAGGGGCAACACGGCCAGCGAGACCGGCAGCACAGCCGCACCAGCGGTTGGCTGCGCCGCCCGCGGCGGGGACTCGGACCGCGCCACCAGGCGCGATCGCACCAGCGCACCGGCGAGCACTACGCTCCCCAGGATGCCCAGCAGTATCGCCGCGTTCCGCCACTGCATGCGCGATGACGACGGCGGGGCCGCAAACACACCGCTGATCATCTCCGGGTCCTCCAGGGCGCGCAGCAGGCCGGCCGCGGTGTCCGGGCGACGTGCCGGCTCCTTGGAGAGGCAGAGCATGATCAGGTCGGTGAGCGCCCGGGGGATGTCGTACCGCCGGGCGCTCAGGGCGGTTGGGGCCTCCGTCATCTGCGCCGCGAGCAAGGCCTGCGGCGACCTGCCGTGGAACGGCGGCGCCCCGGCGAGCATCTCGTACCCGAGGATGCCTAACGCGTAGATATCCGCCCGATGGTCCACGTTGGGATCAGCCGCGGCCTGTTCGGGTGCCATGTACGCCGGCGTGCCGAGTGACATCCCGACCCCCGTCATGCGACCGCCGGGCGCGGGATCGCCGCCGTGGCGCGACGTCATGATTGCCTTCGCCACGCCGAAGTCGGTCACCACCGCCACGCCGGCCCCGGCCGACAGGAGCACGTTATCGGGCTTGATATCCCGGTGGATCACGCCGCGGCCGTGCGCGAACGAGAGCGCTCGACACACGTCCCTGAGGATGTTCACCGTTTCGCGCACCGAGAGTGGGCCGCGACGGACACGCATACGCACCGACTCGCCGTCGATGTATGGCATCACGAAGTAGGGCAGCCCGTTCACCTTCCCCGAACTCAGGACCGGCACAATGTTCGGATGCTGCAGCGCCGCCGACATGAGGATCTCGCGCTCGAAGCGCTCCGCCGAGATCGCCTGCGTCACGCTCGCCGGCAGCAGCTTGATCACGACACGACGATGGTGGCGCGTGTCCTGGGCAAGGAGAACCTGCGACATGCCACCACCACTGAGTTCGCGCTCGATGGTGTATTCGTCGCCGAACTGCGCCTGAAGCTGCGCCTTGAAATCTGACACGCGACTCCGGGTGGGTGGACCGGCTTCAAGCAAACGCGAACGGCCCGCTCGGCGCCAGCCTCAGAACGAGAAACCCGCAGCGGCGTAGAGTCCCGTGCGTTCGCGCCCGCGCACAACGCTCAGACTCACCGTATTCGAGCGCATGAGGGGGGCGAACCAGATCCCGCCACCAACCGCCGTGTGCCAGCGGTCCGACGTCTCTCCGTCAGCGTACACACGGCCGGCATCGCCAAGCACCATGATGCCGACGTCGGCCGGCGCCACGATGCGAACCTTCGCTGCCCACGCCCGAACCTCCGCACTCCCGTACAGGGACGAGCGGCCGGCAAAGCGCTGCTGGTCCCAGCCGCGCAGCGTGCCAACGCCGCCAATCGTCGATGCCTCGTGGAACGGAAATCGGCCCCACACGTGTCGGCCACCAGCGCGCAACGCGAGGACCGGCGCGCGCGGCCCCCCGGGCGTCACGTACGTCGACACGTTCGCCGTCCCCTCGGCAAAGCTCTCGTCAACATTCCACACCGACGGATACACCGTGCCACCGAACGCGAGCCTCACGCCGCGCGTCGGCGCGACCGGTGAGTCACGGCGGTCGATCACGAGCCCGGCTCCCGCACCGACCTGACCGTACGCGCCAGAACCATACGGCTTCGTCACGCCGATCACGGTCCGTGCGCCTTCGCGCGTCGACGTGAACTGACCCACGCCCCGGAGCTCCAGCGCCACCCCCCGCGCGACCGGGCGCATCCACGTGGGCTCGACGCGGAACAGGTTCTGGAACACCCGATAGAATCGCGTCGCGCTGTCGGACGACGTCTCGTTGCCGAGCCCGTGAAAGCGGATCAGCTCGATCCCCGATCCGATCACGCGCAGCCCGACGACATCCTTGCTGTTCGCCCGGGGAACCGTGACATCCCACCGGACCCGCGGGCGCAGCTCCGAGAACGAGAAGTCCGCGCGCAGCACCGACCGTGAACGAAAGGGGTCGTGCCGGAACCCATAGGAGAATCGCGTGCGGGTGAGGCTGGCCACGATCCCCGTGCCCGGCGACGCGCTCAGCCCCCGCGTCGTGAAACTCCAGCTTCCCCAGTCGCGCACCTGACGCTCGGCACGATCGGTCGCGGGTGGGACGTAAGCTCGCGCATCGATGGCATGCACCGCGCCCAGCACCACGTTGCTTCCCTGGGCGTCGTACACGCTGAGTGCCGCGTCGCCGCCTGGGATACTGTCCAGCACCGCATCATCTCCCGCACCGCCAATGATGCGCAGCCTGACGCCTCGTGATCGTTCCCCGCGAATCCGCACACAATCGTTACCGCCCAGCAGGACGAGCCGTACCTCGCGCGTCTCACCGGGAAGGAACCGTCGCTCGAACCACGGCGCCGCGGCGCGTCCGGATGAATCGATCGACGCCACGGAGACGAGCATCGTCCCGCCAGGGCCGCGCACCACGTCCACAAGGTCGTCGTCGTCCGTGGCCTCGACGTTCACCTCGCGCGCCAGGATGCCATACAGCTCCCGCGCCGCCTGCGGCAACGACTCGCGTCGCTCGGCGAGCGCCTCGTACAGCCGCGTCCCGTCGATCCCGACCCAGGGCGCCGGCATCGTGGAAATCGAAGCGGTGAGCACGGAATCCGTGAGCTGGCGCTGCATCGCCAGCGCGACCGAGTCCCACACCGCACGATCCAGCGGCGGCAGCAGCCGCCGGTCGATCTCCCGTGCGTTCCAGTTGAGCCACACCATCGACGGGTACCTCGCATCGAAGGTGATCATCTGCGGCACGAATCCGCGGATCACCCAGGGACCGAGCCCCTCGAAGCGGGCGAACGGCATGTCGCGATCCCGGGGGATGGGCTCCCACAACGCACCACGTCGCTTCGAGAATCGCCCCCAGCGCCATTGGTCGCGGTGCCGGTCCCGATCGCCGACAAGGACGTCGAAGAGCCGCGCGGAAAGATACGCGCGCGTGTCCACCTGATTGACGCTGCTGCGGCGCAACCGCTCGAACAGGCGCTCGGAGCTGATGACATCGGTCGCCCCGAGCGCCTCGGGCGTCGCGTCGAAATCGCGGGCCGGTCGCTCTTCGAACGTGCCAAGCACATTGGAGAACTCGGCGCGGAACTCTCCGAGCAGCGAATCGTCAGGCATCACCGCGAGCTGTGGACGAGGGTGCCGGATGCCCGTCGCGTCCAGGAGGCTCGCGACGATGACGGCCGCCGCCGGATGGTAGCCCGCGACCTGATCCTGGGCGATGTCCCGCACGAGCGTCTCACGCAGCTCTTCGGGAAGTCCCTTGGTGAAGTCCTTCTCCGACGGCCGAAACACGTACTCCCGCCCGTCGGCACCGTTGAACCTCAGCGAGTTGGTCTGCATGCTCCCGCCGCGCTGCGTTGGTGTAAGCCCGCCCGCGGCGCGTCGGAGATCCAGGCGCGGCACCGTGATCGGCGTGGTCCAGAGTGCACGATAGTCGTCGCCAAGGATCGCTCGATGCAGCCAGCCCGCCTCATACTTCGCCCCTGCGGTCACTCGCACGTGGCCCGCCGCGGCGGACGAATCGGACTGCGCGGGAAGCACGGTGGCGCTCACCACGATCATGCCGATCACACCGAGCGAGCGGCCCCGCGCGCCCGATTGCCTAACGGGCACGGCGGTACGTGGTCAGCGTCGCACGACTCCCCGATCCCTCGTCGGCGATGACGAGGAGGGAGTCGCCCAGAAAGGCAATACCTTCCGGCTGCCGATGAAGCTTTCGGGAAAGCGCCACGCCACCCACCACGTCACCGCGTGGATCGATCTCGAGCAGCGCACGCTCGGGCCCCGCGACCAGGACGTAGTTCCCGGTCACCGGATCGACCTCGATGCCCGACGGGCGAAATCCTCTGGTGCCGGTACGGGCAATCGCGGCGCCGAGCGGCACGGAGATCGGAGGGCTGGCCTGCGCTGTTCGCACCAGGGGCCAGCGAAACACGGTCACGCGATCACGCCACGCATCGACCAACGGTGTCTTGCACGGCACGAGCAGGGCCTGGGCGCGCGCGTCCCAGGCCAGGCCTTCGATTTCGCACTGGGTGCCGATGCCGGTGTCCGTGACCGACGCGGCGACCTCCGACTCGGCCGCGCCTTCACGCGCCTCGTACAGGATGCCGGTACTGGTGATGAGGAACAGGCGCGGGCCGACGAGGGCGATGCCTTCGAGGTCGGCACGCACCGGAGGGCGCCCCAGCGAGAACCAGCGCGCGACACGTCCGGTCAGCCCATCGAGCACCGACACGATCCCGCGCTCGTCGCCATGGGCGAGCAACGAGCCGTTCGCGGTGACCGCAAGCCCGGAAACCTCGACCAGCCCCTTGGGAAGGGTGACCTGCGCCTCGGGACGACCGAAATCGATCGATCGCAGCGCCGACGGCACACGCGTCTGCGGTGCCGTGTCGGCATCGTCGCTGGCAGACACGGCGCGCGCGCGCGACAGGACCACGACGGCCACGACCGCCGCCAACGCGGCCAGGAGCCCGAGTGGCCGGAAACGGTTCACGCGTCCCCCGGGTTGCCGACCTGGACCGCCTGCGACATGAACCGGGCTTGTGCACTTCCGCCGTCCGTGGCCACCCGCGCCCACGTGCCGTCCGCGCCGAGCGACCATGCGGTGGAATCGGCCAGTTCCGCCGACAGAATGCCGTCGAGCCGCTCGCGATGAGTCTTCGATGCCACAGGGACCAGCACCTCCACGCGCCGTCTCAGGTTGCGAGGTCGCAGGTCAGCCGATCCGATGAAGTATTCGGCCTCCCCACCGTTGTCGAATACATAGATACGCGCATGCTCGAGGAAGCGCCCGATGATGCTGGTGACGCGGAGGCGCTCGCCCGGTCGCAGCGTGCAGATCCCGCGCACCACCAGATCGATCGTCACGCCGGCCGCGGCGGCGTCATACAGTGCACGGATGACCTCACGATCGGCAAGCCCGTTCAGTTTCATGCGGATACGCGCCGACCGGCCTGCGCGGGCGTGCCCCGCCTCCCGGTGGATACGGGCGAGGAGCCCTGGCAACAGCGAGTTTGGTGCAACGAGGCAGACACGGAAACTCACGTCCGCCGGGGCAGAACTCCCGGTGAAGGTGTTGAACAGGTCGGTGAGGTCGTCGCACACATCCTCGCGTGCGGTGAGGAGGCCGAGATCGGTGTAGACGCGCGCCGTACCGGCGTTGTAATTGCCCGTGCCCACGTGCGCGTACCGGCGCGTACCGCTTCCCTCGCGCCGCACCACGAGCGCCACCTTGGAGTGGTTCTTGTACCCCGGGAGGCCATGCACCACGTGTACGCCGGCCGCCTGCAGGCGACGCGTCCATCGCACGTTGCGCTCTTCGTCGAACCGCGCCTTGAGCTCGACGAACACGGCGACGTCCTTCCCCGACTCCGCCGCGCGGCGCAGGGCCTCGGCGATCGGCGATCGTTCACCCGTGCGATAGAGCGCAACCTTGATCGCCATCACGTCGGGATCGTCAGCAGCTTCATCGAAGAAGCGGACCACACTGGCCGAGAAGTCATCGTACGGGTGGTGCAGCAGGATGTCGCTTTCCCGGATCGCCGCCCACAACGACGGAGTGCCGGCGACTGGATCGCGCGCTGCAAACGGAGGAAAGCCCAGCGTGGCGATGGGCAGGTCGGTGAGCTGCCGCAGCCCGTCCAGGGCCATCAGGCCCGGGATGTCCACGAGGTCCGCCGTCCCCAGCGCGCCGGGACGCGCGCCCGGCTCGAGCGCGAGTTCGCGCAGCAGCATCTCGCGCACCGCGTAGGGCATCGCGCGTTCCACTTCCACGCGCACGATCGGTCGGTGCCGTCGCTCCCGCGCCTGCTCGTCGATGGCCTGCACCAGGTTGCCCGCACGCTGCTCGTCGAGTTCGAGGTCCGCGTATCGCGTCACGCGGAAGAGCCAGGAGTGTTCGACCCGCCGCCCGGGGTACAGGAGCGCCAGGTGACTCCGCACCACATCTTCGATCGCCACGAACCCCTCGCCGTCAGGCAGCGCGACGAAGCGCGGCAGCGACGGAGGCACGGTCAGCTCCGCCAGGTGCCGACCGTCGGTCGCGTCACGAAGGATGACCGCAAAGCAGAGCGTGCGATCGGCGACGATGGGGAGCGAATGCCCAGGCGTCGCGGTAATCGCGCGCGGCGTGAGCAAGGGGAACACCGACGCACGGAAGTAGCCACGCAGGTGTTCGAGCGCGCGCTCGGATACCGAGGCGACCTGCCGGATCACGACGCCGTGTGGCGCCAGGGCATCGAGCACATCTTCGGCGCACGCGTACTGCGCCTGCACGAGGCCCCGCGCGTCGCGCGCAAGGCGGGCGCGACGCGCCTCGAGTCCGGACCCGTCACTCTCGTCGCTCGCGGTGTCGCCGTCGTACTTGAGCCGGCCCGCGCGCACGGCATAGAACTCGTCGAGGTTCGACGCGACAATCGCGACATACCGCAGTCGCTCCAGGAGCGGCGTTCTCTCGTCTTGCGCGACGGCGAGGACGCGCGTGTTGAAGGCCAGCAAACTCGCGTCCCCATCGAGCAGGGCAAGGGTCTCGCGCGTGGTCGCCTCGGGGCGTCGCACCGGCGGCACGCGGGGCCCCGTGTCGGAGAGCGGCGTCGACACCAGCCGATGCAATACATCGGATCGCGCCAGCGTGGTGAGCGCCGCCAGCGTCGCGGTGTCGGCGATCTCGGGCGTGCCGATCCTCGCAAGCACTTCCTCGACCGGCAGCCAGGCGACCGACCCCGCGCCGACCGACCGCGTCGACTGGTCCACGCGTGTGCACGTCCAGATCTCGAGCGCCTTGAGCCGACCCTCACCCGTGGTGGTTGCGAGCAGATGGAGGTCGCCCACACTCGTACCGAGCGCGCGACGCATCAGATGGCGGCAGGCGTCTTCGCCGCTCCCTTCGGTGATCGGCAGCTTCCATCCGGCACCTTCGCGAAGGACGGCGACCCGCGTGCCGTCGATCGCTACGACCGCCACCCAGCGGCCACTCCCCACGCGCCGGGCGAGTGCCTCGCTTTCGAGGGCGTCGCGGAGTTGCTCGCCACGGTGCCGCCGATCGAGCGTAAGCGACCGCAGCGCGAAGGAATCGCGGAGAGCGCTCCCGACGTCGTCGCGCGTCGGTCTCCCGGCCTTCACGACGTGGAGCGACAGTTCGTGAAAAGCGCGAGCGAGTCCCGACGCTCGCACCGTGATGGTGTCGTAGGCGAGCGCAAATCGGGCCGGGCGCCACCATCCCGCCGCGGTCGCGAGGCGCGTGAGCCGCTCCACCTCCAGTTCGAGCGTTGGCGCGAGCCACGCCGGATTCACGATCGACCGCAGGAGGCGAGCGGGTTCGCTGTCGCCGCCAATACCGGCGCGCTCGTCGCCACCCGGGAGGTCGGCCATCACGTGCCGCAGACTCGCTGCGCCATCGTGCTCGGAGACGATCGTGACCAGGAGCCGATGTCGGCCCTCGGAGTCGTGACGCACGAGGCAAGAAACTCCGCGACCCTGCAGCGAACCATCGTCGCTGTCAAAATACACGTCCCGGTGGAACGCCCGGTGCGTCGCCGTGATGCGGAGGTCGAGCGGCCCCGTTGCCGTCGTCAGGCGTTTGAAGACCTCGACGCTCGGCACGTCCCAGCGGCCATCGTCCCCAACGTCCGGCAGCGGGGGCAGCGTCATCGCAGTTCGACGCCGACCGTCCTCGGCACCGCCTGCAGCGCGTCCAGCAGCTCGCCGCGGCCCTCGCGACGGACGCGCACCCGGTAGGTGAGTGTGGTCGTGCCCTGCTCCGCTGGTGTGATGCCCCGAAGCTCCCAGCGACGCGTCCGCGCTTCCATCACCTCTTCCAGCGCCGATCGTGCCTCGGCGCCGTCCGTCGTGCGGATCCGGAGCGTGGCGTTGAAACGATCTTCGCCGGCCTGCACCTGCTGCTCGGCGGTGATCTGCAGCTGACGGCGCCAGGCCCGTGCCGCGGAGGCGAAGACCTCGTCGCCGGCCTCCGGCGGCACTTTGCGCTCGCGCACCGGCGCCACGCGTGGCAATCGCGCGAGCGTGCGCCATCCCCTGCGCTTGCCCTCAACCGGGCGTCGGGCGAAGTCCAGCCACCACAGGACCGTCACGCACACCGCAAAGATCGACGAGGTGAGAATGCCGATCATCAGCGCACCGAGCGACGCCGAGATGCCGATGCTGACGGCAACAAAGATGTAGACACCGTCCTTCACGTCATCGAGGGAATTCCGGAAACGCAGCACTGCCACGATCCCGGCCAGGCTGAACGCCAGGGCGAGGCTGTTCTGGATCAGCATGACCATGCCGGCGACCGCCACCGGCAGCAGCACGAGGATGTGCACCATCGACTGCGAGAAGCCGCGCCGCCGTCGCGTCAGCGAATACACCCACGCCAGCGGGAGGGCCGTCGCCAGGGCACCGACCAGTACCAGCAGCGTCGTGGTGACCGTATGCTGCAGCCCTCCGAACGCGGGGCCCGCAGTGTCCGCCCGGAGCGCGGCCCCGGACGGCAACGCCGCGAGATCCTGCGGGCGGGCCCCGGCGAGCAACTCGCGCACGGCCGGGTACTGGCGCCACGCGAGGAACCCGATGAGCGTGCCAACCGCATAATAAGCCACGATCGCCAGCAGGCGACGCGCCGCGACCGAAAGGCCTGGGGCGGTCTCGCTCTCGGCTCGACTCATGTCAGGAAACTCCAACGACCAGCAGTCGTCGGCAAGGCCCGGACGAATCAGGAACGCCGGAGCGGGACAGGCGGTGAAACCCGTTCCGCGTCACGCGCGGCGACCCACTGCCGAGCATCCCGCATGAGTTCCGTGACGCCTTCGGGTACGGGCGCGGACACGGGACCCACCAGCCTCCCGCGTGGACGCAACGCCACCACAAGCGCCGACAGCATCACCGCGGTCACGCCCTCGCCAGCGATCGCGCCACGCAGGCAGTCCGGCGCTAGCGGCAACCGTTCCGTCGCATGGACGATCGAATAGCCCGGGCCCGCGGGCCCACCCACCGGGTTCACCAGCAGGAGCGAGACGCCAGCGCTGTCGTCCAGCACTGTGGCCAGCGGCGCCGCATGTCCCTCCAGGACGACCACGCCGCCTGGCTCAACCAGGTCGAGCTGTGCGCGCGCGCGCCACGACTCCGCCTCAGGCGCCTGGAGGGCCCGCGGGAGGGAGGGCATCAGCGCGCGCCCGCCTCCGGTGAAGTCCACACCGCCTTCCGCAATCAGGTACTGCGTACGACAGATCGGACAACCTAACGATCCGGCCACCACGTGGCGCCCGTGAACCTCGGTCACGGCGGCCACGAGCCACGTGGACTCGTGAGGTTCCGGGCAACGGAGAATGTCGACGAGTTCGATGTACACGCGGGCTCGAAGGGATCGGTGAAATGTCGACGACGCGACCGGTGGGCGCCATCGCCCGACCGATGCCGTCGGCGGAAGTCGAACGGAGCGTGACGCCGCAACCGCTGCGCCGGCCCGAAGCACGACCGTCACGACGCCAGGTCGTGATGAACACGATCACCAGGGAACCCGCCGACCCCCTGCGTCGACATCGTCATTTTCGCGAATGGGAGAGTTTGGGTCCGAGGATCGCAGCGACACATGTCACCCGTCGTCAACCCTCGTCAGGCGTGCCCCAGCCTCACCTCGGACACGCTCACGTGCCGCGGGCGTGTGAGCGCCCACAGCACCGCGTCGGCCACGTCCGCCGGACGCAACATGTCGCTCAACGTCGGCAGGCCCTCGCGCCCTTCTCGGGGGATCGCGTCCCACAGGGGCGTATTGACGGGCCCGGGAGAGATGAGCGTGGCACGCACCCCGGTGCCACGGAGTTCGACGCCAAGCACTTCGTGAATGCCTCGCGCTCCGTACTTGGTGGCCGCATACGCACCGTTCTCCGGCAACGCGTCATGGTCCGCGACCGAACCGATCATCACCACGTCGCCGCGGCCACGTGTGCGCATGGCCGGCAGGAACTGGTGCAGGAGGCGGTACGGAGCCAGCAGGTTGACCTGGACCATGTGATCGGCGTCGGTCAGCGAGAGCGAGCCGACCGGCCCGATGGCAAAGGCACCGGCATTGTTCACGAGGATGCCCGGGTCGCCGAGTGCGCCTCGCACCGCGTCAGCGACCCGGGTCACCTCGTCGCCTCGGGCGAGGTCAGCGGCAAAGGCGAGCGCGGATCCGGGCAGCGTGCGCGTGAGCGTCGCCAGTGCCGCGGCGTCGCGCGACACCAGGGCCACGCGCGCGCCCGCCCCGGCGAGCGCGCAGGCGATGGCGGCGCCAATCCCCCGCGAGGCGCCGGTCACGACCGCGACCTCCCCCGCGAGGGCATCCGCCATGTTATCGGTCGTTGGATCCGGCGTGGGCGAGCCGGAGGAACTCGTCGCGCGTCTTGGCGTCGTCGCGGAACGCGCCGAGGAGTGCGGAGGTGATCGTCTTGGAGTTCTGCTTCTCCACCCCGCGCATCATCATGCAGAGGTGGTACGCCTCGATCACCACGCCCACGCCGATCGGCCCGAGGATCGCCTGGATCGCGCTCGCGATTTCGCCCGTGAGGCGCTCCTGCACCTGGAACCGCCGCGCAAACATGTCGACGATGCGCGGCAGCTTGGACAGGCCGACGATGCGACCGTTCGGAATATAGGCGATGTGCGCCTTGCCAAAGAACGGCAGCAGGTGATGCTCGCACATCGAATACAGCTCGATGTCGCGCACCATCACCATGTTCTGGTGGTCCTCGGCAAAGATCCCCTCCCCGACGACGTCTTCGACCCTCATGTGGTAGCCCTGCGTCAGGAACCGCATGGACTCCACCACACGATGCGGCGTGCGCTGCAGGCCCTCGCGTTGCGGCTGCTCACCGAGCAGTTCGAGCTGCCGGCGGACCAGATTCTCGAACTCCAGGCAGGCCGCGCCGGCAAAGGCGCCGGGCTCGTCGTCGGCAGGTGGCTTGATGTGCCAGGGCATGGAAGGCTCAGGTGTCGTCGCGCCCATCATAGTCGACATAGTTGTGTTCCGTCTCCCACAGGCGCAGCCGCGTCAGCCGCGCCGGTCGCACGTGGGGCTCGATCGCCCGCCAGCAGGCGACGACCAGGTTCTCGGACGTGGGGTTGATGCCCCGCAGGAACGGCACGTCCAGGTTGAGGTTCCGGTGGTCGAGCTGGTCGATCACCTCGCGCGACACGACGTCACGCAGCACGCCGAGGTCCATCACGTAGCCGGTCCGGGCGTCGATCGGACCCGTCACCGACACGTCGAGGGTGTAGTTGTGCCCGTGCCAGTTGGGGTTGTTGCATTTTCCGTAGATCCGCGCATTCTCCTCGTCGCTCATCGCGGCACTGTGAATGCGATGGGCAGCGTTGAAGCGCAGGCGACGCGTGATGGTGACGATCGGCACGAGCGACCAACTGGCTTGCGTCGGCTGGAGTTCCCGCGGTCTCCGCGATCCGTATCACCGGCCATCGCGCGATGGTAAGTACGGGCCATCCCACCTCGCGAGGCAGGCCGTCGATGACAAACGGGCCTCGCCGCTCGTCGACGAGGCCCGCCAAGGTCGGAACGAAGAGGTTTTTTTGAAGCCCGAACGATAGGAATAAGACCCGCAACCAGCCTTCCGCCTTCCCCGCACTGGGGCATGACGTCAACCAATCTGTTGGGCCCCTACGCTGAGCTTGTTGGCTCAAAAAAGGGAGTCTCTTCGCCCCTGTTACCTGGCCCCGAATGTACCGGGGCATACAACGCCGGTCAATCTGACTAACATTCAGCCCATGGATCTCGGAATCGTTGCGGCCCTCGTGATGCTCGCCGTCTGGGCCTTCGCCACATTCACGACTACCGCCCCCGGTTGGATACATCTTCTCCTCAGCGTTGGCGTGTTCCTGCTCATCTACCGGATCGTGGTGCTCGGAACCGCGCGATCCGCCAGGGACAAGGGGGACCGGTCCGGCGCGCCTCCGGCATGACGCCCCCTTGCCTCACGAGTGCGAGCACGGGACTTGCGCATTGTGGTGTCGATCCGGTGTATTTGGCCACATCCGCGTCGTGAGGTAGGTCGTAGGAGACATGGCACTGCACCTGAGTTTTCGGGCCGAGCTGGCGAACCAGGTCTTGCTTCGCCTCAAGCGATTCGATGAGGCCGCCTGGTGCGACGCCGAACGCCTCGCCGAGGCGCGGCGCGAGTACTTCGACCTCGCCTACACCCTCGCCCACGACGCCGTCAACCTCCTCATCGAGGAGTTCGGGCCCGACCTCCGGCTCGTGCTGGATGCCAGACTCGGCGACGCAGACGCCTTGTTCAGCACGCTCCCCACCGAAGAGTCGCTCGAGACGCCGGCGCCACGCTGGCGTGTCGCCCGCGCCACGGTGCTCGCGGTGTACCTCCGCGACTCCCGCGGGTTCAACCTCGGCGCGTTCCAGGCCCTGTTCGCGCCCGTCGCTGCCCGCATAGACCTCGGGGAGCTCGAACGCACCGCGCTCGCGTCCCTCGGAGAGGAAACCGGCGACTTCCAGGTGGTCAAGCGCTACGAGCCCCCCGCGATCATTCCGCAGCCCGACGCAAAGAAACGCGCCTGAGCTGACCAGCCGGAGTCAGATCTCCCAGTTGCTGAACACGACGCTGCCGTTCGCCGCACGACGCTCGGAATATCCGTCGACGGCCATCCGCAGGTCCGTCCAGCGCACTCGCGCACCCCGCTCGATCAACCGACGGTACACGCCCTCGTAGTCGCTTTGCACACGCATCGCCACGCGCCGCGTGCCGGTGCGTCTCACGGCGTCCGAAAGGCTCACCGCCATCGCCTCGACGACGTCCTCCGAGCGGAGCACCATCTTGAGCACCCGCAGCTCGTCGCGTGAACGCCCCTCGACGAGCGAAGCGGCGTGGAACAGCGCGAACCCTTCGAGGCGCGCGCCATCCCGCACGACGACGACATCGCCCAGACCCAGGTCGAGCGTGAGGTCCAGTTCGCGGCTGAAGTCGTAGCCGGGGAGCGCGAGAGTGGTGAGATCACGGCACGCCGCCACGGCCTTCACGCGATCCGCCGGTGGCAGGCTCCCGATCAGCGACACCGGCCGGTCGCGCTCGGATGCCTCGAGCGTGAGCGTGATCGTCAGGCGGCCCGGCAGGAACCCAAGCGACGAATAGAAGCCGATGTTGTCCATCGTGCGCGGCATCGTCTCGAGACCGATCACCGAACACCCGTTCGCACGCAGCCACGCGATGCCCTCGCGCACGATCGCCTTGCCAAGCCCGGATCCCTGCCACTCGGGGCGGACCGCAAGCGGGCCCATCCAGCCTTCGACTCCGGAACGGTGCGCCACGTTGAATGCCACAACTTCGCCATGTTCATCGCGCCACAACATCGCCCCGTCGCGAGCGTCTTCGATGGCGTAGCGCCAGATCGCGGGGTTCAGCTGCGGCACGCGCACGCCGACCATCCCGTCCTGGCGGTATCGTTCGGTGAACGCGTCAGAGAACACGCGGTTCACCGCGTCGATATCCGTGACGCCGATGCGATGCGGGCCGCTCACCGCCCGCGGCGGATTCCAGGGCCGCGCGATCGTCATGCGTCAGCTCCGGCGCCTTCGAGCAGGTGGCCGAGTTCCTCGGGATCCGCGGACGCCGAGGCCGCGCGCACCACCGTGCTCCCCGATTCCTCGTCGTACTCGAGGCGGATCTCGTGCGCGAGCCCACGGACCACGTTCACGTGCGTGATGAGGATGACCTGCTCAAAGCGATCCTGCAGGCTGCGCAAGAGCTCCACCACGTTGAGCTGGCGCCACTCGTCGAGCGAACCAAACACCTCGTCGAGCACAAGGAGCGTGAGCCGCTGGCCCGTGCGCTCGGCGATCATCTGCGAAATGGCGAGTCGGAGCGCGAGGTTGGTGAGGTCTTCTTCGCCGCCGGAGATCACCGGCTTGGGCCGCCCGTCTTCCAGCACGACGATGTTGTACTGGTCGTCGAGCTCGAGTTCCGAATAGCGGTGTCCCGTCAGCTCGGCGAGGAATGCACTGGCCAACTCTGAGAGTTCAGGGCGCAACGCGTGGTTGAGGTCCGTGCGCAGGTCGGTGTAGGCGCGATCGAGCTCCTCGTGCAATCGCTTGTCGCGCAGCAGCGCCTGCTCCATGTCCCGGGCCCGCTGGAGGTCGGCGACGGCCTTGGCGGCAGCGTCCGCGTCGCGTTGGGCGGCCCTGAGTTCCCCGGTCGCGGCCGCGAGGGCCACCTCAGCCGCACGCGACGCTGCCGCGGTGCGTTCCTGCAGGTCCCGCACCTGGGCGTAGTCCTGCTCGGAGAACCGCAGGGCGGTCCGCGCCGACGCGAGGTCGAGCACTCGCGAGCGCAATGCGTCGATGCCGGCCCGCACCCGCGCGAGATCGGCGAGCAGTCCGGGTTCCCGTTCCAGCAACGTCGAGAGCCGCGTGGCCTGCTCGTTCAGTGGCGCCAGGCGGTCGATGTCCTTTTCGAGCGCCTTGTGACGTCCCTCGTCGTATCCACCGGGGATGGCCGCCAACTCGCGCGACCACTGCTCGTATTGCTGTTCCTTGCGCGCCAGCTCGCGCTGCAGCTGCGACAGCTCCTGCACCTCGCTCTGCACACGGGCGAGCTGACGCTCCAGCTCACCGGCCTCGCGGGCGCGCTCGCGGCGAAGCTCCTCGACGCGCTGCAGCTCGGGCGGAATCTGCTCCAGCTGCACGAGGCGTGTGCCGAAATACCTCCCGTCCACCGTGATCGTCTCCATCTGCTCATCGAGCTGGTCGAGCACGGTGCGGAAGTTCTCGCCCAACTTGCGTGTGCAGGTAGGGCAGGCGCCGTCTTCGCCCAGTTCCATCACGCGGTCGCGCTGCTTCTTGAGTTCCGCGTATTGCGCGCGCAGGGCGTCGCGCTTGGTCTCCGCCTCCTGCGTGTCGCGCACCCAGGCGGTGCGCATGCCTTCGATGCGGCCCAGGGCGTCCTCCACTTCCCGCCGCTTGGCTTCGAGCGCCACCGTCACCGCCTCCTCCGCCTGGGGCGCGCCGGCGATTCGCGTCCGCCGGTCGCGCCTGAGCGCGAGCTCGTCGGCCAGTGCCCGCGACGACTCCGTGAGCGTCGCCCGCTTGCCCTCCTCTCTCGCGAGTTCCTCCAGCCGCGCGTACTCGGCCGCGAATGCCGCGAGGGGCGCCAGTTCGGTCGAGAGTCGTGTAAGCTCCTCGCGCGCGGCTCCGGTCGACTGCAGCTCACCCGTCAACCGATCGTGATCGCGCTCGTGCGCCGCGAGTTCGCTCTCGGCGACGCGCAGCTCGCCGGTCAGTTCCGCATGACGTTCACGCGCCCGTTGGGCCTCCGCCCAACCCGGTCCGATCTCGGCCAGGCGCTGCGCGGCCCGTCGATGCGCATCTTCGGCCGCGGCCAGCCCGCGCTCCGCCTCGACGCGCCGCGCCGAGGCATCGTTGAGGCCACGCGTGACCGCGTCCACGTCGGGCATCGCCGCGCGAACGCCCGTGAGCTCGGCGGTCAACAGGCGCCGCCGATCGCGCACCGCGTCCTGCGCCACACGCAGCTTCTCGTAGCCGAGCACGCGAGACAGAAACTGGGCCCGCTCCGAGGGGCCCATCGCCGACATGACGTTCAGTTCCTTCTGGCCCGTGAAATAGGTCTGAAAGAACTCGGTGCGTGAAAGGCCGAGTCGGCGCTCGAGCAGGCCGGTGACCGCCGAGAGCGACGTGGCGATCGGCTCGTTGCCGCCATCGAGATACAACTCCGCGTTGCTCAGGCCGCGGACGACGCGATAGCGATGGCCGCCGAGCTCGAAGTCCAGCTCCACGCGCACGCTCGATCGGGGCGGCGCCTGAATGAAGCGGATCGAGTCACGGGTGCCCCGCGCGGCCGGTTGCCCGTAGATCGCCCAGGCAATCGCCTCGAGAACCGTGCTCTTGCCGGCGCCGTTGGGGCCGACGATGCCGGTGAGCCCAGTGTCGAACTCCAGCCGCGAGGAGGCATGCTGCCGGAAGTTGGTGAGTTCCAGCGAATTGATCCTCACTCGCCCTCCGGACTGATCGCGGCCACGTTCGCCGCTTCTTCACGCGCGTCCGCGTCGCGCAGGTAGCGCATGCCGAGGTCAACCAGCGCCTGGCGCTCGATGTCGGGCGCCAGCGGACGACTCCAGAGCCGCTCCTGGACCATCTCGATCAGGGATGGACGCCGTCCGGTCGCGCCGGTCACCGGGAGTGCGCGCAGCAGTTCGGGGCGGCGCGTATCGAGATGGAAGTGCAGCGCGCGGCGCCGCAGGTCGCGCAGCATCCGATGATCCAGCTCGCGGGCCACGTGCCGCGGGATGTCGCGGATGACCTGGCGCACGATGCGGTCGTCGACACCACCCTTGAGGGCCTTCACGTTGGCGGTGATGGCCGCGTCGACGTCAGCGGCGGTGAGACCGTTGGCGACGATGACCGGCAGGTCGATGATCGGCCGCGCCGGCTCGACCTTGTGGAATGTCCGCTTTCGCCGCTCGAGGTCGTACTCGATGAACCCCTTCCCCGGGAGCTTGGCCGCCTTCTCCTCGTGGTACTCGCCCCAGATGTTGACGCTGGTGTACTCCAACGATCCGCTATAGCAGGCGTTGGGCGCGAGGGAGTGGAACACGTGGTGATGCCCGAATGCGCAGTAACTCCACTGGGCGAACTTCACCTCTTCGGGCGCGACGTTGAGGGCGGCTGGCTCGCTGTAGCCGTAGGTATTTGGCAGGCTGCCCGGCATGTCGCCGTGCATCACCAGCACATTGTGCGACATCGTCGGGTCGATCTCGAACGCGGGCGGCGCCCCCGGTACGTCGGGCACCGCCAGCACCGAGAGACTGCGCTCGGCGAACGTGAGCCGCCGGGGCTCGGTGTCGACCACGTGAATGCCGAGGGGACTGAACAAACGCAGGATGCAGCCCGTTTCGACCGCCCGCGGCGTGTCGTGGTTGCCGGCCACCATCACGATGATCGATTGCGGCAGTGCTCTCGTCAGGCGCGACAGCTGCTGGAACGTGTGCAGGATCGCCGGGTTCGGCGGGCGCACATTGTGGAACACGTCCCCGGCAATCACCACCAGGTCGGGCGCCCGCTCGATGATCCGGTCGATCGTGCGCTGAAACACGCCCGCCACGTCAGCCTCCCGCTGGTTCATGCCCGCGGGGGTCTGGCGCTGGAACTGGCGGATCCCGAGATGCAGGTCCGAGAGGTGGATCAGGCGCATGCCCTGAAGCTACAGCACCCGCATCCACTGGGTGATCTTCACACGAACCCGCCCGGCCGCGGCGTCCTTGCGACCCGTCGTCACCGACTGCAGGTCCACCACCGACCGCGCCTCGGCGATCCATCCGCGCCGCAGGTCGATCGTGATCTTGCCGCTCACATCGCCCGCCGTCTGCACGAACCCTTCGGCCGCGCCCCCGGCCAGAGGCGCCGATCGCATCAGCCGACCGCGCACCGACAGCATGGCGTATTCACCGGACTTCGAAACCGAGTCGAGCCGAAACGTCGCGTTCAGCGTCGCCGTCCCACGGCCACCCGGAACCGCCGCCAACGGCAGTTCCACCGCACGCACCCAGGACGCCCCGGGCAGCAGGCGCTCCTTCGGCAGGGTCGCCGGAAGCTGGCTGAACAGGCTCCCCACGGCAGGGCCGGCAAGCTGCCCGCCGTCGCCCATGGCCGTACTGCCGTCCGGCTCCACGCGAAAGCGGAACCGCTGACCCTGGAGCGCCCGTGCCGCCCGCAGGGTCGGCGAGGTCGCATACGCCTCGGAACTCGTTATGCGCACCGAATCGGTCAGCGCGAGTACCCGCGCCCCGTCGTCGTCGGTCGATTCGACGGCGATGCGTGCGAGGATTACCAGCGACGCCGCGTCACCGGGCTCGGAGCCTTCGTCACGCGCGGCGCGCGAGATCTCGATGGTCTGGTCGAGCCGCACCCTCAGCGTGTCGCCGGCGCGCGGTCGGAGCTGCAGGAGGATGCCCTGCCCCGCGAGCGGTGCCGCGGCAACGACCGACAGGAACGCGGCGAAGGCAAGGCCGGCCCGACGGCGCATCAGAAGCCGTACGGGTCGTCCGCGGGCGTGGCGCGAAGCGAGGGGCCCGGGGTTGGCCGCGCCTCGGTGGGCGGAATGCGGCGACCGAACTGCTCCAGAAAGAACGCTTTCACGTGCCGCGGCCGCGTGCGCAGTACGGCGTCACGCGCCTTCACGATGTCGGCCTCGTCGTACAGCGCAAAGACCTGTTCGATCGACGCCATGGTGAGCGACGGGTCGACCTGGCGCAGGGTGCGCAGGATGCCGTCCGCGAACGGCACCTCGGCGGCCGGCGGAAACCGGCGCGCCCCTTCCCGCCCGGTGAGTACCGCCGGCCGCGGGAAGCGCACGAAGATCGGCTGTGCAAAGTGAGGATGACGCACCATCAGCTGCCCCTTGTCGAGCGTGGCCAGCTTGATTCGCGTGGCCGGTGACAGCACGGCATACCCCGGAGTCGCCAGTTCGTCACCGTCCATTCGCCCGTACACCGCCGTGGCCGAGTTCCCGACGACCCGACGATGGACCTGCGAGCGGAACTGCTGGGCGCTGAACAGCACAAGACCCAGGTACCGACCACGCTCGGCGATGTCGAGCAGCATCTTGCGGACGTAGGTCTCTGGGCCGTCCCCAGGGGCGTACTTGTTCAGTTCGTCCACGAACACCACGAGGTGATCGACACCGAGGCTGCGGCGCTCCAGGTGTTCCCTCAGCTTGGAGACGATCCGCGCGAAGACGAGGTCCTGCGCGTCGTCCTCGACGTTGGCCACGTCGATCACGTACACCGCCCGGTCCTCAAAGCTCCCGAACGGCAGGTCGCTGGCGTGACCGTCGTTGGTCACCAGCCCCTGGCAGCGCGTCGCGATGTTCGTGAGGCGATTGCGCACCTTGCGGATGGTGGCAATGTGGTGCGTCCGCCAGGACTCGTGGTTCCTCGCTTCCATGGCATGGATCACGTCCTTGAACCAGCGATCCAGCTCGCCGAAGCTCTGCACCCGATAGACCTGCGAGCCCAGCGCATCGTCCTGGAACTGCATCCCGACCACGCGCGAGGAGATGAAATCGATCAGCGCGTCGGCCTTGGCATCCACGTCATCCTTGTTGAGCAGCACCTCGGCGTACTGCAGGACTTCGTTGAGACCCCAGGTGAGCGCGGAGACGTTGTGCTGCAGCTGCTCGTTGGATCGCAGCGTATTGAGCGCCGCACCGCTCACCGTGTACGGGGCGAAGTACTTCACGTTGGTGAACGGCGCGGCGGGAACGCCAAGCCGCTCGTACATCCTGACGTCCTCGTCCGGCAGCTCGGCGGCCTGGTCGAGGAAGCAGAGATCGGGGCCCTTCACGTTGAAGCAGACCGCGGCCACGCTGCCCTTGGCCGCCGGAAAGTGCGCGAAGATCGAGGCCAGCAGCCACTCCACCGCCGAGGTCTTGGTCGCCAGTCCCGAGACGCCCGTGATGTTCAGGTGCGCGGCCTCGGGGCCAAGCAGGAACTCGGCGTCGAGGTAGACCGGCGACTCGGTGCCGCCACCGCGGTACACGCCGATCGGGATGCCCGTATTGGTGCCCTCCTGCAGGTACGCGTCCATGCGGAGCGCGACCTGCACGTCGGCGTCGGTGGTGAGGTACACGGCGCCGAACGGCACGGGCTGGAGCGGCTCGTCCGGCACCTGCCGGAGCACGGCGGCCGTGTAGATGCGGATCTCGGCGCGTTGCGTGTGTGACACCGCCGCCTTCGACGGGTCGGCGTCATACCCAAGGACGTCGTGCAGCGGCGAGACGAGGTCGCTGTAGCTCTGTCCCTCGGTGACCACGCCATAGACCTGCGGAATCGTGTTGTTGACGGGGTCCCGGCCTTCGACGCGCACGATCGTCCCGATCCCCACCGGCGAGTCCAGGGAGGTCCAGAAATGAAACTCGTGCGGCGTATTCGGCCGACGCTCCGTGGCGACGACGCGACCGAGCAGAGACAAGGCGTGATCGGTTGGAAGGTGAAGCGGCGCGACGACTCACGCGCACGCAGGAGGGCCCCCGCGCACCCGCCCCGGCGCCGCACCGCTCGCGGTAAGCTAAGGGAGCCGACGGACGTTCGCGTGATGCGTCGGGCCCGAACGAACGGGTGGGCCGGCGCAAAGGTCTCGCGACCCTCACACCGGCCCACCCGGGCCCCTCCCCCAACCTCTCGAGTCGGCTTCTTCGCAGCCTCGCTACGGCGCCGACTGCAGGCGTCGGAAGAACTGCGCCACGCCCATGGTGTTGAACACCGCCGGATCGAGCTCGTAGAACTCGTTGTCCAGGTACCTGCCTGTCAGTGGGAAGTACGGCGGCGAATCCACGTCGAGACATGCGTCCTTCACCCGGTTCTCGGCAAAGCCCGTGTTGGACCCCGAGAACGTCGCGCTGATCGCGCGCAGGATCACGCCACCCGCCTGCGCGATGCAACCACCGGACGTGACGACCGTATAACCGGCCACCGGCGTGCACTGCCGGCCGGCGCTCGGTCCCGAATTGAACGACTCAACCCCAAACGTGGCGTTGGTATTGGAGACGCCGCTCAGGGTCACGGCGTGAAGATGGAAGTCCTGGTTGTCGTCCAGGAACACGGTGGGCGCACCCGATCCGTCCATCGTCCGCGGACGATTCAGGTTGTTGTTCGCGATCATCAGGTTGTTCCCCGTGATGATGCCCAGGAGGTTCTGGCAGATCGGCAGCGACGCGGGGTTCGTGACGTAGGTGAGGTCGTCGATGAACGTGCCGCTGCCGGAGATGTAGAGCGTTGCCCGGCCCCGGAACGTTCCGGACAGGAAGATGTCGCCGTTCACGTAGATGACGCCCTTCGACGTAAGGTTCTGCGTGCGGTGCACGGGCCAGAGCCTCGGCTCCTCGATCAGCTGTCGGCGCGTGACACCCGCCGTGAAGAAGCTGGACGAGTAACCGGGCCACGCGCGCCAGGTGCCCGTCTTGGTAACGGCGGTAAACGTCGTGTCTTCGCCGCCGCGCTTGGACGCGTCAGGCAGCGTGTCGATCGACTGGTTGGCTGCGGCCGGGAACGCGCGCAGCAAGCCAGGCCGTTCGGTCGGCATCAACCGGGGATCGCCGGCGGGATAGCAGCGCCCGGTCGATGTCGCGGGCGCGGTCTGCACGCGCATCACCTGCGCCTTGCGCGCCGAGTAGCGCCACACGCTGTCCATGAATCGTTTGGCGCCCACCAGGTTGCCGGCGTGGATGCGCGAGGGGATCAGCGCCGTCGGGATCGCGCTCAGCGTATCGGCCAGCCACTTGTACCGCACGTCGACCGTATCGAACGCGGCGAGCGGAACGAACGTCTGCCGTGCGGGATTGCCCATCGGCACCCAGAGCCCGCACTGGTTGTTGATCGCGCTCTTCTGCAGCGAGGTACCACCTCCCACATACGCCTGGAACGTGGTCCCCGACGGCGTGCTCATTCGGAGCAGCGTGGTGTCCGTGCCACCGGAGACGAACGGCGCCACTGCGGAGCCGTTGGCCCACGGGTTGTTGGTACCGCCGCTGCGCCCATCGAACACGCGGAAGTAGCCCTCGGCAGCGCCGGTGAGCGCCCCGTCGCCATCGAGATCGACGGCCGTGAACTCCAGGCGGCTCCCGCCGGTCGTGCCGACGTACGCGGCCGGCGTGAGGCTCAGGCTCGCCGACGACGCATAGCCCGGCATCCAGGACAGGCGCGCAACGCTCGGAAAACGAATGACCGGGTGCGCGTTGATCTTGGCCGACTGATACTGTCCCGTGCCGTTCACGGTGCCGACTGCGCTCACCGTATCAGTGTGAATCACGCCAGGCGCGGAGCCGCAGTTCTTCCAGTTCTGGTTGGAGTGCGAGCGACCACGCAGGATTTCACCCGTGGTGTAGCACGCGCCCGTGGCCCAGGTGTCCACGAACATGGCATAGCGAGCAAAGTTCTCGGCCTGCAGTTCGAGTCGCCGCACGTGGCGCGCGCCGCCGTTGTCGTAGGCCACCGCGACCAGCTCGACGAATCGCCCGTACTGACCGGTCGAGTTGCCGCCCGGGCCCACGTAGAGGTCGACGAGCACCTTGGGCACCTGCTGACCGCCGGCGTCCGTCACCACCTGACCGTTCATCAGCTGGAGGTACAGCGAGTCCGGCAGGACGAGCGTCGAGTCCTCCGTGACGCGCGACTTGCCGATCGCCAGCGCCCATTCGGCCGCGTAGCGATAGTCGCGCTCGCGGTCATAGAGCTTGGTGAGGATCGTGGTGCTGCTGCCCATGTAGATCGCCGAGATCGCCAGCCCGCCAAGGGCGAGCGTGAAGATCATGGTGAGCATCAGGGCCGAGCCGCGGCGCGCGCGCGTGACGCGCCTGGACGCCGAGGTCGGAGTGGCGGAGGTCTGCATGGTGTGCTCCATGGCCTAGTGAATCACGGTGCCGCTGGTCATGATCG
The DNA here is from genome assembly GCA_020846935.1 of Gemmatimonadaceae bacterium. Taxonomy (NCBI): domain Bacteria; kingdom Pseudomonadati; phylum Gemmatimonadota; class Gemmatimonadia; order Gemmatimonadales; family Gemmatimonadaceae; species Gemmatimonadaceae bacterium. Next base: position 535,095 of record JADLCY010000011.1, read on the forward strand.
TCGAGTTGGCTGGCGAGCAGTCCTGCGCCGCGACGCCATACTGGAACGTGTCGCCGACCTGGATGTCGAAATCGTCCCACGTGTAGGGACCGCCGGCCTTGCCAACGACGGCCACCGGCTCATCCCACGGGTCACCCACCTTGCGGCGGAAGATGGCGTAGCGTTCGACATCCTTTTCGCCCGAGGCCTCGTCACCCGACGCGTTGAACGTGAGGGTCACGTGGTCGGTGACGCCGGGCGTCACCACCACGACCGAGGCCGTCGGAATGCTGGGGTTGAGCGGGACGTCGCCACAGGCGTTGCGCTGCGACAGGCCGATGTTGGCCAGGTTGGTCTGCGTGCTGACGTAGCGCTCCCACGCCTTGGGCTGGTTGTTCAGGTCGTAGCCGTGGAAGATCCCGCGCACCGACAGCGTGACGGTGCGAATGGAGTCGGCGACGCTGCCGGCGGCGTCCCACAGGATGGGCAGTGACGCCGTCGGGATCGAGTCCACGATGCCCGTGGAATAGATGCGACGGTACACAAACAGCGGCGTGCCGGCCGGCACGCGCAGGCCGCGGGCGATCACCTGCACCGGACCGTCGTTCACGCGGCGGAACAGCACGTACTCGTCCGTGGCCGGCGTCGCCGTGGAGTCCACCGACGCCCAGTACGACACCGTTTCCGCGGTGCTGAGGAGCCCGTTCTGGTCGCGATACACGTAGTCCGGATAGTTCTTCGACGAGAGCGGGAGCTGGATCATGTTGGTCCCCGGCAGCGCCGTCGTGAGGCTCGGCGGCACGTTCGGGTCGTAGTAGACCGCATTCATGTCGACCGTGTCGTTCGCCACGAGGTTCGTGTTGAACGTGACAGCGAACGCGGCGGCCTGTACGATCTTGGGCTGGTTGCGCGGAATGCCGGCGACCGGCTGCATCGGCGTGACCGCGATGCCGATGTTGCGCAGCTCGCGATCGACGGTGTTCTGGGCAAACCGCGCCGTCTGCTGCGCGTCGGTGCGCGCGAGGTTCTGCTGCAACTGCCGCATCTGCAGCGTGAAGAACGGCACCGCCGCCGCAAAGACGGAGATGGTGAGCGTCATCGACAGCAGCAACTCCGCGAGGGTGAATCCCTCGCGAGCGCGCCGGGCGGGTACTCTGCGCGTGAGTGTCATCAGAACCTGGCGATGGCGGAGGTCTTGCGGATCGGCTTGGCCATGGTGGCGCGGTTCACGGATACCGTGATGGTCTTGAAGTCCAGGGCCGGCGTCTGCGTGCGTACGATCAGGGTCTGGCGGACGAACACGACGCCACTGACCGTGATCGCATGCGAGCCGGCCAGCGTGTCCATCGTCGTGTAGTTGCGCTCGGCCTTGATGCGCTCGATGCGTTCCGTCGCGATGTCGAGGGCCGTGTTCTGCAGAGACGTCTTCTGGTTGGTGCTGGCGAACTTCCGGCCGTATTCGGCCATGCCGAGCAGCGCGGTGCCCAGGATCGTGAGGGCCACCATCACCTCGAGCAGGGAGAGTCCGCGGCGTGGGCTGGTCGCAGGGCGCATCAGTTGGTCCTCTTCCAGGTGGTGCCGTCGTAGCGATAAGCCTCGGTCCGTCCCGAGGCCTGCGCGACGCGCACAAGGCGGTAGTCGAGCGTGGCGCCCCGACTCGAGGTCAGGTAGATGTCGAGATCGGTGGCCGTCGCACCGTCACGCAGGAACTGGATGGCCTTGAGGCCGCCGATGTTGCAGAGGCCAGGACCCACGAGGGCCCCGCTCACCGCCGTGCCACCAAAGCCCGTGGGCGGGACCGAGAACTTGGCGCCGTCATCGAGCGGGCGAACCGTCTTGCGTTCGGCCGGATCGGCCATGCAGTCGTTGTCCGCGTCCTCGAGGATCTCGAGCGTGTTGTTCGCAAGGTTGAAGCCGACGACCACGTTCGTCTGTCGCATGATCGCGTTGCGATGGGCGCCCTGCATCACCGAGCGCACGGTCCGCATCGCGGCCTCCGCGCGGAACTTTTCGTAGTTGAGGCGCGGTACGGCCCAGCCAGCGATCAGCCCGACCATGATGAGCACGACCACCAGCTCGAGGAGCGTGAAGCCCCTCCGCGAACCGGTCAGTGCCGCCGCCCTCCCTCGTGCTCGTTCCATACGCCCTCCGATGCAGTGCGGACCGTGCCTCAACCGCCGTCGGGCCGAGCCGGGCGGGCCCGGACACGGCGCCGTGTGTACCAGACGAGGCACCGGGCATCAAGTTACGGGCAGCCGGCGGGGCCGACTGTCACGCGCAAGGTGGGGAATGTCACGCTGTTAGCTGCATCACGAACGCGCCGGAATGCGTCATCGGGACGCAAACGCCGGGCAGCGAGGTCACACTATGGATGTGGCACCGGTCACGATGCCCGTGTGCCTAACGACCCATCGTCGCCCGCAGAAACTCCTCGCAGTTCCGGATGCCGTAGGACATCGTGTCCCATCGACCGTCCGGCAGGGCTACCGGCGAACGCTCGGCGACCACCCAGGCCGAACGCTCGTCCGCGAGCGACGCGCCGCCGCGCTCGAAGTCCGCGAGCGGAATCTCGACCCGCACCAGGCCCCAGAACGGATCGCGCTGCCGCGCGTCCCGCAGCCGCAGGTACCAGGTCGCCACGGGTCGACGTCGCCGGTGCTCGACGATCAGCACCGACGACCGCTCGGCCTCGCCCAGTCCAAAGACGGTCGCAAGGTCCGACTCCGCGACGTAGAGCGTCTGGTGGCTCTTCACGACGCCCACCGCGCGGGCGGACGCGTGCACGACGTCGCTGGTCGGCAAGCCGCCGTCGAGGTAGACCGTGCCCTCGCCCGCCGCGCAGAAGTCCGCCGCAAGATCCCGTTCGATCACTTCACGATCCTGCGTGACCGCGTTCGCCGCGTCCTGCAATGCGCGCAGCGGGTGGACCTCGCCGCCATCGCCCGCCGCCTCGGGCGCGACCTCGCGCGCCTCGACACCACTCGACGCCACCGCCTCGCGCTCGTTGGTCGACAGGCGGGACCACGGCGCGTAGAGGGCCGCGCCCTGCCGCGGCGCCCCACGCCACGTGACGAGTCGGCCGTCGATCCGCTCGCGCACCACGGCGGCCACGCGGCCGTACACGACGGGCATCGTGCCGATCCATGCCACCTCGCGGCTCCGTTGCACACCATCGAGGAACGCGGTGAACGCCGCGGGAACATCGCGCGGCACCGCGTGGGCGCGCAGGCGCACTCCTTCGAGCAGTCGGGCCGGCCGGGTCTCGGGGCGCTCGATGCGAGCCAGCGCGATCTCGAGCGACGCACCGCTCTCTTCCACGCGCCGAAGCGACGGCATCCGCTCCAGCAGCCGCTCGAGCACGGCTCGCAGGGATGCCGGCGCCGTCACCATCGCAGGTTCGATCGCGCGCGCGTCAGTCGACGCCGATGTCCCACGCCTGCTCGAGGTCTTTGCGTGAGTAGGCGCGGAACGCGGTGAGCGTCTGCGTGCGCGTGATCCCCGGGACTGCGGGAAACTGTTCGGTCACAACATCGGCGATCTGCTGGTACTCCGCCACGCGGACGATGGCGACGAGATCCCACTCGCCGGAGACCGAGTAGACCTCCTGCACACCCTCGATGCCAGCGATCTCACGGGCCGTGTGCGGAATCCGCTTGGGGTCCGCCTTGATGAGGACGATGGTGGTGATCATGGGCGGAGATTCAACGGGTGACAAGCAGAGAGTTGCATGGAGGCGCGGCGGGCTCGGTCTACTGCATCGCGCGCCAGAGGGCGACGGCGCGGCGAACGCCCTCGACCACATCGCGTTCGGGGGCCGCGTACGACGCACGGACCCACTCCGGCGTCCGGAACGCGGCACCGGGCACCATGGCCACCCCGTGCTCTTCGAGCAGGCGCCTGGCAAAAGTCGTCCCGGCGTCAGGATCGGCGGGACAGGCCGCCGACACGTCGAAGTAGAAGTAGAAGGCGCCGTCCGGGCGCACGATCGGCAGCGTGGGCTCGGTGGCAAAGACGGCCATCCCTGCGTCGCGACGCAAGCGATACTGCGCGAGCATGCGCGCGATCTCCGCGTCCGAACGCTCGGTGTTTCGCAGCGCTTCGAGCGCGCCGTGCTGCGAGGCCGCGGCCGTGTGGAACGTTGCATGCGACTGGAACGCGCCCATGGCTTTGGAGACCTCGCGCGGCGCGATGGTCCAGCCCACGCGCCAGCCGGTCATCGCGTACGCCTTGGCCACGCCATCGATCACCACGAGATTGTCGCGCGACGTCGCGACGGCGAGCGCGCTCGTCGCGGGGCCGTCAAACGCGATGCGGCGGTAGATCTCGTCCGAAAGCACCCACCACCCACGCGCGTGCGCAAGCGCCAGGATGTCGCGCAGCTCGTCGGCGGTGTAGACGGCGCCCGTCGGGTTGCACGGCGAGTTGAGCATGAGCCCGCGCGTCCGGGGCGTGGCGGCCGCCTCGAGGTCGGCGACCGTCACCTTCAGGTCGCGCTCCCGCGCGCCGCGCACCTCGATCGCTTCCGCACGCGCCAGCTGCACGATCTCGTAGTACGAGGTCCACGAGGGCGTCGGCACAAGCACTTCGTCCCCGGGGCCAAACAGGACCGTGCAGGCGTTGAAGATCGACTGCTTCGACCCGTTGGACACCACCACGTCGAGCGCGTGCACGTCGGCTCCCGCGGGCCCCTGCGCACGCGCCTGCGCGGCGATCGCCTCACGCAGCGGGAGAATCCCTTCGGTGGCCGTGTAGCGTGTCGCCCCGGCGTTGAGGGCCGCCGTGGCGGCGTCCCTGATGAAGGCCGGCGTGTCGAAGTCGGGCTCGCCCGCGCCAAGATCGATGATCTGCCGGCCCTCCGCCTTGAGCGCCCGCGCCCGCTGGGACACGGCGATGGTGGCGGATTCGCGAAGGCGCGCGATGTTGCTCGACGGAACGAAAACCGGCGACATGTTGGGACTCTCACGTGAATGCCCGCCGGGATCCCGGGGGCAGGACGGGCCGGGAACCTCCCGCCGATCCGCTTGGCCCGGACAACTCCGGAGCCCTCGCAAATTGAACGGGTACGCCCCGGTTTGCTATACTTCCTCTCGTGGAGGGCACGGAATCGCGCGCCCTCACTTCCTGATTGACAAGAGAGGCTATCGTGGAGCAGGACCTTCGGGATGAAGGAGCCGCGCGGAGCGCGCACGTCGTGCATGTGCTCCCATCGGATGACCATCGCATCGACGCCATCGTTCGCGCTCAGGTCGAGCGCATTGCTGTTTCAGACACGGAGGGGCCGACCCTCCGCACCCTCGTCCTCGTGGGGTCGGAAGTCGCCGCGACACACCTCGCCGGCGCCGTCAATGACGGACTCGACGCCTCAGGCGCCCTGCTGATCCCGGTCGCTGATCGTGCCCGCGCGCCGCGACGCCTCGCGGCGGGCGCGCTCGCCGCTGTTACCACGCCGGGGATCGCGCGCGAACTGCTCCGCCAGTCAGCGCTCAAGCTCGATGCGGTCGATACCGTGGTTCTCGTGGACCTCGATCGACTGGTGGCCCTCTACCTGACCGACCTCGACGACCTCCTCGCCGAGCTGCCGAAAGGCGCCGATCGCATCGCCACAGCCGCCGACCTGGGGGCGGATGTCGAGGCGTTTCTCGAGCGGCACGCGCGGCGCGCGCGTCGCATGCAGTACGACGGCCCGGTCTCATCCGCAGCCACGCTGCACTACGTGGTGGCCGACCGCAGCGGCCGCGACGCAGTGCTCGCCCGGCTGCTCGATTCCCTCGATCCCGAGCACGCGACCGTCGTCGCTGCCGAAGAAGACGCCGAGGCGGCGTGTTCGGCCCTCGCCCATCTCGGCTACGGGCCGGATGACGCCATGGTGGCCTTTTCCGACGGCGATGTCCCCGAAGGCGAAGGACTCGTGGTGCTCTACACCGCGCCGACCGAAGCCAGCGACCTCGCCACGATCCTCGAGACCGAGCCCGGCCACGTCGTCGCCCTCGTGGCGCCGGATGAACTCACGGCGTTCCTGCGCGTGTTCGGCCAGTCGGTCACGGCATCGCTTCCGCAGGCCAAGGTCGTGCGTGCGGCGTCCGCGATGCACACGCTGCGTGAGGCGATCCGTCACGTCCTCGACTCGCACTCGCTGCACCACGAACTGCTGGCGCTCGCGCCGGTGTTCGACGAGCGAGATCCCGCCGAAGTCGCCGCCGCGCTCCTCGTCCTCCTCGAGCGTGCCGCCGCGGCGCCCGGTCGCACGCCGTCACACGCCGAACCGGCGACGGCGGCCGCACCAGCTCAACGCACCGACCGCGAGCGAACGGAGCGAGCAGCCCCTCGTAGTCGCGAGCGCGAGCCGCGCTCCGCGCCTGTGGCCGCCGGCAACTTCACGCCCGTGTACGTCAACGTCGGCGTCCGTGATGGCGCCAAGAAGGGCGACCTCGTGGGCGCCCTCGCCAACGAGGGGGGCATTTCCGCCGAATTGCTCGGTCGGATCACCATGCGCGACACGTTCAGCGTGGTCGAAGTCGATGCATCGGTGGCCGAGCAGGTCATCGAGGGAATCACCGGCAAGACCATCCGCGGGCGCGTGGTGAACGCACGCGTCGATCGTCGCCCCGAAGACCGGCCGGCCCGACGCGACGACCGGCGGCCTTCCGATCGCCCGGCGCGCCACATGCCCGGCGCGCGCGGTCCGCGAGATGACGCACCGCGTTCGCGCGGCCGCGGGGGCTTTGGCGACCGTCCACGTGGCGGTCCGCGCCGTGACGCGGGCGATCGCCCGCGGCGGCCCCGCGGGGGCGATGACGCCGGCCCACGCACCTTCCGCGAGGAACGCCCGGCCCGCGGCCCACGCGCCATCGGCGAATCGCGCGAGTGGGGCGAGCGCGGTGAGCGCCTCCGAAACGCCCGACGGCCGCGTCGGGGCAACGACTGATGAGTTCGTTGCAGCTCACCGGCGGCTGGATCGAGGTGGTCGCCGGTGTGATGTTCAGCGGCAAGACCGAGGAGCTGATGCGGCGCGTGCGGCGCGCCGTCATCGCGCGCAAGCGTGTCCAGGTGTTCAAGTCGCACCTGGACGACCGCTATGCGGGGCTCTTTGCGGTGTCGAGCCACGATGGTCGTTCGGTCGATGCCATTCCCGTGGACTCGTCCGCACAGATCGCCGCACGCATCGACCCGACCGCACACGTCGTCGCCATCGACGAAGCCCAGTTTCTCGATGAGGGCGTGTGCGACCTGGTGACGAGCCTTGCCACACGCGGTCGACGCGTGATCGTGGCCGGTACCGACACCGACTTCAGGGGTGAACCGTTCGGGCCCATGGCGCGGCTCATGGCCATCGCCGAGCTGGTCGACAAGCTGCACGCGATCTGCGTGCTCTGCGGTGCGCCAGCGTGCAGGAATCAACGCCTGATCGACGGACAACCCGCGGCCTGGGACTCTCCGGTCATCATGGTGGGTGGGCACGAGGCGTACGAGGCCCGATGCCGCGCGTGTCACATTGTTCGCCGCCGCGACGAGGGACAGGGACGCCTCTTTTAGTCCTGGATGGGGTTCCACGTCACGGAGGAGCGGAGGCAGGCCGGGCGAGGACGAACATGCCCTCGTCGTGTCGCCGCTCACAACTGGTCGAGGCGCATGGCGAACGTCGCCGCTTTCGGCCATCACGGGTTGCATGGCGCGATTTCGGCCGTTGGTCGCCGACCCCTCGGTCAAAGCGTCCGCTTGACGAAGCACCGGCCTCGCGACGATCGCCAAACGACGAACGGCGTTCGGTGACTCCACGTGCGGGCGGGCCGTCTATTGCGGTACTGCCTCTGGCACGTCACGCCGTCGCCTGCCGCCATGGGACTCATCGCCGCGCTCGTACCAAATCCGGCTCGACTCTTCCGGTTGCGCTCGGCCATTCGTGGCCGGCACACGGTGGAGCCGTGTGCCGATTGGCTCGACGTGTTCCGATTGTGCGAGACGCAGCCGGTGCACCTGGCAATCCTCGACCTGTTTGCCACCGGTGAGATGAGCCTGGAGCCGCTGCGTCAGCTCAAGCGCCGGTTCCCGAGACTCGGAACGCTCGCGTATGTGGACGTGACCGCCGAGCGCGCGAAGGACCTGTTCGACGCGGGCCGCTCGGGGATGGACGCGCTGATCGTCGCCAACGTCGATGACGACGCGCAATCGATCGCCAGCATCCTCGAACAGGCCGAGGCACGCGGTGTTGCCGGCCTATTGCGCGCGACGCTGGACACGCTGCGGCCCACCGTGCGCGATGCGGTCCTGCTCGCGGTGACCCGCGCGCACGAGCATCTCACGCCCGATGAGCTGGCGCGCCGGCTGTCGCTCAGTCGCCGCGTGCTGGCCAAACACCTCGAGCACGCGAACCTCCCGTCACCTCAGCGGCTGATCACCTGGGCACGACTGCTGGTCGCCGCCAATCTGCTCGAGGATCCCGAGCGGAGCGCGGACAACATCGCGCTTGCGCTGCACTTTCCGTCGGGCAGCGCGTTCAGGAACACGTGCCAGCGCTACCTGCGCGCCACGCCGTCAGAGATTCGCCGACACGGCGGGGCGAACTGGGTCCTCTGCCGGATGCTGGAGGACTCGGGCGTCGACGTCGAGGACGCCGCGGGCGCCGAAGACGCCGCCTAGGCGTGCCCATCGCCCGCCACCACGCCGTGGAGTAGCTTAAGCGGGCTGGCAGGTCAACACATTGCGGCAGGCTCCACCCCCGTCGGTCTCGCCGTGCTCCTGGTCGCCCTCACTGGCAACATTGCGAGCGGCAAGTCGCTCGTTTCTGCGCTGCTGCGCGAGCGCGGCGCTGCGATCGTCGACGCCGACGTTCTTGCGCGCGAGGCCGTCGCGCCCGGCACTGCGGCCATACAGGCGATCCGCGCACGCTGGGGCCCGGGCGTGATCGGTGCCGACGGCGCCTTGGACCGTGCGGCGCTCCGCGCGATCGTGTTCTCCGACCCGGTGGAGCGCGAAGCACTGAACGCCATCGTTCATCCGGAGATCGAGCGGCGACGCAACCTCGCCGTCGAAGCCGCGCGAATCCGCGGCGTCGCGATCGTGGTGTGCGACATTCCGCTCCTGTTCGAGATCGGCCAGCAGGATCGGTTCGACGTGGTGATCCTGGTCGATGCCCCCGAGGATCTGCGCTTTGCGCGTCTCACGGCGCGCCGTCAGCTCGGCGACGAGGAGGCGCGCGCCATGATGAACGCGCAGATCCCGGCGGCCGCAAAGCGCGCGCGCGCCACGATCGTGGTCGACAACGACGGATCGCTCGCCCAGCTCGAAACGCGGGTCGACGCGGTGTGGCAGGAGCTCGTGCGCCGCGCCGCGGCGCAGTGACAACGCGCGGTTTCTTGACAGGGACTTTGACGCGCCGGTAGACTTCGCGCTCCACCTCTCGCACGCGACAGGACGCTACCGTGGCCAACATTCCGGGCGATCTTCACTACACCGCCGATCACGAATACCTCAGGGCGACTGCCGACCCCAACGTGTTCATCGTCGGCATCACGCACTACGCACAGGACCAGCTCGGCGACATCGTCTTCATCGAGTTGCCAAAGGTCGGGGCGAAGTTCGGCGCGCACGACGCGTTCGGCACCATCGAGGCCGTGAAGGCCGTCTCCGAGCTCTTCTCGCCCGCTGCGGGCGAGATTGTCGAGGTCAACAGCGCGCTCGACGGCGATCCGTCGGCCGTCAACCGGGACCCGTACGGCGACGGCTGGATGATCAAGCTGCGCACCGCCGGTGCACCGGCCGGCGTGATGGACGCGGCGGCCTACAAGGCGCACACCGGCCAGTAGCCCTGACCGCAGACACACCCGGCTGAGTCGCCGAGTCGACTCATGGCCAAAGCGGCCCCGGTTTCCGGGGCCGCTTTGGCGTTGTCAGGTTCGCTGGCACCAGCACCGCTACGTCACGTCATGTACTCCTCGATTGGCGGGCAGGCACACACGAGGTTGCGGTCACCGAACGCATTGTCGACGCGCGACACGGCCGGCCAGAACTTGCGGTCGCGGGTCCACGGCGCAGGGAACGCCGCACGCTCACGCGAATAGCTCCGGTTCCACGTATCAGAAATCACGACCTGCTGCGTGTGCGGAGCATGCTTGAGCGGGTTGTCGTCCTTGTCGAGCACGCCGGCGGCGATTTCGTCGATCTCGCCACGGATGGCGATCAGCGCGTCGCAGAAGCGGTCGAGTTCGGCCTTGGACTCCGACTCGGTCGGCTCGATCATCAGGGTGCCAGCCACGGGGAACGAGACGGTCGGGGCGTGGTAGCCGTAGTCCATGAGCCGTTTGGCGATGTCCTCGACTTCGACGCCGCTCGCCGCCTTGAGCCCTCGCGGGTCGACGATGCACTCGTGGGCCACGCGACCGTTGCGACCCTTGTAGAGCACGGGGAAATGCGGATCCAGCCGGAAGGCGACGTAGTTCGCGTTCAGGATGGCGATCTTGGTGGCGAGCGCCAGGCCCTCGCCGCCCATCATCTGGATGTAGACGTACGAGATGGGCAGGATCGACGCCGAGCCCCACGGGGCGGCCGCGACGGCGCCTAACGATGTGCGGCCTTCCTGCGCAACGACCGGATGACCGGGCAGGTGCGGCGCGAGGTGCGCCGCGACGCCGATGGGGCCCATCCCCGGGCCACCACCGCCGTGCGGAATGCAGAAGGTCTTGTGCAGGTTCAGGTGGCAGACGTCGGCGCCAATGTCACCGGGTCGGGCCACGCCCACCATCGCGTTCATGTTCGCGCCGTCCATGTACACCTGCCCGCCGTGCGTGTGCACGATCGCGCATACCTCCTTGATCCCTTCCTCAAAGACGCCGTGCGTCGACGGGTAGGTCACCATCAGGGCCGCAAGGTTCGCGGCGTGCTGCTCGGCCTTGGCCCTGAGGTCGGCGAGGTCGATGTCGCCGTTCGCCGTGCTCTTCACCACCACCACCTTCATGCTCGCCATCGCCGCGCTGGCCGGGTTCGTCCCGTGCGCAGACTGCGGGATCAGGCACACGTTGCGGTGGGACTCGCCGCGCGACTCGTGGTACTTCCGGATCACCAGCAGGCCGGCGTATTCACCCTGCGAGCCAGCGTTCGGCTGGAGCGACACGGCGGCAAAGCCCGTGATCTCGGCCAGGTCGCGCTCGAGCGTGCGAAACATTCCCGCGTAGCCCGCCACCTGCGACGACGGCGCGAAGGGATGAAGCCGCCCGTGCGTCCCCCACGTGACGGGAAACATCTCGGCCGTGGCGTTGAGCTTCATGGTGCACGAGCCCAGCGGGATCATGGAATGACATAGCGACAGGTCCCGCGATTCCAGCTTGCGCAGGTAGCGCAGCATCTCGTGCTCGGCGTGATAGCGCGAGAACACCGGGTGCGTGAGGAATGCGCTGGTCCGCGCGAATCGCTCGTCGTAGCGCGCATCGACGCCGCTCGACAGGTCGCCCACGTTGAACGCCGGTGCCTGACCCCCATTGAGTGACGCCAGCAGGTCGTCGAGATCCGCGCCGGAGACGGTCTCGTCCAGCGCGATGCCGATCGACGTCGCGCCGAGGACGCGGACGTTGATGCGACGGGCTTCGGCCGCCGCCACCACCTGCGCCGCGGTGCGCCCCTTCAGGTCCACGCGAATCGTGTCGAAGAACACGTCGTGCGCCACGGTGTGGCCAAGACGCTCGGCCCCGGCGGCAAGCAGCGATGCGTTGCGGTGAACCCGTCGCGCGATGCGCGTCAGTCCCGCTGGTCCGTGCCACACGGCGTACATCCCGGCGATCACGGCGAGGAGCACCTGGGCCGTGCAGATGTTGCTCGTCGCCTTCTCGCGGCGGATGTGCTGCTCGCGCGTGCCCAGGGCCATGCGCATGGCCATCTGCCCTTCCGCATCACGTGACACGCCGATGAGGCGCCCCGGCATGAGTCGCTTGAACTCGTCCTTCGTGGCGAAGAACGCGGCGTGCGGGCCGCCAAATCCCATCGGGACCCCAAAGCGCTGCGCACTCCCGACCGCCACGTCCGCGCCCCACTCACCCGGTGGCGCGAGCAGGGTGAGCGCGAGAAGGTCCGTCGCCACGATCACGAGCGCGTCGGCCGCGTGCGCGCGCTCGCAGGTGCTGCGGTAGTCGTCGACCTGTCCGTCGGTCGCGGGATACTGCAGCAACACCGCGAACGTCTCGGGGCCAAAGTCCGCCTGCTTTCCGTCGCCGACCTTCACCTCGATTCCCGACGCCCACGCGCGCGTGCGCACGATGTCGATGGTCTGCGGGTGGCAGCCGGCATCGACGAAGATCGTCTCCTTCCCTTCCTTCCCCTTCACGCCGTAGGCCAGGTGCATGCCCTCGGCGGCGGCGGTGCCTTCGTCCAGCATCGACGCGTTGGCGATTTCCATTCCGGTCAGGTCCATCACCATCGTCTGGTAGTTCAGCAGTGCCTCCAGACGGCCCTGAGAGATCTCGGCCTGGTACGGCGTGTACGCGGTGTACCAGCCCGGATTCTCGAGGATGTTGCGCTGGATCACCGGCGGCACGAGGGTGTCGTGGTAGCCCATGCCGATGTACGAGCGAAAGACCAGGTTCTTGCTCGCCATCGCCTGCAGCTCGTCGAGCACCTCGTGCTCGGTGCGCGCCGGACCCGTCGCGAGCGCACGGCGGAATCGGATGCCGTCGGGCACGGTGGCGTCGATGAACGCGTCGAGGCTGTCGTACCCAAGCGCCGCGAGCATGGCCTCGACGTCTTCCATCGACGTGCTGATATGGCGGCGGACGAAGGTGTCGGACTCGGTGAGGTAGTGGCGAAGGTCGGGCATGCGCGCGGGGTCGCGAAGGGACCGGAAAGGGAGAGAGCGGGAGAAATGCCGCGCGGAAGTTAGCCCGGTGTTCGGGCGACCGCGACGACGCGCCTGGGCGCTATGTTCCCGCATGCGCTGGTCGTTCCTGCATTCCACCCCGCTTCCCGGCGCCATGAACATGGCGGTCGATGAATGGTTGCTGGACCGGGCGCGGCGGACCGGCACGGGCACGGTCCGCGTGTACAGCTGGTCGTCGCCAACGATCTCGTTCGGGCGCCACCAGGCGGCCCGGCGCGGCTTTGATGGTGAGCGTGCGCGACGGGCCGGCCTCGACGTGGTGCGACGGCTCACCGGCGGGCGCGCCGTGCTGCATCACCGCGAAGTGACCTACGCCGTGGCCGCCCCGGTGCACAGCGGCGTGGACCTTCGCGACGACTATGCGGCCATCAACCGGCTCCTCGCTGATGCCCTCGGTGCCCTTGGCGTCGCGGTCGCCATCGTGCCAGCGGGCAAACGCATGCCGGCGCCGGGGAGTGCGCCGTGTTTCGAGCTGCCCGCGCCCGGTGAACTCACCTTTCGGGGCCGGAAGCTCGTCGGCAGCGCACAGGTGCGTGACGGCGACGCCTGGATGCAGCATGGTTCCATTCTGGTGCACGACGACCAGCATCGGCTGCGCGATGCGGCGCTCGGCGCGCTGCCCGTCACCGAAGCGGCGACGCTGAGCGACGCACTCGGCCGCGAGGTGACGCCCGCGGAGTTCGCCGACGTGCTGCGCGAGGTCGTGCGCGCCACCTGGGATCCGGACGTCGACGCCCTCGACGCCGACCTGGCGTGCGAGGGCGCGCGGACGCGAGAAAGCATCTACCGGAACGACGACTGGACATGGCGTCGCTGACGAGCCTCGCTCGTCAGGCACCCTGGGCGTACACTTAGCCCGGTATGACGGCGTTCCTGCTGCGGCGGATCCTGATGGGCGTGGCCACGGTGTTCGCCGTGACGACGCTGACGTTTGTCCTGCTGCACGCCGCGCCCGGCGAGCCGTACGCCGCGATTCTCGAGGACGCGCGCTTCGACCCGGCACAGCGCGCGGCATTCCGGGAGCGCCACGGCCTGGATGATCCGGTCCCGTTGCAGTATGTGAAGTACCTGGGCCGCGTGGCGCGCGGCGACCTTGGCGAGTCCTTCGTCAGTCGCCGGCCCGTGATCAGCGTGATCGCCGAACGGCTGCCGCGCACGCTGCTGCTCATGGGCACGGCGCTGGCCCTGGGTGCCGCGTTAGGCGTGGCCGTGGGCGCGTGGCAGGCGAACCGCGAAGGATCGCCCGGAGACCGCGCCACCGGCGCACTCACCGTCGCCCTCACCTCCGTCCCCGACTTCTGGATCGCCATCGCGCTCCTGCTGACGCTTGGCCTCGAACTTCGCTGGTTCCCCATCACCGGCATGACGGACGCGGCCATGCACGACTTCATGTCGCCGCTCGGAAAGGTCGGCGACATCGCCTATCACCTCGTTCTGCCGGCCCTGTCCCTCGTCCTCATCGTCGGCGCGGTCGTTGCGCGCTTTCAGCGGAGCGCCGTGCTCGAGGTACTCCCCGAGGACTACGTACGCACCGCACGCGCCAAAGGGGTCGCCCCACGGCAGCTCCTCTATCGCCACGCACTGCGGAACGCGCTGCTCCCCACGATCACGCTCATCGGCTTGTCGCTCCCGGCACTCGTCGGCGGCGCCGTCTTCGTCGAGCGTATCTTCGCCTGGCCCGGGATCGGCGACCTGGCCGTCGCCTCGATCGGTGGCCGCGACTATTTCGTGGTCCTCGGCGTCACGCTGATCGGGAGCGTCGTGGTCGTCGTGGCTGGCATCCTCACCGACCTGGCCTACGCCGCCGTCGATCCGCGCACCGGGCATGGCTGATACGCCGGCGGTGGCCGCCTTCGCCATCGCGCCGCCGCGCACTCTCGGCGCCGAAACCGTCGGCACCGCGCGTGACTACTGGCGAGCCATCACCGACGACACCGCGGGTCGCGCGGCCCTGGGGTTCCTTGCGCTGCTCGGCATCCTCGCGATCGCGGCGCCCTGGATCGCCACGTACGACCCGACCACTCCGATCGGGCTCGAGACGCTCAAGCTCAAGCCGCCCTCGTGGTCGCATCCGCTGGGGACGGATGCCATCAGTCGCGACGTGCTGAGCCGGATGCTCCATGGCGCGCGCATCTCCCTGCGCATTGCCCTCCTCGCGGCGGGCCTCTCCGGCATCGTCGGGCTCGTGTGGGGGGCGGCGGCCGGCTACCTCGGCGGCACCGTGGATGCGGTGCTCATGCGCCTGGTGGACATGATGCTCGCCGTGCCGCGCGTCCTGCTCGTGCTCACGCTGATCCCGCTGTGGCCCGACATGTCGACCGATGGCCTGATTCTCGTCCTCGGACTCACCGGGTGGTTCGGCGTCAGCCGCCTGGCGCGGGCGCAGGCGCTCGGCGTCAGGCATCGCGACTTCGTGCATGCGGCGCGGGCGCTCGGCGCTTCACGACTTGTCGTACTCGTCAGGCATGTGATGCCACACGCCATCGGTCCCGTGCTGGTGGCGACAACCGTCGGCATCGGTCACGTCCTTGTCCTCGAGGCCGGTCTCACCTACCTCGGACTGGGAGTGAGGCCTCCAACCCCTTCCTGGGGAAGCATTGTGGCCGAATCGTGGGAAACGCTCCAGATCGCGTGGTGGCTCGTCGCGTCGTCCGGCGCGGCCCTCATCGGCACGTCCCTCGCGGTGAACGCGATTGCCGACCGCTTGCGCGTCGCAATCCACCCGCGCCAGCTTCCCGGCCGATGACCGCCTCCCCGGGGCCCGCCCCGCTCCTTCGCGTCGAAAACCTCCGCACGTTCTTCCACACGCGAGGAGGAATCGCGCGCGCCGTCGACGGCGTGTCCTTCGAGGTGATGCCCGGGGAGACGATCGGGATCGTCGGCGAGTCGGGCAGCGGCAAGTCGGTGACCGCGCTCTCGCTCCTGCGACTGATCGATCCACCGGGTCGCATCGAGGACGGCAGCCGCATCGTCTTCGAGGGCCGCGACTTGCTCGCGGCCACGGAAGAGGAGGTGCGCCGGGTGCGCGGCAACCGCATGTCGATGGTGTTCCAGGAGCCGATGACGGCACTCAACCCCGTCTTCACGATCGGGGACCAGGTGGCCGAGGTGGCCCGCGTGCACGACGGCGCGTCGCGGAGGGCGGCATGGGAACGTGCGGTCGAGATGTTGTCGCTGGTTGGTATCCCCTCGCCCCGCGAGCGCGCCTCGCAGTACCCGCACGAGATGTCGGGTGGGATGCGACAGCGCGTCCTGATCGCGATGGCGCTGGTGATGAACCCGGCACTGCTCATCGCCGACGAGCCGACGACCGCCCTCGACGTCACCATCCAGGCGCAGATCCTCGAGCTGCTCGCCGACGTGCAGCAGCGCTTTGGCACCGCGATTCTCCTGATCACGCACGATCTCGGCGTGGTCGCCGAAGTGGCGTCGCGGGCGCTGGTGATGTACGGCGGACAGGTGGTGGAACGCGCCCCGGTGCGGGAACTGTTTTCGGCGCCCCGGCACCCGTACACACAGGGGCTGCTACGCGCGATGCCGCGCGTCGGCATGGGACGCGACCGGCTGGTGACGATCCCGGGCACGGTGCCCGCGCCGACCGCATGGCCGACGGGGTGTCGCTTTCGTGATCGCTGCCCGCTCGCCTTCGACCGCTGCGCCACGGAGCACCCCGGCCTCCCCGACGGCGCCCATGCCGCCCGTTGCCACCTCGCCGAGACCGGTGCGCCGGTCGCGTTCGCCGAGCGCGCATGAACACCAGTCCTCCGGCAGCCACGCGCATGAGCGCCGGTCCTGCGGCCGCGCGCGCGCCGCTCCTCTCGGTTCGCAACCTCGCGATGCATTTCCCGGTTCGCTCCGGATTGTTCGGGCGGACCACCGGCGTGGTACGCGCGGTCGACGGCGTGTCCCTCGATGTGTTCGCGGGCGAGACGCTCGGTGTCGTGGGCGAGTCCGGCTGCGGCAAGACCACGTTGGGGCGCTCGATCCTTCGCCTGATCGAGCCTACCGCCGGCACCATCGAGTTCGATGGTGTGGACTTTCGCGCCCTCAAGGGCGCCGCCCTCCGCCGCATGCGGCGCCACCTGCAGATCATCTTCCAGGATCCCTTTTCGTCGCTCAATCCGCGCCTCACGGTGGGCACGACGATCAGGGAGGGCCTGCTGGTGCACCGCATCGCCGAGGGCGCGGATGCCGACGCCCGCGTGGCACGTCTGCTCGACGAAGTGGGTCTCCAGCCGGCGTACGCCACGCGATACCCGCACGAGTTCTCCGGCGGCCAGCGACAGCGCATCGGCATCGCGCGCGCACTCGCCGTCGAACCGCGTCTCATCGTCTGCGACGAGCCGGTGTCGGCGCTCGACGTCTCGGTCCAGGCCCAGGTCATCAACCTGCTCAAGGACCTGCAGCGGGATCGCGGACTCGCCTACCTCTTCATTGCGCACGACCTCTCGGTGGTGGAGCACATGGCCGATCGTGTGGCGGTCATGTACCTCGGGCGCGTGATGGAGCTGGCCCGTGCGGCCGACCTCTACCGCGAGCCGCTGATGCCGTACACGCAGGCGCTGCTCTCGGCGGTTCCCGTACCCGATCCTGAGCGATCGCGCACACGAATCGTCCTGGCGGGCGATCCTCCGTCGCCGGCCAATCCGCCGTCCGGCTGCGTGTTTCACCCTCGCTGTCACCACCCCGCAAAGGACGCGAGCTGCGGCGTCATCGTGCCTCCGCTCGAGGAGAAGGCGCCGCAGCACTGGTGCGCCTGCATCAAGCAGCCGCCGACCATCGTGCCCTGGGAGACCCAGGAGCGTGCGGGCGCCAGCCATCGTCCCACGCGACACCTTCCCGAGCAGGCCATTCATCACCGTGTGTGACGGGCGAGACCCGCGGCGGCCCGGTGCCCGCCCGCCTCGCCCTCTCCGCCCTTGCCGCGCCTAACGCCGATGCCTCCGACCCCCAGCCAGCCCCCCGCCGCCGATCCTGCGTACGCCCCCTTCACCGGCGACCGTGGCTTCTTCGGTCACCCGCGCGGGCTCTCGACGCTCTTCTTCACGGAGATGTGGGAGCGCTTTTCGTACTACGGGATCCGCCCGCTGCTGGTGCTCTACATGACGGCAGCGGTAACGAGCGGCGGCTTCGGGTTCGAGCGGGCCGAGGCCTCGTCGATCGTCGGCATCTACGCCGCCTCCGTTTACCTGGCCTCACTCCCGGGCGGATGGGTCGCCGACCGATGGCTGGGCCTGCAGCGCGCCGTCTGGTTCGGCGGCATCTTCATCGCCGCGGGGCACCTCGCGATCGCGCTCTCCATCGTCTTTGCCCACAGTGCCTTCTTCATCGGCCTGGTGCTCATCGTGATGGGCACCGGGCTGCTCAAGGGGAACGTGGCGGCCATCGTCGGTGAGCTGTACCCGGCCGGCGGCGCCCGTCGCGATGCCGGATTCTCGATCTTCTACATGGGGATCAACTCCGGCGCCCTCATCGCGCCCATCGTGACCGGGTTTCTCGGCGAGCGGGTCGGCTGGCACTTCGGCTTCGGCGCCGCGGGCATCGCGATGTTCATCGGCCTGTTCGTCTTCCGCGCACGCGCCGCAGCTACCCTTGGGCCGATCGGTCGAGACCCGTCGGGCACGCCGGCCCAGCAGGCGCGCGTGCGCTCCATCACGCTCCTCGTCGCCGCCCTCATCGCGGGCCTCGTCCTCCTCGGCCTCTTCGGTGTCGTGCGCTTCAGCCCCGTGGCCATCGCCTCGAACATGACGACGGTGATGCTTTCCATGTCGGCGCTGTATTTCCTCTACCTGTTCTTCGGGGCCGGACTCACCGGCGAGGAAAAGAAGCGCATTCTCGTTGTGGTGGTCCTCTTCATCTTCTCGATGATTTTCTGGGCCGCCTTCGAGCAGTCCCCGACCTCGCTCAACCTGTTTGCGCGCGACTTCACCGAACGGCAGCTCGGCGGTTGGGAGATCCCGGCCTCGTGGTTCCAGTCCATCGAGCCCTTCTTCGTGGTGACGCTCGCACCGGCCATGGCCGCGCTCTGGATCTGGCTCGAGAAGCGCGGGTTCAACCTCTCCAGTCCCTCCAAGTTCGCCTTTGGTCTCGCCTCAGCAGGCATCGGCTTTGTCGCGATGCTCGTCGCGGCCAACGCCGTCCTCGCCAGCGGTGGCGCGCTCAGGGTCTCGCCCCTCTGGCTCGTGTTCTGCTTCTTCACGCATGGCGTGGGCGAACTCGCGCTGTCGCCGGTGGGACTCAGCTCCATGACGAGCCTCGCACCGCGACGCCTGATCGGTCAGATGATGGGCGTGTGGTACACCTCGATTGCGCTGGGCAACCTCTTCGCCGGCATTGTCGGCGGCAGTGTCGACCCCAGCCAGCTCGAACAGGCCCCGCTGCTCTTCAAGCGCACCGCGATCTCGCTGTTCATCGCCAGCGCCATCCTGCTCGCCCTGGTCATCCCCATCCGTCGTCTCACGCAGGCGCGAACCGGGTCCGGCTCGCAGGGCGGTTGAGCCGGCGTCAGGTCACGGCCACCGATGGATCGACTGGGGGACACCGCGCTCACGCGCGGAGAGAATGTCGTTCGGTACGCGCCAGAACGACTGCGTACGATCTTCGCTCGTCAGGCGGAGTTCAAACCTGGCGCCATCGCGGCGGTCGGTCGGGAAGGCAAAGTCCACGCGCCACATGCGCTGTGACTTGGCCGGTACCGCCAGGATGAGCGACGCGCCGACGGACTGCCGCATGCCGCTCGACACACCCAGGGGGACGTCGCCCGCCACCACCGATCCCACATCGGTGAACAGCCCGATGGCCGCATTTGCCGTCCCGCCGATGCTGGCCACGCGCCAGCGTTCTTCCAGGCGCCCGACCATCCTCGTGCCCCCCGCGAGCCAGCTGTCGGCATAGCCACGCAGGCCGCCGCGCCGATCCCCGAGGGCGAGTTGCACCGGGATCCGCGCGTCCGGGACCGATGACCAACTCAGGTCTGCCGTAATCAGGTGGCGAGGATGTGGCTTGACGTACCACGCCGCGCGGCCGCTGCTCAACACGTCCTCCCAACCCGTCACCGCCCGTCGCCGTGCCTCGAGTTGCGCCTCGACCGCGGCGTACATCCCGCTCCACGCCACGCCAAGGAAACTCTCCGCCCGCGCAAAGGTCTCGTGGCGAGCGATACCCCGCGAGGTCGGCAGGCTGCGGCCCAGGGTCCCACTCACCTGGATACCGGTGCGCAAGTCCTGCGACCCGCTCAACGCGTCGAATCCATCGACGCGCCGGAAGCGGAGGCGCCGGAATCCAAGCAGCGCGTTCAGTCGCACGCTCCGCCACGGCGCGTACACGCCCTCGAGGTCGGGAACCGTCTCCGGCACGATCCCGTTTGACGTGATCACCACCGCGCCTCGTCCCGGCTCGACGTCCTCGACGGAAAACTGCAGGCCGACGAGTCCGCGGCGACCGGGCGGGCCGAAACGGGTGAGCGCACCGGCGTCCATGAACTCGCGTTTCACCCGCAGCACCGCCGCGAGCGTGTCGGGACGACGAAATGGCGAGTAGTCGCTGCTCTGCCCCATCGAGACGCGCCACGCCACGCGCTGGACCTCGGTCAGGAACGGGTCGCTCACGCGCGCCGTCCACTCGCTGCCCACCTCGCGACGCGCCCAGCGCAAGTCCAGCTGGTAGGGTCGCTCGAACAGCTGGTAGTTGGTGTAGCGCATTGCGTACGAATCGCGGTAGTACCCACCGCTCCGCCACTGCCCCGACGTGTACACGCCGTTCCCCAGGAGGTTGGCGTTCCCGAGGGTGAGGCGCGACACCCAGGGCGCTTCGCTCGTGATGCCAAGGTTCCCGACCATCGACGGCTCGTCGACGGTCACGACCTCGAGCCGCACGCCGTCCCCATCCTGGTACGCCGTGACCGTGGCATCGGCAATGAACGGCATCGCACGAAGCAGCCGCTCGCTCTCCGACCGCCGCAGCGCTGAGCACCGATCGCCCTTCCTGAGCAACAGGTAGTTGCGGATCACCGACGGCGACGTCGGCGTGTGCAGTCGCACCAGGAGCGAGCCGAGGGTGCGCGAGCGCGCGAACGCGCCACCGTAGTCCGGCCCTTCGGACCGCACCACCACATCCGTGACCAGTTGTCCGGCGCAGCGCGCCTGCGACCGCGTGCCCTGCGCCTGCACGAGCGCAGGAGCAGCCACGCAGGCGACGACGACGACGCCAAAGGTTCGCAGCCTACAACCCCATCTTCTTCTTGAGTTCCGCCAGTCGCGCATCGGCCTCGGCTTCGTTCGCCGCGCGCCGCTGTTGGCGGTCCAGGTGCCGGAGGTCGCGATCAAGGGCAGCATCGGCCATGCCGAGCGGATCGAGCGTCTCGTCCACCACGCCCGTGCGGAGCCCTGACCCCACACCGGCCTGCGCCGCCTTGAGCTGTGCCGTCATTTCCTCGACCTCGCGCTCCGCCATCGCCAGCTCGCCAAGCGCTGCGTCGAGCTTGCGCTCCAGGACACCGACGCGCTCGAGGTGCTGCGCCTCGAACCGCGACGCGATGGTCACCGTCTCCGCATCGCCGATGCCCTCGGCGAGGGCCTTGCGGCGCACGACGGTGTCGAGCTCCGCCCTCTCGCGCGCGAGCCGTCCCTCGGTGGCCTTCACTCCATCGCGCAAGCCGTCCAGGGCCACCCTGGCCTGGATCAGCGTCTGGCGCATCTCGTGCAACATCGCACGCCGGGCTTCGGGAGCGACGTTGCCGTTCAAGAGTTCCTGGAAGGCGTGCCGAATGTCGTCGAACATGCAGGAATCTTACCCCGCGTCGGGCGATCCGCGCATCCGCCGCGGCTCAACTCCAGCCGTCACGCACCTGCCTCAGGAGCCGGTCCGTGCTGTGGTGGTGCGGAAAGAACACCCGGTCGGAGAGCCCGTTGAGCGCCACCCGCAGTCGGGGAAACCGATCCGCTGCGCTCTCGAACAGCTGCGCCACGCCGTGTTCGGAGGCCAGGCGGTGCTGGGCAGCCATCTGGTATCCGCGTCGGCCCATCTCGTCGAACCAGGCAAGGTCCGGGCTGCCGCGCCGGTGGTGCTGCGCCTCGATGCGATCGGGAAACAGGCCCGCGAGCCAGAGCGCGTAGTGTCCCAGGTGCGCCCGCACGAGAAATGCCCGCATCGGGTCACTGCACTCCGCGTCGGCCGCGAGACCGGCCAGCGAGTCGTAGCGAACGTCGTCGTGCTCGCGGATGCGGTTCGCCCGATCGTGAACCCCGAAATGCAACACGATGCTGGACACGAAATCCGCGAGGCCGCGATCGCCTTCGTCCGCGTCACGTAGCGCGCGTCGCACGAGGACGTGGATCAGGAGGGGCAACGAGGCGTGGGCCGCGGCGGGTCGCTCGAGCAGGGCGTCGGCGAGGCGCGGGTCGTCGAGGATCGCGTCCAGTCCCTTTTCGCGCAGCGTCGCCTCGAGCGTCTCTCGCTCCGCGCTCACTCCCTGCGCCAGGAGCGAAAGCGCGAACTGCGCGTCGTTCCTCGTCAGGCGCTGCCGCATCGTCCCGAACATCACGCGACCCTCCTTCCGTGGGTGCCTGTCTCTCTGACGGGCATACTCCCTCCGAGGTATCGACGTTCCGTCGGGTGACTTGAGGCGCGGCGTTGCCGGCCCCCCGGGCGGCAGGCACCTTTCGCCCCGATGTCCATGCGAATCCTGCACATCGACAGTGGGCGCGAGTGGCGTGGTGGCCAGCGGCAGGTCTACCTCCTGGCCCGCGGTCAGCGCGCTGCCGGGGACGAACCGATCGTGATCGGCCAGCCCGAAGGTCCGCTCGTCAGGCGACTGCGCGGGGTGGGCGCAGCGGCGAGCGCGGTGCGCATGCGCGGCGAATGGGATCTCGCGGCGGCCCGTCGGATCCGTGCCCAGATCCGCGGCTGGCGTCCGCACATCGTGCACGCGCATGATGCGCGGTCGCATGCCCTCGCGATGGCGGCGCTCATCGGTGTGCGCGGCGTGCCACTCGTGGTCACGCGCCGAGTGATCAACGCGCCACGCGGTCGACTCAAGTACGGTTCGCGCGTCGCACGCTTCATCGCCATCTCCGCGGCCGTGCGCGAGGCCCTCGTCACCGCGGGCGTGGATCCGCGACGCGTCGATGTGGTGCACTCGGGCGTGCCCGCTCCGCGTGTTGCCGCCGCGCGTGACTGGCGTGTTGAGCTGGGCTGGCCCGCCGACGCCGTGGTCTGCGGCATCGTGGGTGCGATGACCGCCGAGAAGGGCATCGGCATCCTGCACGACGTCGCGGCCCGCCTTCCCGACGATGTCCGTGAACATGCCCGCCTCGTGCTCCTTGGCGGACACGCCAGGGGCCGCGAGTCCATCGAGGGACTCGAAGCGTTCCGCGCGGGGTTCGTCGACGAGATCCACGCCGCCATGGCCGGCCTCGACATCCTGTGGCACCCGTCGAGCGCCGAGGGCCTGGGCACCAGCGTGATCGATGCCATGGCGCTGCGCGTGCCTCCGGTCGCCTTCGCGGTCGGTGGACTACCCGAGTTGGTCGACAACGAACACTCGGGACTCCTCGTCCCCGCAGGAAACGTCGCCGCATTCGCGGCCGCGGTCGCGCGCCTCGTCCGCGATGCGCCCGCCCGGGAGCAGCTCGCGGCCGCTGGGCCCGCGAGAGCCGCGGAGTTCAGCGTCGAGCGCATGATCGAGGGATCGCGCGCCGCTTACGCCCGGGTGCTGTAGCCCCAACGGGGCAATGCGCGGCATCGCGCGTTGCCCCGTCACCGCGCACGCGGTCGGCAAAGGCCTGCACCCGGGCGAGGGGCACCATCGGGGCAGCGGAGCGCATTCACGATGAGAACCCGGGCTTGTATGGTCCGGAATCGATGGTTCGGATGCCGGGGCCGGCGAACGACCCGGAGACGGATGCCCGCGACCGGCAGGGTTGCCTGAATCCCGGCGACCGGAACGGGGTATGACGCCACCACCGCCCCGCTAGCTTTCGGGCTCCCGCGACGCGACCACCGCCGTGCTCTACATCTGCATCCCGGTCCACAACGAGGCGCCGACCATCGGGGTCCTCCTCTGGAAGATTCGCGCGGTCTTTCAGGAGTATTCTCGCGAGTACGAAATCCTCGTGTATGACGACGGGAGTACCGACAGCACGGCGGAAACGCTCGCCGGCTACGCGCGCGCGCTCCCGCTGACCGTGCTCGGTGGTTCCACCCGCGTGGGATACGCGGGCGCGCTCGCCGCACTGTTCCAGGCCGCCTCGCAGCGCACGCGGTACGCCCGCCGGGACGCGGTGATCACCCTGCAGGGCGACTTCACCGATCCGCCGGAACGCATTCCGGAGTTTGTTCGACGCTTTGAAGGCGGTGCGGACATCGTCGTCGGCGAGGACAACGCCGCCGCTGGCGCCCACCCTGCACCGATCCGGCGCATGCGGCAGCTCGCCCCGCTGGCTCTGCGGGCCTTCGTGAAGACGCCGGGCATCAGCGACCCGTTCGGTACGTTCCGCCTCTATCGCGTGTCGGTCATTCGCGATGCGCTCAAGGCGCCTGGCAGCACGCCGCTGGTTCAGTCCATCGGATGGGCGGCCAACGTCGACCTGCTGCTCTCGCTCGTCCCGCACGCCCGGCGCGTGGAGAGCGTGCCACTCGAGCCACGGTACGACCTGCGGCCGCGCCAGACGCGCATCCGACCGTTTGCCGACGCCTGGAGCCTGCTGCGCTTCAGCCGCGCGGCGCGTGCCCGTTCGCTCCCGGCCCTGCCGGCCCGGGAGTAAGGTGCTGCGGCGCGCCCTGGCGACCCTCGCCCTGCTCGTGCCCGTGGAGTCGCGCGCGCAGGCGATCGGCGCTCCCCCCGCGGCATCCTCCGTGCCGTTCCAGGTCGGTGAGCGGCTCGCGTACGAAGTGCGGTTCGGCAAACTCCGGGTCGGCGAGGGCGTCATGGAACTCATCGACAGCGAGTCGATTCGCGGCCGCGACACCTGGCATACGCGATTCCGCATCCGTGGCGGCGTCCCGTTCTATCGCGTCGACGACGTGCTCGAGAGCTGGATCGACAAGGCAGAGTTCCACTCGCTCCGGTTCGTGCAGGACCTCGAAGAAGGCGGCCGCCTCCGCGAACGCCGCTACGAGTTCTTCCCCGACCGAAAGGTCTTTCGCGAGAACGACGGAGAGGAAGAGCCCAGCGTGGAGCAGCCCCTCGATGACGGGTCCTTCCTCTACTTCGTGCGCACGCTGCCGCTCGAAGTCGGCGCGACCTACACGTTCGACCGCTATTTCCGCCCGGACCGCAACCCGGTGGTGGTCAAGGTCCTCGGGCGGGAGCGCGTGAAGGTGCCGGCGGGAACGTTCGAGACACTCGTCCTGCAGCCGGTCATCAAGTCGAAAGGCGTCTTTTCCGAGCGGGGCGAAGCGCGCGTCTGGATATCGGATGATCCGCGCCGCATCATGGTGCAGATGAAGACCAAGACGAAGATCGGCTCCCTCAACCTGTACCTGACATCCGTCCGCCTGACGACCGCACCGACAGGTTAGGCTCCGGCCCGGCCGAAGCCGACCTCTCGCGCGTCCGCACCATTCCGGTCACGCGCCGTCCCAACAAGGTGAGCGCGTCCGAGTTCGCGAAACCCCCGGGCGTGCATCCGGGATTCGTCGACTTCCTGGACGCCCTGCCCGACATCCTCGTCGCGCGCGACTTCCGGCGCGTCGCCGCGGCGGTCGTCGACGCGGTCCGCCGGGAACGAGGCGTCATCGTCATGCTCGGCGGTCACGTGGTGAAGACCGGGCTCTCGCCGATTCTGATCGACCTCATGCGCCGCGGCGTCATCACGCACCTCGGGATGAACGGGTCGGCCGCGATCCACGACTACGAAATCTGCCGGTTCGGCGCGACCTCAGAGGACGTGGCCGCGGGCCTCCGCGACGGCACCTTTGGGATGGCCGAAGAGACCGGCCGCGGCCTCAATGACGCGTTCGTGCATGGCATGAAGGCGGGATGGGGAATGGGCGAATCCGTGGCCCGCGCGCTCGACGCGGAACCGACGCTCGCCAACGGCGACCTCTCGATCCTCCGAACGGCACACCAACTCGGGATCGCCACCAGCGTGCACGCCGCGCTCGGCGCAGAAATCATCCACCAGCATCCCAGCGCCAGCGGTGCAGCCATCGGCGATACCAGCCACCGCGACTTCCGCCGCCTGGCCGCCTCGATCACCAGCCTGCACGACGGTGGCGTCGTGCTCAACATCGGCAGCGCCGTCATCATGCCCGAGGTCTTCCTCAAGGCGCTGACGATCGCTCGCAACCTGCATGAGGGTCGCCCGACCGGGTTCACGACCTGCGACCTCGACATGAACCGCCACTACCGCCCGCGCGTCAATGTCGTGCAGCGCCCGACGCAAGCCGGAGGAGCGGGCTACGAAATCACCGGACACCATGAGATCATGGTGCCGCTGCTGGCGTGGGCCATCGTGAGCGGGCTGGAGTCCAGGGTCTGACCCGGCGCGCGGGAAGGAGGCTCGTGCGGCTCGACTCCCGCTCCCGCGCCCGTCAAACCCTCGGCATCGCCGCGAGTGGACAGCCAGGGCCGGCCTACTCGCTCACCCCGGCCCCCGGCTTCGCCCGCGTTGCCCGGTTGCCTAACGCGATCCCCGTGCGGAGCATCAGGTCACCCACGCGCGCCAGCTTCTCGTAGTTGATCAGCGCCGCTTCGTCGGTGACCTGGTGGTATTGGTCGTGGAGACCCGACGTGAAGAACACGATCGGGATGCCCTTCCGGGCGTAGTTGAAGTGGTCGCTGCGGTAGTAGATGCGCTCCGGATGGGTCGTCGTGTCCCACTCGCGATTGAACGTGAAGGGCTGCGGCAACGCCGCGTTGACGGAATCGACCACCGTGCCCAGCACCGCGCTCTGGCCGTTTGGCGCCGCACCCGGCCCCACGAGGTAGAGCGAGTCCGTGCCGTTGCGGCCGATCATGTCGGCGTTGAGCTGTGCGACGATCGAGTCCAGCGGAACCGTCGGCTTGTCGGTGAACGCCTCGGACCCGAACAGGCCCTTCTCCTCGCCAACGTGCCACACAAAGAGCGCCGAGCGCTTCGGCCGCGGGCCCTGCAGCCACGCGCGCGCGATCCCGAGCAGCGTCACGCTCCCCGAACCGTCATCGTCTGCCCCGTTGTTGATCGAGTCACCGTTCACCGGCGCGCTGATCCCGATGTGATCGTAGTGCGCACCGAACGCCACGTACGTCGCGCGGAGCGCGGGGTCGCTCCCGCGCACGATACCCACCACGTTGTATCCGTTGAAGCGCGACGCGGTCTCGCTGTAGCTCGCCTTGAGTCGTGTTCCGGACGCCAGGGCCCCTCGGCTCGCCGGCCAACCGGCCGGCATCAGCACCGAGCCGAGCCGACCCACCGCGACCATCGGCAACGGCCGGGGCCCGTCCGCCGCGAGCGGCGTGCCCTTGTCGAGTGCGATCTGCGTCCCTGCGAACTGCGAAGCGGCCTGATGAAATGTCGAGTCGGGCAGCAACAGGACCACCGCGGCGGGCTGGCGCCCGATCGCGAGTCCGAGGCGGTTGAACAACGACTGCGGATTCGCCAGCGCCTTCGTCTGCTCGGCGTCGAGGCCAGGAGGTACGGCGCCCGCGATCACCACCACCTTGCCCGCCACCTGCAAACCGGCGTAGTCGTCGCGCTGGAGCTTGGGATCCACCAGCCCATACCCCGCAAACACCACCTCGGCGTCGACCGTGTTCCGCGGGAGCGGCGCGCCGGGCCCCAGGGACGTGAGAAAAGCGAAATCCCTCCCGAGCGATAGCGTCGTCGTGCCACCGGCCGAGCTCACCTGGATCGGGCCCGGCGTAACCACGGTGCGGTGCATGGGCACGCGCGCGAAGTAGCCGCTGTCACCGCCGGGCTCCACTCCGATCTCCTGGAGTCGCGCGGCAATCCAGCGGGCCGCCTTGTCCGCGTACGGCGTCCCGGTCTCGCGACCACCGAACGAGTCACTCGCAAAGACGGTGAGGTCGCGCCGCAGCTCCGCGACCGAAAGGCCGCTGGTCGCGGCGGCCGGAGCAGCCGACGGCGTCGAGGGCGCCCCAGACGCGCAGGCGGCGGCGAGGCAAAGCACTGCGGGTGACGCAAGGCGTGACAATCGCATGTCCGGATGAGACCGAAGGGGAAAACGAAGGCCGACCCTCCTTCGAGGGTCGGCCGTTCAAAGCTAGTGAGGTGCGGCGTTCGCTCGGGACTAGATGGAGGCCGTGCCCGACCACCGCTCGCGCAGGCGCCGGGCCGTGTCCGGACTGACGATGCGCACGACGAGATAGATCATCGCTCCGACCAGGGCCACCCAGATGGCCATCTTGAGCAGGGTCAGGAGCAGAGCGAAGAAGATCCCGAAAACGCCGAAGAAGAGCTTGAGCAGGAACAATCCGCCGACAGCGAAGAGCCCGATCATGAAGATGGTGCGCAGCATGGTCCCGTACCTCAGGTGCAAGTCCTGCTTGGGTGTACGCGCCGCCGCGCGCGATGGTTTCAGGGCTCGGCGGCCGGACCGGCGGCGGGCCGGCCCCCTCAGGAACCCCGGTGATAACCGTCTATTCCTGAGTGAAAGGGTTGTGCCTACACGCCCGAGTGCGCGCCCGGAGCTAGATTCACGCCCGACCCAGTGGTCCGGCCATCCGGACCGATCCGGACATCTTCCCAACGCGGGACATGGCAGAATCGCTCTACCAGATCATCGGCCGCCACCGAAAGGAACCGCTCCCTGAGCGGAAGCCGAGTTGGCTCAAGGTCCGGGCACCGGGCGGAGCGAACTACGTACGGCTCAAGGGCCTCATGCGCGAGCTGAACCTGCATACGGTCTGCGAGGAGGCCCACTGCCCCAACGTGGGCGAGTGCTGGGAACACGGGACGGCCACGTTCATGATCCTCGGGGACGTCTGCACGCGCAACTGCGGCTATTGCGCGGTATCCCACGGGCGACCCCCGGTGTACGACGTCGAGGAGCCCAATCGTGTCGCGGCCGCGATTGCGGAGATGAACCTGCGGCACGCCGTCATCACGTCGGTCGATCGCGATGACCTGCCCGACTATGGCTCATGGATCTTTGCCGAGACGATCCGGCAGATCCACGCCCGCGTTCCGGGCTGCTCGGTCGAGGTTCTCGTTCCCGATTTCCAGGGCGACGAAACGGCGATCCGCGCGGTGCTCGACGCGGCGCCAGAGATCTACAATCACAACACCGAGACGGTGCCGCGCCTGTACAAGCGCGCTCGGCCCGGCGGTCGCTACGAGCGCGTCCTGAACATCTTCCGGTTTGCCAAGCGAGCCGCGCCACACATCCCCACCAAGACCGGCATGATCCTCGGGCTTGGCGAGGCCATCGAGGAGGTGCTGGAGGTGATGCGGGACCTCCGCAGCGTCGATGTCGACATCCTCACGTTGGGGCAGTACCTCCGGCCATCCAACGATCACCTCCCGCTCGACCGCTATTACACGCCCGCCGAATTTCTCGAGCTGCGACAGGCCGGACTCGCGATGGGGTTCCGCCACGTCGAGTCCAGCCCGCTCGTCCGCTCGAGCTACCATGCCTGGGAGCAGGTCCAGGCCGCAGGAATGGTCGCCGAGGAAGCGTAGGCTCCCCGCGCGACCACGCACGAATCCTGACAGCATCCGGTCCGGCGACGCCCGACGGCAATAGGCCGCAGCTCGTCGTCCGGACTTCGCTCCTCCGCTGCGCTCGCATGCAGCGGGCGCCCCGAACGATGGCACGCATCACACCGCACATGGCGAAGAAAAGACCCGACCCAAAGCCTGAGCCCACGCTCGGTGACACGGACGCTCCCACGCGCCGGACCCTTCTGCGCTCCATGCTCCTCCAGCGCCGCTTCGAGGAGCGTTGCGCCGAGGCTTACGCGCTCGGCCGGATCGGCGGCTTCTGCCACCTGTACATCGGGCAGGAGGCGACTGGCACGGGCGTGATTTCGTTGTTGCGCCCCGACGACTACGTCATCACCACCTACCGCGATCACGGACAGGCGCTCGCGCGCGGCATCTCAGCGCGTGCGGTGATGGCGGAACTCTTTGGGCGCAGCGATGGCTGCGCGCGCGGCAAGGGCGGCTCGATGCACCTGTTCGATCGCAACACGAACTTCCTCGGTGGTCACGGGATCGTGGGTGGGCACGTCCCGCTCGCGACCGGCGTCGGCTTCGCGATCAAGTATCGCGGCGGCGACCAGGTGTGCGTGTGCTTCATGGGCGAGTCGGTCGTGAACACCGGCGCGTTCCACGAGGCGCTGAACATGGCGGGTTTGTGGAAGTTGCCGGTGATCTACGTGATCGAGAACAACCGCTACGGCATGGGTACCGCCCTCGAGCGGGCGTCGGCGATCCATGACATCTACCAGCGCGGTGCCGCGTACGACATGCCGCGTGGGGTGATCGACGGTCAGGACGTGCTGGCCGTCCGCGCGGGGACGGCCGAGGCCATCCGTCGCGCGCGCACGGAGTCGATGCCGACGCTGCTCGAGATCCGCACCTACCGCTTCATGGGCCACTCGATGTCTGATGCCGTGAGCGGCACATATCGGACGAAGGCCGAGCTCGACGAGTACCTGCAGCGCGATCCGATCAACGTGCTCCGCACGCACATGGAAGACGCCGGCGAGATCGACGACGCAGGGATGGCCGCGATGGACGACGAGGTGAAAGCCGAGGTCCAGGACTCCTGGGACTTCGCCGAGGCGAGCCCCGAGCCCGCCCCCGAGAGCCTGTACGAGGATGTCCTCGTGGAGACTACGACCTAACATGCCAGTCATTACCTACCGCGACGCCCTCAACCAGGCCCTTCGCGAGGAGATGCAGCGCGACGATCGCGTGTTCCTCATGGGCGAAGAAGTGGCCGTGTACCAGGGCGCCTACAAAGTCTCCAAAGGCCTGCTGCAGGAGTTCGGCGAGATGCGCGTCGTCGACACGCCGATCACCGAACTCGGGTTCGCCGGGGTGGGCGTCGGCGCGGCGATGGTTGGCCTGCGACCGGTCATCGAGTTCATGACCTGGAACTTCGCGCTGCTGGCGCTGGACCAGGTGGTCAACGCCGCCGCCAAGATGCTCTACATGTCCGGCGGCCAGTACCACATCCCGATCGTGTTTCGCGGCCCCAACGGCGCCGCGCTCCAGCTCGCCGCCCAGCACTCACAGGCGTGGGACTCCTGGCTGGCCCACATCCCCGGCCTCAAGGTGGTGTCGCCGGGAACACCGTACGACGCCAAGGGGCTCCTCAAGAGCGCCATTCGGGACGACAACCCGGTGATGTTCCTCGAAGGCGAGATGATGTACAACTGGAAGGGCGAGGTGCCCGCCGAAGAGTACGTCGTCCCGATCGGCAAGGCGGACATCAAGCGCGAAGGCGACCATTGCACGGTGGTCACCTATGGAAAGCTGGTGACGCTTGGCCTTCAGGTCGCTGATGCCCTGGCAAAGGAAAACATCAACGTGGAGGTCGTCGACCTTCGGACGATCCGGCCCCTGGACGTCGAGACCGTGCAGGCTTCGGTGCGCAAGACGAATCGCTGCGTGGTACTCGAGGAAGGCTGGGAGTTCTGCGGCGTCGGCGCGCAGGTGGTGGACTATGTCCAGCGCGACTGCTTCGACGATCTCGACGCCCCGGTCGTGCGCGTGCACCAGGCGGACGTACCCATGCCATACGCCAAGAATCTCGAGAAGGCCGCGAAGCCTGATCTGGCCAAGACCATCGCGGCCGTGAAGAAGGTCATGTATCTGGACGGGTAGAGGGATGGACGCGTGGACGGGCGGATGATTTCGGATCCGTCCTTCCGCCCGCGTTCATCCATTCGTTCGTACGCCCGTCTATCCGTCCGCCGTCACTCATCCGTCCATAGTCATGGCTACCAAGGTGTTCATGGAAGCGCTCTCTCCCACGATGGAAGAGGGACGCCTCGTCAAGTGGCTCAGGAACGAGGGAGACGCCGTGAAGAACGGCGATGTTCTGGCCGAGGTGGAGACCGACAAGGCGATCATGGAGCTCGTGGCGCGCGGCGATGGGGTCCTGCGCAAGCGGCTCCTCGCGGAGGGCGCGACGTCAGCCGTGGGGGCGCTCATCGGCGTGATTGCGGCGCCTGGTGAGAACATCGATGCCCTGGTGGGGGGCACAGGTGGCGCGGCGAGCGCGGGCGGCGCAGTGAGCGCGCCGGCGGCGAGCACCGCAGCCGTGGCGCCGGCGTCCGCCGCAGCAGCCTCCACCGCCGCCGCAACAGCCAACCGGGGGGCCCCCCCCGTAGCTCAAGCTACGACCGAACCCGCCACCGAGCGCAATCATCCTGTCCCCGCTGTAACCGATTCCCCGCTGGGGCGGCCGCGGTCCTCACCGCTCGCGCGACGACTCGCCTCCGAACGTGGGCTCGACCTCGGTGGCGTCCAGGGCTCGGGACCCGGCGGCCGCATCGTGAAGAAGGACGTCGAGGCCGCGGCTGTTGCCCCTGCCCGCCCGACCGCAGCTGCCGCTTCCCCGCTCGCAACCGTTGCACGCGCCGCGACCGGCGAGGCCTACCGCGACGTCCCGCTGACCCAGATCCGCAAGACCATCGCGCGCCGACTCAGCGAGTCCCTGGGCCCGATCCCCACCTTCTTCCTCACCGCTGAATACGACATGGAGCGCGTCGCCGAGATGCGGAGCGCCATGGCGGAACTCGGGAGCGAATTCAAGGTCTCGTTCAACGACATCGTGCTCAAGGCGGTGGCCACCGCGCTCGCACAACATCCGGAATGCAACGCCCACTGGATGGGCGACCACATTCGCTACTGGAACCGTGTCCACCTCGGCATGGCCGTCGCTGTGGAGGACGGGCTCATCACCCCGGTCATCTTTGACGCGGACACCAGGAGCCTGCGTGACATCGCGGCAGCGTCCAGGGACCTGGCCGCGCGCGGCCGCGAGCGAAAGCTCAAGCCCGACGAATACACGGGCTCCACGTTCTCCGTCTCGAACCTCGGGATGTTCGGCATCGACCAGTTCACCGCCATCATCAATCCGCCCGAAGCCGGCATCCTCGCGATCGGTGGCATCGAGCAGAAACCCGTCGTGCACGATGGCGCGATCACCATCCGGCGGCGCCTCCGCGTCACCATGAGCTGCGACCACCGCGTCATCGACGGGGCCACGGGCGCGAGGTTCCTGCAGACCCTGCGCCGCCTCATCGAGAACCCCTTGATGCTGGTGTACTGAGAACCGGGCACCACGCCGCAGCCCGACCGTCGAGGGAGGTGGATCCGCTCTTACGCACCCGACGGGTGATGTGATCCGCGTCCCGGTAGCTGGCGGCAACGCGGCAACGCGGCCGGCCCAGCCCGGCGCCGCCAGCCATCTGCGCTAAGGCCGTTCGCGCCATCGCTCGAATCGTTACAGCAGCGGTTGCCAGGGTCACTCAGGCGACGTCTTCCGTGGTCGATAGCCCCCACGGATGCCCGGCTCAGCCGTTCGAACGCTTCTTGCCCCACGACTCGGCGCTGCGCTTTTCGGCGCCACCCTTGTCTGGCTCCTTGCCGCGTGTGGCGGGAGCGAAGGCGAGGGCGTTCCCACTGGCTCGAACGCGCCCCGGACGGGCTCCCTCGCCTTGGTCATCGCTGGCCTGCCCGGCACCGCGTCGGCGTCGGTCACCGTGGCTGGGCCTGGAGGCTTCACGCAGAGCGTTGCCGGCTCCACAACCCTGCAGGGCCTCGCGGCGGGCCCCTACACCATCACGTCGGCCGACGCCACGCACGGGAGCGATCGCTACGTGCCGAGCGCGACCTCGGCGTCGGTGGTGGTGTCGCACGGCGCGACGGCGTCAGCCACCATCACCTACGCCATCGCGTCCGGCTCCATCAATCTGACCCTGAGCGGCCTACCGGTCGGCGCTGACGCCGCCGTGCGGCTCACCGGGCCGAACGGGTTCAGCCGGATGGCGACCTCATCAGGCGTGATCGGCGGCCTCGCGCCTGGATCCTACTCCCTTACCGCCGCGCCCGTCGCCGCAGGCGGACACACCTGGACGCCCGCGACCATCTCCGCGTCGCTGCAGGTTGAAGCCAGCGCCACGTCGGTACCCGTGTCCGTCTCGTACGACGTCTCCACGGGTGCACTCACCGCAGGTATCTCCGGACTCCCCGCCGGCCAGGCGCCGTCGGTCCTCGTGACCGGACCCGCCAGCTTCGCCAGGACCGTCGCCGCCGGCGAATTGATCACGAACCTTACGCCGGGCACGTACACGCTGACGGGCGCCCCCGTGAGCGTCGGCGCCGATCAGTACCGCGTTCCCGCCGCGCTGCAGGTCGTCGTTGGAGCGTCGACCACGCCCGCCACGGCGCAGCTGGTGTACGCGCTCGCGAGCGGCCGGCTCTCGATCGCGTTCGCGGGCCTTCCGCAGGGCGCGAACGGTTCGGCCGTCGTCACCGGCCCGTCAGGCTACGAGAAGACCGTGACGGCCGCCGAAACGATCACCGGACTGGCTCCCGGCATGTACACCGTGACGCCATCCGACGTCGTCGTGAGTGGTGTGACGTTCGGCGTGGCGGCCGGCGCGCAGCCCGTTGCCGTCTCCGCCTCTGCCACGCCGGCGACGGCCTCCCTCACCTACGCCATCACGAAGGGCGCGCTCCAGGTGATCGTGCTGGGCCTCCCGCAATCCCTGTCCGGGTCCGTGATCGTGACCGGGCCCGGCGGCTTTGCCGACACGCTGTCTCGCACCACGGCGCTCGTGGGCCTTGCGCCTGGCACCTACGCGTTGACGGTCCGCAACGTCAATGCGGGCTTGCACGTCTACGCGGGCACGCCAACGAGCAGCCAGGCGGTGGTCACCGCGTCGGCGACCGCGGTTCAATCCACGGTCACCTACACCCTCGCGTCCGGCCTCCTCGATCTGACGGTGAACGGGCTGCCTAACGGCGTGCTCGGCAACATCACGCTCAGCGGACCGGGTGGATACTCACAGGCCATCACCGGCAGCCAGCTGATCTCCGGCCTCGCTCCCGGCGCGTACACCATCACAGCCGGCACCACGCAGGGCGGCGGCACGATCTACGCCGGCAGCCCCGGCACGCAGCTCCTCAACATCGCCGCGTCCACATCGGCCATCCAGGCAACGGTGACGTATCGATCCGCCAGTGGATCACTCAACGTGACCATCAATGGCCTGCCCGGTGCGGTGAACGCCGACGTGCGCGTGACGGGCCCGGGCGCGTACAGCTCGACGCTGACGGCGACGCAGCTGCTGAGCGGCCTCCTGCCCGGCAACTACACGGCGACAGCAAGCCCGGTCACACACTCCGGCGCCACCTACACGGCGTCGCCTGCGTCGGCTTCGGCCACGGTCACCACCGGTGGGACCGGGAGCGTATCGCTCACCTACACGCAAACGGGCGGGCCACCACCGCCACCGCCGCCCTTCAACCTCGTCATCGACGGCATGCACGTGCAGCAGGTGGTGCAGTCCTACGCCGGCACCGTGCCACTCGTGGAGGGCAAGGACGGCCTCCTCCGCGTCTTCGTGAAGGCCTCGGCGACCAACACCGCGGCGCCCACGGTGCGCGTGCGCTTCTACAACGGCGCCACGCTGCAGTCGACCGTCAGCATCAACCCGCCGGTCAGCGCCGTGCCGACCTCGGTTTCGCAGGCGTCACTCTCGGCGTCTTGGAACGTCGTCGTGCCGGCGGCGCTCATGGTCCCCGGCCTTCGCATCCTCGCCGACGTCGACCCGACGAACACCGTGACCGAGTCCGCGGAAAACGACAACTCCTGGCCCACGTCCGGGACGCCGCAGACCATGGACATACGCGCGGTCCCGTCGTTCAACATCCGCTTCGTGCCGGTGACCCAGTCGGCCAACAACCTGACCGGCGGCGTCACGGCCGGGAACGTCGGCTCGTACCTCTCGTGGACGACGAAGCTTTTTCCCACGGGGACCGTCAACGCCGACGTGCGCGCGCCCTACACGACGAATGCGCCCGTGCTCCAGGGCGGCGACGGCAACGGCGCCTGGTCGCAGATCCTGAGTGAGATGAACGCGCTCCGCACCGCCGACGGTTCGAGTCGCTACTACGCCGGCATCGCCCGCGTGACGTACTCGTCAGGCATCGCCGGCCTGGGCTACGTGCCCGGCCGCGCCACCCTGTCCTGGGACTACCTGCCCTCCGCGTCCGAGGTCGTTGCCCACGAGCTTGGACACAACTTCGGCCGCTTCCATGCCCCCTGTGGCGGCGCGGGCGGCCCCGATCCCTCATACCCGTACGCCGGGGGTCTGATCGGCGTCTATGGCTACGACGTCGCCTCGTCGTCGCTCAAGGCGCCCACGCTGTCCGACCTCATGGGGTACTGCAACAACAACTGGATCTCGGACTACACCTACGTCGCGGTCATGAACCACCGGATCGCGAATCCCTACGTCGCGGCGGCGCGCGCCGTGGCCACCTCGGCGCCCAGGCGCGGCCTGCTGGTCTGGGGCCGGATCAGCAAGGGCCAGGTGATCCTCGAGCCGGCCTATGAGGTGAACACCGCGCCGTCGGTGCCCACCGGTCGTGGGCGCCATCGCCTGCAGGCCTTCGGGCCGCTCGGGCAGACCCTGCTCAACGTCGCCTTCGACGGTGAACGCGTCGCGGATGCCAACGACCCCACGATGGAGCACTTCGCCTTCGTCCTCCCGCTCGATGTCCTTGGCGGCGTTGCGCCGACCCGATTCCGCGTGACCGCACAGGGCCGCAGCGCCGAGCGTCGATCCACCGGTGCAGACCTCAGCCTGCGCGAAGCGCCCGCCGCCGAACGGCGCGGCAGTCGCGAGATCCGAGTGAAATGGTCCGATCGCGAGGTGGCCGGCGTCATGGTGCGCGACGCGCGCACCGGCGAGATCCTCTCCTTCGCCACCGGTGGCGACGCCGCCATCGTCACCAGTGCGCGCGACGTGGACCTCGTGCTCTCCGACGGCGCCCGTAGCACGGTCCGTCGAGTGCGCGTGCGCTAGCCAATGGCGTAGGGTTCCCGGAAGACGCGAGGGCGCTTGTCCTCCGCTTCATCCCGAGCGGCGTTGGCCGCGGCCGGGACGCGCTCACCCGGCACTCATTCGGGTCGATCAGCGAGTAGATTTCGGCCGTTCCGCACGACCTCAGGGGCCTGTGCGCCCCGCTGAAATCCGACTCGAATCGATCGAATGGCCTCCTACGACGTCATCTTCATCGGCGGCGGGCCCGCCGGCTATGTCGGCGCCCTGCGTTGCGGGCAGCTCGGCCTCTCCACCGCCGTCATCGAGCGCGAAGGCCTGGGCGGCACCTGCGTCCTCTGGGGCTGCATCCCCGCCAAGGCCCTGCTCGAAAGCGCATCGCTCGCCAACAAGGTGCGCCACGCCGCGGATTTTGGCGTCAGCGTCGGCGACGTGAAGTTCGACTATGGCGTCGCCATGAAGCGCTCCCGCGCGGTGAGCGCCCAGAACTCCAAGGGCGTCGAGTTTCTCTTCAAGAAGAACAAGGTCACCTGGATCAAGGGCACCGGAAAGCTCGTCAAGGGCAAGTCCGGCGTCGCAGTCTCGGTCAGGGGCGCTGACGGCAAGGAAGAGGTGCACGAGGCGAAGAAGGGCATCGTCATCTCCACCGGCTCGCGCGTGCGCGGCCTGCCGCAGGTCGGGCTCGAGCTGAACAAGACGACGGTGATTTCGTCCGACGAGGCCCTCGTGCTCGACAAGGCGCCGAAGGCGGTCGCCGTGATCGGGGCCGGCGCCGTTGGCTGCGAGTTCGCCGACGTCTTCAATGCGTTCGGCGCCACCGTCCACCTCGTCGAGGTGCTGCCCAACATCCTGCCCCTGGAGGACGCCGACGCCTCGGCCGAAGTGGGCCGCGCCTTCAAGAAGCGAAAGATCAACGTCCACACCGGCGCAAAGCTGTCGAACGTGAAAGTCGGCAAGGACTCCGTGAAGCTTACCATCGAGGCAGGCGGGGCGACGTCCGAGATCGAAGTGGAGAAGGTGCTCGTCGCGGCCGGCCGCGCGCCTAACGTGGAAGACGTGGGGCTCAAGGATGTCGGCGTACAGCTCACCGAACGCGGCTTCATCAAGGCCGACCCGATCACCTACGAGACCAGCGTGAAGGGCGTCTATGCCATCGGCGACGTGATCGGTGCGCCCATGCTCGCCCACAAGGGCCAGCGCGAGGGCCACATCCTCGCCGACCGGCTCGGCGGACAGCACGCGCACCCGCTCACGTACACCAACATCCCCAACGCCACGTACTGTCACCCCGAGGTCGCTTCGATCGGTCTGACGGAGCAGGCGTGCAAGGAGCAGAAGCTCGACTACAAGGTCGGGAAGTTCCCCTTCTCCGCCAACGGCCGGGCCCGCACCTCGGGCGAAACCGAGGGCTTCGTGAAGATCATCCGCGATGCCAAACACGGGGAAATCCTCGGCGCGCACATCGTTGGCGCCCACGCCACGGAACTGATCCACGAGATCGTGGTGGCTCGCGAAAACGAGTTCACCGTCGAGGAGATCGACCTCGCCATCCACGCGCACCCGACGCTGTCGGAAGCCGTGGCCGAGGCCGTGCTCGACTCGATGGGGAAGCTGTTGCACGCGTGAGGCCAGGCGGACGTGCGGACGACGAAGGTACAGACGACGAACGTGCAGACGACGAGCGTGCGGACGATGAACGTACGAGCGGCGGAGGTGCGGAAGGCGGTGCGAACGGCGGATGAACGAGCGGCGGAGGTGCGGAAGGCGGTACGAACGGCGGCTGAGCGAACGGCGGAGGTGCGGAAGGTGGTGCGAACGGCGGATGAACGAGCGGCGGAGGTGCGGAAGGCGGTACGAACGGCGGATGAACGAACGGCGGATGAACGAACGGCGAGTGAACGGATGGCGGATGGCGGATGGTGGATGGTGGATGGTGGTTGCTGGACGGCGGATGGCGGATGGCGGATGGACGGACAGGCACGGAGACATGGAGTGCCGCACCAGTCCCCCGTGCCGTCATCCCGGACAAGTAGCCATTCAGAGCCGATGAGGAGCGACAGCAACGCACGGGGCAGATCGATTTGTTCTCCCCCGCTTCACACGGCTCACCGAGCGCGATGCGGGCCAGGCTGGTGAGCATGGAGCGAGTGCGACCACAAAGCCTGATCCACAGTCGTTAGGGCCGATGGACGAGTCGAGACAGCTGCTGGTCGTCGAGCTCGGGCTTCGGGCGTATGCCGAAGCCCTCGAGATCCAGCGCGAGGCCGCGCGCAAGCGCATCACCGGCGAGATCGACCAGGACATGCTGCTCCTCGTCGAACACCCCCACGTCATCACCCTCGGCCGATCGACGAAGCTCGTGAACCTGGTCGCTTCGCGTGAAGACCTCGAAGCGCGCGGGATCGAGCTGTTCGAGGTCGAGCGCGGTGGCGACGTGACGTATCACGGCCCAGGGCAACTGGTGGGCTATCCCATCATCGACCTCAAACGCCACCGCCAGGACCTGCACTGGTATCTCAGGCAGGTCGAAGAGGCGCTGATCACCGCGCTGCGCCGCTTTGGGATCGAGGGAGCGAGGAGCCCGGGCTTTACCGGCGTGTGGGTCGAGGGCGGCTTGGGCGGCGCGACCGCCGCGCCCCGGTCTGAGGGTCAGGAGGCGATCAGCCCACGGGCACGGAAGATTGCTTCGATCGGCGTCCACGCCCGCGATTGGGTCACGTGGCATGGCTTCGCGCTCAACGTGACCACTGACCTGGCCCGCTTCGACGCCATCGTCCCTTGCGGCATCACCGACGTGACCATGACCTCGATCGAGCGGGAGCTGCCGCACGACAGCGCCGTGGACATGGTCGCGACGCGTGAGCGCGTCGTCGAGGCCTTTGGCGAGGTGTTCGGGCTGCAGCCGCGACCATTTCCCGAGGGGCTGAACCTCGGTCGGAGCATGGGGTAAGTCCACCCGCCGGCGATATATTGGACGCGCGGCCTACCGCCGACTTCAGGTCCTCTTCTCGCACCAACATGAGCCCTTCCCCACGCCCCCGCTCCGGTTCCGTCGTCCTTGCTGCGCTCGGTTTGCTCGCGCTCACGGCGTGCCAGGACAAGCGCCTTCGCGAGCTCGACGTCGGCATCTCGCGCGACTCCGCCATCCGGATCCTCGCCGACGGCTCGCTTGGCACCGCCGACACGATCCCCAACATCTACCGGCACAACCGATACTTCATGCAGGGGCGCGAGTTCGACGTGTATCTCTTTGACGCGGAGAACCGGAAGGCGTGGACCGACCCGGAAGTCCTCGACAAGGATCTGACTCCGGTGGTGGTCGTCGATGGGAAGGTCGACGGGTGGGGCTGGGGACACATGGACGACGTCACGTCGAAGTACGGGATCCGTATTCGGGCCGGAGACGTGGTCCCGACGACGACGGTCACCACGCCGGCGCAGCTGCCCGGCGATTCAGGTGCAAAGGTGGTTCCGGACAGCGGAGCGACGTCCCGGTAGAGCACGCAGCCAAAGAGGTACCAAGGGGCGCGGCCGACCACGAGGCCGCGCCCTTTTTTCTTGTTCGAGCGCGAGGTGCGATGCGCTTTTGCGCGCGCGCCTCGGGGTTGAGCCGCCGCCTGCGGCGCCGGCGAGTCGCGCTCATCGACAGCGGCGCTTTGAGGGTGCTGCGCTGCGCGCGCGTTGCGGGGTGAGCCGCCGCCTGAGACTCCGGCAGGTCGCGCCCGTCAAGTAGCGGCACTTTGAGGGTGCGATGCGCTTTGCGTGCGTTGCGGGGTGTGCCGCCGCTCGAGACTCCGGCAAGTCGCGCCCGTCGAGTAGCGGCACTTTGCGGGTGCGCCACGCTTCGTGGGCGCGGTGCGGGGTGCACCCGCGGTTGGAGACTTCGGCACGTCGCGCGCTGCCGAGCAGCGGCGCGTTGGTTCGGACAATCGCGGGCGGTGTGGCCCTGAATGCACAACGGGCCCCGCCTTTCGGCGGAGCCCGTTGTTTCGAGCTTCAGGCGTTGAGCTGCGTTAGCAGTTCGTGCCCTTGACGCAGGAGCCGGTCGAGAGACCGTCGCCAGCCGTGGTCATACCCACCGCGCGGATGACGTCACCCGCGGCAACCGCCGGGGAGACACCGCTGAGCGTGTACGTCCAGAACCGGTTGGAGCCCTGGTCGAAGATCGTCGGGTTGGTGCCCGGGACCGCGTCGACCTTTCCGAGGTACACCCAGCGGCCTTCGCTGCCGGCCGTGGAGTAGCGGAAGAACCCAACCTGCGGGAACGGCACGTTCGTGATGACCGTGCTGGTGAGGGCGCGGGCCTGGATGGCGCTGCCCGTGGTGCCCACACCGAAGACGAACCACTTGCCACCGGCGCCGAGCGAGGAGATCGGCGAACCGGCCGGCACCTGACCCGCGAGGATCGGGGCACCGAAGAAGGCTGACACGAACGGCGGCGTCGTGTAGACCACCGTGCTCGGGGTGTAGGCGCGGATGTCATAGACCTGCGCGACCACACCGATCGGCTTGTAGTTCGCGTTGTTGGCCACCGGCGGGAGCGAATCGAGCGTGGCGACCGAGTCGATACCGCGGAGGAAGTTGATCGGCAGCGTCAGGCCAGCAGCGCCGAACGGAGCCAGACCACCAACCACGCTGGACAGCGGGGCACCCGAGAACGGCGCCTTGTAGTCCGTGAAGAACGCACGCGGGAAGTACAGGGTGTCGGCACCAGCGCCGTCAGGACCGGTCATCGCCGGGTAACGGACGCCGAGGGCGCCATCGAGCACTTCGAGTTCGTCCGTCGCATTCGGCACAAAGGCAACCGAAGCACCACCCGTGAGGATGGCCGGGAAGCCGATGCCCGTGATGAGCGGA
The DNA here is from genome assembly GCA_020846935.1 of Gemmatimonadaceae bacterium. Lineage (NCBI taxonomy): Bacteria > Pseudomonadati > Gemmatimonadota > Gemmatimonadia > Gemmatimonadales > Gemmatimonadaceae > Gemmatimonadaceae bacterium. The sequence continues at coordinate 576,761 of JADLCY010000011.1, forward strand.
GTGGCCACATCCACGGCGACCGTCTTCGTCACGGTGCCCGAGCTGTTACCGGCACGGTCAACGACGCTGGTCTCGTAGGTGTAGTAGCCGGCCGAGTCCGTGTTCGTGGCGGACGGGTACAGCGCGTTGACGCGGCCAGTGCTGCCGCCCGACGCGTTGATGCCCGTGCCGTACACGCTCGCGGTGTCGCGGCGGTACGTGTTGTCGTTCACGTCGACCGCGCCGAGGCGGCGGGCCGGCGCGCAGCTCGAACCGACGCCGACGATGCAGGTCGGGCCGGACGCGGCGAGGCGCGTGATCTTGACGAACTGCGGCTCGGCGCCAATGGTCGTGCCGAAGCCCGAACGCGTGTCACGATAGCGGACGCCGAAGTAGCCGGAGTCAGCGCGAATCGTGTTGAGCACGTTGCCCTGGTTCGACAGGACCTTGGTGTTGCCAAGGGTGTCGAGCGCCGGGAGCAGGATGCGCGGCTCGCCCGAGCCCACGGTGGCCGTGAGGTAGTCGAGCGTGGGCGCCGTGACGTCAACGCCGAAGTTCTGCGTGCCCGGCGACGTGCTGGTGCTGCCGAGGTACGTGATGCTGGCGTTGCCCAGGAGATCCTTCTCGGTCACGCGGCCGTTGTAGGCGTTGACCGTGAAGTCGACCGGGTTTTCGGGGATGTTCGTGGTGTTGGCAACGTGCGTGACCCACGCCGTGCCGGAGACCGCGCGATCTTCGTACTCGTACACGTCCGTCGAGGCGGCAGCAGTGCCGACGCCGCCGTCAACCGCGCGACCACGGGCCAGAAGGCCAGCCGACGAGGTGTCGTGACGGAAGGCCGCGTTGGCCCAGTAGTCGTTGGTGGTGGCCGCAACGAAGGCGTAGGTCGCGGTGCCCGGACCAGCGACGTCGATGCGAACCGGGATCGCGGCGGCCTGCACCATGAGCGCGGCGTTCGCGAAGAGCGTACCGATCGGCGCGCCGACCGGGTCGATGCCGACGACGGCCGCGGGGCCGGCGTTGCCATCAGCGCGGAGCGAGGCGGCGACGCCCGGCTGCACGTTGACGTTGGTCAGGCCGGTGCAGCTGAACGTGGCCGTGAACGGAGCCGCCGTGTCGGTCACCGCGGCGCCGCAGAGGCTCGCGTTGCCGTCGATCGAGGCGTCGTCCAGGTGGATCGTGGCCTGGGTGATCGTGTTACCCGAGTACATGACCGGGATCGTGTTGACCGTGGTCGAGGTGCCCGGGCCGCCGTACCACAGGAGGCCCACGCCCGACACCGCCGTGTTGCTCGGCAGGGTCCAGCGCGCGTGGAACGTGTCGGTGTTGTTCAGGTTGATCGTGATGGTGTTCGAAGCCGTCGGGCCCGAAGCAGCCGTCACGAACAGTTCCGCCTGCACGCCCGTCGAACCGTTCAGGAAGCTGACGGTCGAGGTGGAGTCGGCGTTGATGGTGTAGGCCGCGGTGTTGATGGAGAGCGTCACCGGGGCGTTCGGGGCACCATTGACCGTGAAGGCCTGCGAAGCGGCCGACTTGCTGCCGAGCTTCACGCGGACCGAGTCAAGCGTCTGGTTGCCCGCCGAGATGTTCATCGTGACTTCGATCTGGCCGGCGACGTTCGCGATGTTCACCGGAACGTTCGTGGCGCCGGTCGTGATCGAGGAGATCGAGACCGAGGCGCTGGCGACGTTGATCGTCGTAGCGACGGACAGCGAGTTGGTGTTGGTGGCGGCCGTGGTCGTGATGACCGCGGTGCCGTTGCCAACCGCCGTCACGAGGCCGGTGGTGCTGACCGTGGCGACGAGCGTGTTGGACGTCGCGTAGGTGTACGTGACCGTCGGCGTGCCAACCGTCGTGGCGCTCGGAACGAGCTGGACGGTCGAGCCGATGCCCAGGTTGGCCGTGGTCGGCGCAACCGTGAGAGCCGTCAGGTTGTTCGGAACGGCCACGACCGTCACCGCGAGGGCAGCCGACTTCGTGTTGTCGACCGTCGAGGTGGCCGTGATGACCGACGTACCAGCGGCAACCGCCGTGATCAGACCGGAGGTCTGGTTCACGGTCGCGACCGCGGCGTTGTTCGAGGCCCAGTTCACCGTGCCGGCGACGCCCGCATCGCGATCAACCGTCGCAACCGCGGTGGCCGTCTGGCCGACCTGGAGATTCAGCGCCTGCGGCGACACCGAGACGCTGCGAACGGCCAGCGCCGTGACGTTCACCTGCGCCGCGCCCGACTTGGACGCATCGACCGTGGAGACCGCGCGGACCGTGGTGTTACCAGCCGCAACCGCGGTGACCTGACCGGTGGTGGCGTTGACCGACGCGACCGCAGGCGTCGAGGACGACCAAGCCACGGTCGTGGCGGCGCCACCCGTGGTCTCGACGCTGACGCCGAGGGTCGCCGACTCGCCAACCTTGAGCGAGAGCGTCGATGGGCTCACCGTCACCCCGACGACCGCAACCGGCGTCGGCGTAGGAGCGGCGATGGATACGTCGTCACCGCAAGCCGCCAAGGCCGCAAGCCCGGCGAGTGCGATGAACGACCGAGAGAGTTTCTGCATTCTTTTCCCCCTTCTGCAGAGATGAGATTGTGCTGCCGTGAACCACATACGAACGACCTGCTGACCTACCACTTGTTGCGTCCTGCCATGCTGTGCCGCTGCGACCCGCACCTCCTGCCGCCCGACGGACAAGCGCCGACGGGAGGCGCAGCGCGGCCTCCGTCTAGACTGGAGACCCCACCTTGCTCCCGGCGGTCACTTCGATTTTCGAGCAGCCCGTGGACCCATCGCAGGCCCAAGTCCACAGCCAGTCAAAATACCCCCGAGCCGAAAGGGGGTCAAGGCAAACGAAAGCCACGCTTGGCTTTCCATTCGCCCTGCCCCACTCCGGTGCTCCGGGTCCTGCCCCGCCAGGTCACCCTCGCGGTCTGTCTCGCCCTGCGACCCATGACCTCCCGCGCTCCTGCGTCCGGGGTGCGTGGTGGCGCCGTCGGTCACACTGTCGCAATCGCGGCGCGAATGTACGCTCGTCAGGCACCCCGCGCCAGAGTGAATTTCCCCTAGGCAGAACCCTCCCCTGCCTGACGAGTTGACCCCCCATGACGATCGGCTCGTCAGGCGGGCAACTTGGGACGCTCAGATGGATGGCGCGTGGATACCGTGTACCAACGCCGCCCGCGCTCCGCCGCCCCCCGTTTTCGCCCGAACACCTTTCCCCACCCGAAGAAACGCCGCAGCTTTCCCGCCGTGCCCCACGCGCCGGACCCCGCCCCTCGCATCTATCCCAGCCGGAACGACCCCCTCACCAGGGCCGACCGGGATCTCGCCGCCGAACTCAACGCCGAGCAGGCTGCCGCGGCCACGTTTGGTAATGGGCCCCTCCTCATCATCGCGGGCGCGGGCACCGGAAAGACGCGGACCCTCACGTACCGCGTCGCGGACCTCATCCGGCGCGGCATCCCGCCGGAGCGCATCCTGCTCCTCACCTTCACGCGCCGCGCTGCCCAGGACATGCTCCAGCGCGTCGAACGCCTCGTCGGCTCGGCCAGCCGGCAGGTCCACGGGGGCACCTTCCACGCCACGGGGCACCGGCTGCTACGCCGCTTTGGCGCCGCCGCCGGCGTCCCCGCGGACTTCTCCATCATGGACCAGGGGGACGCCGAAGATCTCATGCAGCTCTCCCGGGCCCACCTGGGATTCGCCGACGCAAAGAAGAAGCGGTTCCCGAAGAAGGAATCGCTGCACTACATCTACTCGAGGCACGTCAACACCGATCTGCCGATCGACGGCATTCTCCGCGACGAGTTCCCGCCGTTCGTCGAGTATCTCGACGCCATCTCGGCGATCTTCGCGGACTACACGGATCGCAAGGCCGCTCGCAACCTGGTCGACTACGACGACCTCCTGCTCTTCTGGCTCGCCATGCTCGAGTCATCGGCGAGCCTCGCCGCCCGGCTCGCCGGCCTCTACGACCACATCCTGGTCGACGAGTACCAGGATACCAACGTCCTGCAGGCGCGCGTGCTCCAGGGCATGGCGCGCCCGCACGGCAACATCGCGGTGGTTGGCGACGACGCGCAGAGCATCTACAGCTTTCGCGGCGCATCCTTCCGCAACATCCTCGACTTCCCGCGCACCTTCGACGGGACGACGATCGTCACGCTCGAGGAGAACTACCGTTCGACGCAGCCGATCCTCGATGCGACCAACGCCCTGATCGCCAGGGCCGAGGAGCGCTTCACCAAGAACCTCTGGACGAAGCGGGAAGGCGGTGAGCGACCGTGGCTCGTTTCCATTCAGGATGAGCAGCAGCAAACGCGGTTCGTGGTCGAGCGGATCCTCGAGCTGCACGAGCAGGGGATGCCGCTGGGTGAGATGGCGGTGCTGATTCGCGCCGGGTACATGTCGGCCGACCTCGAGATCGAGCTGACCAACCGCAAGATCCCGTTCGAGAAGTGGGGCGGCCTCAAGTTCCTCGAAGCGGCCCACGTGAAGGACGTGCTGGCGTTTCTCCGGGTGCTGGAAAACCCACGCGACGAGGTGAGCTGGTACCGCATCCTGTTGCTGCTGCCGGGCATTGGAGACTCGACGGCGCGCGAGACGATCACCGCAATGGCGGATCGCGGCTGGGACCCGCGGGCGTTTGCGTCGGTCCCGGTGCCGCCACGCGCCCGCGCCGCGCAGGCGGCGCTGGGCACGCTGCTCGGCCGGCTCGGCCTGCCTGACGAGACGGAGGGTTCGGTGGGCCGCGACATCGCCCGCATCCGGACGCTCTACGACGATATCCTGCGCGAGAAGTACGACCGGATCGAACCGCGGCTCTCGGACCTGGAACAGCTGCAGGTAATCGCCAGCGGCTACCCGAGCCGCGCGAGCTTCCTCTCGTCGCTGGCGCTCGAACCGCCGCAGGCGACGCAGGATCTGGGCTTCGGGCCGAGCGATGACGACACCGACGCGCTGGTGATCTCGACGGTGCACAGCGCCAAGGGCAAGGAGTGGGACGCGGTATTCCTGATCTGGGCGGTGGACGGCTGGTTTCCGATGTCGCGGTCGTTAGGCAGCGACGAGGAACTGGAAGAGGAGCGGCGGCTCATGTACGTGGCGATGACGCGGGCCCGCAATCACCTGGCCGTGACCTACCCGCTCCACGCGTATGCGTCGCGCCGCGGCGCCGACTATTCCATCGACCAGCTCTCGCGGTTCATCGACCGTGAGGTCCGCGGACTGATGGAACGCGTGGTTCCACAGGTCGAAGCGCCCGACGCGCCGCCGCCGGAGCCCCAGGCGCCGATCGACCTGCGCGCCATCATGCGCGGGAGATTCGGCGCGCGCTGAACCGTTGACGGGGGCCGGTTCGAGGCACGGTGCATCTCGGATCCTGGCATGGCGATTCATGGCGGGGCGCGTGGCGTCAGCGCCTGCCCGAGACCATACCCGCTCATCGCCGCGCTTCGGGCCGCTCCATCCACGACCGCAGTGCGGCATAGGGATCACTCGCGGTGGCCACCAGGCGCCTGACGAGGGTGATGGTCGATGCCAGGTCGCCGCCATTCCGCCGGTGGAGCTCGTCGAACAGGTAGAGCTCGGAGGCATACGTGCGGCGGGCCAGCAGCGCGGCGTTGTCGAGCTGCAGGCGCGAGAGCCTGGCGCCGTCGAGGGTTCGCAGGCGCGGCGCGATGTCCCGACGCAGGACCGCACGCATGACCCCGTAGACCGAGTCGCGCGCGGCGATGCGGGCGCTCGACGTGCGCCCGGGCACGGCGAACACGCTGTCGATCTTGCTCGCGGTGGCTTCCCAGAAGGCACCCAGCAGCTTGTCATCCTCCCATTCGAGATCGGCGCGGCGCGCCATGTGAGCGTCTCCGCGCCGGCGGAAGAACTCCGCCGCGCCGCGGGCGCCGACGAAGCTCGCGAAGGATTCGTTGAACACCACCGACCCCTTCACGAAGAGCGTGGTGTGCAGCAGCTCGTGGATGACCGTGGCCGCCAGGCCGGCAGAATCCTGCGCGATCGTGGTCGACAGCAGCGGGTCGTCGAACCACCCGAGCGTAGAAAACGCCGAGGCAGGCCGCAGGTAGGTGTCGAAGCCCGCCTCGCGCATCGACGCCGCGGTGCGTGCGGCGAGCTCGAAGTCGAAGAAGCCCTTGTAGGGAAACCGCCCCACGACCGGAAACCACCACGTGTGTGCGGCCAGGGTGTCGCGCCGTGACGCCGAGAGCACCAGCACCAGGGTGTCCCGGTCGAGTTGCACGAAGGTGGTGAACTCCCGTGCGGCGCGGAGCCCGATGTGCTGCAGGGCAAAGGTGCGCACGTCGGTGACGAGGCGCAGGCGCGCGGCGGTTCGGGGCGGCGTCGCGGAATCGGCGAGCAGGTCGGTGATGTCCCGCCGCGCGGCAAGGATATGGGCCTCCTCCCAAGCGGCACGCGCGATGTAGCGACCCGTCGCGGTCACCGCACCGAGCAGCAGCAGGATCGCGACGACCACGCCGGCGATGCGCAGGACGATTCGAAGGAGGCGTCGCACGCCGCAAGGTCGTTTGGCGTCGCACGGAGTTCAACTGCGCAGCGGCTTCGCGGACGACCGGCGCGCAAGCGCGCGGGCGCGGAAGCAGGTGCGCATGCACGTGCGACGCGTGGGGGCGCGGGCGCCGCGCGGATGGACGCGCACCCGTGGGCAGCGGGCGCGGCGCTGATCAACGCACACCGCGTGGGGGCGCAGCAGCGGCACACACAGCCGCGCGACGCACCGGCGCGTTTGCCGAGGCCACGGGGCGCGCGCGGAGCCGCGTTCGTGCCCCCTCGACGCCACAGTCGGCGCAAGCTCTTGCCTTCCCCTTCCCGTCCGGGCTTCGTATGGAAGGCCCGCCCGCTCGCCCCTCGCCTCGCCCACCCGCGCCCCACGACGTGAGTTTCGTTCACCTCCACTGCCACTCCGAATACTCGTTGCTCGATGGCGCGAACCGCATCGATGACCTGATCCGGCGCGCCCAGGAGTTCGAGCAGCCGGCCCTGGCCATCACGGACCACGGCAACCTGCACGCGGCGTGGGAGTTCCAGGAGAAGGCGAAGAAGGCGAAGGTCAAGCCGATCATCGGCATGGAGGCCTACGTGGCCCCGGGCGACCGTCGACTGAAGACGCGCGGCGCGATGGGCCAGAAGCCGTATTACCACCTCGTGCTCCTCGCGCGCGATCTCACGGGGTACCGCAACCTGGTGAAGCTGTCGTCGCTGGCGTACACCGAGGGCTTCTACACGCGGCCCCGTGTCGACCGCGAGCTGCTCCGTCAGTACTCCGAGGGCATCATCGTCTCCTCGGCCTGCATGGCGGGCGAGATCGCGCACCACCTGGAACTTGGCGATCTGCATGGCGCCATCCAGGTCACCGAGTGGTACCGCCACGTCTTTCCGGACCGCTACTACCTGGAGGTGCAGGCGCACGATTCCGAGGGACAGGCACAGCTCAATACGCGGATCCTCGACCTGGCGAAGCGCACGGGCGTCCCGGTGATCGCGACGAACGACTCGCACTTCCTCAAGGCCGACGACCACGACGCGCACGACGTGCTGCTCTGCATTGGCCTGGGGAAGGACCGCGAGGACAAGGACCGCATGAAGTACGACGCGGGCCTGTACTTCAAGAGCGCGCCCGAGATGGCGGCGCGTTTTCCGGACCATCCGGAAGTGATCGCGAACACACTGGCGATCGCCGACGCCTGCGACGTGCAGTTCCCGAAGAAGTACCACGTGCCCGCCTTCCCGCTGCCGCCGGAGGCCGCCACCGAAAACGCGTTGCTGGTCTCGCTGGCATCGACCGGTGCCGGTGTGCGCTACGGAGTTCCGCTCCCCGCGCATGTGCAGGAGCGGCTCGACTACGAGCTGCGGGTGATCGCGGACTCGGGATACGCCGGCTACTTCCTGATCGTCGCGGATTTCATCAAGGCGGCGCGCGATCGCGGCATTCCGGTGGGTCCGGGACGCGGCTCGGCGGCCGGGTCGCTCGTGGCGTACGCCCTGCGCATCACCGACGTCTGTCCGCTGAGGTACGACCTGCTGTTCGAGCGCTTCCTCAACCCGGAGCGCGTGTCGATGCCCGACATCGACGTCGACTTCTGCTTCGAGCGGCGCGGCGAAGTCATCGAATACGTGCGCGAGAAGTACGGAAAGGAAGCGGTGGGCCAGATCGTGACGTTCGGCACGATGAAATCGCGCGCCGCGGTGAAGGACGTGGGCCGCGTGCTTGGCTTCACCCCGGCCGAAACCGATGCGCTCGCAAAGCTGATTCCCAACCAGCCCAACTTCTCGCTCACCGTTGGCGAGGCGATCGCGAAGATCGCCGACGTGCGCAAGCTCTACGAGTCGGACGACCGGTACCGGCAACTGCTGGACTACGCCGTGGCACTCGAGGGTTTGTCGCGGCACACGGGCGTGCACGCCGCCGGCGTCGTCATTGCCCCAGGACCGCTGGACGACTACGTGCCGATCTGCACGCAGGAGTCGCGCGGATCGGGGAGTGGATCGGACGAGCGGGTGGTGGTCACGCAGTACGACATGAACGCGCTCGAGAAGGCGGGCATGTTGAAGATGGACTTTCTGGGTCTGACCACGCTCACCGTCATCTTCGACACGCTGCGCGCGATCGAGGCCACGGGAGCCGTGGCGCCGGACCTCGACGCCATCCCGTACGACGACGCCGAGACGTACCGCATGCTGCGCCTGGGGCGCACGGTGGGCGTGTTCCAGTTCGAGTCGCCGCTGGCCACGGACATGTTGCGCGCGATGCGCTGCGACCGGTTTGACGATCTGGTCGCCTCCAACGCCCTGATGCGTCCGGGTCCGCTGGATGCCGGCATGCACAAGGTCTACCAGCGGCGCAAGCGCGGCGAAGAGCCGATCGTCTACGCGTTGCCCGAACTCGAAGCGATCCTCGAACCCACGTACGGCGTCATCACCTACCAGGAACAGGTGATGCGGATCGCGCAGGTGCTCGCCGGCATCTCGCTCGCCGAGGCCGACGTGCTGCGGAAGGCGGTGGGGAAGAAGGATGCGGAACTCATCAAGGTCGAGCTGGGCAAGTTCGTGTCGAAGGCCGTGGCCCGCGGCTATGACGCGCGCATCATCGAGGAACTCTCGGGGCAGATCGAGACGTTCGGTCGCTACGGGTTCAACAAGTCGCACTCGGTCGCCTACTCCGTCATCTCCTACCAGACGGCGTGGCTCAAGGCACACCATCCTGCCGAGTTCATGGCGGCGCTGCTGTCGTCGTCGATCGGCGACACGGATAGCGTGGTCAAGTTCATCAACGAAGCGCGCGAGCTGGGCATCACCGTGTTGCCGCCGGACGTGAACGAATCGGGCTACAAGTTCACGGTGGTGGGCCACAAGCGGATCCGCTTCGGGCTCGGCGCCATCCGCAACGTGGGACGCGCGGCCATCGACTCCATCCTGGCGGCACGCGCGACCGCGCCCTTCACGAGCCTGTTCGACCTCACCGAACGCATCGACCTGCGGCTGTGCAACAAGCGCGTGTTCGAGGCGCTGATCCACTCGGGCGCCGTCGACACGCTGGGCGGCCACCGGGCGCAGTACCTGGCGACGCTCGACGCCGCGCTGCAGGAGGCGTCGCTGCGGCAGAACGAACGGGAGACCGGGCAGTGGTCGCTGTTCGGCGAACCGGTCGAGGGCCCCGAGGGGGCGGGCCCCCACGGCGCGGCGCTCACGCTGCCTAACGTCGGGCACCTCTCGGAGTCGGAACGCCTGACTCGGGAGAAGGAAATCCTCGGGTTCTACATCTCCGGCCACCCGCTCGAGCCCTATCGCGCCGAGTGCGAGCTGTTCGCGTCGCACACCGTGTCGGCGCTCGGGACGTGGCAGGAGGGCTCGATCTCGCTGGGTGTGGTCGTCACCGCGATCAAGCGGCAGGTGTCGAAGCGGAGCGGCGCCGAGTTCGCGCGGCTCACGGTGGAGGACTTCTCGGGATCCTCGGAACTGCTCGTGTTTCCCGAAGCCTGGGCCGCGCTGGCGGATCGCATCCGGCCGGACGTGCCGCTGCTGATGAAGGGTGGCTACTCGCGCCGCGACCAGGGACAGGACAACCCGACGTTCATCGTGGAGTCGGTGCAGCGCTTCGAAGAGCTGCGGATCGCGGGGCAGGTCGCGGTGGAACTGGTGGTCGACGGGCCGGCGGCGGCGCGGGCAGGTGAAGGCGCTCTCATCGGGGGCGACCTCCCGCCTGGCGTCTTTCAGGACGTCCGGATCGTGCTCGAAGGGCATCCCGGATCGGCGCCGGTTGAGGTACGTTGGGAGGATGGAACGGGGGGCGTGGCCCGATTGCGGTCGCGCTCGCTCAAGGTGGCCGCGAATGGCGCAGCGCTTGGAGAACTTCGCGCGCTGCTGGGGTCGGACCGGGTGCGACTGATTCGCGTCGGAGGGTAACCGGAATGGCGAGTACTCCTACGCTCGAGTTCGAACGGCCGATCTTCGAGCTCGAGAAACAGATCGACGAACTGAAGAAACTGGCGGGTGACCAGCAGCTGTCGGTCGAGTCGGAGATCGCGCCGCTCGAGCAGAAGCTCGCGACACTGCGCACGGAGGTCTATCGCAACCTGTCGCCGCTGCAGCGACTGCAGGTGGCGCGCAGCAGCAAGCGCCCGTTTTCGCTGGACTACCTGCGCCTCTGCTTCACGGACTTTGTCGAGCTGCATGGCGACCGGCTCTTTCGCGAAGACGCGGCGATCGTTGGCGGCTGGGCCCGCCTGGACGGCGAGACGGTCATGGTCATCGGTCACCAGCGCGGGCGTGACACCAAGGAGAACCTGCGACGCAACTTCGGGATGCCGCACCCCGAAGGCTACCGCAAGGCGCTCCGCCTGATGAAGCTGGCGGAGAAGTTCCACGTTCCGGTCCTCACGTTCATCGACACGCCGGGCGCGTGGGCCGGCCTGGGCGCCGAGGAGCGCGGCCAGGCCGAAGCGATCGCGCGGAACCTGTTCGAGATGAGCCACCTCGAGGTGCCGATCATCGCGACCGTGATCGGCGAGGGCGGATCGGGTGGCGCATTGGCGTTAGGCATCGCCGACCGCGTCCTGATGCTCGAGAACTCGGTCTACTCGGTGATCACGGTCGAGGGCTGTGCCGCCATCCTGTGGAAGGACGGCAAGAGCCCGGAAATGCGCGAGCGCGCGGCCTCCGCGCTCAAGATCACCGCGCAGGATCTGCTGGAACTCGGCGTGATTGACGAGATCGTCCCCGAACCCGCCGGCGGCGCCCATACCAATCACGAAGTGGCGGCCGCTGCGCTGCAGGAAGCCCTGATCCGTCAGTACGAGGAGCTGCGCAAGATGAAGCCGGAAAAGCTCGTCAGGCGGCGCAGGGAGAAGTTCCTCAAGATGGGAAAGTTCACGGAATAGGAGCGTGAACGGACGGGCGGGTGGAGAGGAGCGAGTCGGACCCAGACGCTCGCCGAAGGGGCCATCGCGCGTGTTCGCGCGGCACGACGGCCGGAGCCCCGATGAGCTGGCCAATGGTTGGCGCCATCCGCGGCGCTGCCGTCGTGGGACGGATGCCGTTCAGGAACGCATGACGCAGTCGTGGCTCAACGCCCAGGCGGCACGGCGGATGGACGGGGAGAAGGATCGCCAGGCATTGCAAGCGACCTGGCGCCACGGCGAGCCGCAGCAGGCTCCGGACCGATCGATGCCGGACGGTCGGCGTCCGCGAGGATGGACGCAGGACGGACGAGCGCTGGTCGGATGGGCGGTTGGGCATGCGCGGTCGTGTCAAACGGAGGGCTCCCGGAGCGCTTCCCCGACCGCTTAACCTTGAGAGGCCCCTCAAATGGCGAGCGCTGCAACCCACGCCGAGGGCGAGGTGTTGCGCGTCGTTCATCCGTCGATCTCCCGGCATCCATCCGTCCCAGGTTCATCCGTCCACCGGCTCATGCTCGTCGAGGTTGCCTTCAAGGGAAACCGCAAGGAGTTCTTTCACTGGGACGCTGACGACGCGCTCCCGTCGAGGGCGCCGGTCATCGTCGAGGCGGATCGCGGCGAGGACCTGGGCTATGTGCATGCACAGGGAGAACACGCGGAGAAGCGGTTGAAGGGCGTGCCTCACGCTCCCGAGGAGGGCGTGACCAGGAGCGTGCGTCGCCTGGCGTCGACAGACGACGTCCATCGCGTCGAAGAGTTGCGGGAGCAGGACGACGTGGCACGACGCAAGGCGGTGGAACGGGTGAAGGCCAACGGGCTCGTCATGAAGCTCACGGATGCCGAGTGGCGCTGGGACCGTCGCAAGCTCACGATCTATTTCACCGCCGAGAAGCGGGTGGACTTCAGGAATCTCGTGCGCGAGCTGGCGTCGATGTTCCGCACACGCATCGAACTCAAGCAGATCGGCGTGCGCGACGAAGCGAGGCGACTCGGCGGCATCGGGCGCTGTGGGCGCGAATACTGCTCGGCGGCGTGGCTGCCTGACCTGCGGCCGGTGAACCTCGGCGTGGCGCGCGATCAGCGGCTTTCGCTCAACCCGACGCAGATCTCGGGCGCGTGCGGACGGCTCATGTGTTGCCTGCGCTACGAGCACGACTTCTACGTGCAGCAACGCAAACGATTCCCCAAGGAGGGACGCATCATCGAAACGGCACGCGGCGAGGAGAAGGTGGTGTCGAACGACATCTTCCGCGAACGCGTGACGCTGAGGAACGCCGAGGGGGAGAGTCGCATCGTTCCGCTGGCGGAGCTGCGACGCGAGTGGAAGGCAGCGCCGGACCGCACGATCGAAGACGAAACGCCACCCATTCCGTTCGAGGGGCTGAGCGATGAGGTGCTGCGCCTCCAGGACACCTCGGAGATGCCGGCGTGGCTGCCGCGAACGCCGACGGGTGGCCACGAGGCACGCCGCGCCTTGCCCGTGCGTGACGTCGAGGCGGCCGCGCGCGCCGATGCCACGGCGCCTGATCCGCGACCGCGCCGCGAGCGCGACCAACGACGGAATGCCGGTGAGCGTCGCCTGTCAGGAGAGCGTCCCGGAGCACGCCGAGGCGACGAAGAACGCGGAGACGGCGGAGCACTCCGAGACAGCCGAGAACGCGGGCCCGACGGAGAACGCCGAGGCAACCGGGATCTCCGAGGCAACCGAGAACGCGGACCCGACGGAGAACCCCGAGGCAGCGGCGAACGCCGAAACGACGGCGATCGTCGCGAACGCGCGCCACGGACCAGCCCGGAGCAGCAGACGTCTTCTGGGGCGGCAGGGGATTTCGGCGGCGAGGCGAAAGGTGCCGAGCCCGAGTCGTTGCCGCAGCGAAGCGACGCGCAGGCCGCGGGCGACGCGGAGTCTCAGGAAGGGCAGGAACGCCGGCGCAATCGGCGTCGCCGCGGCCGTCGCGGAGGGCGTCGCCCCGACGCTGACGGCGATGCCTCACCTTCGACCGACGGAGCGGATTCGTGAGCCGGCCGTTCTACATCACCACCGCGATCGACTACGCGAACGGTGACCCGCACCTGGGCCACGCCTTCGAGAAGATCGGCGCGGACGTGATCGCCCGGTACAAGCGTCTGGCCGGTGATCGCGTGCATTTCCTGACCGGCCTCGACGAACACGGGCAGAAGGTCGCCCAGGCGGCGGCCGACCGGGGCCTGTCGCCGCAACAGTTCGTGGACGCCATCGCCGGCCGCTTCACGGCCATGTGGACGCGGCTCGGCATCTCCAACGATCAGTTCATCCGCACGACGGACGCGGCACACAAGCGCGGCGTGGTGGCACTGATCGAACGCATTCGCGCGATCAGCCCCGACGACTTCTACGAGCAGACGTACGAGGGGTGGTACTGCGTGGGGTGCGAGCTGTTCAAGCGCGAGAACGAGATTGCCGACGGCAAGTGCGTGCTGCACCCCACGCGCGAACTGGCGTGGACGCAGGAGCGCAACTGGTTCTTCCGGCTCTCCCGACACGCGGAGTTCCTGCGGAACCTGATCTCGGGCAATGCAGCGTTCCTGCGACCCGAGTCGCGGCGGAACGAGATGTTGGCCCTGTTGGACCAGGGGCTGGAGGACATCTCGATCACGCGCTCGCGTCTCTCGTGGGCGGTGCCCTTCCCGCTGCCCTCCTCGTCTGGTGAGACGCAGGGCACGTGGGTATGGTTCGACGCCCTGCCCAACTACATCACGGCAGCGGGGTACCCCGACGCGTCGTTCGCCGACCGGTGGCCGGCCCAGGTCCACGTGGTGGGCAAGGACATCAATCGGCTGCACTCTATCGTTTGGCCAGCGATGCTGCGCTCGGCAGACTTGCCCATCCCGGAGGCGGTATGGGTGCACGGGTTCGTGCAGCTGGGCGGCGAACGCTTCAGCAAGTCCGCGGGGGTCAAGCTCGAGCTGGCGGATGCGACCGATCGCTTCGGCGTGGATGCGTTTCGCTACTTTCTCATGCGTGAGGTGCCGTTCGATGGTGACGGCAACTTCTCGTGGGAACGGTTCGAGGAGCGCTACACCGCCGACTTGGCGAATGCCTGGGGCAACCTGGCGAGCCGTTCGATCGCGATGGTGGAGAAGTACTGCCAGGGCCGCGTGCCCTCAGCGCCCCTAACCTCGCTTGATGAGGCGGACCGCACGGACTACGACGCGTATCACGCCGCCATGGACGGACGAGACGGGTATCTGCTGCACGAGGGCCTCAAGGCCGTGTGGAGCACGATCGCGCGCGGCAACGAATACGTCGATCGGCAGGCGCCGTGGAAGCTGGCCAAGGATCCGGCGCAGCGACCAGCGCTCGAGGCGACGATGGCGGCGCTCTGCCGGCACCTCGCCCGGCAGTGTGTGGCGCTCTACCCGTTCATGCCCGGCAAGTGCGAGGAGCTGTGGCGCCAGCTCGGAGCACCGTCGCACCTGCCCGATCAGCGGTTCGAGCACCTCGCGTCGCTCGATTGCGCCGGCTGGGCGGTGAGCAAGGGAGCGGGACTGTTCCCGAAGGGCTGACGACCGTCGTTCACTGACGCGTTGCTGCATCTCGGACATTGCGTCCGGTCTGGCCCGGTCGAGTGCGCCTCGTCACCGCCGAGGCTGTGACGTCAAGCCTTGTGACTCCGCGCCCGGAGAGCGCATTTCAGGGCGTCGCGTCCCTTTCGAAATGCGCCGCTGGACGATCCTGCTGATCTCGCACGACACCGAAGCTCCGCGGAGTTTCACGTTCACCGAACGCGCGTTGCGCGTAGCGGGGAGCGTTGGCGTGGGCGCCGCACTCGTCGCAGCAATCGGCGTGGGCACCCTCATTGCGCGGTCCGGAGATTGGCCGGCGCGCGACCCATCGCGCGCGCTCGCGCAGCACGATTCGGGCGCCTCGCCGCATGTGGCCGCGTTGCGCACGCAGGTGGGCGCCATTCGCAGCGCGCTCGACACCATCCGCGCGCAGGATGCGCGCATGCGGGCGATTGCGGGCGTGCAGACCGCGGCGGACTCGCTCCTCGCGCATGCCGCGCACCTGGCCGAGCAGTACCGTCTGCTGGGGAAGGCGGCGATGCGACTCGATACCCTGGACGTGCTGTCGCTGAGGCCCGAGAGCCTGCGGGTCGCGACCGCGAGTAATGCCCGGGTCCGTCGCAACGGCCGAGCCGTGCAGTGGGCGCCGACGCGGAGTGGCGCCGTCCTCGCCGGGTTCGACGCCGAAGTCGCTCGGGCGCAATCGGCGTCCGACGGTCGGTGGCAGATCGACCTTCGCGCTCCTGGGGGCCTCGTTGGCCGCGTCAGCGCATCGGGGCGACCGGTGGTGCGCGAGGGAGAGCGCGTGCTGGCCGACCAGCCGGTGATGTTCGTGGCACCGGCGCCTAACGCTGGCGACGCGTGGTATGAGTTGCGTCGCAACGGCATCGCACTGGACCCGACGTTCTCGCGCGGTGCGTTCAGGCCCTGATCGGGCGGGTGGTCTGCGCGTCCCCGCACGACTGTTTCCCGGTGCGCGGGACGCGAGAATGCAGGCGCCTTACGGGGGCGGGGCGACCGGGTCGCCACCACCCGACGTGCCTGTGGAGATGCCTCGAACGAGCAGACCGACCGCAATCCCACCGAGCGCGGCTACGATCACCGTTCGAATGGTCCTCGGGCGATCGATCACCCGCAGCTCCATTCTCGCCACCGCGGATCGCGGCACGCTGACCGGCTCTCCGGTCCAGGACACTCGGCGATCCTCGGCGGTCATGGTCTGCGAAACGGCGAGGCGCCACACGTTGGACTGCTCCTCGAGAAGTCGCCCGTCGAGGACCGTTACGTTGCGTCCGACGGTGGTAGCGAGCGACGAGCTTCCCTCGGGCGTGAGGAAGGACCGTACTTCGGTGCCGACCTCGGGCTGCGGCGTGGCAAGCGGCACGTACTTGTAGCACGCACCGAGGCTCGCGGCGGAGAGCGCGAGGAGAATGCGGAAAGCTGGGCGAGTCATGGTGGCGAAGTTGCCATCGAGGGGCCTCACATACAAGCGACACCCGGGGGTCCGAATCGCCCCATGTGACTCGTCACTGGCGCGAACCCTTGCCGCGGCCCCCGAGCAATCCGGCCATACCCGTGTCGATACGAAGGCCTCGCCGAGGGCCACTGCCCCGACCACCGTGAGGGGCCGCCACCAGCCAGGTACGTTCGCGAATGCTGAGTCCGACCCCTTCTTTCTTGCTCCTGGCTTTCTGGGCCGCGCTCGACCTCTGCTCCTGGGCTCTATGGGCCCCGCAGTGGCCTACTTGCTGAAATCCACCTTCGGCGCTTCCCTCGCCTCGGGCGTCGTCACCTCGAAGTACTCGCGGGCCTTGGCCCCGATCACCTTGGCCGTCAACACCGCCGGGAACCGCCGGATGTACGTGTTGTAGGTCTGCACCGCCCCGTTGTAGTCGGTCCGGGCCACGGCCACGCGGTTTTCGGTGCCCGTCAATTCATCCTGCAACCGCAGAAACGCCGCGTCAGACTTGAGCTGCGGGTAGGCCTCGACGGCGATCATGAGCCCGCGCACGGCCGCGGTGACCTGTTCGTTGGCGTTGGCCATTTCCTTCGGGTCGCCCTTCTGCAGGGCGCCCTGCAGTCCGGCACGCGCCTGAGCGACCTGCGTGAAGACTTCGAGCTCCTGCTTGGCCTGCCCCTTCACCGTTTCCACGAGATTCCCGATGAGATCGTGCCGGCGCTGCAGCTGCACCTCGATCTGCTGCTTCCCGTTGTTGACGTTTTCGTCGTAGGTCTGGATGGTGTTGTAGCCGCACCCGGTGAGGGCAAGGCTCGTGGCGAGGAGGGCAGCGCGGAATCGCATGGGGGAACTCCGGAGAGAGGTCGGGGCGGTCAGGAACATGGAACGTGTGCGGGCAGCAGGGGGCGACGATGGTCGCAGTGAAGCATCTCAGGGGACATAGGCATCGAGCCACGCAGCCAGCGACTGCACGGTCGCGAGGTATCGCTCGACGACAGCGGCAAGATCGCCCGCCGGCATCGGATCGTTGTGTCGTACATGCCGAAGCACGCGCTGCACCGCACTGGTGTCGAGCGTGGTCCGCTCGCTCACCCGCTCGCAAACCACAAGCGAATCGGCCGAGGGCGCCTCGCCGTACATGCGCAGCACCGCACGAAACAGCACCATCACCGTGCTCACCGAATCGGTGAGCATCGTGCGCAGCGCCTTCTGATCACCATCGGCCAGCAAGATGGCGTGGCGCATCCGGAACAGCTTGCTCATCGCCTCGTGCTCGAGCTGGAGACGGAGATCCTTCATGTCCACGACGATACCCGCGATGGGCAGGTCGCCGGCGAGCACATGGTGGTGCGCCAGGATGTCGGCGTACTCCATCGGAAAGATGTCGGCCCCGCCCAGCCATTCCGTGCGCGTCATCGTGAGCGGCGGCGGATTACCGGCTTCGCGCCACCCGCGGGCGATCGGCGCCTCGCGGTGCAGGTGTTCCATCGTGATGTGCTCCACGACCACCAGCACGTTGAGGTCCGAATGCTTCGCGATGTGTTCGCCGCGCGCCGCGGACCCGTAGAGCGCCACCGCCACGAGGTCGTTGCCGTAGATCGCCCGCAGCTGAGCGATGAGGTCATCAAGAGTCATCTTCGCCATGGTCACCAACTCCCGCTGGAGCCGCCACCGCTGAAACCACCTCCGCCACCAAACCCGCCAAAGCCACCACCGCCTCCACCCCAGCTGCCGCCACCAAAGCCACCCCCACCCCATGAGCCGCGTCCGTGTCGGTATGAGGTCGCGTTGAACGCCTCGGACGCCAGGAGATACAGGCACCCGCGCCTCCGACCTCCCCTGGCACTCGCCATCATCACGAAGAGCACCAGCAGCACCACGAACACCACCAGCGCAGAACTCGGCTGCACGGTGCCGCCGCCACGTTGGCGCTGGACGAAGCGCGAATCCACGACCGTGGAGTCGAGCGAAAACGAAAACTCGGTCGCGTATCGCTGGGCGAGCCGCTGCGTGATCAGCTCGAGAGCGCTCGAATAGTCCTGTGCCTGCAGGTACGGGATCGCCTCCCGACGGATGTCTCCGGCGATGGCGTCCGTAATGAAGCCCTCGGCGCCCTGCCCCGTCTGGATCGAGATCTGCCCGCGGCCATCGGACGCGGTCTCCTTTGGGATCAACAGCACGACGACCGCGGCGTTGCGCGAACGGTCCCCAATCGCGGCGTTCGAGCCGACGCGCCATTCACGCCCAATCCGGAGGGCCACGTCGCCCACCTCGCGCCCCCCAATGTCGGGCATGGTCACGACGACGATCTCGCCGCCCGACGCCGCCTTCACGGCAAAGATCGCCCGGTTCATCCGCGCCACCGCATCGCCAGACAGCACGCGGGCCTCGTCCACGACCATGTCGGCCTCGGAGGCGCTGAAGCCGCGTGGCGGGGATGGAATGGCGACGGCCTGCTGGAACCAGAGCAACGCGCCCGCGAGGGCAGGAAAGAGTACCGTCACCAGTCGGTGGGGCACGCAGGCGAGCGCAACGTTTGAACGCGGTGGGTCACTGGGCGAGTGTGGTGGCCGGGACGGCGCGGTGGGAAGGCTGGTCGAGTCCGGCGTGCCTCGGGGACCCCGACGCCCGCGCCGTGTATCTTACACCACGCGAAACCATTCGTCCGGGTTTCCGGCCCCCACCCTCGCATCGTCATGCGCCCTGCGCTCCTTGTGATCGCCGCCGTCGCGGTGGCCGCCTGCACTCAGGCCGACGCCAGACCGCTGGCCGCCAACGCACCCAGAATTGTCGACCTGCCGGCTCAGGCCCCCGGGGGACAGCAGAAGGCCCTGCCGGACCCACGCGTCACCCGCGCTGACCTCGCGCGCATCGACGGAAAGCCCGAGGCCAAGCTCTGGATTCTCGTCGTGAGCGACTTCCAGTGCCCCTTCTGCAAGGAATACCACGAGAAGACCGAGAAGCAGGTGCACAAGGAGTTCGTGGAGACGGGCATCGCGCGGCTCGCGTACATCAACTACCCGCTCAAGATCCACAAGAACGCCGTACCGGCGGCCGAAGCCGCGATGTGCGGTGGCGCCCAGGACAAGTTCTGGCCTTTCCATGACCGCCTCTTCGCGACCGTCGGCACGTGGGGCAACCTTGCGAGTCCCTCCGCGGCGTTCGAGGGCATCGCGGC
Organism: Gemmatimonadaceae bacterium; assembly: GCA_020846935.1. Taxonomy (NCBI): domain Bacteria; kingdom Pseudomonadati; phylum Gemmatimonadota; class Gemmatimonadia; order Gemmatimonadales; family Gemmatimonadaceae; species Gemmatimonadaceae bacterium. The sequence goes on from JADLCY010000011.1 coordinate 596,345, forward strand.
GGAACTCAAGCTGAACGTCCCGATCTGGAAGAAGTGCGTTGCAGACCACGTCATGGTCCCGATGATCCAGGCTGACTACCAGCGCGGGTCGAGTGCCGGCGCATCCTCGACGCCGACGTTCCTCATCGGCCGGGTCGTGATCCCCGGAAACGCGCCGATCGAGGTCTTTCGCACGGCGGTGAAGGAAACGCTGGCCGGCACCATGTAGATCCGTGCACCCCATCACGCGAGCGGCCTACCTCATCGCGGGGCACGCGGCGACGCTCGCCTCGGCGATCGCGCCCAAGGGTGGCCGCAAGGTGCTGCGATCGCTGGCGGCACGGCGGGGGGGGCTGGATGAGTGGGAGGCGTGGGGCCGCACGCGTCGCGACCCGGCGCGCCCCCTGGCCTGGTTCCACGCCCCCTCGGTCGGTGAAGGTTTGCAGGCTCGACCCGTCATCGACTTGATCCGCGCGCGACGCCCCGAGTGGCAGGTGGCCTACACGTACTTTTCGCCGAGCGCCGAGTCGTTCGCCGCGAAGTTGCCGGTGGACGTGGCGGGGTACCTGCCCTTTGACACGCCCCGTCAGGGCCAGCGCCTCGTGGCCGCGCTGCAACCTTCGGCGCTGGTGTTCGCCAAGCTCGATGTCTGGCCGCTGCTCTGCGAGGCGGCACACGGCGCCGGGGTCCCGTTAGGCATGGTGAGCGGGACGGTGTCGCGGGGTTCCCGGCGTCGGGGGGGGCTCGCCCGCGCGCTGACGCGGGACGCCTACGCGCTGCTTGATGGCGTGGGGGCGATCTCCGATGACGACGCGCGCCGTCTGGTTGAGCTGGGGTGCCGGCCGGCGTCCGTTACCGTCACCGGCGACACGCGATACGACCAGGTGTGGGCCCGCGCACGCGGCGTGGATCGCGCGCAGGGCCTGGTCGGCGCGCTCGGCTCGCCGCGCCCGACCATCGTGGCGGGAAGTACGTGGCCGAGTGATGAGGCGGTGGTGCTCCCGGCATTCCTGGCCACGTGCGAACGAGTACCACGTGCCCGGCTCATCATCGCCCCCCACGAGCCAACCGACGCGCACCTCCGGCCGATCGAACGTTGGGGCGAGGCCTCGGGCGTGGATCTCGCGCGCCTGGGCGCGCCTGACGTTGGTGACGCCGACGTGGTGCTGGTCGATCGCGTCGGCGTGCTCGGGGACCTGTATGCACTCGGCACATGTGCGTTTGTCGGCGGCGGCTTCCACGCGGCCGGACTGCATTCCGTGCTCGAACCGGCCGCGTTCGGCATTCCGGTGATGTTCGGCCCAAAGCACGAGAAGAGTCGCGATGCCGGGCTGCTGCTCGAGCAGGACGGCGGCGCGTCGGTGCGAGGGGTGGCCGAGCTGGCCGATGCCATGACCCGCTGGCTTGGACCGGGTGCTGCGATCGCGGGCGACCACGCGCGAACGGTGGTGCAGGACGGCCTGGGCGCCGCGGAGCGTGCGTTTGACCTGGTGTCGCGGTTGGTGGATCCCGGCGAAAACTGATCCCCAGGCCTAACGAGTCGCCCCGGTGAGGCCCGGCGGTCGATACGCGACGGAGAGGCCGATTCCGTTACGCCCGAAGAGGTCGCCGCCACCGAAGAACGCGGCGCCACGGATCGCCAGCACGCTGGTCACTTCCCACGATGCGCCGACGTCGAAGTCGATGCCGATCCCCGAGGCGTCGCCGCAGTGGCCGCAGAAATCGAGCGACAGCCGCGGATGCACGTACGGTGTCAGCGTCGTGTTGCCGTCAAGTTCGAAGCGATGTCCCGCATTGATACCGACGGGGAGGCGCAGGGTGACGGGATCGCCAAGTGCCGTCCCGGCACCGGCGGTGAACAGGAGGTCGAGTGGAACTTCGGAGGTCGAGCGGGTGAGCTGAAAGGCGTACTGCGCCCCGAGCGCGAGGAGGTTGCTCCGACCGCGAACATCCGGCGCGACCAAACCGGCCTCGAGCGTGAACTGCGAGCGTGAGGCAAGCGCTTCACGCCACTGGATGATGAGCGTCGTCCCTCCCCTGCCGGCATCCGCAACGCCGGCGTTGAACTCGCGGTGCTCAACGACCGGAGTCTGGAAAACTGGATAGGACCAGGCCTGGGCGTGCGCGGTGGCGACGGGAGCGAGCAACGTGAGGGCGACGAGGGGGAAACGCATGGTCATGGGTCGTGGTGTGCGGGGGCAGTCTCAGGAGCCATCAGCCAGTGCTGCGTGCCCTGCGACAGGCGTCGGCTCGCTGCGGACGAGCGGGAACGGGGAGCTGCCGTCGGGGCGCATGATGCGCGAGCCGAAACAGTTCATCCGTTCATCATACCCGGACAACCTAACGAAAGGTTCAACCGGAACTCGAAGGGTACGCCTCGGGGAACGCCGTGATTCACGCCGACCGGGGACAGGGGTGCTGGGCCGAAGGGCGTGGACGGCGAGTTGTCGTCGCCGAAGGGGCGCGACCAGGACGAGGAGGTCGAATCCTCATCAGCGGAGGGCGCGTGGGCGCGCGCGAGCCCGATTACTCAGGTCAGGGACAACAGCAGGGGTCGGAGCCGCGGCTGCGCGGCGCCCGGCGACGAAGGCACGGCGGTCGGGCCGACCTCGTCGGAGGGGCGCGAGGAGGGTCGATCGTTCTCCCGAGAAACGTCCGAGGGCGCCGATCCGCATGGACCGACGCCCCCTGGAGTTGTTCGCGCAGCGCTTGGGTCGCTGCGGCGCGTTCGGCGTTTTACGGCGAGACCTGACCCCGGATCTCGCCGGGAGGATACCGGCGCGTGTGCACATTGAGGTAGGTCGTGCCCGCCCGGATGCGCTTCAGGAGCGAATCGTAGTTGAACACCCCGGAAAAGGTGGACTGTCGTGTGGCGATCCCGCTGTTCAACACGCCGGTGACGCCACGCCCGGTGGTCGGGCCACCAAAGGTGAAGTACATCACGGGTCCCGAGCTGTTCACGTCGCCGGCGTGGAAGTGCCCGGCGGTGATCGAGTCCATGCCGGACACATAGACGACCCACTCGATGCTGTCGGGCGAGAGGACCGTCACCACCGCGCTGCCGGTGGCCGTGGTGGTGACGGCGTTGGGCTTTTCGTTGAGCCCGTTCAGGGTGACGACGTACCGCTCCCTCGCCGGCGTGGTCGCGTCATCGTCGTCGCCGCACGCGACGAGGCTCATCGCCCCGAACGCGCAGACGAACAGCGCACTGCTCAAGCGCATGTGGTCTCCTGCGATTGCTACCCATGGCTCGGCGAGGCACTGGGGGGTGCGCCGTTCCAGTTGCGCGAAAAGCTAACCCCGCTGGTTGCGGGCGAAAACCCGGCGCGGCACTCGACGACCCTGTCCGGCGCCTTCGGCGCTGACGGGATCCGGGTGTACACACGCCCGGCGCCCCAAACGATCGAGGCCAGGGATCAACTCCCCGGCCTCGATCGTGCAGGTCGTCATGACAATGGACCGTCACACGACATGAGCGTTCCCGTGTCTAGCGCGGCACCCGGTCCACCAGGTACAGGATGCCCGGCGTGGAGAATCCCTGTGGCGCAAGTGATCCGGCCACCGAGCGTGGCACGACCAGAGCCGTGATGGCTGTCCCACCAATGTCGGTGCCACCGATGGCGGTAAGTCCGTTGATTGCTGCAGAACCAACCGGCAGCGCGCTCGCCGGGGCCACCACGGTCGACGCTCCTGGCGCCGTGGCCTGCAGGGCGCGCGCCCCTGTCGCGACCAACTGGTATGCCGAGGCTGTGCCGTAGGCCACGCCCGACACCAGGCTCGCAAAGGTGCCCGTCGTCGACGACGCGGTGCCCACATCCACGCTGCCCAGGTTCACCCCGGCGTTCACGACCCGCACCGCGATCTGGTTGGCCCCGATCGTCGCAGGGACCTGGTCCTCCAGCACCCACAGCCGGTCGGCCGGCGCACCGCCAGGCCGCGCCAACCCGAGGTGAATGACCGTGTAGTAGGTATTGGCCGTGAAGGTGATCGACGTGTCCATCACGATCTGCGACGTGATATTGATGTTGTCGCTCGTTGGGAAGATCCGCAGGCGACGCGCCCCCGCGCCCATGGCCTGATATGGCGTATTGGCCCGGAAGGTCATCCCGTACGCCCACGGTGAGTTGTCGACCGCGTCGATCGGGCGCCAATCCATCGCCGACGTATCGGGGACCACGTGCACATAGCGTACGTACGCAATCGGCGCGGTGGGGGCCAGCTCCACGCCGGGGTCATTCTCGCAGGCGACCAGACTGAGTGCCGGAATGACACCAAGCAGGCGAACCAGAGCTCTCATGAGTCGATATCCTCGGCCTTGAAAGTCGACCGTTCAGTGGGAAAACCGAAGGAGGGAAATGCGAATTGTCTCGGGTCCTGTGGGCGGGTTCGACGGGTCTCGCTCACGCCCGCCGGACAGGAGTTGACGCGTCACGATGAAGGCAATGATGCCACCGCCGATGCCGGCCACGGCCAGTACGGTTCGTCCTCGCGACAGAGCACGCGCGTTGACTCTGGCCACCTGTGCGCGCGGAATGGAGACGCGTTCACCGCTCCATTGCGCCTCGCCGTCCCGGATCGACCTCACCTTGAACACCTGCATGTCGAAGGCGGCAGGCGAAAGCGCCACCAGCCGACCTTCGACCTCCACGAGGCCACTCCCGAGTCGTTCGGCCAGTGCGACGCGCCCTTCGTCGGATATCTCGAGCGCGACACGCTCACCGGCGGCAGGCGCCGTCCCCACGTCGAGAGGAACGCTCACGTAGCAGCCTCCCAACGCGAGGGCGACGCCACACATGGCCACGACCCGGCCGGCTGGCACCAGCACCTCAGAACCCGTAGGTCCCGCGAGGCGCGGTCCCTGGGCCGCCGCCCCCCAGGTCGTAGAACGGCCGACCGCGGGAATCCATCTCCTGATAGGGCACCGGGAACTGGAAGGCCGTCCCCGTGATGAGATCCCCCCAGCCGCGTCCATCGAAGTACCATGAACCGAAGCGACCGTGCGCCAGTTCCATGCGCAGCTCGTACTTCATCGCTTCGAGGATCGTGCCGCATGCCGTCGAAGTGAACGCCGGCCCGACCGGAACGCGCGGAACGCAGCTCGCACCTCCAGGCACCACATCGGTTGCCGACGTGATGACCCCGGCGAGTGCCGGCAGGCCCGCACGGACCCGCGAGATGTCGATTCGAGCGGCGGCCTGGGCAAACTGGTTCTTCCGGATGTAGCCCTCGGCGGCGATCAGGTTCGCCTCCTCGGGGCGGAACTCCGGCCACTTGCCATTGTCGCCGGCGTTCCGGATGTACTTGTACCGGATGTAGTCGTAGTTCGACGTGCCCCACGGGTCGCCGGGGACATCCTGACCGGTCACACGATTGCGAACGTAGGGCATCGTGGCGTACGAAGCCGGTTCGGCCGCGGAGGCCGCCTGCTGCAATGCGCGTGTGTTGCCCGCAGGCCATCGCTTGTCAGGCGACTGGATCAGGAAGTCCGTCCGCGTCGTGAGCGGACGGGCGAGCCACGCATCGTACTGGCCGGACACGTCGGCCATGCCGTAGTACATCGGTGAGATCTGGCTCCAGCCCGCCGAGACATACATCTGGCTCGACTGGAACCCGATACTCCACCCGCTGGAGCCACCCACCGTGGCCTCGACCACATCGGTCACGCCGCGCGTCGCATCGGCAATGGCGAGATCCCAGTTCACCGCGGCACGTTCGGCCGGCGTCCGGGCAACGCTGACACGGAAGCGTGCACGCATCTGCCGGACGACCTGCAGGAACAGGTCGCGTGACAGCGTCGTTCCCGACATCCACGCGGCGGGGGCGGGATATCCTCCGGATCCCGTCGCCGGCGCCGTGAGCGCAATGGCTTCCGCACTGTCAAGGTAGGTGATGGCGGCCTTCATCGCGTCGCTGTAGGACGCGAGCCCGGGCACGGAATCGCTCGCCATGCCCGGGCCGACAACCGCCACCGAGTCGAACAGCAGCGAGAGCTGGCCAATCGCACACGCCATGCCGAAGAAACCGAACGACTTGACGCGCGCGAAGAACCCGTCGGACACGAGGCTCGGTTGATCCTTCTTGATTGTGTTGAGCGCACTCAGGCCGTTGGCGAGCTGCCGCGCCAACCGAGCCTCGGCGGAATAGAGACTGAACGGCTCTCCCGTCCCCGGTCCGCCACGGGAATTGACGATGGGAGTTCGCGGGATACCGACGCGTACGCCCATCGAGAAGTTGTTCAGCTGTGAGTACGCCTCGAGACTCAGCATCAGGAGCTGAGGCTGGACCGTAATGGCCTGGTATCCGTTTCGGCACTGCTGATAGCCGGTGCCGATCGTCTGTTCGATCGTTGCGGGCGCCGCGAACACACGCGCCACGTCGGGGTTGTTGTCGTTGTCCGCAGACAACGCGCTGTCGCAGGCAGCCACCGCCACGAACATCAGGGCCGCCGTCGGGAGGAATCGGTGGAACGCAGTCATCGGCAATCCTCGGGTGGGCAGGGATGCCAGTCGGCATCCCCGCAAGGCGACTCTAGAAGCGGATTCCAACGGAGAACGTGAACGTGCGCATCTGCGGATACTGGTAGGCCGCGACCGCCGTGATGGCTGAGCTGTTCAGGTTCGTGCCAGACACACCGACTTCCGGATCCCACCCGGTGAAATCGGTGATCGTGAGCAGGTTGCGCCCGATCACCGACAGTGACGTTTCGGGCAGGCCCCAGAGCCGCCCGAGCTGATAGCCCAGCGTGACCTCGCGCAGCTTGGTGTAGCTGGCCTTCTCCGAGGTCAGGTTGTTGGCCCCGAGAATGTCATAAAAACCGCCCACGCCGGCCGAGTTATCGGGCGCCGGTGCCCGCCAGTAGTACCCGATCGGCTTGGCATCGCCCACGGATCTGCCGGCCTGGTCCTGAGCGCGCGTCGTGAAATCGCCGAGCGACCAGTGGCGCTCCTCATTCGCCACGTGTTGCCCGATCGCGGCATCGATGAGGAAGTAGAGGTTCAGCTTCTTGTACCCGATGGTGTTCGACAGCGTGTAGCGCTGCTTGGGCAGCGTGTTGCCCACGCGATCGAGCACCGCGTTTCCGGTGGAGTCGCGCCGGACGATCGGCATGCCCCAGCTGTACTGCGGAATGCCCCACGGTGCGTTCACGGTGCCGCCAGCGTTCGCGCAGTTCACGACGCCCGTTGTGCCGGTCGGGGATCCGTTGCGAACGCAGCCAGGGTTCACCGCCTGCCAGAGGTTCTTGGTAATGCCATCCTGCGGCGTGTTGCCTGAACCGACCCAGACCACGAACCCCTGGTCATTCTTCTGGTACGCCTTCCCAACACCGCAGTCCGCGTTGAACGGAGCCGGCAGCTGCGCGCAGGACGTGACGAAGTTGCGGCCCCAGATCGTACCAATGCGCTCGCCTTCCGCAAATCGGAACGTCGACGATTCCGTCGTCTGGAAGAAGGGCGGCACGCCAAGCTTGGTGATGTACGAGAACGTCTGGTCCCAGCCGATCCGGGCGTTCCACGAGAGGTCTCCGCGGTTCACGACCGGCAGGTTGAGGGACACTTCCCACGTCTTGTTGTCGAGCGTGCCCGCATTCCTCCACTGGTTGAGGAAGCCCGACGCGCCGGGAACGGGGACGAGGATGATCTGATCGGTCGTGGACGCCTTGGCCCGCGTGATCGTCAGGCCGTACTTCGAGAACAGCTCCGCGTCCAACCCGACCTCCCATTCGCGCGTGTACTCGGGACGCAGGTTCTTGTTGCCCAGCGTCTGCGCCGTCACCGCGCCACCGGCGCCGATGGTGAAGGTCTCGTATTGCGCCGAGAAGCGCGGGCGGCCACCAGCCGTTCCGTAGGAACTGCGGATCTTGAAGTCGTTGATCGCGCCCTTGGCCGGCCACCAGGCTTCGTCCGACGGGCGCCATGCCGCCGACGCCCGATAATACGTCGCCCATCGGTTGTTCTCGCCGAACAGCGATGACCCGTCGCGGCGCACCAGTCCGTCCACGATGTAGCGTCCACGGAAGTCGACGGCAGCACCGAGCACCGCTCCGATGGCCGAGACCTTCTGATTCGACGAGCTGACCGTCTGGGATGCCGTCACGTTGTTCAGCGTGCTGAGCCCCGGGATGGCCAGCGTGTTGCCGCTGTTGTCCTGGCCGTTCCCGTATTGCTGCTCGAACGCGTAGCGCGCGTTGAGGCGAGCATCGAGGCCTTCGCGCAGGAAATTCGAGCGACGGGCGGTCCCGGTGAGGGACATGTTGATGTTGTCGTCCCGCGACGTTTGCTCGTTGCGATCGCCGATGCCGGTGGTGCCCGTGGTCGTGGTCACGCGATAGCCGCGGTCGCGCTGGAAGTAGTAGTCCCAGCGGCGGCGGTCGTAGCTGGCGTTGCCCTCGAAATCCAGCCACGACGTGGGGGCAAAGCGCGTGGTGTTGGACGCGAGGAACCGGTCCGTTTGCTGACGACCCTGGTTCGCCTCGTTCCAGTACAACGGATTGGCGTTTTGATCGCCCTGATTGAGCGGATTCGATCGCACGAAGAGCCGGCCGAACGAGTCACGCCGCAGGAGGTCGACCCCGACCGGCACGCGCGTCAGGCGGAAGAACTCGCCGTCGAGATACTGCGTGTTGTTGGAGTAGAACGTGTTGACCTGCGTCGTCCACTTGTCGTTCACCTGCTGGTCGGCGTTGAGTCGGAACGTGTTCCGGTTGTAGCCGCGCAGGAACTCGACGGCACCCTCCTGGCGGAGCGAGGAGGCCGAGGCGTACACACCGGTGTTGTTGTAGCGCCCGGTCATGTCGAACGTGGCGTTGTTGAACAAGCCGCTCGTCGTCGCCGACTTCACCGGATCGTACATGCGCGGGAAGTACCGGGTCTGGAACGTGCCCCGAAGCAACGGTTTGGAGAGGGAGAGTGCGATGCCACCGTCATTCTGGAAGAGCGCCGGCGCCAGGGCGTTCCCACCGCCCTGCTCGTTGATGCGCAGCGCCTCGGCCTCGAAGTCGATGGTGCGGAGGCACTGCGGCTGGCCGTTGACGAGCCCCGACGCGGCGTTGGTTGCCCGCATGCAGAATCGCTCGTTCTTCTCGTCCATCATCAGGAAGTGATTCCGTGCGAGCGGGAACTCCCCGGCGATATCGTTGAAGCCGAACTCGTTGCGCACGTTGAACCGTGTGCCCGCACGCCCGGCCTTGGAGCTCTTCGTGGTCACCTGGATCACGCCGTTTCCGGCGCGCGACCCGTACAGCGACGACGCCGCGGCGCCCTTCACGACCTCCACGGTCTCGATGTCCTGCGGATTCAGGTCATTGAGGCCACCGTCGTAGATCACGCCGTCCACAATGACCAGCGGCGCCTGAGAGCGACCGCTGGCATTGAGCGACTTGGGTCCGCGCAGCACCACGGCCGGCGCGGTTCCCGGTCGACCGGAGGGCGCAACGATCTGCGCGCCAGTCACCTTGCCCTGCAACTGCGTGAGGGCGTTGGTCCCCGGCACCGGAAGGTCTGCCGCATTCACCTGGTCGACGGTGATCGCCAGCTTCCGCTTCTCGGTGGCGCCCGTGACCCCAGTGACGACGACCTCGGAGAGGCGGTTGATGTCCACCTCGAGCCCGAAGTTCTCCGTGTGGGTGCCGGGACTCAGCGTGATCGTGCGTGCGAGCGGCTTGAAGCCAATGGAGCGCACTCGGATGGTGACCGACTGGCCACGGACTCGCTCGGCCGGCAGCACGATGCGATACGTGCCCTGCTCATCCGTGCCCACGGAGGCGTTGAGCTCCGTGATGGTGACGTTGGCCCCGAACAGCGGGCCACCTCCCTCCAGCCGTGAAACCTTGCCAGTGACGATGGTGCCCTGTGCAAGCGCCGACGTCGCGCTCAGGACGAGCGCGAGTGCGCACGCGGACAGGGACCACTGCTGCGCGGACAGCAGGTGTCTCATGCGACCTCCCAGGGGCGTTGTGGGTGGGGAGTCGAACTGCGCTGGGCCGGAGCGGACTGGGGGGAGTTCGTTCCGGGTATGTGAGGGCCAAAGTGCAGACTACAGGTGCCTTTGGCAAGGGAAGGAAAACCCCGTGGTGGAATCCCGCCGGCTCGCCCCATCCCTGACGTCACCTCAGCAAGGGGCCGCCGGATACCGCGCGTTCGCCACAGCAGACACCTCGCGAGTGCATCAAGTCGAGGCACGGACCGCGAAAGGCATTGACGGTGACCGTTCCGCCCTCAGGGGATTCTCATGAGCTTTGCGCTGCAGCGCTTCGCTTGCGCGTCGCCATGCGGACGCGGCGGACCCTTCACGTCGCGCGCGCGTCGACATTCATTGCCATCGACTCCGACTTCGTGACCCATCATGACTGGTTCCGTCATCCTGCGCTCCGCGCTCTCCTGCTCGCTCGTGCTCGGCGCCGCCGCCGCGGACGCTCAGCAAGCGGCACGACCGCCCTACACTGTCGGGAATCCCGTAGGTCTGCCCGTCGTACCAGGCGCGGGCGCGGTGTTCACTCCGGTCTCCGCCAACGTGAAGATGTTCGGCGCGATCTACTCCGCCGAGAGCTGCTCGTACGACGACGTGCGCGGCCTGATCGTCGTCCCAAACCGTGGCGTGCCGCAGGCCGTTCAGACGAACAACGCCTGGGTCTCGCTGATCAACCACGACGGCTCGGTGCACACCGCGCGCTGGATCGGCGTGCAGGCCGCCGGCGCCCCGCGCGCCGCGCTCGAGCCGCCACTCGTGCTCAACGAACCGCTAGGCAGCGACATCATGGGCGGCAATCTCTACCTCGCCGACCGCGACGGCGGCACCACGCCAGACGACCCCAGCGTCTCCGTGGTGCGTCGGTTCGACATGCGGACGGGGACGCCGAACGGAGAGATTCGCGTGGCGGGCTCCACAGGCTTCAACGACATCGAGGTCGCCAGCGATGGGACGATCTACGCGACCCAGACCGGTGCGGCGGATGCACCCACCACCTGGCACGTGTGGAGGATCACGCCAGGCGGCGCGGCCAGCATCCTCGTGCAGGGCGCTCCGTTGCGTCAGCCGAACGGCATCGCGCTGGACGGCGAGGGCCGGATCGTGGTCGTAAACATCGGAAACGAAGAGGTGCTCACCTTCTCCACCGACGGCCGGCTGGTCGCCACGGAACGGGCCGTGCAGGCCGGCAACGACGGCCTGGTAATCATGCCCGGCGGGACCAAGTACGTGAGCAGCGTGATCAACGGCGGCATCTCGCGCATCCGGCCGGGCCAGCCCGCGGACCTGATCGCGAGCAACGTCCCGAGCGCGGCCTCGATGTGTTACGACGCCGGAGCGAACCAGCTCGTGGTGCCGATGAACGCGAACAACGGGCTGGCGTTCATCTCCCTCGGCCGGCCGTAGCCGGCCGGGATAACCCGCGAAGCAGCCGCAACGAAACCGTGCGTCCCGGAGGCGTCCGCTACTGCCCGCCCCGCCGACGCACGTCTTCGATGTCCCGTGGCCTGGCGGATGCCCGCTTGTTCCTGAGCAGGTCGGCGCGTCCAAGGAAGGCGACCGACACCCCGAACATCACTCCCGGAACTCGCTGTGGCCAGGCATCCTCGAACGCAACCGCGAAAATGTCGGTGAGCACATCGATCCGGTAGGGTGGGAGGCCGAGCTGAACCACGCGATCTGGCGCCTCGAAGTCCTGCGCCTGAACGCCAAGGGACTCGAACGGTGCTCCGAAAGCCACCAGCGCGAGCCAGACGCGCATGGCATTGTCCGGTGACCTCTCGACCCAGAGATCGAGGTCGCCGGTAACGCGCGGCACACCATGAGCGGCAAGGGCGTGCGCGCCGACTACCAGAAAGCGGGCGCCTGCCGCATTCATCTCCACCAGGACGTCCCTGAACGGCTCGATCATTCGTCCGCGTTGTGCTCGCGAAGCGTCGCGAGCACAACCGGCATGGCGTTACGCGTGTACGACGGCAACTGACGACCCGAGAGGCGCCACGCTTCCAGGGTGAGGACGCCGACGGCGGCAACTCGCTCGTCCACCGACCCACCCATCCGCGGATCGCCAGCATCTTCGCTGCCAAGGGACGTGATGCGGACCGTCATGCGGCGCTTCATGCGCTTCAAGTTAGCGCTTGCTGGACGGGCGCGCCTGACGGCGCCGGGCTGACAGCACTCCGCTCAGGAGTCAGACGCGTGCTGGCCCGACAGGTCGCGTCGGCCGCCCGAACGGGCGGAACGTCTCCCCGAGTTTCACGCACGCCCTTCATGCCCGTGAATGCGCGGCGACCGCGCGAGGGCGCCAACGTTTGTGGCGTGAGGCGCGATCGTCAGCTGGCTGGAGCCTCAGAGGTACACGCGCCCGCGCATCGTCGTCGCCACCGAGCGGTACTCTCGCCACTTCTGGCCACGCAGGATCAGCTCGACATACGGCTGCCGGATGCTGATGGCTCGAACGATGCGTTGCGCCATGTTACGAGCCGCGCCTCCATCGCGGCCTGATCGATCGCCCGCACCGTGTCCAAGCTTAAGCCAAACCAGTCCGCGACCTGCTGGATCGGCAGGACGGCGGTGAGCCGAGCGACGCTATCGACGAAGCGCCGCGTCATGCGGGCATATCGGTCCAGCCACGGCAACGCTTCCACGGTGGGGCCACACGTCGCGCAGACCACCCGGGCCTGCGGCACGACGAGCCACGTCTCGGCATCCAGGATCGGCAGTCCCCGAATCCGGCGGTCGGCGACGTCATGCACCTGGGCGCTCGCGTGCCCGGAGCGACTGCAATACCGGCGCGCCGTCGGCACCGCGTCGAGGCAAATCGTGACCTGTGGGGCGCCGGACGCGGTCCCACCGGGCTGCAGCGTCACTTCGCGAATCACAAACCCCGGCCAGCCCCCCAGCAGGGCGGTGATCTCTTCGTAGGCCATCGGACGCCTCACGCCGTCGGGTCGCGATGCGCATGCCACACGCGCCCGGGTCTGTCACCCGAGGTTCCCGGAAATCCCCGAAGAACCTAGAAAAGAGTCGGGTGGATGTGATACTCGTCGCACAGATCCGAAATGGGGATCTGGTCGACCAGGTGACTGCGCAGGATCGTCGCCTTCTCATCCGGGGTGAACTGGCGTCGAGCACCGGTCTTCTTCTGTCGTTTCCCGTTGCGACCCGTCATGACTCCTCCGAACTCCACGATACCAAGTGTGGAGGGGTGAGGAGTCACATTTCAACTGAAGCGGAACACGGCGAGGCACTGGGGGGTGCGCCGTTCCAGTTGCGCGGTAAGCTAACCCGGCTGGTGAACCCGGAGAGGGCTGCTGTCGTTCACGCACTCATTTGGGGTTCCTGTTCGACCAGGTACACGACTGCGGCCGCGGCGAATGCCCCTCCCTGAGGTGCGGCGCTGCCACCGACGGTTCGAGCACAAGTAGCGTCGGCGAGTGACACGACGACGGGGAAGCGCGGCGCGCTTCCCCGTCGTTGTCGTTGCTCCCCAGCATCAGGGCAGTGAGATGATCTGCGTCTGGGTGAGGATGCGGTTGAAGATGTACACGTTGTCGATGAATCCGTCGAACTGCCCCGGCGACGTACTGGCTTGTCGACCGATGAGGAGGTCGGCGACGATCGCCGGCGCAGCTGCCGTTGCTGCACCAGACGTGTAAGTACCCGGCACGGGGTTGCCGTCGAGGTACACCTCGGTGAACCCGCTCGGCCCGAACCGCCTGACGATCGCCACCTGGTGCCACTGGCCGTCATTCATTGTTGTGAGGCCGTTGCCATTCGGGGCGTAGAACATGCCCGTGGCCGACCCGCCCGCTGAGCAACACTGGAACCCGGAGCCTCCCGGCTGGAGGTACGCGAGGAAGTGGATGACGTTTCCAGGCTCCCGTCGTGACACGGGGATCATTCCCACGCCAAGTGGCGTGAATTGCTTTCGGACCCAGAACACGAGGGTCAGGTCGTTCGTCAGGCCCGCGAGGATGGGGTTCGACGGCACGGACACGACGCCGAACGGTCCGAAGGACATGGCGGTGTTGGCCTTGCCGTCGTGGCCCGCGACGGTCGTCGTCTGCAGCGCTGTGCCATGGTTGGAGTTGCCGCTACTATCGTCGCCGTTGCCATCGAGCGGATAGAACGCGGCGAGACCTGTCGGGATCGGCGGCGTTGGCGGTGCCGGGATGTTCGCAAGGGCCGCGATCGTGGCGGGACTGAGCATGCCGCGATAGACCCTCACGTCATCCACGCTTCCACGAAACGCGTTGGCGCTCGTGTACGGCACCGAGCCGACGCTAAAATCGACGTCGATCGCTCGCGCCGAGAACGAGAAGCCGACGGTGCTCACGAACGCGCCATCGTAGTACAGGCTCATGGTCTGCTTGACGCCATCGAAGACTTGCGTGACGTGGTGCCACTGGCCCGTCGGAGCGCTGCCGGTGGACGCGTATGCCGAGTGGCAGGATTCTGTTGGTGTGCACGCGGAGACGAATGGCGTCGCGTTGGGCTGCAGCTGGACGGACGCGCTCATGTCATTCCTGCCCATGCTGTAGACGAGCATGTTGTCCGGCCCGGGCGGAAGCTGATCCGGCTTCATCCACAGGGCGACCGTGAACTGGTCGGTGCTCTTGAACGCCAGCTTCGAGCTTGGGGTGACGGGCGCGTTCATGAGGCTCGTGCCACCGGCGAAGCGGACGGCGCTTCCGGTCCCCACGCGGCCGGGGACGAAGAGCGCGTTGGTCAGGGTACCGTTGATCGGGTTCGCCGTGACGTCGTCGGCATTGCCGTCGAACTTGTAGTGCGCGACAAGGACCCCGGCACTCGGGACGGGCTTGAGCAACGCCTTGACGTGATCGACGACAGTTACGCCAATCCCCGTCTTGTTGACGAGCATGAGGTGATCGGTGGATGCAAACTCTACGCTGCCTGCAATCGCACGAGCCCACGCCGGCCGTGCCGACGACTTGGCCACGAATCCGTCGTGATCGTTCGAGGCCACGGGGCTGCTAGGGTGAAGCTCCAGGGTGCACCCGAGGATTCGCAGTCCGGCCTCCGTTACCACGTCGTAGTCGATTGCTGGCACTGTGGTAGTCCCCGACACTGCCACGACGACGTCATCGTCCGACCCCAGATAGGAAGCACCGCCCGACGGAAACAGACGCCAAACGTCCTTCTGTGTCTGTGAGCCAGAAAGCGCCGCAAGCTTGCCGGCCACAACGTTGTGCCACCAGCCCCAGTGGTTCGTGCATTGCTGCATCGCGTCGGACTCGAGGTCGTACCGGGCATCCGCCACCCCGGTACCCCATCCTGAATCTGCTGCAGGAGTGCCTTCGTGAGGACTTCCGAGCGTCAGAACCCTGTCCACGCGCTGGCGTGGCGTATTGCCGTTGCGTCCATCGTGGAGCTTCAGGAAGCGTCGAGCCACGACTCCACCCAGGGAATGGGCGACGAGGGTCGCACGCTTGCCGTTGTGAAACGCCATGATCTTCTGGATCTCGGTGTGGAGCGCGTCCGCGGCAGCGTCCACTCCTTCATTCGACGGGTACTTCAAGTACCAGATCTGGTATTCATCGTCGATCTTCCACCCCGTGTTGTCTGGCAACTGCAGCTCTGGCGTGAAGTCCTCCCAGTAGCTCAGATCGGGAGACCAATTGTCAAAGTCGTCGCAGCTGGAGTTTGCAGCAACAAGCCCGTGAACGAGAATCAATGGCCGCTTCGTCGGATCTGCGACGGCTCCGTTGGGCAGCACCGACGCATAGTTGTTCTGACACGTTTGGGGAACGGAGGCAATCACCAGATGCACGGACAACGATCCGAAGACGTTGACCGACCACTGGTACTGAATGGATGGTTGAAGCGTGACGGGATCGCGAACGAACGAGGCCGTAGCGCTCACCTGAGTCCTGGACTGTATGAGCCTCGTGGCAGGATCGAGAAACAGCGCGTAAGGAACTCGCTTTTGACCGGCGGGCAGAGGCTGGTCCGGGATGCGGAAGGTAAGTTGAAGTCGCGTCCCTTGTGGAGTGCTCTGGACGGCACCTCGACCGAATCCCCTCATTTGCGCAGTGGGCAACGGTGAGGGGTCGTCGACACGAAGGTGCGTCACCAGGGAGAGTGGCGTCTTACGTCCCGGGAGCACTGGGACGGCTGAGCTCTCCGACAACCCGATCTTCAACGGCGCCGCTGCAGTTGCCGGTACGGTGGCAACCAGACTCGGACCCGATGGCAGGGAGACGGTCGTGGCGACTCCCGGTGGCGCGACAGCTTGACGAGCTTCCAGGACGCGGAGAAGCGCAACCACCGCTGAGGCTCCGGGTTGACCGAAGACCCTGACGACCACGCGGTTCCGTGCATCGAGCTGCAACGTCCTGCTCAGTTCACCGCCGCGTGCTGACTCTGTGTCTTTCCGGCTCAGAATCAACACGCCGTTGACAGAGACTTCCGCAGCCGCTCCCAGGCTGGCCCGGACCGCGAACATGTAGCCCGTTGCCTTGTCACCGGGGAGCAGTGCCTCGATGGTTACACTGGTCTTTCCCGAGGGCACGACGACGGCCTTGGGCCCATATGTGCATTGAAAGCACTCGCCGGTTGGAGGAATCACGTCACGCGATGCTTGCAGCGGCGCGGCAAGAGGAGCATTCGCCTGCGTCACGACAGAGTCTGAGCACGCGCCAAGGATCAGAACAGCAAGTAGGGCTGCAACTCGACGGTAGTAGGTGGACACTGGGCGCCTCCTGGACATGGCCGTGGTGTCACCATGATCCACGAGTGCTGTCACACGAGCGTCTTATTGTAACGGCGACCCCTCGTGCTGGAACGAAGGCGATCACTGTTCGGCGGTGATAAGTCGTGGAAATGCCGGAGCTACCGAGAAATGACGCCTGGCTGACGCGGGCCATTCGGACCTGTAAGCGGAGGATCACTGGCCGTCGCTCTCCATCGCCTGCGCGACACACGGAAGGAGCCACGATCGGCTACTCCCGCGTTGTTGGTGGCCTTCGTCAGGCAGCGATTGGCGCCGGCGTCGCAGGCGGCACTACCAGCACCGGCGCCGACGGCGGCCCCACCGCCTCATCGGGCGCAGACAACCGCGCGAAGCGCGAGATCGTCCGCCACTCCGCCAGCTTCGACGGCGACCGCTCCAAGTGCGGTGACACCATCGCGTCGAGGATCCTCACGACGCTCCGCCCTCGCGCATACTGCTGCCGAAGCGCCGCCGTCGAGGCCGACCGCCTCCCGAAGTCCGACGCGCGCGCATCGATCCCTACCCGCAGGTCCGCGGCCGACCTGCGCAGCTTCTCCACGAAGTCCTCCGGGAAGCCGATGCTCACGAACGACGCCTTGTGTTCCTCGACGAAGTCCGCGACGCCCTCCGCGTCCGCGATGGTGCTGGTGTTGTCCCGCGCCGTCAGCAGCGACAGCGACGCAACGAGCGGCCTCCGGAGACAGCACCGTCGCCGCATGACTGATCGGGCGCAGGAACTCGCGTCGCACCGCGGCGATCTGCGCCTGCTTCACCCGCGTGCTCGCGGCCGCAGCCGAGGTGCGGGAGCGCCGCGCGCAGCGGCGCCATCCGGTCTTTGCCGCGCCCGAACGGCTCACCACCGGCCCGAACCAGGTGTGGAGCTGGGACACTACGCGCCTCAAGGGGCCGGCGACGTGGACGTGGTACCACCTCTACCTGCTGCTCGATATCTTTAGTCGCTATGTGGTCGGCTGGCTGGTCGCCCCTCGCGAATCGGCCGCCCTCGCCGAACGACTCATCGCGACGAGTTGCGCGCGACAGGGGATTCTTCCACGCCAGCTGACCGTCCACGCCGATCGGGGCGGCGCGATCACCTCCAAGCCCGTGGCGCTGCTCCTGGCCGATCGGGGCGTCACGAAGACGCATTCCCGGCCCCACGTCTCGAACGACAATCCGCTCTCCGAAGCGCAGTTCAAGACGCTCAAGTATCGTCCCGCCTTTCCCGGTCGTTTGGCTCCCTCGTGGACGCGCGCACCCACGGAAACGTGTTCTTCCCTTGGTACAACACGGCGCATCGCCACCGCGGCCTCGGACTGCACACGCCGCACGACGTGCACTACGGCCTTGCCACCGCGCGCCCGGCCGCCCGTGCGGCCGTCCTCACCGCCGCGTACGGCCGGCATCCCGAACGCTTCGTGCGCCACTGCCCGCTCCCGCCCATGCTGCCCACCGCCGCGTGGACCAATCCCTCCAACTCCTCGGCGCATCGCCCGCGTTGGAGGACGTCGCTCAGTAAACTCAACCACCCGGTATCTCAACTCCGTTGACAGGCTCCGTTGAGCCCTCCCCTTCTTGCCGGCGAGCGGCTCAGCCCTGGCTCCGTCTTCGGGTTGACGCCTGCGGAGCGCGCCCAATGCCGCACCGCGTTTGCGTCCCTCCGCAACGAGGGAATGTTTACCCCACCGTCGCTGCAAGGCAGCGTCGCATGGCCAGGGCTGTGGGGAGGAATGAACTGGGATGGCCTCACATGGGACCTGTAAGGCATCGACTCGTCGCGACAGTCAAACGAGTCGCCATGGTAGTCAGATTGCACCACAGAAGTCGCGCGACGGCCCCGGCTACGGCAGATCAGCCCATCGAATGGTTAGCGCAGGATGGAAGCCCGTACGCAGCGACCAGGGGACCGCTCGTGGTGGCCTCCGGAACACCATGTTCGCCCCCTCCGTGGGGTAAGGTCGTGGCACTCGAAATTGCGAACTCGCGAGTTGACATCGCGTGGGAACGTCCCTTGGGAACCGTCCCTTGGCTACAAGGTCACAAGGGCTACGAGAGCTGGGGCTCGCTCTCATTTGGAGGACCATTGATGATCGCTTCTGGCCTCACCTTTGTAGCGGGCTCGCAAGACGGCAAGATTCGCGCACTCGACGTGTCTGACGGTAGCCCAGTTTGGGAGCGTCAGCTTCCAGCGGGCGGACAAGCTTCACCGATGACCTACGTCCTCGACGGCAGGCAGTATGTCGTAGTCGCTGCGGGCGGGCGAAGTGGAATCGGCGCACCCGGAGACTGGGTTGTCGCGTTCAGGTTAAGGGAGTGACAGCGGCAGAATCGGGGAATAGGCCAGACCCTGTGAGCCTGGCCTATTTGAATGCCGCACATGTGCCTACACCGCCTCCGCCCTCTCCGTCACCACCCGCACGTTGTCATCGACCACCTGAAGAAACCCACCCTCCACCGCGAACCGCCCGGCCGACCCACCCGCGCCGAGCCGCAACGTCCCCTTCCCCAGCAACGTCATCATCGGCGCGTGCGAGGTGAGGATCCCCACCTCGCCATCGAACGCCGGCGCGGTCACCTGCTCCACCTCGCCCTCGAACAGCGTCTTCTCCGGAGAGATCACCGAGACCTTCAGCATCGCCCTAGCCCTTCGCCAGCTTCTCGGCGTTGCGCACGATGTCGTCCGCGCCGCCGCACATGAAGAACGCCTGCTCCGGATACTGGTCGAACTCGCCCTGCGTCAGCCGCTCGAACGAGCTGATCGTCTCCTCCAGCTTCACGTACGCGCCCTTCATGCCCGTGAACTGCTCGGCCACCGCAAACGGCTGCGACATGAAGCGCTGAATACGCCGGGCACGACCCACGATCTTCTTGTCGTCCTCCGACAGCTCTTCCATGCCCAGGATCGCGATGATGTCCTGGAGTTCCTTGTAGCGCTGCAGAATGCGCTGCACTTCGGTGGCCACCTTGTAGTGACGCTCGCCGATGAACTGCGCGTCGAGAATGCGCGACGACGAATCGAGCGGGTCCACGGCGGGATAGATGCCGAGCTCGGTGATCTTTCGCGACAACACGACGGTGGCGTCGAGGTGCGCGAAGGCAGTCGCCGGCGCAGGATCGGTGAGGTCGTCCGCCGGCACGTAGATCGCCTGCACCGACGTGATCGAACCGTTCCGGGTGGACGTGATGCGCTCCTGCAGGTCGCCCATCTCCGTCGCCAGCGTCGGTTGGTAACCCACGGCGCTCGGCATACGGCCAAGCAGTGCGGACACTTCCGAACCGGCCTGGGTGAAGCGGAAGATGTTGTCGATGAACACCAGCACGTCGGCGTTCTCGCGATCACGGAAGTACTCGGCAACCGTGAGGCCCGAGAGACCCACGCGGAGACGCGCGCCGGGCGGCTCGTTCATCTGCCCGTAGATCAGCGCGCAGGAGTCGATGACGCCCGACTCCTTCATTTCGAGATACAGATCGTTCCCTTCGCGCGTACGCTCACCCACGCCGCAGAACACGGACTTGCCGCCGTGGCCCTTGGCGACGTTGTTGATGAGCTCCATGATGACGACGGTCTTGCCCACACCGGCGCCGCCGAAGAGACCGATCTTGCCGCCCTTCACGAAAGGCGCGATCAGGTCAACGACCTTGATGCCCGTCTCGAAGACTTCGGTCTTGGGCTCGAGGTTCACGAAGTCCGGGCGCTTGCGATGGATGGGCCAGCGCTCGGCGCTCGCCGGGATCGGCTCGCCGTTGTCCACGGGCTCGCCGAGCACGTTGAGAATGCGGCCTAACGCGGGGGCGCCGACGGGCACGGAGATCGCGGCCCCGGTATCGATCGCGTCCATGCCGCGCGAGACGCCGTCGGACGACGACATGGCCACCGCGCGCACCTGGTTGCGACCGATGTGCTGCTGCACCTCGACCACGACGTTGACGTCTTCGCCGGCTTCCGTGCGTCCGGTGACGGTGAGCGCGTTGTAGAGCTCGGGGAGCTTGTCGGCGTCGAATTCGACGTCCAGCACTGGGCCGATGACCTGGACAACCTTACCCGCGGTCCTGGTGGCAGTTGCGCTCATATCGTGACGGGTGACTCGTGGTTGGTGACTGGGTGACTCATTCGTTGCTGACGGCTCGCTGCGCACCGAGTGAACGACGCGCGGCACCGGCCGGAGCCGGTTCAGTACCTACTCCAGGGCCGCGGCGCCGCCGACGATCTCCGCGATTTCCTGGGTGATCGCGGCCTGACGGGTGCGGTTATAGGTGCGGCGGAGCACGTTGAGCATCTCGCCCGCGTTGTCCGTCGCGCTCTTCATGGCGGTGCGACGGGCGCCCTGCTCTCCCGCGGCCGTTTCCACGAGCGCGCGATAGACCTGGTTGCGCACATACAACGGCAGCAGGTCCGACAGGATCGCCTCGGCGGATGGCGCGAGGATGTAGTCCGGCGCGGCGCCCTTCCGCTCGGGCGGAGCCACGGGAAGTATGCGGCTCGTCGTGGGCGGCGTGGAGAGCGCAGAACGGAACTGCGCATACACGACGTACACCGCGTCGAGCTGACCATCGATGAACTGCTGCATGATCCCGTCGATCAACGCGCTCGCGTTCTCGGCGCTCGGCTTCTCGGAGATCATGGTCGTGACCGAGGCGAGCTGCTCCCCCACATAGCGGAAGTAGCCGACGCCACGGCGACCCTCGACGTGCAGGTCCACCGCCACGCCGCGCTCGCGGAGCCGCGCCAGCAGGCCGCGGGCCTCGCGAATGAGGTTCGAATTGAAGCCGCCGCACAGGCCGCGGTCCGCGGTCATGAGGATCACGGCGGCGCGCCGCTCGCGCTCCGGCTGGCGCAGGAGCGGAAATCGTTCAGCGAGATCCGGCGAATAGAGACCCGAAAGCACCTCGGCGAGCGCATTGGCGTACGGGCGCGCCGCGGTCACGCGATCGAGCGCCCGCTTCATCTTGGCGGTCGCCACCATCTCCATGGTGCGCGTGATCTTCCGCGTGTTTTCGGTCGTCTTGATCCGACCTTTCAGCTCTCGGCCTTTAGCCATCGCTTGTTACGGACGTATGGGCGATTGACGGATTGACTGCGGGTGACGGGTCGGAGCCGGCTACTTCCAGCTCTTCTTGTAGGCGGCGATGCCTTCCTTGAGCGTCCCTTCCGTCTCCTTGCTCAGCGCCTTCTCCTTGCGGATCGCTTCGCCGACCTGCGGAAACTGGGCGCCCATGAATTCGTGGAAGCCCCGCTCCCACTCGCGGCAGCGGTTCACCGGCACGTCGTCGAGGTGACCGTTGGATACGGCGTAGATGATCGCGACCTGCTGCTCCACGGCCATCGGCGAATACTGCGGCTGCTTGAGCACTTCCACCGTACGCGCGCCGCGCTCGAGCTGCCGCTTGGTCGCGGCGTCGAGGTCCGATGCGAAGGCGGCGAAGGCTTCGAGCTCGCGGTACTGCGCGAGGTCGAGACGCAACCGACCGGCAACGGAACGCATGGCCTTGACCTGCGCCGAGCCTCCCACGCGGGACACCGAGATGCCGACGTTGATCGCGGGACGGACGCCGGCGAAGAACAGGTCCGACTCGAGGAAGATCTGGCCGTCGGTGATCGAGATGACGTTGGTCGGGATGTAGGCCGAGACGTCACCGGCCTGCGTTTCGATCACGGGGAGCGCGGTGAGCGAACCACCCGGCTTGAAGATCGTCTTGTTGTCGACCACGCTCGGATCTTCGCTGAGCTTGGCGGCACGTTCGAGGAGGCGGCTGTGGAGGTAGAACACATCGCCCGGGAACGCCTCACGGCCCGGCGGCCGGCGGAGCACCAGCGAGAGCTGACGGTACGCCGCGGCCTGCTTGGAGAGGTCATCGTACACGCAGAGCGTCGCCTTGCCCTCGTGGTACATGAAATACTCGGCGATCGCTGCGCCCGTGTAGGGAGCGATGTACTGCATCGGCGCCGGATCCGACGCCGCGGCGACGACGACGATGGAGTACTCCATCGCGCCGGCCTGCTTGAGCTTCTCCACCACCGACGCCACCGTCGACGCCTTCTGGCCGATGGCCACGTAGACGCAGATGACGCCCGTGCCCTTCTGGTTGATGATCGTGTCGATCGCGATGGCCGTCTTGCCGGTGCCGCGGTCGCCGATGATCAGCTCGCGCTGGCCGCGACCGATCGGGATCATCGAGTCGATGGCCTTGATGCCGGTCTGCAGCGGCTCCTTCACCGGCTGCCTGACGATGATGCCCGGCGCCG
This sequence comes from Gemmatimonadaceae bacterium, assembly GCA_020846935.1. Lineage (NCBI taxonomy): Bacteria > Pseudomonadati > Gemmatimonadota > Gemmatimonadia > Gemmatimonadales > Gemmatimonadaceae > Gemmatimonadaceae bacterium. Next base: position 619,264 of record JADLCY010000011.1, read on the forward strand.
GAGACTCGACGCGACGGGTCATGGTCGCCGCGATCGGACCCTGGCCATCGATCGGCTCGCCGAGTGCGTTCACGACGCGACCGATGAGGGCGGGACCGACGGGGACTTCGAGCACGCGCGCTGTGCGACGCACCTCGTCGCCTTCCTTGAGCTGGAGATAGTCACCCAGCACGACGGCGCCGATATTGTCCTCTTCGAGGTTGAGCGCTACAGCCGTCACCTTGTTCCCCGTTTCCGACGAGGTCACGTCGAGCATCTCGCCGGCCATCGCCTTGCGCAATCCATAGATGCGGGCGATGCCGTCCTTCACCTCGAGGACGGAACCGACCTCTTCGACATCCAGCGCGTGAAGGTCAGCCGCTTCGATTTCGCGGAGGAGGATGTCCTTGATCTCGCCGGGGCGCAGGATGGTTTCGGAGGCCATGTCGGGACGGTGCGTAAGGATCGGACGACGGGCTGTCTTTGGGGCTTGTGAAAATTATCACAAGCCCCTGGGGCATTCAATGGGACGGTCTTGGTTTGTTGGGTCGCCGGGACCGGTTTCGCCCCTGGCCGAACCGCTCGAACAGGTCAACCGCCCGGAGCCGAGCCAGCGAGGTTGGGCGCGTCCCGATGATCCGTTGGGCGGTCGTGCTCAGATGCGAAGATGAAGCGAAACCGAGCACCTTGGCCACGTCTCCCACGTCGTACCCGGGGTTCTTGGCCAGCTCGGCGGCCGCCAGAAGACGCACCAGGTCGATGACCCGCTTGATGTTGGGCGCATTGCTCCCCGCCGCGAAGGCTCGGCTCAAGTGTTCGCGCGTGATGCCCATCCCGGAAGCCAGGGTCTCGGTGAGTACAGGGCGCCCACCGTAGCCGACGAGAGACGACCAGGCTTGGCGACGGAGCGGGGTGTCGATGTGCAGCACGGGGTGTGGCTCACGAAGCGCGACCGCAAACCGACGGGTGAAGCTGAGCGGCAGGATCAGGTCGAGCAGATGCCCATCGTCCACGGAATCGACGGCGAGGTCGGCGAAATCGCTGGCCGCGCAGCGGGCGACCACGGACGCATCGGTCGATCGCAGCGGGGTCAGGCCGACGAACGGCGTGCTCGGGTATTCTCGCGCCAGGTCGATGGCGTGCGGGGTCTCGTCGTTCGGGGCGCCGAGGTCAACGAGGGCCACGTCAACGAGCTGACGGTGAAAAGCCGCGCGAAAGTCCTTGAGCTGGCGCGCAAGCACGAGGTGGTGGTGCCGCCGGGGAAACGCCTGGCGCGCGAGCGCACGCGACCGATCCCGCACGGCGAGGACGGCGATGGTGAGCGGCCCGGTGGACGCACCGCTGCGATCGACGGGGCGTCTCACGAGGTGCCAGCGCCGGGATCGACCATGCCGGACGCCTTGCGCAACACGGCACGTGCGTTTTCGTAGGCGACGAGCGTCATCGCGCTGTCGAACGTCTCCCATCGACAGGCCGTGATCCCCTCCTCGCGCTGTGGCGTGGTATGCTCGGCGTCGGTCTCGAGGAGGAAGAAGTGGCAGACCTTGTGCACGAGCCGACCGCGAAAGCGGAAGTACCAGTCGATGGTCTCGATGGCGCCGCGCAGTCTGAGGGCCACGAGACCGGTCTCCTCGGCCACCTCGCGCAGAGCGGCGTCGGCGGGCGCTTCCCCGTTCTCGACGTGTCCCTTGGGAAATCCCCAGTTCCTGTACGAGTCGCGGATGACGAGAAAAAGCGGCGCGTCGGGCGTCCGGCGCACAACGATGCCGCCCGCGGAGATTTCCTCCCGGGTCTCGTCGTGCCGCTGGCTGCGGGCGCGCGCGGGCGTCACCTACACACCGGCAGCCACATTCGGTTCGGCGCGGCCCTCGACGAACTGGCGCACCTCCTCGTCACGGGAGTTCCGGATCTCGTCCACGGTGCCGACCTGTCGCACCCTTCCCTCGTAGAGCATGGCGATGCGCGTGCCGACGCGGAACGCGGACTTCATGTCGTGCGTGATGACGATCGAGGTCACGCCGAGTCGGTCGCGCATGCGGACCATGAGGTCATCGATGACGGAGGATGTGACCGGATCGAGGCCGGTGGTGGGTTCGTCGTAGAGGATGTACTTGGGCCTGAGGGCAATCGCGCGTGCAAGACCAACGCGCTTGCGCATGCCGCCGGACAGCTCGGCGGGAAACTTCTCATGGACGTTAGGCAGGTCCACCAGTTCCAGCACTTCCGCCACGCGGTCGGCGATCTGCCGTTCGGTCATGTTTCCGCGCTTGCGGAGCCCCATGGCGACGTTGTCGCCGATGTTCATGGAGTCGAAGAGCGCGGCGAATTGAAAGACGTATCCGATGGAGGCGCGGAGCTCGGAGAGGTCGCGTCGCGAAAGTCGGGGGACATCGTGGTCGTCGACGAGGACGGTGCCCGCGTCCGGGGTGAGAAGGCCGACGATGTGCTTGATCGCGACGGACTTTCCTGAACCGGAGTACCCGATGATGACCATGGCTTCTCCCTCTCGCACTTCGAGGGAGAAGCCCTGGAGCACGCGTTTCGAGCCGAAGGCCTTGTAGACGTTCTCGAAGACGATCATACCAAGGGGACAGGCGGTCGGGCGGACAGATAAGAACGACGGACGGCTGGACCGCGAACGGAGCGACGAGTGCCGTCGAAGCCTGGTCGTGTGCGCGTCCCGGCTCGGAGGCGGGGCACGCCTCGCGCCGCTGGTGGACCGGGAATCAACATCACGGATGTGATGCGTGAAAGGGTGGTGCGGGCTGGTGGCAAACGAAAAGCGGGGCCCCCGGGGGTGCCGCGCGTCGGTGTCGCGC